>DASXHD010000084.1:0-120919 GCA_036488725.1 Polyangiaceae bacterium | reverse complement strand
AGCGGCGACGGCGGCAACTTCGGCGACGGCCCGTCCTTCGGCGACACCGGCCCCGGCGGCGACGGCGGCCCGACGGGCATCGCGACGTGCGCCGACGCAGCGAATGCGAAATCGTACGTCGGCTGCGACTACTGGCCGACGGTCACCGGAAACAACGTCTGGTCGATCTTCGATTTCGCCGTGGTCGTCGCCAACGCGAGCAACCAACCGGCGGGCATCACGATCACCGGGCCGAACGGCACGAATCAGACCGGCACGGTCGCGCCGGGCCAACTGCAGAAATTCTACCTACCGTGGGTCAGCTCGCTCAAGGGTCCCGACGCGGACAACTGCGGTGATGCGACCGCAATGACCGCGTCGGTCATCGCGCACGGCGGCGCCTACCACCTCGTCAGCACCGTTCCCGTGAGCGTCTATCAATTCAACGCGCTCGAATACAAAGGCGCCGGTGGCCCGCAAGGCAAGAATTGGAGCTCGTGTCCGGGCGACACCATTTGCCAGACGACGTTCCAGCCGGACGGATGTTTCTCCTATTCGAACGACGCTTCGCTGCTCTTGCCGAGCACGGCGATGACCGGCCACTACCGTGTCATGGGGCAGAGAGGTTGGAGCGAAGCGACCTTCGGTCCGATCATGGGTCCGTCGTTCGCGGTCACCGCCGTCGCAAACGGCACCACGGTGACGGTCAAGACGTCGGCGACGTCCGAGGTGCTCGCCGGCGGCGGGATCCCCGCCCAAAACGGAGCGGGGACTTTCACGATTGCCCTCAACTCCGGTGACGTCGCCGAGGTCGTCGGCCAAATCGGCGACCAAAACGATTTCAGCGGCTCGCTCATCTCGACACAAGACGATCAACATCCGGTGCAGCTCATCACGAGCTTGCCGTGCATCAATCAACCCGAAGGCACGGCGGCGTGCGATCACATCGAGGAGTCCGTCTTTCCGGCGGAGACGCTCGGACAGCACTACGTCGTGACGGTGCCGACCAGCCCGGGCGGCACCCCGATCGGTCACCTCGTTCGCTTCTTCGGCAACGTCGACGGCACGACGCTCACGTACAATCCGAGCAAGCCTGCCGGTTGCCCCGCGACGCTCAACGCGGGTCAAGTCGTCGACTGCAGCACGACGACGCCCGTGACGACCGACTTCGAGGTGAAGGGAAACAACGCGTTCGGCGTCGGCTCTTACTCGCTCGGCGGTCAACTGGTCGACCCGGTCAACGGTGACGGCGATCCCGATCAGAGCTTTGCCGTCGCGGTCGAGCAGTATCGGACGCAGTACATTTTCCTCGCGCCGAGCGATTACGACATCAGCTACGTCGACATCGTCGGACCCACTGGCGTCGGCGTGACGGTCGATGGACAGAACGTCAGCGGCTTCAAGGCGATCGGCTCGAGCGGTTTCGGCGTCGCGCGGTACAAGCTCGGCGCCGGCAACGCGGGCGCGCACACGCTGACCTCGACGCAACCCGTTGGGATTCAGGTCATGGGCTACGGCGCTTACACGAGCTATCAATACCCGGGCGGCTCGGACCTCACGGCGATCGCGCCGCCTCCGGTGAAGTAGGCTTCGCGCGCGCGAGGCTCCACTTCAGCGCGGTCGGCGTGAAGATCGTCGTGAGCACGACGACGAGGACGACGGCGGAGTAAGCGTCGCCGTCGATGACGTTCGTCTGGCGGCCGATGCTGGCGAAAATCAGCGTGACCTCGCCGCGCGGCATCATGCCCGACGCGACCGCGAGCTTGCTCGTGCCGCGCACGCCGAGGCCGCACGCGAGCTTGCCGAGGACCGCGGCCAGGCAGAGCGCGGCGGCGAGCGCCAACGTGCGACCGTGAGCGAACGCGGCGACTTCGACGCGAGCGCCCATCACGACGAAAAAGATCGGCACGAGGAACTGCGTGATCGGCTCGACAAGCTCGTCGAGCGGTTTCTCGCCGCGCGCGACGAAGCGCTTCGAGTGTGCCTCTTCGAGCACGAGTCCGGCGGCGAACGCGCCGATGAGCGGCGCGAGGCCGATCGCGCCCGCGCCCCAGGCGAAGAGAAAACAAAACGACAAGCCGATCGCGAGGAGCACGCCCGGCGTGCGTAGACGCGCGGCCGCGCCGAAAATCCGCGGGGTCACGCGAACGCCGACGGCGATCGCGGTCACGAGGAGCGCGAGCGTCTTCGCGAGGAGGATCGCGAGCGAGACGAGCGACGTTGCTTCTCCGCGACCGCGCGACGCGACCCAACCGGTGACGAGCGCGAGGACGACGAGACCGAGCACGTCGTCGAGCACCGCAGCGCCGAGGATGGTCCGTGCCTCGAGGCTGCGCGTCCGGCCCAGGTCTTTGAAGACGCGCGCCGTGATGCCGACGCTCGTCGCGGTGATCGACGCGCCGAGAAAGACGTGCGCGACGAGCCCGGCGCCCGGCAACGCGAGCCGCGCGCAGACGAATCCGACGGCGAAGCTTCCGACGGTGCCGAGGACCGCCGCGCGCGCGGCGTCGGCGCCGACCTCGAGCAAGTCGCGCACGGTCGACTCGATGCCGACCTGAAACAACAGCAAGAGCACGCCGAGCTGCGCGAGCAAGTCGAGCGACGCGTCGGTTCCTAGCGCGCGCCCGAGCGTCCAGGGCAGATTTCCGAGCGCGATGCCGGCGAGGAGCTCCCCGAGCACCGGCGGCTGCTTCAGTCGCGACGCGCCCTCGCCCGCGAGCTTGGCCGCGACGAGGACGACGGCGAGCACCAACGCGACGTGCGCGATCATGTTCGTTCGGCCAAGACGACCAAGATGTCGTCCTGCGCGGTTTCGGCCGACGTTCCGCGCGCCCAGGTCGTCGCATCGGACGCGAGCGACGCGAGGTCGACGCGCGTCGTGGCGCTGGCGCGCGTGCGCGCGACGAACGAGGCGACCGCGTTCGGATCGATGCGACGCGACGCGCCGCCGAGACCGTCGCTCGCGAAGACGAGGAGCTCGCCCGCGCCGAGCGCGCCCGAGATCGCCCGCATCGGCGGCGTGAGGCCCTCGGCCGCTTCGTCGAGGTCGCGCTCGTCGAGCGCGCGCACCTCCGTCCCGTGCACGACGCGCGGCGCGCTCATCCCACAGCGAACGCCCTCGATCGATCCGTCGCCCCGCACGCGCACGATGACCGCGCCGAGCGGCCGCTCGCCCGGAATCCGCCGCGACGCGCTGCCGAGCGCGGCGAGCTCCTCGACGAGCGTCGCGCGGATGCTGTCCTCGCGCCGATGGCGATAGGTCGCGCGCACGTGAAGCGCGACGGCCGCGGCCTCGACGCCGTCGCCCTCGGGGTCCACGAGCACGATCTCGACCGTGTCGTCGCTCGACCATGCGTCGAAGAGCATTCCATCGACGCTCCCCACCGACTGCGCGATCGCGCCGGCGACGCGGAGCGCGCTGGTCTCGATCGGCGCGGGCAGCGCGTTTCGGATCGACTCTTTGGCGCTCGCATATTTCGACTCGAGGTCGAGCAGCCGGAGCTTCTCGCGCCGCGAGCCGACGTTCTGCACCAAGATGAGCATCACGAAGAAGAGCACCATCCCCGCGCCCTTCAGGTACTTCGCGCGGATCGCCGCGTTCGTCTCGCGCATGTCGAAGCCGACGACGATCGCCCCGCCGCCCTCGATTTTTCCGAGCGCATACGTGACGGCGTCGTCGTGCGATTTCTTGTCGAACGTGTAGAGACGATCTTGGAAGAGCACGACCGCGTTGCCGCGCAGCTTGGTCTGGTCGGGCGACGCGACGTGCAAGCTGACGAGCAAATCTTGATAGCTCTGCGCGATGTCGCGGTGGCGGCTCCCTTCCATGCGCGCGCGCAAACCGTCGGCGTCGGTCATCACCCCCTTGGTGTCGCGATCGAGCTGATGCGCGTAGTACGCGTCGAACGTTTGGTGTCGCGCCCCTTCGAACCACGTCGCGTACGCCGGGTCGATGCGCTCGTAGAGCGTTTTCTGATCGGGCGAGACGACGCGCACGAAGACGACGTCGCGATCGTCGAATACGCCATCGACGAGCCGCCCGACCTCGGCGACGTCGCCGAGCGCGACCGGCCCTCCGAGCGGATGCACGAGCACCGCGGCGTAGCTCTCGCCGCGCTGGGTGACGCGCGCGCGAAGCACGCGAATGTCGCCGAGCGTCGAGTGCCAGTCGACCGCGACCTCGATGCCGCACGCGATGATCACGCCGAGCAAGAAGACTTGAAAGCTCCGCGCGAACCGCTCGCGCCGCCCAGCCGAGACATGCGCGAGCTTCGAGACGCGCTTGGCGACGCCGCTCACGAGCTCGCTTCCGCGGCGGCCGCTGGTGCCACGACGCGCTCGCGCGTGATCGTCGCCGCGACCATGCACACCGCCGCGAAGAGCAGCTGCGACGCGCGCAGCACGAGCGCCACGCTGAGCGCTTTCGCCGGCGCGCCGGGAAACCCGAGCACGTTCGCGAAAGCGACGTACGCGCCGTCGACCACGCCGACCTGGTTGGGCACCGCCGCGCCGACCGTCGCGCCGACCATGTGAATGCCGTGCCCGACGAGCGCGCCGCGCAAGCTGAGCGTCCCGCCGACCGCGAGCACGACGATGCCGTACTGCACGACTTGGAGACACCGACCGAAGAGGCTCCACGCAGTCGGGAGGACCCCGTAGAAACGCGGCGTCGTCACTTCTTCGGCCGCGTTCTTCGCGAGACGAGGAAATTTCTTTTTCACCCACGAAGCGAAGCGCTGATTGTGGAGCAACAAAAACAAAACGGCGCCGAGCGTGCCGGCGAGGAGAAAGTTTCCGCCGAGCATGAGCGCCAAGTCTCCTTGCGTGCCGAGCATCGCGTAGATGCCGAGGCCCACCATGCCGCTGATGAGCCCGTCGGCGAGGAGCGCCGCCGCTTGGAGCTCGGCTCCCGCCGCCGCCGAGCGAAACGCACCCGTGTATTGTGCAACGACCGTCGCGCGCGCCACTTCGCTCGCCGTGCGCCCCGCCGGCAAGAGCGCGAGGCAGATGAACGACACGCACGACGACCGAACCCACCCCTTCGCCGTGATCGCGCGTCGTCGCTCGGGCCCCAAAATCGCCGCGAACGCCGCCGTGTCGGTCGCCAGGATCGTCGCCTCGAACAAGATGACGAGCGGAATGTACGGCCCTGCGGCGATGAGCGCGTCGAGCACTTTCTTCGGCCCGGCCTTCTCGACCAAATAGCCGATGAAGCCGATGCCGCCGGCGAGCAGCACCCACCGCGCCCCCGCTTTGATGGCATCGGACCGCCGACTCACGGCACGTACCTTACTTGAACGCGCGGACGATCGCTTCTCGGTGATGCCACACGCGCGCGAACGCCTCGGCGTAGCGATCCACCACGGCTTCGTCTTGGCCGATCAGCGGGTGCGACTGCGAGAAGAGGACGAGCGACGACTCGAGCAGCGCCGACGTGCGCGCGTACTGCGACGGCTCGTAGTTCTTCGCGAGGTCGGTTCCGCCGGGCAGCCCGCGAAACATGTATTCTGCACGTTTTTGGAAGACCGGATGCGCCGGGAGCGCCTTGCCTTGCCAGGAGACGACCTCGAGCCCCTCGGCCGCGAGCGCCGCCTTCATCGCGTCGCGCAAGACGCGCGGCGCGACGTCGAGGCCGGCCTTCTTCACGTCGAAGCGAACGCGAAATTTGTGGAACACGGTCGTGCGCCCCGGGAGCTCGCGCGGCGGCAGCACGCCCGGAAGCTCCGCGAGCTTCTTCGCGAGGCGCCATCCGTTCTTCTGCGCCGCCGCGGTGAGGCCCGGCAATCGCGCGAGCTGCGCGCGGCCGAACGCCGCCGCCATCTCGTTGCCGCGATACATCGAGCCCATCGCTTGCGACTCGACCGCCCGCGATCCGTCGAGCGGACGCTTGGGATCCCAAGCATCGTCGAGGCTCACGTCGAGCGAAAAATTCCTCACGCGGTTCGCGAGCTCGGCGGCGCCCTCGTCGTTCGTGACGAAGAACCCGCCCTCGCCGGCCGTGAGATTCTTGCTTCCTTGCAGGGAAAACCCGCCGGAAATGCCGATCGCGCCGACGCGCTTGCCGTCCCAGTCGGCGCCGTGCGCTTGCGCCGCGTCCTCGATCAGCGCGAGCTTCTTTTCCTTGCATAATGCAAGTAACGCCGTCATGTCCGCGGCCTCGCCGTGGATGTGCACCGGCATGATCGCCTTCGTGCGCGACGTGATCGCGGCGCGCGCGAGCGCCGGATCGATGTGTCCCGTTTCGGCGTCGACGTCGACGAACACCGGCGTCGCGCCCTGCAGCGCAATGCACATCGGCGTCGCGACGAACGAGTACGCGGGCACGATGACCTCGTCCGCTTCGCCCACGCCGGCCGCGGCGACTGCGAGCTGAAGCGCGCTCGTCCCGCAGTGCGTCATGAGCGCGCGCTTGCACGCCACGAACGCCGCGAACTCTTCCTCGAACGCCCGCGTCTCGGGCGCCTGCCAGCCCTGAATGATCCCGCGGTCGAGCACGCGCATGACCGCGCGTTTCTCTTCGTCGCCGATCAAAGGCCAAAGCCGATGAGCGTCTTTCGCGATCGCCGCTGCGCCACCTAAAACTGCCGGCTTATCCATGCAGATTAAACAGGAAGATCAGACGATCAGAAGGATTCCTTCCGAGCTTCTGATCTCCCCGTTCCCTCTCTTGCGGGTTCAGCGCGCCGTTTTCTTGCTCAGGTTCTGCGCCCAATCCAAGAGGAGCTTCTCCTGCTTGAACAAGTCGTGAACCGGCGCTTCGCCCGGAGCCGCGTACGGCGACTTGAAGAAGAGCGACATCTGACGCTGGATGCCCTTCTCCCCGTTCTGCTTCGCGACGTCGATGATGCGGACGAGGTCGAGGACGACCGGCGCCGCGAGCGCGCTGTCTTGGCAGAGGAAGTCGATCTTCATCTGCATCGGGATGCCGCCGAAGCCGACGAGGTCGATGTTGTCCCAAGCCTCTTTCGAGTCACCGCGCGGCTTGTAATAGTGGATGTGAACCTGGTGGTTCTCGACGTGGTAGCCGAGGACCGAGTCCAAGCAGCTCTGCTTCGAGAGCACCTTGGTCTTGCACGCTTCCGGATCGGCGAGGACGGCGCCGTCGTTGTTGCCGAGGATGTTGGTCGAGTACCAGCCGTCGACGTGGAGGCGGCGAACGCGGAACATCGAGCCGAGCGCAGTCTTCACGAGCGTCTGGCCCGTCTTGCCGTCCATGCCGGCGTACGGGTTGTTCTTCTTCTCGGCGTGCTCGGCGAGCGCGGGCACGTTGGTGAGCGACGGCGTGAAGTTGACGTACGGAACGCCGAGCTCGTTGGCCGCGTAGAAGTAACGCATCGCCGCGTTGATGACCTTGTCGTTCGCGTCGATTGCTTTTTCGAACGCCGCGAGCGTCTTGTGAGCCGGCGCCTCGTCGAGATACTGCTCGGTCGAAGCGAGGTTCACGAGGACGACGTGGTCGAGGCCGTTCTTCGCTTTGAACTCGGTGATGTTCTTTTTGATGATCTCGATTTGATCGCGGATGTTGTCCGCCATCACGAAGTTGCCTTCCGGCGTCTTGCCGTTCTTCGCGATGACCGCGGGCCACGCGACGGTCGTCTCGAGCTGCTCTTTGACGGCGCGAAGCTGGTCGGTCTGGAAGACCTTGTGATGAACGGCGCCTTCGTAGGCGTTCTTGAACCGGGGATCCCAACCGGCGAACACGAGACCTTCGACCGGCGCGAAGTCGAGCCAGTCGGCGATCGACTCGGCGGTCGCGCCCGGCGTCTTCTCGGTCACCATGCCGTAGCGGGGCGCGAGCCCCTTCACCATCATGTGAACGCCGGCGACGATGGTGGTCGCGACAGCTCCGTGAAGGCCGACGATGCAAACTCCGAGTTTCTTCATGATCAATGTCCTTCTGCTAATTCGTAGTCAATTCGTCTAGTTTTTCGGTGTGGGCTCTGCGTAGGCCATTACCGTGGCCTTTTTCGCAGGGTCGATGATTCGCGGGAATTTTCCCTGCATGTTGCCGCGCGTGGCTTCCTGGAGGTACGCGCGCGCGCCGTGAGCGCGGAGCGGGACGACGCGCGGCGGGAGCAGCGCGACCTCGCCGACGCGGTGCTCGCGATAAACGCGATTCACCGCGCAGAGGCCTTCGTCGAACGCGCGCGCGAAGGCATCGAGGTCCTTCGGCGGATGCGTGAACTCGACGAAGAGCACGTATCGATATTTGGTTCCGACGTCGGCGGAGCAGCCGAAGTCGACTGTGGTGCAAGGCACTTTTTCGATCGCGTGCGCGACTGCCTTTTCGATCTCCACGTGAGTCGTGAGCTCCTGGGTGACCGATAAGCAACCCGTGAGCCTACCGACGAACTGCATACGATTGCGTCGCGGGAAGCTGACGATGTCGCCGAGCTTGTACGAATAGAGACCCGAGACCGTCGTGACGACGATCGCGTAGGAGCGATCGAGCTCGACCTCCCAGAGCGGAACGCGCGTCGCGCCCGGTTTCTCGTGCTCTTCCAGAGGCACGAACTCGAAGAAGGTTCCCCGGTGCGGCTGCATCAGCATGCCCGGATCGCCGGAATGATCCGACGACGCGTAGATGCCGCCCTCGGTCGCGTTGTACGTGTCGACGAGGAAGACGTCGCTGCGCCCCATCATCTCGCGGATGACCGGCATGTACGGATCGGCCGATACGCCGCCGCCGAGCAGATATCGAAGGTTCGGCCAAATGTCTTTGATCGTGCGCGCCGAGCGACCGCGTTTGCGCGACTCGGCGAGCAGCTTCTCGAACATCAGCGTGAACCAGCACGTCGTGCCCGCGAGCGCGCGAACGTCGTAATCGATGTATTTTTCGGCGATGCGCGCGAGCTTCGTGTCGTAGTCCGCCATCGCCTTGATCTCGTCGTCAGGCAAGTAAGACGGCTTGGTGATGATCGGCATTCGCGCGGCCATGAGCGCCGGGTTCGACGTGACGAGCACCGGACCTTCGGCGCGCATCGTCGTCGGCGGAAAGAGGCCGACGGTGAAGCCGGTGGGGAACGCGTCGTCCTCGAGCTTCACGAGGGTGCGAAAGAGCCCGTCGGTCCCCGCTTTGCGCTGCAGCTTGACCTGCGTCTCGCCGATGGGCAGGAACTTCGGCTTGCCCTGGCCCGAGGTGCCCGACGAATTTCCGAAGTAGCGGATGAACTCGGGCACGAGCAGGTTCTTCTCGCCCTTGCGCATGCGGTCGATGAACGGCGAGAACGTGTCGTAGTCGCCGACCGAGACGCGCTCGGCGTAGTCGCGATACGTGCGGATCCCCGCGAAATCGTGCGCGCGCCCGAACGCGGTGTTTTGCGCGTTGCGAACGATTTGATCGAGGATGCGCTCCTGCTCGAAGTGGACGCGCGTGAGCGCTTCGTCCCAGCGGCGCGTCTGCGCGCGCGCGAGCATCAGCATCGCTCTGCCGACGACGCCCGGATAAGACGTCTTGCGGAGCGCGCGAATCGGCTCGACGAGAGCGGCGATTTCGGGAGCGGACCGGCGCGCGGACCCGGCGACGTCTGACTGCATCATGGCAAGGCACGTTTTATCCGCGAGTTTCCATCATCTCCATGGGTAGTCAGTCGAGCCGAGCTGCGAGCCGTGCTTTGCAGAGTGTGTAGCGCGGTTCGCGGAGTCAGGCGTGGCAGCGCGCGCTCGCGTCCGGAAGGTGAAAGCCGTGACGCTCGAGCACGTCCCAGATCGGCTTCGGATTCGCGAGAACGGCTCGGTAGATCGCGCGGTAATGATCCGTGCTCCAAAAGGTCATGACCTCGCGCGCCGCGAGCTCCCCGACGTAGTGCCGGAGGCCGCGCCACTCGAAGGCGATCACCATCAAGTGAAGCGCCACGGCCGGAGATCGAAGCGCGCTGGCTCAACCCCGCGCGGCGCGGTTCATTCCCCGGCGCGCCGGTGTACGCTCGGCTCATGTCGCGGCGGGAGAAGCTCCGCGCCGAGCCGTTCGAGGCCGAGCGCGTTGCGATCATCGAGCGGAATTTTCCGTATTTCGCGCGCCTCTCCGAAGACGACAAACGCGAGCTGCTCGGGAACGTGCGCGTCTTTCTCGACGAGAAAAAATTCGAGGGCTGCGACGGTCTCGAGCTCACCGACGAGATCGAGCTCACGATCGCGGCGCAGGCGTGTCTCCTCCTCTTGCATCGCGAGACCGACGTGTACCCGGGGCTCGACGTGATCCTCGTCTACCCGACTGCGTACAAGGCGAAGGGCGCGCGGCTCGTGGGCGGAGTCGTCGTCGAGGACGACCAGGTGCGGCTCGGCGAGTCGCATCGACAAGGCATCGTCGTGCTCGCGTGGGATGCCGTGAAGCGCGGCGCGGCGGATCTGCACGACGGACACAACGTCGTCCTCCACGAGTTCGCGCACAAGCTCGACGAAGAAGACGGCGCGGCCGACGGTGCGCCGGTGCTCGAGCGCCGCGCGAGCTACGGGCCGTGGGCGCGCGTGCTCGGCGCCGAGTTCGAGGCGCTCACGAAGGCGACCGACGCGGGACGCGAGCTCGACATCGACTCCTACGGTGCGACGAGCCCGGCGGAGTTCTTCGCCGTCGTGACCGAAGAGTTCTTCGAGGCGCCGGAGAAGCTCGCGCGAAACCACCCGCGTCTCTACGAGCAGCTCGTCGGGTTCTACAAACAGGACCCGCTCGCGCGGCTCGGGATCGCGTTCGAGCCGCCGCCCGAGACGTTCGACGAGCCGGCCCCGGGAAGCGGCGCGAGCGTGCTCTCTACGCTGTCGAACGATCCGACCGACAAAGTGAGCGCCTATCGCGACGCCCTCGTCGCGATGGGCTGCAAGCCGTGCGGGCTCGTCGCAACGCTCCATCGCGCGTCCAAGCTCGCGTTCGTCACGCACGCATACACGACGCCGGACCCGACAGTCATCGCGCAGACGTCTTGGATTCGCTCCGACGACAGCTTGTCGTTTCGCACGCTCTTCGACAACGGCTCGTCGGTCGAGAGCGGAACCGACACGGACCGGATGCGGCTCTACTTGCCGCTCAACTCGCCGAGCGAGCACGCGTACGTCCTGCACCGGACGCTCGATCCAGCGCGTCTCTACGAAAAGCATCGCGCGCTCGTTCGACGCGTCGCGGCGCGCGAAAAAGCGACGCCGCTCGCGCGCGAGCCGTACCGCATGTACCTCGCGATGCGCGTCGGCGATCTCGATCGCATGGCCCGGCGCAAACGCGCGCGCTCGCAAGCGGCGATTCCGGCCGCGTTCGGGATCTTCGTCGTGACGGCGATCGTGACGCTCGCCCTCTTGCCGAAGCTCACGCCCCAGATGGTCGGCGTCGCGTGCGGCGTTGGAGTCTTCGTCGCCATGATGCTCTTCGATCGAGTCGCGCGGCTGGTCACGCGCTTGCTCCCGATCGGCCCGCGCCCTGGGCCCCCGGACGCGCTCTTCGCGCGCGCCGCGCGTGTCGATGCCAAGCACGAGCAGGAGCTTCTCGCGATGCTAGGCTCGTAAACGGCTCATGAAGAGCGTCCGACCCAACGCCTCGACTCGCCTCGCTTCCGAAATCGACGAGCCGCAGAAAGAGACGAGCCTCGACGTCGCCTACCGTCTCGCGCTCGCCGCCGACAAGGATTGCAAACCGCCGGTCGGTTATCGGCTCTACTGGCTCTCGTCGCAGAAGTTCGGGAGCATCGACGTGCCGGTCGAGCTCGAAGCGTTCCTCGTCGTCGGACGGCATTCGCAATGCGACGTGGTCCTCGACGGCGATCCCACGATCGCGCTCCGTCACTTGCTCGTTCGCGTGTCGCTGCTCGACGACGGCTCGCCGCGACTTTCGATCGTCGATCTCCACACCGACCTCGGCTTCCAGCTCGCGGGCGGTCGCAGCGAGCAGTCGATCAGCGCGACGGGGCCGATCGCGCTTCGCGTCGGGTCGTATGCGATCGTCGCGCTGCCGGGCGGCGAGCCGATGCCCGCGGAGCTGCCGGTGGCGGCGTGCACGCGCGCGCTCGTGGCGCACCCGTATCGCGAGGCTGCGCGTCCTGCGATCACGCTCTTGCCTCGCGTGCTCGAGATCGGCGAGTCGCAAGGAGACACGAGCGGCAAGGGTTGGACGGTGACGCTCGAGGGCGCGCGCGGCGCCGCGTCGGTTCGGCTCGCGCCGCTCGACCTCGAGATCGGAGTCCTCGTCGGCCGCGCGCCCAAGTGCAACGACCATCTTCGCGACGTGCTGCACGAAGGGATCTCGCGCGTGCACCTTCTTTTGCGCAAAGGCGTCGCCTACGATCTCGCGTCGACGCAAGGCACCTTCGAGAGAGAGCGCCGCGTACGCGCGGCTCGCCTCGACGACGGGACCGAGCTTCGCATGGGAACGACGAGCCCGATCACTTTGCGCTGGCGCTCGACTTGAAGCGCGCGTCGACGCTCGCGCGGCCGCCGCCGTAGAAAACCAACCACGTGAGGATGACGACGTATCCCGGCTCGGCGAGATAGAGGAACGTGTCGATGCCGTGCACGCCGGGCTCGTGGATCTTCGCCGTGAGGATCGCGACGCTCATCACGACGATCAGCGCCGCCGCCGCGAAGCGCGTGCCGAGACCGACGAGCAGAAGGACGCCGGCGACGAGCTCGGTCGCGCCGCTCGCCACGGCGTTGAGCCCAGGCGCCGGGATGTGGAGCGACGCGAAATAGGCCGTCATTTTCGGCAAATTGTGAAGGTTGCTCCAACCCGAAGGGATGAACTCTCCGGCCATCGCGAGGCGCGAGAGGAGCGCCGGGAGCCAGAGATTTTCGCGCAGCCACGCGAGCACCGGCGCCGTGCGCGCTGCGATCCCCTTCGCCATCGCCGGGAGTATAACGGTGGCATGGCAGCGCTGCGAGCAGGAATGGCGGTGCCCGATGCGGTCGGCGACGCGCGCGTGATCGATCCGCGCGGCGAGTCGGTGAGGCTCGCGTCGCTCTGGGCCGCGCAGCCGTGCATGCTCGTGTTTCTTCGTCACTTCGGTTGCATTGGGTGCAGCGAGCAGCTCCACGAGCTCGTGCCGCGACTCGGCGAGATCGCGCGCGCGGGCGTTCGCGTCGTCTTGATCGGGAGCGGGTCGCCGGAGCAACGCGACGCGTTCGTCGAGCGTCACCTCCTTCAAAACGCGCCGGCGACCGTGATGACCGATCCGGGCCTCGATGCCTACGGGCGCCTGCACTTCGCGCGGTCGCTCTGGGCGACGTTCGGACCCCGCGCGATCGTCGACGCCGCGCGCGCCGTCGCGAAGGGCCATCCGCACGCGCCGCCGCAAGGCGATCGAATGCAGCAGGGCGGCGTCCTCTTCGTCGACACGCGCGGCGTCGTCCGTTTCTTCCACGCGAGCCGCAGCATCGGCGACCACCCGCCCGCATCGGACTTGGTCGCCGCCGCGCTTCGCCTCGCCATCGAAACCCACTCACCGCGAGCCTACGTATGACGATCTTCATTCACGTCGCGAACGTCATTTATCTCGGGTCGTATCTCGTCAAAGACATCCTCTGGCTGCGCGCGCTCACCATCCTCGGGGGACTGACGATCGTCGCGTATTACGTCTTCATGCCGTCGCCCGTGTGGGCGGCGATCGCGTGGAACGTTCTCTTTCTCGCGATCAACGCGTGGCAGATCCGCGTGCTCCTCGCCGAGCGGCGGCCGGTCGTGCTCGATCCCGATTCGCTCGAGCTCTACAAGCTCGCTTTTCGAAGCCTCAAGCCGCGCGAGTTCGTGAAGGTCGTGAAGCTCGCGCGCTGGACGCAGGTCGCCTCCGGCGAGCGCATCGTCGCGAAGGGCGAGGACCTCGATCGCATCATGGTCGTCGTCTCGGGGCGCGTGCGCGTGGAGCCGGCGGCGGGAGCGGGCATCGAGCTTCGGCCCGGATGCTTCGTCGGCGAGATGAGCTTCATGACGGGCGAGCGACCCAACGCGGACGTGGTCGCCATCGAGCCGACGCGTCTGGTGACGTGGCCGCAAAAAGATCTCCGCGCGCTGCTCGAGAGCGCCGTCGAGCTGCGCGCCGCGGTGCAGGGCGTCCTCGGCGCAGACCTCATCGCGAAGCTGCACCACGCGTAAGTCAGCGACGTTTGAATTTGCGCGGCGGCGTGGGCGACGCGCTGAACGACGTGCTCGCGGTCGGCGGCGCGTAGACGAGCTCGGTCACGCTCGGCGGTTTGCCGCCGTGACCGGCGAGCGGACCGGTGAGCCGCACGCGCCAGATGTCGTAGTTGCCGGCGACATCCGACGAAAAATAAATCGAGTCACCGTGCCACGCCGGCGTTTCGCAATCGGCTTGGCCGTCGGTGAGCTGCTCGTCATTTTTTCCGTCGGCGGTCATCGCCCACAAATCCCAGACGTTCTTCTTGCCGCGGGCGTTCGTCCCGCAGTTGCCGACGTACGCGAGGTACGCGCCGTCGGGCGAGTACACTGGGTCTTCGTGATTGCACGCTTCGTCGGTGAGCTGGACTTTGTCGACCATCTTCGAGCCGTCGAACGTCATCACGAAGAGCTGGCGGTAGCCGTTCACCGTGCGCGAGTACGCGATGTGCGCTCCGTCGGGCGCCCACGCGGGGTTGATGCCGCCGGTGAGCTGGATGCCCTTGGTGCCGTCGGTCGCGCCGATCCAGACGTACCAGCCGTCGGACTTCGTGTCGGCGGCGGCGAAGACGAAGTGCTTTCCGTCGGGCGACATGCTCGGCACGTCGATGTCGCTGCCGAACGAATAGAGATCGCTCGCGAGCGCGTACGGGGCGAGCGAGTCCACGCGGCGTAGCGCGCGGCGGCGCTGCGACGAAACGTAGAGGAAGCCTTTGCTTCCGGTCAGCCAGAGCGGACGAATTGCGTGCATTTTCTCCGCAGTCATCTCGGTGCCGCGGAACGCGCCGGTCGCGGGCGCGATCATGATCGACTCGTCGCCGTCTTCGCCGGGGATGCGCAAATCGTAGAGAAGCGTTTTTCCGTCGGGCGAGAGCTTCGGTTGGAATTCGTCGAACGGATCGTACGTGACGCGTTTGAGCTCGGTCGCGTGTCCGACGGCGCGCAGCGGATACGGCGGGTGCGCGCTGAGACGAACGAACAGCGCCGACACCGCGAGGATGAAGAGCGCGAGCAGCGCGGAGTAACGCCAGCGCGCGCGCTCCGAATCGCGGCGCTCGAGCGCGTCGTCGAGCGACTCGGCTTCTTCGGCGCTCGTCTTGGCTTCGCCGCGCAGATCGAGACCGAGCACGTTCGGCACGCCGCAGTAGACGCAATGCGCGAGGACCGATCCCGGCGGCGGGACGAGCGGCCCGTTGCACTTGCGGCAGTGGTGCGCGCCACCCGCCTGCGTCGGCGCGCGCGCGGCGAATCCGATCGTGAGGATGCGGAGCGCTTGGCGATCGGTGAGCTGGCCGCGAACGAGGTAGTAGAGCGCGGCGATGATTCCGAACGTCGCGATGACGACGAGGATCGCGTTGGTGACGCGCAAGAAGCAGAGCGCATAGAGCACGCCGCAAAATGCGAGCGCCGCGGGCCACGCGAAGAGACTCGGGATCGCCGCGAGGAACACGAAGAAGCTCGTGCGGAGCGCGCCCGGCTGTCCGACGAGCTTCGCGACGAGGCGCTCGGAGCGACGCGAGCTCTCGTCACGCTGGTGCATCGCGCGGATTCGCGCGCGCACGTCGTCGGGGATGCGCGCGTGCTCGCCGCAATACGCGCACGCCACCGTCTCGGTCTCGCCCGGCACGACCGGCGCGCCGCAGCGCTTGCACTCGAAGGGCGCGCGCGGCTCGTCTTTGTGCGGCTTCGCATGCGCGCTCGTTTTTTTCAGAGACGCTTCGATCGAGTCGCGCAGCGATTCGAGCGACTGCCGTTCTTTCGGGTCCTCGGCGCTCGCGAGCACGACCTCGTCGCCGTCGCGGAGCTCGAGCACGAGCCGCCAGAAGTTCGTCCGCTTCTTGTCCGATTCGTCCTCGACGACCTCGAGCTTCTCGTGACGGCCCGAAAGCTTCACCGACGCGATGTCGGTCCACGCGGCGGAAAATCCATTTCGCGGTCCACCCTCGACGCGAAGACCGGTCGGCCCGAGCACGACGTCGCTCGGCCGCTCGCTGAAGGCGAGCCGGATGTGCTTTCGCGCGTACGCGATCATCCCGAGGCCGAACGTGAACGCGAAGACGTACGGAACGATCAAATGCGGACAGACCGCGAGCGCGTCGTCCCACGGCGCGAACAGCGGGGGCAGCGCGATCGACGTAATCAGCAAAAATCCGGGCACGAAGGCCGCGGACGCATGCGCGAACCCGAGCAGCGAGGACGTGCCGACTTGGAGTGGAAGGCGCAGCTCCCCCGTGAGTTTGTCCGCCATCCCTTGCCGCCAGTTGAGCAGAAAATGTGGGGCTGGGGAACGCGAACGGGACGTCAGGCTAGGCGGGCGGCGATTCTTTCGGCGGCGCGCGTCGCCATCGCCATGATGATGATTTGCGGGTTCACGCCCGGCGGACCGGGAACCGTGCTGCCGTCGACGATGAACAGGCCGGGGACGTCGTGCGACTGGTGGTCGAGATCGACCACGCTCGTCTTCGGATCGCGTCCCATGCGGCAGGTCCCGAGCGGGTGATAGCTGACGAGGGCCAGCTCGGCGGGCGTGACTTTTTCGGTCTTGAAGCGATCGAGGTCGGCGCGGCTCTCGAGCGCGTCGTGACCGATGAGGCCGACGTAGACGCGGTGCGCGCCGGCGGCGAAGAGGAGCTCGCTCGTGTGAACCATCGCGCGGTGCATGCGCTCGGTGTCGCCGGGCGTGAGGTTGTACGTCATCGCCGGGTTGCCTTTGACGTCGAACCAGATGCGGCCGCGCGCTTCGTCGCGAATGAGCGTGCCGAACATCGCGATGTGCGGCAGCGAGTCGATCGCGCGCATGAGACGCGCGCCGGTGAACGGGAGCGCCATGTGCGCGATGTTCACGTCGGGCTGCGCGCCGACGATGAGCATTCCTTCGCGCAGGAACTCGTCGACCATGTAGCCCTGCGGGATGTGCTTGTCCGGGTCGATGCGCTCGTCGAACACGCCCGCGACGCCGCCGCTCGGATGCAGGCTCATGTTCTTGCCGATCTCGCCGCTGCCGTTCGCGATGCCTTGTCGCAAGAGGAGCATCGGCGTCGGCACCGCGCCGCCCGCGAGGACGACGGCTTTGCCGCGGATACGGATTTCCTGCCCCTTTTCGTCGATCGCGGAGACGCCGACGGCGCGGCCGTTTTCGATCATGATGCGATCGGCGCGCAGATCGGTGACGATCATCGCGCCCTTCTCGAGCGCGCCGGGCAAGTACGAGATGTCGACGCTGCGGCGCGCGCCGGCCGCGCAGCCGTAGTCGCAGAAGCCTTGGCCTTCGCAGCCGACCGCGTTGCGCGGGATGGGCTTCGCGCTCCAGCCGAACGACGCGCAGCCGCGGTCGACGACGTCGGCGATCGGACCGATGAACTTTCGCTCCGGCGGCGAGACTTGGAGAATGCCCTCGACGCGATCGAAATACGGCGTGAGCGCCGACGGCGAGAAATCGTCGGTGTCGAGGCGCTCGCTCCACTCGTCGAGCACCCACGGCGGCGGCCGCAAGCTCGTGCCGGTGTTGACCGCGGTCGACCCGCCGACGAGCTTGCCCATCAAGAGCGTGATCGGCGCGCTGCCGAGCGTGAACGTGTTGCGGAAATAACTCGAGTGCGCGTGGATGAAGCTCCCGACGAAGTCGTTTCGCTTTCGGTACGAGCCTTCTTCGACGAAGACGACCGCGTAGCCGCGATCGGCGAGCTCGCGCCCGACGACCGCGCCGCCCGCGCCGGTGCCGATGACGACGACCTCGCACTCGAGATCGCGTGACTCGGTCCACGTGCGCGCGCTCTGGATCTGCCGCTCCCAGCGCGCCGTCTCCACGTTTTGAATGACGCGGAGCTCGCCGCCCATTTTCTCGTACGTGCGCGGCGAGTCGAAGTGCGCGACCTTGAAAAAATACGAAAGCGCATGGAGCGGCCCGCGCAAGACCGGGCTCTTCTCCCAAGCGCGCAGCACCTTCTCTTGCTCGCCGCGCGCGAGCGCGTTGAACGGCTTGCCGCGCTGCAAGCGCACCGACTGATCGAGGAGCGCGAGCACGCCGCTCCAGGCGGTCACGGCCTGCGGGCTCATCGAGCGGATCACTTCCTCGACGCGCGCGACGGTGGCCTCGTCGGCGCCCGGCGTGATCTGCGAGCCCGGAATGATCGCCTCCGCGAACGCGAGCGCCGAACGGAGCTGCGCCGGCGAGAGCGAAGGAGACGAGGGAGCGACCGAATAGTGCGACAGCACGACGGGCTTACTTACGCGCTGGAGGCCTGCGCGGCAAGCGCGCCCCAGCTCGGGACGTCGGCGTCGTCGGGGCGCGTTTCGAGCAGCTCGTGCGGCAAAAAGCCGGACTTGTAGGCGAGCGACTCGCAGCCGAGGACGCGGTAACCGAGATAGACGTAAGGCTTGCCGGCGGCCTTCGCGTCCTCGATGAGCGCGACGACGTTCGCGACGCCGAGCGAGTCGCGCCGCAAATCGGGGTCGTAAAAAAAGTACACGGCGCTCAGCGCCTCCGGCGTTTCGTCGAAGAGCCCGAGCCCGACGAGACGATCGCCGTCGTAGAACGCGGCCTCGCGCGCGCTCGGGTGCGGGAACGCGAAGTCGAGCGCGTAGCGTTCGGCGCGTAGCGGGCTCGACTCCCAACCGCGCTCATTTTCGCGGTTTTGATGCCACTTTCGATAAAGCGCGATGCGCGCCTCGTCGACGATGGGGCGCGACACGACGCGACGAAGACGCGCGGCGCGATTCTTCGCGCGGCGCTGGCTGCGCGTCGGATGAAATTCGTCGGCACGAACGCGAAGCGTCACGCACTCGCGGCAGTCCCCGCAGCGCGGACGAAAATAACAAGGACCGAATCGCCGCCAGCCGCGCGCGAGCATGTCGCCGAGCTCGTCCGATGTGACGTCGAGCAAGACGCGGACCTCGAGTGACGCGTTCTCTTTCGGGAGATACGCGCACGGGTGCGGTTCCTCGACGATGCGTTGAAGGAGGCGCAAGCTCGCGTGCCCATCATACCGTGCTATGAGCCTCCGCGCATGCGGACGATCGTGCTCGGCGATTTACATTTGGCCACGCACGCGCCGCCGGCAGTCGGGCGCGACCTCGTCACACTGCTGGGCCGGCACCGCGGAGACCGCGTCGTCTTCGCCGGCGATTTTTTCGACACGACCGGTGACGGCTTCGAGCCTCATCCGCACGTGCGGCGTGCGCTCGCCGAGCACGCCGAAGCGGGCGGCGAGCTCGTTTGGATCGCGGGAAATCACGACTCCGAGCTGAGCGACGTGGCGCGTGGGATCGGCGTTCACGGCGAAGCGGCGGCGCGCGTCCGGCGGACGCCGTGGTTCTTCCGCGAGGGGGGCCTCCACGTCGAGCACGGGCATTTGTTCGACCCGGACAACGCGCCGGCCCATCCGCTCGCGTCGTCGCGCGGCACGCTCGGGGTGCACTTCGTCGAAGAGTTCATCGCGAAGACCGGCGCCTTCCACTACCTCAACGCGAACGACAAGACGCCGCTCGAGCTCTTGGTCGACGCGTTCCGCTGGTACGGCCGGCGCGGACCGCATGTAGTTTACACATATTTTCGCGCGGCTTTCTCGGCGCTCGGCAAGAGCGGTCGGTTTTGGTCGGGCGAGGCCGACGCGGCGCGCGCCGAAGCGGGGCTCGCGGCGTTCCTCGAGGATGCGGGCCTGGACGAGCCCACCGTGCGCGAGCTGATGAACGAGCACGCTGCGCCGACGATGCGCTCGCTCCGCGACACCGTCGCGCGCCTCTACTTGGATCGTGTGACGGCGACCGTCGCGGTCCTCGCCGGCATGTCGGCGCTCGCGCTCGGCCGTCGACGGCTCGCGCTCGTGCTCGGCTTGGGCGGCATCGCAGGCCTCGCGTTCAGTTGGTCGCGCGGCCACGATCGCTACGGCGGAAAAGTCCCCGCGCGTCTCGACGAAGGCGCGCGCCGCGTCGCGCGCACGACCGGCGCGAAGCTCGTCGTCTTCGGCCACACGCACGAGCTCGCCGACCGCGAGGGCTACTCGAACACCGCGAGCTTCGCGTTCCCGCGCGGCACGCCCGGCAGGCCGTATTTGGAAATCGAAAACGAGCGCGCGATTCGCCGGTTTTTTGCGGCTTAGAAACTCTCGGCAAAGAATTTTGGGCTACCTGGGACTGAAGTCCCAGGCAGCATGCAGATCAGCGAGGCGCCGGGCGAGCCCAACGCGCCTCGCGAAAGCGGCAGGAAGCCGCCCGGCGGCGGCTCAGACGACGCAGCGCACTCCGTTTCCGAGCCCGCCGGAGGCGGGCTTACCTCAACGTTCGCCAGAGCGTTCGCAAGGAGATTCAGAAACGCACTCCCTCGAGGACGGCGCGCGCGACGGTCTCGCCGTTGACCTTCACGGAGGTCCTCGGGACGAGGAGCCCGATGCCGCCCGCGAGCATCGCGAGCGAGCTCGTGTCCAGGCCGATCGCCGCACCATCGATGCCGCCGTTGTCGTTCCACGGGTTGGCACCGATGGCCGCGGCGGTGAAGAACGCGCCAACGATCAGGAGAGGCGCGCCGAAGAGCACGAGCGCGATGCCCGCCGTGTGCGCGTCGCGCGACGCGCTCGAAGCGACGACGACGTTGTCGGTCGTCCCCGAAAGCCGAAACGAATCGCTCGTCATGATGCCTTCGCCGCGGACGCGATAGACGCCGCTCGGCGTGGCGACGTCGCCGCACGATGACGTGCAGAGCGTTTGCCAGCCGACGTCGATCTTTCGCTCGAGAAATGCCGACGCCTTGTCGACGTGAAAGTCGAGGGTCGTGTCCGGTTTGGGTCGTCCGGCTTTGCGGTGCTCGACGATGTCGTCCCACGCGACGGTCACGATTTCGCCAGTGACGAGCGACAGTGTCACGTGGTTGCCGACGACCTTCTCGATCAAATCGCCGTGATAGACGTTTCCCTTTTTCGTTCGGACGGTCTCGGTCGGCCCGCGAGGGCGCGGCGGCGAATACGCGGGAGGCGGGAGCGAGGTGTCGAGGTCGGTCCAATCGATGACGAGTGTGTCGCCCGTCGCGAGGCGCAGCGTGACGTGATCGTTCGCGACGCGCTCGAGGATTTCGCCGTAGAAAAAGCTCCCGCCTTTGGTGCGGACCGTTCCCTTCGGCGGCGGCTCCGGCTCCGGCGGACGATAGAGCGGCGCGACGGGCGCGGGCGCCGGGTCGATGTCCTTCATGTCGAAGCGTTTGATCTCGCCGGCCGCGTTCACGATCGTCACGTGATCGTCGGTGACGCGCTCGACGAGCTCGCCGTAGTAGACGCTCCCGTTTTTGGTGTGGACCATGGTCGGCGGACCGCGCCCCCACGCCGTCGCGGCGCTCGCTACGACCGCAAAAAACAAGGGCGCGCGCACGCCTTCTCATGGCCGGCTCGCGAGCTTCCCGTCGCCGGGCCAGCGCTCGGACCATGCGGAGAATTTTGGGCTACCTGGGACTGAAGTCCCAGGCAGCGAGAGATCAACGGAGCTTCGTGGTGGCTTGCCGGCGCGCTGGTGAACGGTGCGGTAAGCCCGCCTCCGGCGGGCTCGGAAACGGAGAGCGCCGCGTCTTCCGAGCCGCCGCCAGGGCTCGCCTCGCGCTCCGCTGATCTGCATGCTGCCTGGGACTTCAGTCCCAGGTAGCCCAAATCTGCACTTCTCATCAGTGAGAAGCCGTCACGTCTTCCGCAAGATCAGCACCCAGCTCTGCGGGCCGAGCTCGATGAGCACAGCTTTGTGCGACGCTTCGTGCGCTCTCCACTTCGCGTACCAAGGTTGCTTCGTCCACGTCTCGTCGGCGCCGATGAAATCCGGAACGTACAAATCGAGCTCGACGTAGCGGCCCGGGGCAACGGCGGAGAGCGCTGGGCCGTATGCCCACGCGGCGCGCTCCGGTGGCGGGTGCGCGTCGTTGTGGAGCGCGCCGCCGTAGGTGACGACCATTTTTCGCCCGGCGCGCGCGAGCATCTTCGTGGCTTGCGCGGTCGTGAGACGCGCGATCGTCTCGAGCGATCGAGAGATTGCATCCGCGCCGGCGTCGTTGATCGACGCGAGGTCCTCGCAGCTCGGACGCAGCAAGTCGGGGACGATGCCCAGCTTGCGCGCGGCGTCGCCCATCGCGACGTACTCGTTTTGATTCGTCGGCGCTTGCTGCGTCAGCACCGGCTTTTGCGTTTCGCGCATCGCGTCCGACTGCTTCGCGCAACCTTTCGGCGGCATCAACAGCTCGACGAGCAAATCGCTCGCGCGCCCCGCGAGGAGCGGCAAGAGCTCGTCGGTGAATCGCTTCGCCGACGAAGCCGCGGTCGCCCCGCGCTGCGCGTGCGCCTCGCCGATCGCGAGCACCGCCGGATCGCTCTTCAGCACGACCTCGAACGCGTCTTCGTCTTTGTCGTACTCCGTCACCCTGTCCGCGACGGCCGCGTCTTTCGGCGGGTCGGCCTTTTTGGTGCAGGCGGCCGCCAAGATCAATGCAACATACACATATTTCACGAAGCGCCGCTCGCGAAGCCGTAAATCTCCGGGCGCCTCAGCGCCGGCAGGTCCCCCTTGCGAAGGAGCAGCGTGCGCACCGCCCACACTTCGCGGAAGACGCGGTACTTGAGCGCGGTCGTGTCGAGGTAATCGACGCCGGCCGAGCCGCCGGTGCCCGTGCGACGCCCGATGACGCGCTCGACCATGCGCGCGTGACGCTGCCGGAAGACGACGAATTGCTGCTCGAACGCGACGATGGCGTCGATCACTTCGCGCGGCCACGCGAGAAGCGGGAGCTCGCGATAGCTCTCGATGAAGACGAGCGCGGCGCGCACGCGCGACGTGTGTGCGCGCTCGTCTTCGCGTGTTTGCGCCGTCCCGCCTTCGGCGGATCCGGCGACGGGCGCGTCCTCGGCGCGGAGAAACGCCTTCGCCTCGGCGACTTCTTTTTGGCTGCGCGTCACCTTCGCGTGGTGCTCCGAATATTCTTCGAGGAACGTCGCGACCGTTTCTGCGTCGTGCTCTTGCCCGGGGATCGAGCCTTGAATGGGTGTACGATACAACCAATCGCGCAGCGCCTCGCGGAGCGAAGGTTTGTCGGCGAGACGCATCTGAACGCGGTGAAACGCGCTCGACGGCGACCCGGTCGAATCGCGCAGCGCATCGAGGTACGTCCCCTGCCCTCCGCCGAGCGAGATGCGCTCCGCGTCCGGGAGCCCGAGCAAAATTTCGATCTCGCGGAGCTGCGCCGACTGAAACCCGCTCGCCGATCCGAGCTTGTCGCGAAAATCGAGGTAGTCGCGCGTCGTCATCGTCTCCATCAGCGTGAAGTGCGCCGCGAGGTGCTCGAGCAGCGCTTGCATCCGCCGAATGCCGCGCACCGCCGACGCGAGCGACTGCTCGGGCACGACCGGCTGCGCGAAGAGATTCCGCACCGAGACGAGCTCGCGCAAAATCAATTTGAACCAGAGCTCGTCGATCTGGTGAATCGTGATGAACATGACCTCGTCGTTCGAGAGGTCCTCGTCGCTCGGCGCGTGGCCGTTTTGGAGCGCGAGCAGCTCCTCGACCTTGATGTAGTTCCAGTACGTCGAGGGCTTCGGCTCGCTCATTTCCAAAACTCGCGGAGGCGCTTCAACCGGCGGCGAAGCAAGAGCGGAAGCTTCGCGGCGCCCAGAAAATCTCCGACCTGGCCCTTGATGAGCGCCTCGCCGAGCTCGCGCAGCGTCGCGTCGAACGGCATGTAGAAAGGCTCGGCTTCGTTTTCGTCGATCGCGATCGTCTTCGGGTGCGCGTAGTTGACGAGCGACATCTCGCCGTTGGCGACGCCGAACCCGGTCGCGCGCGTTCCCGACCACGGGACTTGCGGGACGGCGCCGGTGAAGGCGTGCGTGTTCACGTTCGCGACGCCGACGTCGAGCCGCTCGATGAGCCGCTCGGCCCGCGCGACGTCACGCGTCCAGATCGACGCGCCGAGGCCGTATTTTCCTGCGTTGACCGCGCGCACGGCTTCGTCCGCGCCCCAGACGCGAACGATCGCGAGGACCGGACCGAACGTCTCTTCGCGCACGACGTCCATCTCGGCGGTGCACTTGTCGAGCAACGTCGGCAAGTACCCTCGGCCCGTCGTTCGCTTTCCGCCGCAGACGAGCTTCGCGCCTTTGGCGAGCGCGTCTTTGACTTGCGCTTCGACGATCGCGAGCTGCTTGTCGTTGCCGAGCGGCGAGACGTCGACGTCCTCGTCGCCCGGTCCGGTGCGGAGCTTCGCCCACGCGACGCGCAATTTTTCGACGAACGCGTCAGCGATGCGCGCCTCGACGTACGCGACCTCGATCGCTCCGCACGCTTGCCCGGAGTTCGATAGAGCCCAATGGGTGACGCCCATCGCCGCGCGATCGAGATCGCAGTCGGCGAGCACGATCGCCGCGTCTTTTCCGCCCATTTCGACGCTCGACGGGATGCCGAGCTCCGCGCACCGCACGCGCACTTTCGCGCCCGCGCGCGTCGATCCGGTGAAGATACACGCATCGATCCCAGACTCGACGACCGCCGCGCCGGCCGCGCCGTCACCCTGCACGACCGAGATGATCCCGCGCGGCACCTCGCGCGCGATGTGATCGGCGAACCACGCGCTCGACTTGGGCGTGTACTCGCTCGGCTTCAGCACGACCGCGTTGCCGAGAAGCAGCGCCGGAATCACGCTGCGATACAAACCCGAAACCGGGAAATTCCACGGCGCGACGATCCCGACGACCCCGCGCGGCACCATCGTGATGCGCGCGCGCTTCTTCGGAAACGCGAGCGGATTCAAAAACACGCGCTTCGACGAGGCGCGCGCGACGATTTTTTTCCACCCTTTGACCGCGTCGAGCGGCCCGAGCGCCTCGGTGAAGAGCCCCTCGACCTCGTGCTTGCCCATCTCTTCGCGAACGAGATGAAGGAGGGTCTGCCGATCGCGGAGCATGCGTTTCGCCGCGCGTTCGAGCGCCGCCGCGCGATCCTCGAGCGAGCGCGACGCCCACTCGGGCTGAACGAGCCGCGCCGTTTCCACGGTCCGCCGCGCCAGCGCAGAGCTGTCCCCCGCTCCGTTGGCGTCATGCCGCGCGACGCCGTTGCCCATGTGAAGCATCGTCTTTCGATTAGCACAGTCCGGTTTCACTGCGGCGCGCGTCATGGTAAAGAGGCGCGGCTTTCGTCTTTGTCCCCGTCGTCTAGAGGCCCAGGACCGCGGCTTTTCACGTCGCTAACGCGGGTTCGACTCCCGCCGGGGACGCCAGTTCACCAGTCGACCGTCTCTTCTGATCCGCCGAACGATGCGGGCATCCCCGCGTAGTGCGTGAGTCCGTCTCGGACCGGGAGAATCGCGAAGCGGCAGTTGACGTGAAACTGCGGGTTGAAGTCCTGTGCCGGAAGCAGGAAGGCGTTCACGCCGCGGAGGCTCCGCGCGGCGACGTCGATGAAGAGACGACCGCCGCACGCGCTGCAAAAGTGGCGCGGGTTTCGTTTCAGCATCCAGACCGCGGTTTCGCCGCGCGTGATCTCCACGTCGGCGGCGCGATGGACCGACTCCGCGGCGTACGCGGCGCTCGTCATCTTTCGGCAATCGTCGCAGTGGCAGTAGAACTGGGCGAGCGGCGCGCCGCGGACGGTGAGCTCGACCGCGCCGCAGGGACAAGGCAACGTGTGCATGCGCTGAGCGTAGGGTGCCGACATGGAGATGGCGTATCGAAAGCGGTGGGAGGCGGAGATCGCGGCGATGCAACGCGTGCTCGCCGGCCTCGGGATGAACGAAGAGTGCAAGTGGGGCAAGCCCACGTACACCGTCGACGGCAGGAACATCGTCATCCTGCAGGGCTTCAAAGAGTACTTCGCGTTGGGCTTCTGTCGGGGCGCCCTTCTGAAGGACCCGAAGAAGGTGCTCGTGCAGCTCGGTCAGGTGCAGTCGGCGCGCGTGATGAAGTTCACGCGCGCGAAGGACATCACGGCCAGCGCGCCGACCATCGTCGCCTACGTGCGCGAGGCGATCGCGATCGCGAAAGCGGGGCTGCGCGTGGAGAAGAGGAAGACGTCTGATTTTCCGGTTCCTCCCGAGCTCACCGAGCGGCTTCGACGCGACGCGCGCTTCAAACGCGCGTTCGAGGCGCTCACGCCCGGCCGGCAGCGGAGCTACCTCCATCACTTCGGCACGGCGAAGCAGCCGGCGACGCGTATCGCGCGGATCAAAAAGGCGACGCCTGCGATCTTCGAGGGCCGCGGGTTTCTCGAGAGGAAGCCGAGATGAACGTTCGCGTGACGGTGATGGCGCTCGTTTGCTGCGGGCCGCAGGTGACCGGTTACGACGTCAGCGATCCGACGAAGCTCACTTGCCCGTGCGACGATCCCGACACGTGTTACGAGTCGGCGGCGCAGCTCGATCAGCGCGGCGAGAACGCCGAGACGGGCGAGAAGCTGCTCGAGCTCTCGCAGTGCGCGTGCCTCGAAGGCAGCTACGCAGGTTGCAACACGCTCGCGCATTTCGCGAAGGACTGGGTCGCGGCGTGCGACGCCGACCGCGAGCCGGCGAAATCGTGCGCGATCGCAGGCTTCATCCACGAGCACGCCGTCCGCCTGCCCGGCTCGAGCGGCAGGAGCTTTCATCGCGATCCCGCAGCGGCGAAGGCCGCGTTCGAGAAGGCGTGTCGGGCCGGCTCCGCGACGGCGTGTCGTCGAGCCCGCCCCTGATTCGAGTTGGCGCTTTGTCGTCGCCACGCGGCGGCGTACTCTCCGCGCGCATGAGCCACCTCCGATTCGCTGCCCTCCTGGCTGGCGCCGCTTTTCTTGCGACTGGATGCGGATACTCCGAAGACCAGTGGCAGGCGCAGCTCTCCAAGTACAACAAGCTGAAGTCCGACGACGACGCGAAGATCGCCGACGCGCAGAAAAAGATCGCCGACCTCACGCGGCAGCTCGAAGCGATGGGCGTCAACGTGAACTCGATGAAGAGCGACCTCAACGAGCGCGAGAAAGCGCTCGAGGCTTACAAGGAGCGCGCGCGGCAGCTCGAGCTCATCAAAGAGCGCTTCGAGAAGCTGAAGGCGAAGCTCGACACGCTCACCAAGCTCGGGCTCGCGGTCAACGTGCGGCACAATCGGATGGTCATCTCGCTCCCGGGCGACGTGCTCTTCGACTCGGGCCACGAGACGCTCAAGAAGGACGGCAAGGACATCCTCCTCAAGGTCGCCGGCATCATCAAAGCCGACCCGCAGCTCGTCTCGCGCGATTACCAAGTCGCGGGCGACACGGACAATCAGCCGATGGCGCGCGGGCCGTTCAAGGACAACTGGGGCCTCTCGCTGATGCGCGCGCGCGAAGTGCTCGTGTTCCTCATCGACCCGAAAGAAGGCGGACTGCCGATTCAACACTGGAGCGCCGCCGGCTTCGCCGACACCGATCCGGTCGCGACCAACGCGACGCCGGAAGGCCGCCAAAAAAATCGCCGCTGCGAGCTCATCGTCCTCCCGAGCGTCGAGGAGATGCTCGACCTCAAGGCGATCACGCAATAGTTCGTTCCACGCGGCGATGGGGTCCATCGAGGCATGTTAGCTTCGCCTCGATGCCCGAAAAGAAGAAGGAGCCGCCGAGCGAGAAGCCTTCGTACCGCGCGCCCGAAGGCTCGACGCGCACGGTCACGTGGAAGTCGTCTCGATGGCTCGTGACGTCGGAGTGGATCACGCTGCGCAAGCGCGACGAGCCCGCGGGCGAAATCTTCCACACGTATTATCGCGCTCAAAAAGCGCGCGCCGGGCGACCGATCACGTTCGTCTTCAACGGCGGGCCGGGCGCAGCGTCGGCGTATCTTCACCTCGGAGGGCTCGGTCCGAAGCGCGTCCTCTTCGCGCGCGAGGGGCGCGCCGCACCGCCGCCGACCAAGCTCGTCGACAACGACGAGAGCTGGCTCGCGTTCACCGATTTGGTCTTCGTCGATCCGATCGGCACGGGATTCAGCCGCGTGCTCGACACCGACAGCACCGAAAAAGACAAAATCGATCCGCGAAAGACGGTCGACGAGAAAGAGTATTACCAGCTCAATCGCGATCTCGATTCGATCGGCGAGTTCGTCGAGCGCTTCCTCTCGAAGCACAAACGTTGGGACGCGCCGTGCTACGTCGCGGGCGAAAGCTACGGCGGGTTTCGAACGGCGAAGCTCGCGCGGCGTCTTCAGGAGAAGCACGGCGTCGGGCTGCGCGCGATCTTCGCGATTTCGCCCGCGCTCGAGTGGTCGCTCTTGAACCGAACCGACTACGACGTGCTCCACACGATCGACACGTTCTGCACGATGGCGCTCGCCGCGGCGCACCACGGCCGCTCGCGCGTGTTCGATCGCAAGACGGCCATCGCCAAGATGACCGAGTCGATCGAGTCGTTCGCCGCGCGCGAGCTCGCGCAGGCGCTCGTCCTCGGCGATCCGGACCTCGGCGGCGTCCTCGCGCGCGCCGCGGATTTTCTCGGCATCGACGAAGATCTCGTCGTCCGCGCAGGCGGCCGCGTTCCGTTTTGGCGCTTCGCGCGCGAGCTCCTCAAAGACGAGCGCAAGGTCGTCGGCTTCTACGACGCCGCGATCACGACGATCGATCCGTTTCCGGATCGCGAGATGCACGAGGCGCCGGATCCGACGCTCGCGGGCCTCGAGCACGTCTTCGCGTCGGGCATCAACCAGCTCCTGCGCGACACGATGGGCCTCGACACCGAGCGCCGCTACGAGCTCATCAACATGGACGCGAACAAGGCGTGGAAGCGCGACGACGACGCGCACGCGTTCGATCTCAGCGTCGGCGCGACCGACGACCTGCGCTTCGCGATGAGCATGAGCCCGGACATGCGAGTCTTCATCGGGCACGGCTGGTTCGACATGGTGACGCCGTATTTTTCGTCCAAGCGTCTCATCGAACAGATGAAGCTCGTGCCCGAGCAGCGCGCGAAGCTCTCGTTCAAGAGCTTCCACGGCGGGCACATGTTCTACACGTGGGACGCGTCGCGCAAAGCGTTCCGCGATTGGGCGCGCTCGGCTTACTGACGGCGTGCGGTTAGAATGAAGGGGTGGCGCGTCCGCTCCTTCTGCTCGTCGCGGCGGCGCTCGCGTGCGGCGCGCCGCGTGCGGTCGGCAGGCCGAACGCGCCGTCGGTGCCGATCGGGATCTCGACGGCTACACCGAACGATCGCGCCATCGAGGCTGCGCTCGCCGCGCGCGACAAGGACGACGACGCGCAAGTCTCGTCTTGGTACGACCCGAAGCTCCTCACGAGCGACGTTCGGCCCGAGGTCCTCGCCGGTCTCGAGGCCACGACCGGTCCGCTCGACCAGCTGACGCTCTACGATTTCGATCTCTCGATCGGCGACGACGCGCGCACGTTCCTCGTCGACGAGCGCGTCTATTTTCAGAACCGCTCGGACGTCGCGCTCCATGATCTCGTCTTCCGAATCTACGCGAACACGCCGCAGGGCCGGGAGCCGCCGGAAAAACTGCTCCGCGGGCATTGCGTGCAGAGTACATGCACCGTGCTCGCCGAAGGTCGCGACACGATCGTCGTGCACCCGGCCGAGCCCATCGCGCCTGGCGGACGCCTCCGCGTCGTGCTGCACGTCGTCGGGCTCCTGCCGGTCCTCGAGGCGCGCGAAACGACGATGGCCGCGGCATCCGAGAGCGCGCTTCAGACGATGATGGGCGGCGGCAGCAACACGCCCGGCGACTACGGCATCCTCGGGTCGGGCGACGGCATCCTCTCGTTCGCGAATTTTTATCCGGTGGTCGCGCGTCACGACGGCGAAGCGTGGGACCTCGATCGCTCGACGCTCGGCGACATCGGCCCGGACTCGCTCGCGCACGTGCGCGCGCACGTGGAGCTGCCGGCTGGTTACGTCGTCGCGGCGAGCGGCGTGGTCACGGGCGACGCGCAGGCGGACGCGCGCCGGCGCATCGACGTCGCCGCCGGATGCATGCGCGACTTCGCGCTGCTCGCGAGCGATCAGTTCGCGTCGGTCGAGCGGCGCGAGGGCGACGTGCGCGTGCGTTCGTTCTTCCGCACGACCGAGCGCCCGATGGGCGAAAAGGTGCTCGACGCGGCCGCGTGGGCGCTCGCCGATTTCGAAAAACGCTTCGGCGCGTATCCGTACCGCGAGCTCGATCTCGCGGAGCAAGCGCTCGTCGGCGGCGTCGGCGGGGTCGAGTTCGCCGGCGTCGGAACGATCGCGAGCCTTTATTACAAGCCTTCGAGCCGATCGAACGATCGCGACGTCGGCGCGCTCCTCCTCGGCGGCGGAGGGACCGACCCAGCGCTCAAAGCGAGCGCCGCCGAGTTCACGACCGCGCACGAGGTCGCGCACCAGTGGTTCCACGGCATCGTCGGCAGCGATTCGCGGAAGCACCCGTGGCAAGACGAAGCGCTCGCGCAGTTCTGCGCGATGCTCTACTCCGAAGATCGGTACGGCGCCGCGCGCGCCAAACGCGACGCCGATCTCAACGCGCGCGTCGGCTACGAGATGATGCGTTTCTTCGGCCAGCCCGATGGGCCCGTCGACGCGCCCGCCGGCACGCAATCGCAAATCGTCTACGGCGGGCTCGTGTATGGCAAAGGCCCGTATTACCTCGTCGCGCTTCGCAAGCGGCTCGGCGACGCGTCGTTCTTCGCGGCGATGAAGGGTTACGTCGCGACGCACTACCTCGCGTTTGCGTCGGATCACGCGTTCGAGGAGGCTATGGCCCACGCGCCCGGCGCGAGCGCGCCCGACATCGCGATGCTCTCGCATCGGTGGCTCCACGAGACGCACGGCGACGACGACCTCGGCACCGCCGATCGACAGACCCTCGTGCACATGCTCGGGCCATGAGCGCGCGCAAGTGGAGCTGGGGCGGCGCAAGCGAAGAGGATCGCTTCGACGAGATCACGTACGACGCGGGACGGTTTCGCTTCTTCGTGCATCCGGCCGACCCGCGCGGATACGGCGTCGTCGACTCGGAGAAGACGATGCGCGACGACGAGCTGCTCGCGGACGGGCCGCCGTGGGAGATCCCGCTCGCGATCGCGCGAGAAATCGTCGCCGACGTCGCGTCGGTCGCGCCTCGGTGGCTCCTGGTCTTGGAGCTGTGCGAGGCGGCGCGGGCCGGCGACGAGCGAGGCGCCGCGGACCTCGTCGCGGGCGGTGCTGATCCGGACGGACGCGTCTTTCAGTCGCGGACGCCGCTCGCGTCTGCGATCGGTGCGCGGCGTTGGGCGATGGTGTGTTGGCTCGTCGCGCGCGGCGCACGCGATGGCAGCTCGCTCGATACGACCATCGGGCTCTTCGACGACACGCCGGAGGCCGAGGGTGCGCTCGTCGCGCTGCTCGACGCGGGCGCGCGATGGACCGACGCACCAGGAAGAAGCCCGCTTTTTTCCGTCTCCAACGCGCGCGCTGCACGCGTGCTCATCGCGCGGGGCGCGCCGGTGAACGTGGCCCAGCTCGGAGGGAGCGACGGTTCGACGCCGCTTTTCTTCGCCATCGGCCGCAACGACGTTGCGCTCGTCGACCTCTTGATCGACGCCGGCGCCGATCTCACGTACCGCGATCGGCGCGGACGAACGGCGGTCATGCAGGCGGTTCTCTACTGTCACGTCGAAGCGCTCGGCCGGCTGATCGCGGCGGGCGCCGACGTCACGGTCGCCGACGCCAGCGGCAAGAGGCCGCTCGACGAAGCGCGGCGCTTGGCCGCCGCCACGGGCGCCGTCGGCAAAGGCCCGGCTTCGTACGCCACGCGCGCCGCGACGATCGCCGAGCAGCTCGTCGCGGCACGTTCTCGATGACGCGTGTGCTTGTCACGATGTAATGTCCGCGTGACATGCAAAACCGCGTTCGAAAACGACGCCTCGCAGCGAGCCTCACGCAAGGCGAGCTCGCCGCGCGGAGCGAGATCTCGCGCCAGGCGCTTCACGCGATCGAATCGAATCGCTCCAGCCCGTCGGTCGAGGTTGCGCTCGCGATCGCGCGGTCTCTCTCGACGACCGTCGATGCCCTCTTCGCGGACGATGCGCGGCGCTCCGCGAGGCTCGCGGCGAGCGCGACGGGGCGCGTGGCGCTCGCGTGGATGCGCGGGCGATGGGTCGCGCACGCGCTCGGCGCTCGTGACGTCGCGGCGGACGCGATCGCCGATGGACGGCGCGCGACGCTCCTGCGCGACGAATCCGAGCTCCGCGAAAACGTGATCGTCATGGGCTGCGCGCCCGTGCTCGGCGCGCTGTGCGATCGATTGAACGGCGAGCGCGCGGGCGCGCGATGCGTCTGGCTTCCGCGCGACAGCACGCGCGCGCTCGAGGCGCTCCGCGACGGCGAGACCCACGTCGCCGGCTCACACCTCGTCGACCGACGCTCGGGAGAAATGAACGTCGAGGCGAGCAGGCTCGCGCCGCGCTGCGCGCTCGTCACCTTGGCGCACTGGGAGGTCGGTCTGCTCGTCGCGAAGGGCAACCCGCTTCGCATTCGGCGCGCGGCCGACGTGACGCGACGAGGTACGCGCCTCGTGACGCGGGAGAAAGGCTCGGGCGCTCGCCGCATGCTCGATCGTGCGCTCGCCGCGGAGGGCGCGTCCGGCGCTCTGGCGACCGCGGTCGCGACGAGTCACGGCGACGTCGCTCGCGCGATCGCGCTCGGCGCGTTCGACGTGGGCCCCGGCGTACGCGAGACCGCGCTCACGCATGATCTCGACTTCGTTCCGCTCGGCGTCGAACGATTCGATCTCGCGGTCGGCGCGCCCGACGATCCGCGCGTCTCGCGCTTGCTCGACGCGGTCACACGCGCCGACGTACGGCGCGAGATGCGCGCGCTCGGATACGACACCCAGCAATCGGGAACGCGAGTCGCAGCATGAGGTGGGTCCTCCCGATCGCGCTCGTCTGCTTCGCGTGCAGCTCGTCTCCTCCGCCCGGCGACGCGGGAACCGACGCGTCGACCGTGCCGACCAACACGAGCATCGCGCTCGACGGCGACCCGAACGGCCTTTACTGGGACGGCTCGACGCTCTTCATCGCCGACGACGGCAACAACCGCATCCTCAGGTACACCGACGACGGCGGCGTCACCAAGCTCGCGGATCTTCCGCCGGCGTCGGCGAGCGGTCCGGGCCTTGGACAGCTCATTCCGCTGCCCGACGGCTCGCTCCTCGTGACGCGCTTCGGGTACGGAACCGCGGGCGACGTCGTGCAAGTGATGCCCGACGGAACGAGCAGCGTGATCGCCGGCCTCGATCCGACGCATCGACGCATCGGTCTCGCGCGCGCCGACGACGGGACGATTTTCGAAACGTACTTCGTGAAGAACGGCGCGAGCTACGTCGGCTCGATCGCGACGCTCACGCTCGCCGGCGTCGAGACCGACGTGGTGACGAGCCTTCAAAAACCAGTCGGCGTGCTCGTCCGGTCGGGCACGCTGCTCTTCGACGATCAGAGCACGAGCACGCTCTACACCGCGCCCGCCGCGAGCCCGGCCACGTTCACGCAGCTCGCTCAGCTCCCGGACGCGGATCTTTTGTGCGCCGGTCCGAGCGGCACGATCTTCAGCGGCGGCTCGGACGGAAACGTGCGTCAGATCGATTCGAGCGGAGCGGTCACGGTGTTCGCGACCGGCTTCGCGGGCGCGCGCGGCGTCGCGTACGACGCGGCGAACGGCCGGCTCTTCATCGCGAACCACGTCGGCGCGAGCGGTCCGAACACGATCGAAGTGCGGCCGGTTCCTTGAAGCGCGCCATCGTCACGGTCGCGCTCGCGCTCTCGTCGCGCGCGCTCGCGGACGACGCGCACACCTACGTCGCGCCGACCGCGCTTCTTCAAACCGATTTTCAGGCGCTCCCAGCGGCCGAAGAGAACACCGGCTTTCAGCTCACGCGTTTTCGCGTGGGCGCTTATTCGCAGCCGACGGATTGGATCTTCGCGCTCGCGCAGCTCGAATTCAATCCGGCGAACGAAGGGCCCGTCGTGCTCGACGCGTACGCGCGCGTCGGTCCGTGGCACGGGCTTCGATTGAGCGTCGGGTATCTGCGGAGCCCGCTCTTCGTCTCGGCGCGCAACGAGCTCGACGGGATGGCGCCTTTTCCCGAGCTTTCGATGCCTGTGAAGGCGCTCTGGCCGGGTCGCGATCTCGCCGTCGAGCTGCACTACGCGCCGCCGCGCGTGCCCCTCGAAGCGTGGATTCGATTCGGCAACGGCAACCCGAGCCCGACGCAGAATGATCTGAACGACTCGTTCGCTTACACGACGCGCGTCGATTTCACCTGGGGCCGCGGGCGCGTCGACGCGCGCGGCGACGAGACGTTCGGTTTTCGCATCGGCGCGGGCGGCGTGATCGACGACTCGAGCTACGATCGCGCCGGCGCGTCGGGCATCACGGCAGCGGAGTTTCAATTCTATCGGCCGCCGACCGTCTCCGGAACGCGCCGCATCGCCGAGGCGCACGCGCTCGCGTATTTCGGCCCAGTGCGCGCGCTCGTCGAAGCAGCGGGCGGCGTCGAAGATCGGAGCGCGTCGAACGGCAATCCATCCGGACCGCGAACGTCGCTCGACCCCGAAGTGACGCGCGGCATCGCGGCGGAGATCGCGTGGATGATCACAGGGGAAAAACGCGTCTCCTCGGTGTGGCCCGTTCGGCGCTCAGCCAACCCTTTTTCTTTCGCGCATCCGGCCGTCGAGATCGCCGCGCGCGCCGAGCGCCTCGACGTGGGCCGCGGCATGCGCGACTTCGCGCCCGGCGGCGCGACCGGCGGCTCGCTCGCCGGGAACGTGTACTTGAACGCGATGTTCGGTCTGACGCTCGCCGGTTACTACGATCGCTACGACAGGAGCCCGATCGAAGAGCCCGGTCTGCGCGACTCGTGGCTCGTCCAAGCGCGGCTCACCGTGTATCTCAATCCGCCGCCGCTCGGACCGCCCGACCTCGAAACGCGTCCGCTCGCGTCGCTTCGTTAACTCGGTATTCTCGGGCCGTGCCGTATCGCGAGAGTCGCGTCGAAGCTCCGGTGCTCGCGCCGGAAGCGGGCATCGTCGACGACATGGTCCGGCAGTTCGCCGATCGCCACGCGTTCTTGCGCGAGCTCGTGCAGAACGGAATCGACGCGGGCGCGACGCGCATCGTCGTGACGCTCGCGCGCGCGTCGGACGGCGCGGTCACGACATCGGTCGACGACGACGGCAAAGGAATGAGCCGCGCCGTCATCGAAGGTCCGCTCCTGACGCTGTTTCAATCGTCCAAAGAGGACGACGCGTCGAAGATCGGAAAGTACGGCGTCGGATTCGTTTCGGTGTTCGCGACGAACCCGAGCGAGGTCGAGGTGCGAACGCGCACGGGGAGCGAAGCGTGGGTGGTGACGCTCCTGCGCGATTATTCGTTCGAGCTGCGTGCCGACGAGTCGCCGCCGGGCTCGGGCACGATCGTCACCGTGCGCGGGTCGATGAACGTCGACGAGTGGACCGAGCACGTCGCGCACGCGCACGCTGCGCTCCGGCGTTGGTGCCGGCACGCGCGCGTTCCGATTCGGCTCGAAGCGATCGACGCGGACGATCCGGCGCGTGGCTTCACGCGCGAAATCCACGAGGTGTTCGGTTTGGACGCGCCGGTATCGGTCTCGTTCCAAGAGGACGGCGAGGCATGGGTCGTGGGCGCGGGCGCGACCGAGCCGCGTTCGTTCGCGGGGTTCTACAACCGCGGGCTCACGCTGTTCGAAACGCAGACTTTCGGTGACGAGCTCGAAGGCATTCATTTCAAGATCGACTCGCCACGCATCTCGCACACGCTCAGCCGCGACAACGTGCGCCGTGACGGCGAGCTCCGGCGCGTGGTCGCGCGTGCACGCGCGCTAGCCGAGGGCGAGCTATGGGACGCGATCGTCGCGCGATCGCGGAGCGACGCGGCCGCCGGCGATGGGGTGTCGCTCGCGCGCGTCCTCGATGCGGCCGCCGCGAGGATCTTCCGCAAGAAAAAACGCGCCGGCGCGCTCGATCTCCCGCTCGTCGATCCGATCGAAGGCCGCACGTCCATCACGATCGAACGCGCCGTTCGCGATGGCGCGCTCCTCGTCGCGGCGGAGAGCACGCCGCTCACGCGCGAGCTCGCGCGCGTCGGCCACCCCGTCGTGCGGCCCGTCGGGCTCGCGCCGCACATCGCGCTTTACGCGGGGAACGTCGTGCACCACGCAACCGAGCTCTTCGGCGTGTGCGACGCGAGCGGGGTCGCGCTGTCGACGAGCGACGAGGCCCTCGCGCGCGAAATCGAGCGGCTCCTTCGCGCCGCGGATCGTTCGCTCGCGCGAGTGCGGTTCGCTGCGTTCGACGGCGTGGGCCACGCCGAGCGCTGCCGCGTCGTCGAGACCGAGCGCGACGTCGCCGCGACGAAAACCACGCGGAGAAAATGGTCGAGCGCGTCCACGCTGTTTCTCAACGTCACGAGCGTGCTCGTCTCGGCCGCGCGAAAACGCGCTTCGTCGGACGTCGCGCTGGCCGCGCACGTCGTCGCGCGCGCGGTGCTCCTCGACGAAGGTCCCATCGGAAAGGGCGAGGTCGAATCGCTGCTCGCCGCCGTGACGGCATGAGCTCGGCCGCAGTCGTCCGCGGAAAGATCAAAGTCGACGCGCGCAAAGCGCTCGACAAGCTGCGCGATCACATGCTCGTCGATTTGGCCTCGTACGCGATCGAAATCGGGCGCGTCGCGGTGGCGCGCGGCGCGAAGGCGCTCGACGTCGACTGGGATTCGGACGACGTCGTCTTCGTGTGGGACGGCGCGCCGCTCGATGCGAATTCGGTCGCGGCGGTTCGTGACGCGGTGCTCGGGGGCGAAGGCGACGACGACGGCGGCGTGCGCGCGCTCGGCATCGGCGTCCTCGCGGCGCTCGGCCTCGACGTCGCGTGGGTGCACGTCGACGCGTTCGACGGCGCGTCGTGCAAGCGCGTTCGATTCGATCGCTCGTACGCGAAAGACGGCGCGCTGCCCGAGCCCGAGGACGTGGCCTCGCCCGACGGCGCGCCGAAGACGGGCATGCGCGTGCACGTTCATCGGCGCTTGGGGATGACCACGCTCGGCCGGTTCGCGACGAACGAAGCGCCGGACGAAATCGGACTCCTCGCACGCGCGGCGCGTGACGCGCCGATCCCCGTGCGCATTCGCGGTGTCGACGCGCGAAAGCCTCCGCGCGCCGTGCTGCGCGTCACGCTCGACGTCCCCGGAGCGACGCGCGCCGTCCTCGAGGTGCTCGAGCCCGCGAGCGACGCGAGCGCGCACGTCGACTTCCTCGAGCGCGGCTTTCGGCTCGCGTCGTACGTGTGGGGCCCGGACGCGGCCGGCCTGCCGATTCGCGTCGTCGTCGATGCTCCGCGCCTTCCGACGAACGCGTCGCGCTCCGAGATCCGAGGGGACGCCGAGATCCTCGCGCGCACGCGCGAGCGCGCCGAGGCCGCGACCGAGATCGCGCTGAGCGCGCTCGTCGGCGGCGCCAAGACGCCGTCGCCCGACGTCGAGATCGTCGACGCGCGGTCCGAGGCGCTCGACGAAGCGCTCGGCGCGATCGCCGCGAACGTCGCGCTTTCGGTGCGCGCGGGCCACGCCGTGCCCGAGCGATCGCTCGCGCTCCTCGAGCTTCCGCTCTTGCGCGACGCGATCGGCGAGCCGATGTCGCTCTCGGCGCTCGCGAGCGCGCGCGCGGTCTATCGCGGCGCCGAGCCGCAGCCGCGTGAGCTCGCCCCGTGGCTCGCGGGGGTGCCGTGGCGACGCGGACGCGCAGTCGAGCGCGTGCTCGACGATCTCCCTCTCGCGCCGGCAGAGCCGCTCGTCGCGATCGCGCGCGAAGGATTCGCGAGACGAGCGCGCGCGCTCGAGCACCCGCCGTCCAAGCCGACGCTGCCGCAATCGCCCGCCTACGCCCTCAAAGAAGCGTTCGCGGTGAAAGAAGGCCGGTTCGCCGGGCTCGAAGGCGAGATCGCGCTCGCGCGCCACGAAGGACCGGTTCGTCGCGGGGGCGCGGTCCGCGTCTTCGTCGACGAGCGTTTCCTGCAAGCGCTGCCGCTCGGCATCGCGTTGCCGATCGACGTCGCGCTCGCGTGGCCCGGTCACGTCCGAGCGCGCGCGACTTACGACGGCGTCGAGCCGAGCTCCGATTTCGCCGATGCGGTGCAATACGCGATGCGACTCGGCGCGGTCGCCGTCGGCGAGCGCCTCCAGCCGCGCGACCCGGAGCTCGTGCGGCTCGCGATCCTCGCGTGGCTCCAGTCGACGGCCGCGTTGAAAGACACGCGCAAGCTCTCGGCGCTCGGCGCGCTCGCGCGCGAAGCCGTCTGGCCGACGTCGGACCCGCAGGTGCGCGTCGATTTGCGATCGATCGGCGCGTACGCCGCGCGCACGCACGCGATCTGCACTGCGTCGGTCGCCGGCCGCGCGCCGGACGGGCGACCAGTCATCCTCGCCGAGGACGCCGCGCTGCTCCGGCCGTTTCTTTCGAAGAAGACGAAGATCGTTCCGTACGACGCAATGCTCGGATGCTCGCTCGAGCAGCGCCGCGAAGCCCTCACGCGCGCCGGGGGCGCCTTTCCCGTGCGCGTGCCGCTCTCGAACGGACACGGCTACCTCTGCGCGGGCGACGCGCGCGTGCGCGTGTTTCACCAAGGCATCGCGCTGTGCGAGGACGAGCGTCTGCGCGGCTGGGGATTTTTGATCGTGGAAGATCCGACGGCGGTGCCGAACGCGACCGCGACCGGCGCGATTTTCACGGCGCCCATCGCGGACGTGACCGCCGACGAAGACGTGCTGGTCGACGCGGTCATCGGCGCGTGCGAGCGCGGCGAGGTCGACCCGGCCGCGGTGAACGGCTACATCGAGCGCGTCCTCGCCAATCGCGACGCTTGCGGAGTCGAACGCGCGAAGCGCCTCGCGGCGCTGCCGAAGCTGGCGGAGGCGAAGCGAAACGCGCGCGCGCTCGCGGCCTTCCTCGCGGCGCCGCCGATGCAGCCGGCGCTACCCGAAGGCCCGCGCGCCGAAGCCGCACCGAAGGGCGCGAAAGCGACGGCCGTCTTGCCGCGCGAGGCCGACGACGCGTCGTGGATGGAGCCGCCGATCGCCGTCCTCTTTCGCGGGCGGCCGATCGGGACCGTTCACGCCGAGCTTCCGATCGTCGCGTGCGTCGACCTCGACGAAGAGCGGCTCGTCACGCTCGAGCCTCCAGGGCTCGCCGCGGCCGGCGGTGCGCTCGCTCGGAGCGCCATCACCGAGGCTGCGCGCGCGCTCGCGCGAGACCTCGCGAGCGAGCGTGATTTTCCGAATCGCGCGAGCGCGCTTCGCCTCGCCGCCGAGCTGGCACTGCGCGCCGACGTCGCCGCGGTGCTCCGGCGCGTCGAGTGGCCGACCGTGCAGGGCGGACGATGCAAGCTGCGCGAAGGTGAGCCGACCGCGATCGGCGAGACCCTCTACGCTTCGTACCTCGCGGGCGAAGAGGGTTCTTCGCTCTACGACGCGCCGGCAGTCCACGTGCCACGCACGACGATCGGCGCGCTCCGCCGGAGGATCTTCGAAGCGCTCGGATTCGTGGTCGCCGATCGCACGCAACAGATCGCGCGTCTCCAAGAGCGGCGCGCGCGCGGCCGCGACGTCCCGCCTCCGCGTCTTTCAGGCTCGCCGGCAGCGCCGAAGGTCAGGCAGCGCCTCGACGCGCTCGGTGTCACGCTCGCCGAAGGCGAGATCGAGCTCGCGAACGTGCACGACGTGCTCCGCGCCGACGAGCGCGGAGAGAGCGCTCCGGTCGCGCTCGACGTGCCCTTCCCGCTGCGCGCGATCTTCCGCTGCAGCGAATCGGATTTCGACGCGGCACGCAGCGCCATCGCGAGCGCGGCCACGACCTGGGTCACGAGCCTCGCGGCCGATCTCGGGCTCGAAAATCCGCTCGCCGACGATCCCGAGATGCGCGCGTTCGGCGAGACGGTCTTCGGCCCGCACGATCGGCTGCCGGATTTCGTGCGCGACGCCGTCCGCGCCGTTCTCTTCGCCGAGCTCGCGCGCGGGCGAGAGCCGCTCGCGCTCACCGCGACGCCGCTTTTTCCGACCGCGTCGGGCTCGTCGGTGTCGCTCCGCCACCTCACGGAAGAAGGAGCCAGCGCGACGACGGATCGAAGCCTGCTCGCGGACGCCGACCCGCGCGCGGTCTTCGTGACGACGGCCGAGCTCGCCGCGCTGCGCGCGAAGCGCGTCGCGATCCGTGACATCACCGACACGTTGCGCGCATTGCGAATCGGCAAGGAGCGAAGAGCCGCGCCGCCGCTCGCGTCGATCGCGCTGCCCGACGAGGTCCGCGCGGCATGTCTCTTCACTGCAACGTTCGATCGCGACGGCGTGCGCGGCGAGGTCGGCGCGCTCCGGCCGGACCACGCGACCTTCCGCGGCATCTACGTGCACACGACGATGCGCCCGCTCGCGATGATCGCACGCGAAGAAGCCGGCTGGCCGATCGCCGCCGTCGTGAACGACGATCGCGTCGAACCGACGCCCGCCTTCGACGGTCTCGCGAAGGCGGTCGATCGTGCGCGCATCCAGCGCAGCGTCGGCGCAGCGACCGCGGCGCTCGTCGCCGAGCGAATTCAGCCGCCGAAGGACGCAGCCGCATCGATGCGCCTTCCGTTCCCGTTCACCGCGCACGGCGACGCGTGCGAAATCGGCGTCCTTTGGCTCGATCGGCAGTGGCCCGAAGCGCCGACGATGCACATCGAAGGTCGCGGATTCGTCGAGCCGTCGTGGGTGCCGCGCGCGCGCCTCGAGAGCACGCGCCTCGAAACTTTTCCGGTGCGCGGCATCGTCTACTCGCTCCGCAGCGCCGAGCACCTCGCGGCGATCGTCGCGAGCGTGATGGGCTGGGCGCGGTCGCGCCTGCCCGCGCTGGTGTCGCGCCTCGAGCCCGAGCAAGCGAACGCGTACGACTGGGATTTCCGGCTTTCGAGGCTCTTCATCGACGTCGATCCGCTGACGGAGCTCCAGAAGGCGGAGCCGGATCCGACGCTCCTTCGGGTCGTCGCCAAGCGCGCGCCGGAGCTGATCGCGCCGCCGCGAGCGGATGTAGAGACGGCGGAGACGGAGACGGATGCGGAGACGGAGACGGACGACGAGCCCTTTCTGGCGGGCCTCACGCGATGGGCGGTCGAGATCGTCGCGCCGAAGCGCGCGCCGCTCGGCGACGCGAAGCTCGAACGGGCGCTCGAGGCCCTCGAGCTCACCGGCGATCCGATCACGGCCATCCTCGAGGCGCGCAGCGGAAGGCCCGTCCGCTACGAGACGCAGTCGAAGACCCTCGTCTTCAACCTCTCGCACCGCTCGATTCGCGCGCTCCACGGCCGCCCGGATCGCATCTTTCATCTCGTGCTCGCCGCGGTGAGCGAGATCAACCGCGAGCTCGAGGCGGTGACCGACGCCGAGGAGCTCGAGGTCCTGCGCGATCTGCTGCGCGGGCCGTGATACGAAAAGAGGCGATGTTCAGCTCGGATCCCGCGGTCGCGAAGAAGCAGATGCTCACGGTCGTCTTCCTCTTGACCGCGTTCGGTCACATGGACGGGAAATTCGCGCTCTCCGAAAAGCGATTCGTCCAAGAGAAAATCGCGAAGCTCGTCGAAGAGCGGATGCTCGCGGCGTCGATGGATCCGCTCGCGCGACAAGTCGCGATCGAGCGTGCCACTGCGCAGTTCCAGCGGGTCGCCGCGAAGATCGATCGCGAGATCGCCGCGCTCTACACCGAATCGGTCGCCGAAGGCGAGAGCACCGAACAGTTCGTCTACGCGAAGCTCGCGCTCCGCTGTTACGAGCTCCTTCGCCCGTTCGAGGAGAGCGCGCGAGCGTCGCTCTTCGAGATCGTCGACGAGCTGATCCTCGCCGACGGCGTCGCGCACCCGAACGAAGAGCGCCTCCGCGACGACATCCAGCGTCTCCTCGCCGAGCCGATCGAAATCGAGATGGAGGAGGTCCGCGACACGATCGTCGACCGCCCGATCGAAATCGGCGACCCCGAGACGTTCGTTCCGCGCGTCGACGATCACCCATTTTTCACGCGTGAAGAGCGCCCGTATCCGCGCGACGCCGCCGGGTTCGCGCAGAGCGCCGCGCAAGATCTCGCGCTCCTCCGAAAAGTCGTGAGCACGCTCGAAGAGCAGCGCGCGCCCGCCGCCGGCAAGCTCGCGGGCAAAACGAGCTTCGCCGAATTCGCCGGCGAAGCGCCGTTTCTCGACGGCCACGTTTACGTCCTGCCGCCCGATCCCAAAGTCGAATACGAGCTCATCGTCCTCGGCGATCTTCACGGCTGCTACTCGTGTCTCAAAGCCGCGCTCCTTCAAACCGATTTTCTCGCCAAGGTCCAAGCCCACGCCGACGATCCCGAAGGCACGCCCGACACGCGGCTCGTGCTCCTCGGCGATTACATCGATCGCGGTCGCTTCAGCTTCGACGGCGTCATGCGCATGGCGATGCGTCTGCTCGTCACCGTGCCGAACGCGGTCCACGTCCTTCGCGGCAACCACGAATATTACCTCGAACACCAAGGCCGCATCCTCGCGCCGGTGCGACCGGCCGAAGGCATGCAGGGCCTCCAGGGCCTCGCGAACGACGCGTTCTTTGCAGAATACATGCGAATGTTCGAGGCCCTCCCGACCTCGCTCGCGTTCGATCGATTCTTCTTCGTACACGCCGGCGTTCCGCGCGACGCGGCGCTCGCCGAAAAGTGGAAAGACCTCTCGTCGCTCAACGATCCGGATTTGCGATTCCAAATGATGTGGAGCGACCCGAGCGATACCGAGGTCGTGCCCGACGAGCTTCAAGCGAAGGCCGCGCGCTTCGGCTACGGCTCGCACCAGCTCCGCAGCTTTCTCGCGCGCATCGGCTGCTCGGTGATGGTGCGCGGTCACGAGCGCATCATCGACGGCTTCCATCGGAGCAACGCCGACACGCTCTACACCCTATTTTCGGCCGGCGGCGCGACCAACCTCGATTTGCCGGAGACGAGCAACTATCGCGAGGTGACGCCCCGCGGCCTCACGATTCGCTGGCGCAACGGCGTGACGCGCGTCTCGCCGTTCGCGATCGACTGGGCGCGCTACAACGAGCCCGCGCGCAATCGGTTCTTCGCGTAGCTCACCAACCGGTGCCGGGCGGCATCGGCTTGCGTCGATCGCCCGGCACGTCCCACCAGCCGTCGCCGCCGCCGCACATCGACTTGTGCACGGTCCAGTCGCTCTCGCAGGACATCTGGCGGCACGAGTTGGTCATCACGATGCGCGAGCCGTCGAGACAATCCCAGACGAGGACGCGCTGCTTTCCGGCGCCGCCTTCGAGGAGGTACTGCCGATCGGGCGCGACCCTCGGAACGCCGGGCTGCTGTTTCGGGTTCGGGACCTGAAAGCACGCGACGAGCGACGTCGCGACGAGCGCGGTGAGGATCGACTTCACGCGGCGATGATAGCGCAAGGTCAGGTCACGTCGCTTCGCGGAGCATGCGCGAGACGTCCGGATTCGTGCGGCGCTTCCAAAGAAACGCGTCGAGGACATAGTGCGTCGTTTGCGGAAGCGCGAGGAGCGGCACGATGAGCGCTTTCCACGCGCCGACCTCCCACGGCGCGCCGAACAGCCACGGTCGCTCCTGCCAAATCGCGCGGTCCCACGCGAGCTCCTCGGCGTACGCGATGAGCCACAAGAGCCCGACGAAAAAAACGATACGCGAAAAGAGATCCGGCGCGGCGCGCTCGCGCTCGACTTTGCCGCGTCGATAGAAATAAACGAGCGCGAGATACGGGATGCCGTGGATGAAGACGTTGGTCACGGTGAACGCGTAATCGGAGTCGAGCAAAACGACGCCCACGAGCCACGCCGCCGCGGTCGTCGCGACGACCGTGTCTTTTCCCGGGTTTCCGCGGCCCGCGCGCCACGCGACGAACGCGCGCACGCCGTAGAGCGCGAGCGCGAACGCGTAGAAAGGAAACGTCGCCGCGGCGATCCAAGCGGGCGCGCGCACGACGTCGCCCGGCACGAACCAGTCGAAGCGTCGCGGCGCGTGCGCGTGCCAATAAACGAGCGGCCAAATCGTCGCCGCGTAAATCGCGATCGTGTCGGCGAGCTTGCCTTCGCGCTCTTTCGCGCGCGCGCGATAGAGCATCACCCAGCCGTACTGCTGCCGGACGAAATGCGCGATCGCGAGGTACGCGAGCGCTCGCCAAAAAAACGCGCCGCCCCCGATGCGATACACGAGCGAGAGCACCGCGAACGAAGCGGCCGGCACGCCCGCGTAGAGCACCGGTCGTCGCCGAAGCTCGCGCGGATCGAAATACGTTCGGTAACCCGTCGCCCAGACGTGCGCGACGTCGACCATGAGGATCGCCGGGACCCACGCCCAACCGGGCGTGTCGCCGCCGAGCGCGCCGGTCGCTTTGCCGACCGCGAGCATCGCGATCGACAGCGCGAAGCTCCCGACGAAGACGCCGAGATCCGCGCGCCGCGAGAAGAGCCACGCGCCGCCGCCGACAGCAGACGAATGAGGGACCGCTTCGTTCATCCGGCGAGTGCGAGCATACACTCAGCCGAGCATGCTCGCGCTCTCGACGCCGCGCGCGGCGAGCACTTCCTCTGCGGCGCGAACGCCATGGAAGAACGCCTCCTCGAAGAGCGCGACGCCCGACAAATCGGTGCACGCGAAATGAATCCCGCGATACGGCTGCTGGGCCGCTTTGCGTGCCGCGCCGAAGATCATGCCGGGCTTGGGGCGCACCATCGCGTGACCCCAGCGGATCACGTCGAGCCGCGTCGTGAGCGCGCGGATCTCGGGGTGCGCGATCTCGAGATCGGCGAGCGCCACGTCGGCCCACTCGTCGCGACCGGCTGCGAGCAAATGCTTGCGCGCGGTGACGGCGTCGCCGTCGGCGAGCGCGCGGTAATACGTGATCACGTTCGGCCCGTGGTCGCGATAGAGCTGATGCGACGCGCTCACGTAGCCGAGCGATGGGCTGTCGTAGAGAACGTTGTCCCACGCGAACGGAAAACCGCGGTCTTTCGGGCGCGACGAGAGCGAGAGGTTCGCGACCATCCACGGCGCGTACTCGAAGGCGGCGACGTGCGGCGGCGGCGCGTCGCGCCACGGACGAATCGCCGCGCGCGCAATGAACTGCGGCGCGGCGAAGACGACTTGGTCGGCGTGAAGCCCGCGCGCATGGCCATCGGCGTCGATCGTCACGATGCGCACGCCGGAATCTTCGGGCACGATCTCGATCGCCGCTTCGCCGAGCCGGACGTGCTCCTTCACGCGGCCATAGAGGTGCGCGACGAGTCGGCCGTTTCCTTCCGGCCACGTCATGACCGGCTCGGTGTCGCGCCCGGGCGCGCGCGTGCGTGCGGCCCAATAAAAAATCCCCGCCCACGCCGAAGTCTCGGTCGCGTGCGTTCCGTAGTCGTCGCGACACGCGTAATCGCAGAGCCATCGGAGGCGCGGCGAATGCCAGCCTTTGCGATCGAGCCACTCGGTCATCGTGATGCGATCGAGGGCGACCAGATCGGCGTCGTCGGACGCGGTGGCGATGGGGATCGCGAAGGCGCGCCTCGCTTTCGCGTCGCGCATCGCGGCGTAGCGATCGATCTCGGCGTGAAACGCGGCGAGCTCGTCGAGATCGCGCGCGCTCGCGCCGTCGCGGAGAAAAATGCCCTCGTGCCACTCGCCGTTCGCGAAGACGCGCTCTTGTGGCTCGCGACACAAAGTTTCTTCGCCGACGACCGGCTGCCCGCTCGCGTCGAGGCCGGTCACGATTCCCGCCTCGCGGAGCATCGTGACGAGCGCGCGATTGTCGCCCATCGGCCGCGTGATGTAATGCGCGCCCCACGGGTACGCGCAGAGCGCGGTCTTGCCGCTCTTTGCGGTGCCGCCCGGCGCGGTGTCGAGCTCGAGGATCGCGACGTCGCTCACGTCCGCGCGCGCGAGCCGCCACGCCGCCGAGAGGCCCGCGACGCCGGCGCCGACGACGACCACACCGGCGCGGGTCCAACCGTCGCTCGGCACCTCGACCTTCGCGCCGTCGCGCACGCGGTGCCCGAGCTTCTCCGAAGGAAACGCGATCTCGCCGGGAGGCAGCGGCGGCGGCGACTTCTTGCACGCGGCAGCCGCGACCGGCGCCGCGAGAAACGCGGCGAGCAAATCGCGACGGGAAAGCTTCGATGGGTGCATTCTGCAACTATTCGGCGACGAGGGTGACGACCAAACCGCACACCGCGGCCGCGCTCGCGGCACGCAGCGGCAAACGGCGCTTGCCGAGGGCGGGCGCGAGGATCCACGTCGCCGAGAGCGCGCAGAGCGCGTTCACGACGCCGGTCGCGAGCGACGCGCGCACGAGCCCGAGGCGCGGCACGAGCACCATGGGAAACGCGAGCGACGCGACGAGCGCCCCCGCGTAGTCGAACGCGAGCGCCCGCGACACCGCGTCGGCGAACGTGCTCTCTGCTTTCGAGATCCGCACGAGGAGCGGCAGCTCGAGACCGACCAGCGTGCCGAGCACGACCACCGCCACGTAAACGAGCACGCGCAGCGTCGCGCCCCCGCCGGTCGGCGCGCGCGTGAACGCAAAGAGCAGCGGCGCGCTCGCTCCTCCGAGGATCGCAAGAAGCAGCTCCGCCTCGACGTACCGCTCGGCGACGCGCGCCCCGATTTTTCCCGACACGAACGCGCCGAGCCCCATCGCGGCGAGATAGAGCCCGATCGTGATTGAAAATTCGCGCACGGCATCTCCGAGCGCGTAGCTCGCGAGCGTCCCGAGGACGAGCTCGTAGACGAGCGCGCACGCCGCGACGGCGAGAATGTTCGCGAAGACGAGCCGCGCGCGCACTCAGCCGTGAATCGCGGCGGAGATGATGAGCGCGATGCCGATGAACACCGACCCGATGATGATCGCGAGCGACGTGTTCTGGTCGGTCTCGATCTCTTTGCGGATCGAGAACGGCGTCACCTTCACGATCACGAGAAACGCGATCGCAAAGAGGACGAGCCCGAGGAGCACGAAGATCGACGTCGACGCGAGTGTGTGAAGGAGATTTCCCATGCAGTCCTCCCTGATATCACCTGGGTTGATTCGGCGCGCGGCCGTGACGTTTGGGCAGGTCGGTCGTGCCGAGGGCGCGCGCGACCTGCTTGGGCTCGAGGTACGTGAGGAGCGACCAGGCGACCTCGTCGTCGGTCGTTTCGCGCGAGAGCATGCTCGGCGCGTGGACCCAGTCGGTCGTCGCCGCCTCTTGGCCGGCGCGCACTTCCCACGGAAATTGGCCGATCGCAGCGTCGATCCGCGCGACGCCTTCGCCGAGCCGGCGAAACGCGGTCTTGCCGTAGACGCACTCGCGGCCTTCATCATGGACGTCCGCCGCGTCGATCGGGGTCGCCACGTTCCAGTGCCCGTCGGCGAGGACGAGCCAGCGGATGCCGAGCGTCTCGCGCCACAAGAGATACTCCTCCCAGCGCCAGCGATCTTTCTTGTTTCCCTTTTCGTAGCCGCTCCGCGCGAGCGCGCCGAGCACGGTGAAAGACGCGCCGCCGACCGTGACCGTCATGCCGGGCGCGAGGAGCGACGCGAACTCTGGCCCCGATGCCGAGAGGAAGCTGCGCGCGCCGGCGCGTGGCGCGAGGCCGAGCTCGCTCAGCGTGACGCGGCGACCGACGAACGTTCGCGCAGGATCCTCGCCGTAGTCGACGCTCGCGAACGCGCCGCGCGGACCGGACAAATCGACGTAGTCGTAGGTCTCGGGCGCAGGCTCGAGCTCTCCCGACTTGGAGACGCGCGTCGCACGTCCGCGCTCGGTGACGACGAAATCCGGAGCGAACGAACCGCCCGGCTTCGCGCTCTCGAACGACGCGAGCGCGCCTTCGCGCATCCAAAAATAATTTCCGCTCGCTTCGGCGATCCAAGCCTCGCCGCCGCCCTCGAGCGACGCGCGCCACTCGTGCCAATGTCCGCCGGCGGCCGACACCGCGTGGATCGTTCCGACGAGCCGAAATCCGCGCTTTTCGAACGCTCCGCGCGCGCCGAGCTCGAGCGACGTCGCCGCGCCGCACCCGCCGCAAGCGATCACGTGCGGCCCCGCGCGATCGTCCGAACGCGCGTCTCCTTCGCGCCGAGCGCGCGCGCGAGCTCCGCGGCCCAATCGAACGGCTCGCGCGCGCGGCAGCAATAGAGGTTGAACGTCGCCGTCCGCGTCTCCGGATACGTGTGACACGCGACGTGCGACTCGGTGAGCAAGTAGAGCCCCGTCACGCCGCCCTCGCCGGGAAAGACGTGCCAGCGCCCGTCGCCGACGACGTGCAGATCGAGCGCCGCGACGAGTCGATCGACGACGGCGCGCACCGCATCGAGGCTGCGAAGGCGCTCCGAGTCGCAGCCCTCGGCGTCGACGATCCACTCGATGCCCACGCTCATCGCAGAAGGACGCTACCACTCCTGAGCCAATCCGTGGAATCCTGGCCGGCGATGGCGGGAGCGACCGCGAGCTGTCCGAGCTGCGGTGCGACGATCGAATTCAAGATCGGCGCGTCGATGGCGGTCGTGTGCAGCCACTGCAAGAGCGTCGTCGTTCGCTCGGACCGCGGCGTCGAGAATCTCGGTCGCGTCGCCGACGTCGTCGGCACCGACGGCGGTCTCGCGGTCAACGATCGCGGAAGCTTTCGCGGCCGTCACTTCGAGGTCGCCGGGCGCCTCGTCCTCCAACACCCACAAGGCGGAACGTGGGAGGAGTACTACGTCCACTTCGACGGCCGCGACACGGGTTGGATCGCCGAAGCGCAAGGCCAGTGGTCGGTCGTCGTGCAGGTCCCCGCGCAAGCGCCGCCTTATCAATCGCTGCGCGTCGGTTATCCCGCGAGCCTCGGCTCGTTCGGCAATTACGTCGTCGGCGAGGTGAGCCAGGGCACGTTCATGTCGGCCGAGGGCGAGCTTCCGTTCGCCGCGCGCCCGGGGAGCGTGCGCGCGTTCGCCGATCTCTCCGGGCAAGCCGGCGCGTGCGCATCGATCGATTACGGCGACGGGTCGCGCGCGCCGCTCGTCTACGTCGGCACGATGGCGACGCTCGGCGATCTCGGCGTCCAACGCGTCGGCGCCGCGGCGGGCGGCACGGCCGGCCAAACGATCAAATCGCGAGAAACGCGTTGCCCGAGCTGCGGCGCACCCCTGCCCCTGCGCGCCGCCGGCGCGACCTCGCGAATCGCGTGCACCTACTGCGGCGCGCTCTCGGATCTCGAAACCAACCAAGTCCTCGCGCAGCAAGACGTCGCGCGCGCGCAGCCGTGGATCCCGCTCGGCTCGAAGGGCACGCTCGAAAACATCGCGTGGACCGTCATCGGTTACGTCGAACGCTACTGCACGATCGACGACGAACAATTCGAGTGGCAGGAGTATCTCCTCTACGAAGAGAACGCCGGCTTCCGTTGGCTCGTCGTCGACGAAGGTGTCTGCCGATTCGGTCAATCGATCGGCGTCGGCGACATCGATACGCGGGGCTTGCCCCACACGGTCGGCGCGCGCGGCATGACCTTCCGCCGCCGCAACGAGAACACCGCGACCGTCTCGCGCGTGCTCGGCGAGTTTTATTGGAAGGTGCAAATCGGCGAGGCCGTCCTCGCGGCGGACTACGAAAATCGCGCGTGGATGATCTCGTCCGAGACGTCGTCCACCGAGGTCAACTGGACGATCTCGCAAGTCGTCCCGACAAACGTGATCGTCCAGGCCTTCGGCATCCAAGATCGCGCAGCGCCCAACGTGCCCGACACGGTCGAGGAGGACGCGCCGCTGGGCAGCGCCACGAACTGGAACGGGCTCGTCACCGCGATCGTCATCATCGTCGTCTTTTTGATCATGGCCCGCGAGTGCGCGTCGTCGTGCAACGATGGGAGCGGGAGCGGCGGCACGTACTCGAGCGGCGGCATCCGCTCCGGCTCCGGGGGCGGCGGGTTCGGCGGGAAATAACCGGTGCGCGCCGGCCTCCTCTACGTCACGGTCGTCCTCGCGGGCGCCTGCGGTCTCGTCTACGAGCTCGCGCTCGGCGCCATCTCGACTTTCTTTCTGGGTGACACCGTCACCCAATTCGCGACGGTGACCGGTATTTTTCTCACCGCGATGGGCATCGGCGCCTACGCGACGCGCTTCGTCGACGACCACGTGCGCGCGTTCGTCGATTGCCAGCTTGGCGCGGCCGTCGTCGGCGGGCTCTCGGTGCCGATCATGTATGTCGCCTTCGCGAGCGCAGCCGAGCTCCACACCGTGATGTACGTCCTCGTGCTCTTGACCGGTGCGTTCGTCGGCGCCGAGCTTCCGCTCCTCCTCCGCGTGCTCCGCCGACGCGCGAGCGTGCGCTCTGTCGTCGCGCGCGCGCTCACCGTCGACTACGCGGGCGCCCTCGTCGGGTCGCTCGCGTTCGCCGTCGTATTTCTCCCGCGCCTCGGCGTGCTTCGCGCGGGCGTCCTCTTCGGCGTGATCAACGCGGCCTCCGCGGTCATCGGCGCCGAGCTCCTCGCTTACGATCCGAAGCCGCTCCGCGCGCGCGCGCTCGTCATCTTCGCCGTGCTCTCGGCCGCCGCGGTCTTCGCGCCGGACCTCGTCGCCGGCGCCGACGAAGCGCTCTTCAATGAGCCCGTCGTCTACTCGAAACAAAGCGCCTACCAGCGCATCGTCCTGACGCGCGGCCACTCGGGCGTCGATCTCTTCCTCGACGGAAATCTCCAGTTCGCCGGCAATGACGAGTACCGCTACCACGAGGCGCTCGTTCACCCGCTCTTCTCGTCCGCGCCGAAACGCGCGCGCGTGCTCGTGCTCGGCGGCGGCGACGGGCTCGCCATTCGCGAGATCGAAAAGTACGACGACGTCCAATCGATCACGCTCGTCGATCTCGACCCGCAGATGATCGCGATGGCCCGCACCGTGCCCGACGTGCGCGCGCTCAATCACGCGTCGTTCGGCGATCCGCGCGTACACGTCGTCAACGACGACGCGATGGTCTGGCTCCACGAGTCGCCTCCGATGCAGCCGTTCGACGTCGTCGTCGTGGACTTTCCCGACCCGAATAACTTCGCGCTCGGCAAGCTCTACACCGTCCGCTTCTATCGATTGCTCCGCGCGCGCCTCGCGGACGACGCGCGCATCGTCGTCCAGAGCACGTCGCCGCTCGTCTCGCGTCGCTCGTTCTGGTGCATCGTCCGGAGCCTCGAGTCCGCCGGCTTTTTCGTGCGCCCCTATCACGCGCTCGTGCCGTCCTTCGGCGAGTGGGGCTACGCGCTCGCCGCCCCCAAAGAATTTCCGGTGCCCGACGGCTCCGGCCCGCTACCGCCCGGCCTCCGCTACGTGACACACGAGACCATCCCCGGTCTCTTCGTCCTCGCGCCCGACATGAGCGCGCTCGACGTGAAGCCCAACGTCCTCGATGATCAAACGCTCGTTCGCTACTACGAAGACGAGCAGCGCCGGTTCATTCGCTGAATCTTCACCGCTGAAGCGCTTGCTCGAGGTGGCGGAGCTTGATCTTCTCGTCGAGCTCGGTCGCCCATCGCGCGTAAGTCGCTTCGTTCGCGTCGCTCGCGAGCGGCGTGAACGGATCGCCGGTCGCGTTCCACAAGTGGACCGAATGATCTTTGTCATTGCGCGAAAGCGCGATGCCTTCGTCGACGAGCCCGACGTTGAGCCCGACGCCGAGCCCGACATAAAGGATGCGCGGCTTCACTTGCGCCGCGGTGAGATCGCGCCCGAGCCACTCTTTCGGCGCGTTCAAACCGAACATGCCCGCGAGCGTCGGCGCGAAATCGAGGTGATTGGCGAAGAGCTTCGCGTCGCGCGGCGCGACGCCCGGCACGTGCACGAACATCGGGATGCGAAGCTCGTCCGACGTGAAAAGCAGCCCGTGCCCGCCGCCGAACTTGTTCACGGTCTCGCCGTGATCGCTCACCGCGATGACGACGGTGTGATCCGCGACGCCCATGCGATCGAGCGCGGCGAGCAAGCGTCCGATATTTTCGTCGGTGTACTCGAGCGCGTTCTCGAAGTTCGGCTCGAGCCCGTGCCCGGCGAACGGATGCGCGCCGCCGGGCGCGTGATACGGATGATGCGGGCAGACCGGGTTGTAAACTGCAAAGAACGGCCCGCTCTTGTGCGCGTCTATCCACGAGACGACGCGGTCGACCGTGTCCTCCTCGCGCGCGCCCCACGACCAACCCGGGTGCACCGAGATGAGATCGCGCGCGCCGACGAGGGTGTCGATCCCCTTTTGATCGAAGAGCCACGACATGTGCTGAAACTCGAGGTAGCTCGACTCGAAGAGGCCGGTCGCGTACCCCGCGGCGTGAAACGACTCGGCGAGCGACGGCTGGCGCGGAGGCCCCGCGTAGAGACGCGTCGGGTCGAGCGCGGTCCCGCGAATCGGCTCCGAGTAGAACATCGAGAACTGCGCGTCGAAGGTGAACGGCGCCGTCGTGAAATAATTCGGCATGCGAATGCTCGACGCGGCGAGCTTCACGAGGTTCGGCGCCGCCTTCGCGTCGACGTAACGCGCGGGCGTCGACTCGAGCAGGAGGAGCACGAAGTTCATTCCATGCGCGCGGCCGGCGAGCTCGGGCATTGCGTCGACGTCGGTCGTGCGATGGAGCGAATCGAACGAGAGCGTCGCGCCCTGCTCGGTCGCGAGCCTTTTCTCGAGCCGATCTTTTTGCTGCGCGTAAGTCCCCTCGGCGTCGGCGCGGCGGTACGTGCGCGCGAGCTCGAGGACGGGGTTGCTCTTCAGCCCATAGTTGTAGATTCCACGGAACGCGGCATACGAGCCGCCGCCGAAAATGAGCGACACGACGAAGAGCGTGCACGCGACGGTGAGCGGCGAGCCGAACCCCGGCAAACGCGCGACGCCGCGCGACATCGGGCGCGCCGCGAAAAATAGGCCTGTTCCGCCGAGGAGGGTGACGACGAACGCCGGCGTGATCGACGCGACGATCGAGTCGCGCATCACCGAGAGGTTGTCGGCGTAGGCGAGAAGCTCGAAGTTGAGGACCTGCCCGTAAATCTGATTCACGCGGACGTTGATCGCCGCGACGACGACGACCGACATGTGGAGCACGAACGGGACGACGTCGCCGATCGCGACGCGAACGATCGCGTGCTTCGATCGCTTGGCGAAGAGACACAGCCAATGCGCCGGCACGAGCATCGCGCAGAGGAGCACGTCCGGCCCGACGAGCAGCCAGCGGAGCGCGGCTTCGGTCTCGGCGAGCGGCTCGATGCCCTGCCGCCGATACCAAATCAGCATGTAGACCTTGATGGCCGCGAGAAGTGGCAGCAGCGCGAAGGCGCGCGCCACGGCGAATCGTTCGTCGCCAGCGTCGCCCGCGAGCCAACTTCGGAGTAACTTCACGATGCGCAAACGGAGCCCACCGTATCACGGGCCGGATGACTTCTTCGAAGAGCAAATGGAAGCGCGCCGTCACGGTCGTGCTTGGCGGCGCAGCGGCGCTCGTCGGCATCGCCCTCGCGCGAACCGCGCAGCGAGCCGCGGCCGACGTACGCCCGGTGAAGCACGCGATCGACGCCGCCGCGCGCGCGAGCGCATTTCGCGACGTGCCGGACCTTCGCGACGTTTCGTTTCGCACGTCCGACGGGCTCACGCTGCGCGGCTGGTTTTCGCCGGGAACGCGCGGCGTCGTCATTCTCGTCCACGGCGGCGAAGGCGACCGGACCCAGCTCTTCCCTACGGCGCGCGTCCTCGCGAGGCACGGTTACGGATTTCTCGCGTACGACTCGCGCGCGAGCGGCGAGAGCGACGGCGACGAGGTCACCTGGGGCGACGAGGAGCGACGCGACGTCACGGCTGCGCTGGACTTCGTCGCAGCCCAGCCCGCGATCGACCCGCGCCGTGTCGCGCTCTACGGTTTTTCGATGGGCGCCTCGTCCGTAGCGCTCGTCGCCGCGAAAGACACGCGCGCGCGTGCCGTCATTTTGAGCCCGGTTTGGACGTGTCTCGCCGACGAAATGGGCGCGCGCGCCGGCCGCCTCGGCCCGCTCTCGGTTGCGGTCGCGCTCGCCGTCCTCCGCCGAAAAGGAATCGACGTCGACGCCGTCCGGCCCATCGATCACGTCGCCGAAATCGCGCCGCGCCCGATTTTTTTCATCACCGGCACAGGCGACACCGACACGCCCGTCTCGATGGTTCGCCGCGTCTACGATGCCGCCGGCCAGCCCAAAGAATGGTGGGTCGTCCCCGGCGCGCGCCACGGCAAATATCTCGAAGCCGCACCGGCTGAGTACGAATCGCGGATCATCGGCTTTCTCGACGGTGCCTTGCCGCGGTAGATTGGGCTCCGCATGCCTTCGCCGAACTACAGCTCGCCTTGGCAGACCGACGAGGTTCGGAGCTTCCGAAACACGGTCCGCGAGTTCGTGAGCAAAGAGCTCGCCCCGCAACAAGCGCGCTGGCGCGAGCAGCATCACGCCGATCGCGACGCGTTCACGAAAGCCGGCGCCCTCGGCCTTCTCGTCCCCGACGTGAGCGAGACCTACGGCGGCGGCGGCGGCACGTTCGCGCACGAAGCCGTCGTCATCGAGGAGCTCGCGCGCGCGGGCGTTCACTTCGGCGCGAGCGTCCAGAACATCGTCGCGCATTACATCGTGACCTTCGGCACCGAGGAGCAAAAGAAACGCTGGCTCCCCCCGCTCGCGCACGGCGAGCTCGTCGGCGCGATCGCGATGACCGAGCCGGGCGCCGGCTCCGACGTTCAAGCGATCAAAACGACGGCGCGCCGCGAAGGCGACACGTACGTCATCGACGGCTCGAAGACCTTCATCACGAACGCGTTCCACGCGGGCCTCGTCTGCCTCGCGGTGAAGACCGATTCGAAAGCGCCCGGCCCGAAAGGCATGTCGCTCATTTGCGTCGAAACGAAAGACCTCGACGGTTACCGCGTCGGAAACCCGCTCGAAAAAATCGGGCGCCACGGCGTCGACACCTGCGAGCTCTTCTTCACGTCGGCGCGCGTGCCCGCGACCGCGCTGCTCGGCGGCGTCGAAGGCAAAGGCTTCTTCCAAATGATGGACCAGCTCGTCTACGAGCGGCTCTCCGTCGCGCTCGCCGCGGTCGCGACCGCCGAAGAAGCCGTCGCCATCACGACGCGTTACGTGAAGGAGCGCACGACCGGCGGCAAGCCGCTGATGGATTTCCAAAACACGCGCATGGTGCTCGCGCAGTGCAAGACCGAGGCGCACGTCGGCCGCGTCTTCATCGACCACTGCATCGCGCGTTTCCTCGAAAAACAGCTCGATCCGGTGACCGCCGCGATGGCCAAGTACTGGCTGACCGAGCGCGAGAGCGCGATCGTCGATCAGTGCGTGCAGCTCCACGGCGGTTACGGTTACATGAGCGAGTACGCCATCGCGCGCATGTGGGCCGACAGCCGCGTGCAGCGCATTTACGCGGGCACCAACGAAGTCATGAAGGAGCTGATCGCGTGGTCGCTATGAGCGAGCTTTCCGTTCACCAGCTGTTCGAGCGGCAAGTCGATCGCACGCCGGACGAGACAGCGCTCGTCTTCGGCGATCGCAACGTGACGTACCGCGAGCTCGACGAGCGCGCGAACCGCGTCGCGCATCTTTTGAAATCCAAAGGCGTCGGGCCGGAGACGCTCGTCGCAGTTTGTTTCGATCGCGCGCCGGCGCTCGTCGAAGCGCTCCTCGGCGTGTGGAAGGCGGGCGCCGCGTACGTGCCGCTCGACCCGGCGTACCCGAGCGAGCGTCTCGCGTTCATGGTGAGCGACTCGGGCGCGCGCGTCGTCCTCACCGAGAAAAAGCACGCGCACGCGTTCGCCGAGTGTCTCGTGCTCGATGGCGCCCTCGACGCGCAACCCGCGACGCGCCTCGAAGTCGCGACGAGCCCCGCGAGCCTCGCGTACGTGATGTACACGTCGGGCTCCACCGGCAAACCCAAGGGCGCGATGATCACGCAGCGGGGCCTCGCGAATTATCTCGCGTGGGCGATCGACGCGTACGCCGTGAAACCCGGCGGATCGGTGCCGGTTCACAGCTCGATCGCGTTCGATCTCACGGTCACGAGCCTCTACCCCGCGCTCCTCGTGGGCGGCGAGGTCGAGCTCTTGCCCGAAGACGTGGGCGCGCAAAATCTCTTGGGCGCGCTTCGTCGCAAACGACGAAATCTCGTCAAGATCACGCCCGCGCACCTCGACGCGCTCACGCAGCAGCTCGCACCGAGCGAGCTCGCGAACCTCAGCGACCTCTTCGTCATCGGCGGCGAGAACCTCACCGCCGAGAGTCTCGCGCCGTGGCGAGAGCACGCGCCGAAGACGCGACTCATCAACGAGTACGGTCCGACCGAGACGGTCGTCGGTTGCTGCATCCACGAGGTGCGGCCCGAAGATCCCGCGCACGGCTCGGTGCCCATCGGCCGCGCGATCGCGTCGACCGAGCTCCGCGTCCTCGACGAAAATCGAAAGCCGGTCGCGCCCGGCGCGATGGGAGAGCTCTACATCGGCGGCGCCGGCGTCGCGCGCGGTTACCTCAATCGCCCCGAGCTCACGAGCGAGCGCTTCGTCGACGGTTTTTACAAAACGGGCGATCTCGCGCGCGAGCGGCCCGATGGCTTGCTCGAGTTTCTCGGTCGCGCCGACGACCAAGTGAAAATTCGCGGCTACCGCATCGAGCTCGGCGAGATCGAAGCCGTGCTCGCCGGCCACCCGAGCGTCCAAGCGTGCGCCGTCATCGCGCGCGAGGACACGCCCGGCAACAAACAAATCGTCGCCTACGTCGTCACCAAACCCGGCGAGCGCGCAGCCGACGCGCAATCGTTCGTCGGCGCGCGCCTGCCCGAATACATGACGCCGGCGCACGTCGTCTTCCTCGACGTCCTGCCGCTCACGCACAACGGCAAAGTCGATCGCAAAGCGCTCCCCGCGCCCCAAGCCGAAGCCGCGCCGAAGGTCACCGCGCCGCGCAACGAAATCGAATCGGCCGTCGCGAAGATTTGGTGCGAGCTCCTCGGCGTGGAGCACGTCGGCCTCGAGACCGACTTCTTCGATCTCGGCGGACACTCGCTCCTCGCCATCAAAGTGCTCGCGCGCGTGCGCGACGCGCTCGGCGTGGACCTGCCGCTCCAGACGCTCTTCGAGCACTCGACGCTCGGCGCGCTCGCGACGCTCGTGATGGATGCCAAAGGCGTCGTCCCCGAGCCGGCCGCGCCCGAGCCCGCCGACGAAGGCACGCGCGTCGCGTCCTTCGCGCAGCAGCAGCTCTGGCTGCTCGATCAAATCGTACCCGGCACGCCGGCGTACAACGTCGTCGACTGGGTGCCGCTCGCCGGCGCGTACGACGCCAAAGCGCTCCGCGCGACGCTCGCCGAGATCGTTCGGCGCCACGCGACCCTCCGCACGTCCTTCGTGCGCGACGGAAGCGCGCTCATGCAAAACGTCGCCGCGCCGTTCGAGCCCGACCTCACCGAAGGCGACGCGTCCGACTGGAAGCGAATCATCGAAGAGCACACGAAGCGCCCGTTCGACTTGTCGACGCTCCCGCTCGTGCGATTCGCCATCGTTCATTTCTCTGCGACCGAGCATCGCTTGCTCGTGACGCTTCACCACGTCATCGGCGACGAGTGGTCGATGGACGTCTTGCAGAGCGAGATCACCGAGCTCTACGCGGCGTTTCGCGCCGGGCGACCTTCGCCGCTCGCGCCGCTCCCGATGCAGTATTCGGCGTTCGCGTCGGAGCAGCGCAAGCGCCTTCAAGGTCCAGTGCTCGACGACCTCGTCACGCACTGGAAAAAAGAGCTCGACGGCGCGACGCACGTCCTCGCGCTCCCGAGCGACAAGCCGCGCCCGCCGACGCCCACCCTCCGCGGCGCGAGCGAGACCTTCGAGCTCCCGCGCGCGCTCCTCGATCGTCTCCACGCGCTCGGCCGCCAAGAGCAAGCGACGCTCTTCATGACGCTCGAAGCGGGATTCGCCGCGCTTCTTCACGCATACACCGGCCAAGACGACGTCCTCGTCGGGACGCCGATCTCCGAGCGGACGCGCAGCGAAACGCAAAAGCTCGTCGGCTGCTTTCTCAACACGGTCGTCCTCCGCGCGAAGATGGACGACGATCCGAGCTTCCGCGCGCTCCTCCGTCAGACGCGCGCCCGCGCGCTCGCGGCGTACGCGCACGCCGAGCTTCCGTTCGAGCAGCTCGTCGCCGAGCTCGCGCCCGAGCGCGATTTTTCGCGCGCGCCGCTCTTTCAAGTGATGTTCGTGCTCCACGGCCGCGACGGCCTCTCGCACCTCGCGAGCCTCTCGGAGCGCGCCGAGATCGACACCGCGACGTCCAAGTTCGATCTCACGCTCTACACGAAAGAGACGCCGCACGGCCTCGAAGGCCTCATCGAGTACGCGACCGATCTCTTCGAGCCGGCGACGATTCGGCGACTCGCGCGCGCGTACGGAGCGCTCCTCGAAGCGGTCGTCGCGAGCCCGGACGAGCACCTCTCGAATTTGCCGATGCCCGCCGAGGAGCTCGCGCGCCTCCGCGAATTCAACCGCACCGCCGCCGAATACCCGCGCGACGCCACGGTCGCCGATCTCTTTGCGCGACAAGCGAAGAAGACTCCAGACGCGGCCGCCGTGCGTCGCGGAGACGATTCGATTTCATATCGCGACCTCGCCGCGCGCGCGAATCGCATCGCCCGCGCGCTCCGCAAGCGCGGCGTGAAACGCGGAACGCTCGTCGGCCTCACGATGTCGCGCTCGATCGACGTGGTCGCCGCGATGCTCGGCATCCTCGAAGCCGGCGGCGCTTACGTGCCGATGGATCCGGCGTTTCCGCCCGGACGCATCGCGTTCATGGTCGAAGACGCCGCGCTCGCGCTCGTCGTCTCCGAATCCGAGCACGCCGATCGTCACGGGGCGCCGCCCGAAAAAACATTCGAAATGGATCGCGCCGGAGACGAGCTCGCAAAAGAAAGCGCCGACCCGTTGCCGCGCGACGAGAGCGCCGCGCGCCCGGAGGACCCCGCGTACGTTCTCTACACGTCGGGTTCGACCGGCAAACCCAAAGGCGTCCTCGTTCATCAGCGCGCCGCGGTCAACGTCATCACGTCGATCGGCAAGGACAAGCCCGGTTGCACCGCGAGCGATCGCTGGCTCGCGGTGACGACGCTCTCGTTCGACATCGCGCTCCTCGAAATCATGCTGCCGCTCGCGGTCGGCGGCGAAGTCGTGATCGCGACGCGCGACGAAGCGACCGACGCCGACGCGCTCGCGCGCATGCTCGACGCGCACGAAATCACCATCATGCAAGCCACGCCGGCGACGTGGCGCATGCTCGTCGACTCGGGTTGGAAGGGCCGCGCGGGCCTCAAAGTGATCTCCGGCGGCGAGCCGCTCGCGCCGGATCTCGCCGAAGCGCTCCTCGCGCGGGTCGCCGAGGTTTGGAACAACTACGGCCCGACCGAAACGACCGTGTACTCGACCGCGGGTCGCATCACCGATCCGAAAGACATCACCATCGGCCGCCCCGTCGCCAACACGTCGGTGTGGATCCTCGATCCACGCATGCGCCCCTGCCCCATCGGCGCGCTCGGCGAAATCTACATCGGCGGCGACGGCGTCTCGCTCGGCTACCTGCATCGGCCGGAGCTCACGAAAGAACGTTTCGTCCCCGATCCGTTCGCGCCGGGCGCCCGTCTCTACAAAACCGGCGACCTCGGGCGCGTGCGCGACGACGGGCGCATCGACTGTCTCGGGCGCACCGACTTCCAAGTCAAAGTGCGCGGCTTCCGCATCGAGCTCGGCGAAATCGAAGCGCGCCTCGCCGAGCACGAATCGATTCGCGAGACCTGCGTCGTCGTCGCCGAGCCGACGCCGGGCGATCCGACCATCGTCGCGTATTACGCGCTCCGTCCCGGCGAGAGCGTCACGTCGACCGACTTGCGCGCGCACCTCCGCGCGCATTTGCCCGATTACATGCTGCCGCGCGCGTTCGTCGACGTGCCCGAAATCCCGCGCCTTCAAAACGGCAAAGTCGATCGCAAGAGCTTGCCCGCCCCCTTCGCGCCGTCGAGCGCCGAAGAATCGGTCGCGCCGCGAACGGAAAACGAGCGCCTCGTCGCCAACGTTTGGGAAGACCTGCTCGGACACGGCGTCGGCGTGCACGACAACTTCTTCGACGCCGGCGGCCACTCGCTCCTCGTCGTTCGCGCGATCGCCGCGATCGCCAAACGCACCGGCGTCCAGCTGAGCCCGCGCGTCTTCGTGATGGACACACTCGCCCAAATCGCCGCCGAGCTTCCGACGGCGCCCGCGATCGAAGCGCCGCGCGCCGCGCCAGCCGAGGAGCCGGCGGGCTTGCTCAAACGCATCAAGAACCGGTTTTTTGCATAAGTGGCTGCGCTCTTCTTCGGTCCCCGGGCGCAGCAGCTCTACGGCGTGCTCGAATCGCCGAGCGGACGCGCGCGCAAGACCGGCGTTCTTCTCCTTCAGCCCGGCGTGCACGAGTACATGCGCGCGCACTGGGCGTTTCGTTCGCTCGCGGGCGCGCTCGCCGCGCGCGGTTTCGCGGTGCTCCGTTTCGACTACCGCGGCACCGGCGACTCGGCCGGCGAGCCCGAGGCGACGACGTTCGAAGCGTGCGTCGACGACGCTTGCGTCGCGGCCGAAGAGCTCCGCGACGCCGGGATGGTCCAAGATCTCGTCCTCATCGGCATGCGTCTCGGCGCAGCCGTCGCCCTCCGCGCGAGCGCGAAGCTTCCCTTCGCACGACGCGTCCTCTTGTGGAACCCCATCGTCACCGGCCGCGCGTACCTCGAGGAGCTCGAGCAAATGGATCGCGCGCTGCGCTTGCAGCTGCTCCACGCGCTCCACGCGCCCGAGCGCGAGCTCGGCGGTTACCGTTTTCCGGACGCGGCTCGCGACTCGATCGCGCGCGTCGATCTCCGCGAAGAGCGCGCCGCGCGCCCGAGGCGCGTCGAGATTTTCGTCGAGTCGGCCGAGACTCCACCCGCGATCGCCGCGCTCGCCTCGTCGCTCGTGCGCTCCGGCCACACGGTGAAATCGCATCGCGTCTCGAGCAGCGAGCCCGCCGCGTTCCCCGACGCGGCGCTCCTCGCGCAAGAAGCGATTCGAACGCTCGTCGCCCGTGCGGAGGCCGCCGAATGAGCGAGCACGCGGTCTCCTTCGCCGGCGGCAGGCTCCTCGGCGTCCTCACCGAGCCGGATCCGGCGCGCGCGCGCAAAGCCGCGCCGACCGTCGTCTCGTCGAACGTCGGCGTCAATCACCACGTCGGCCCATACCGTTTCTTCGTCGATCTCTCGCGCGCGCTCGCCGACCGCGGCTTTGCGTCACTGCGCTTCGATCAATCCGGCTTCGGCAACAGCGCCGCGCGCAAAGACACGCTCCCCGCGCTCGAGCGCGCCAAAGACGATCACGTCGAGGCGATGAAATTCCTCGCGACACGCCGCGGCTCGCCGTCGATCGCCGCCGTCGGTTTCTGCTCGAGCGTCGACGTCGTGCACCGTCTCGCCGCGACCGACGAGCGCGTCGCCGCCGCGTGCTTCGTCGAGGGCTACTCTTTTCGCACGCGCGGCTTCTACCTCCGCTATCCGAAGCGCTACTTCGAGCGCGCCCGCTGGATTCGCCTCGCCGCGCGCCGCGTGCCGAAGGTCCTTCATCGCTTGCCGGGCGCGTGGAACCTCGGCCGCTATTCTGCCGCGTTCGCCGGTCAAGACGAAGTCTTCGTGCGCGACTACCCCGAGCCCGCCGCGCTCCGCCGCGACTACGACGCGATGAACGCGCGCGGCGTCCATCAACTCTTCGTCTACGTCGGCGGCGACAGCGCGTTCAACCACGAGCGGCAGTTCCTCGAGTTCACCGGCCAGCGCGCGTTCGCCCGCACGCAGCGTCTCGTCTTTTTGCCGAAAGCCGATCACACGCTCTTTCGCGTCGCCGATCGCGCCGACGTCGTCGCGCGCATCTGCGATTGGATGGAGCGCGACGTCAGCCCGACGCGACCAACGTGAACGTGTCGCCCGCGCTCGGCAGCCCGTCGCTGTCCGTGTCGGTCCACTCGTAAACGTAAAACGCTTTCGTGAACGTCCCGACGCTCGGCGCGACTTGCGTTCGAAACCAGTACGCGCCCGCCGCCGTGCCCGGCGCATAAAACCCGTACACGTTGAAGACGAGCGTCCCGCTCACCGGCTCGACCGCCGTGTACGCGACGAAATAATCGTGATGCGCCGTGAGCACCGTGTTCTGCGCCTGCACGATCAGCGTTTTGTCCGAGCTCTTGTTGAACGAGATGCTGTTCGCGTCGCCCGTGACGTAAACCGGCGCTTCGAACGTCGAGCCCATGTACGCCACTTCGTTCTGACCGAACCCGCCGCCCGCTGCGACGTACGTGTCGCCCGGCCCGAGGAGCGGCCGCCCCGCATCGTCGATCGACCCGGGCGCGCCCTGCACGATCTGCCGCACGACGACCGCCGGAACGCATCCGCCGTCGATCGCACCGCCGATCGTGACGCTCGCGTCGTCGTCCGGCGGCAACCCGTCGAGCACGACCGCCGCAGACGCGTTATGGCAGAGGTTCGCGACGATCGCGTCGAAGCACGCCTGCCCGTTGCAAAACTGCTGCGCGCCACACGCCGTTCCGCACGCGCCGCAGTTTTTCGGGTCCTTCTTGAGATTCGTACAAATCGAGCTGCAGCACGTCGACGCGTCGTCGGCGCACGGATTGTTCGGCCCGCAAGCCGGCGCGTCGGGCGCCGCGTCGCCCGCGTCCGCCGCGTCGATCGCGACGACGTCGGCCTGCGCGTCCGTGGGCGAGGTCGCATCGACCCCGCGGTCCGAGGTCCCTCCGCCGTTGCCGCAACGAATGACCACCGGTAACGCAAAGATCAAAACGGCGACGAGTACGCGCTTCATGGCTAGCTCGACCGATTGTGCGCGTCGAGGCATCGCTGTGCAAAGAACAATCGCGCCACGTGGCGCGCCGCGCGACCTCGCCGTGGCACGTCGCTTGTAGCTGGGAGGCCATGGACCGCAAACGTTGGTCGTCCGTCCTCGCCGCCCTCGGCGTCGCATCGGGCGCGGGAATCTTCGTCGGCGTCAGCTTGGGCGCGCGGCTCGCGCGCTTCGCACGCCTCGCCCTCGTGCTCCGCGTCCTCGATCTCGAGACCGCCGAGAACGAACGCCGCCTAGCGACCGCGAGCTGATTTTTCGAGCTCGAGAAAAAACGCGACGAGATCGCTCTCGCGATGCCCGCGCTCGAAGAAGCGCATCACGCGCGCGATCGGCGACACGCGCGTGCTCGGCGGCACGACCATCACCCACCGCGCCGGATCGCCCTCGACGTCGTCCCACTCGGCGCCGAGCGACCGCGCGAGGATCTCGCTGAAGAGCGCCCCGTGCCGCAAGAGCTCTTTCTCGCGCGGCGCTTCACCCGCGCGCCGCCGGAGCTGTCGCTGCATCGCTTCGATTGCCATCGGATCGGTCTTGAGCGTAGTCCCGTACGCGAGCCGATAATCGCGCGCGAGCGCCCGCGCGAGCCGCGTCATCGCGACGTGCGCCTGCTTCGGCGTTCGCACCGCGTCGCCCGCCCCGAGCATCGTCTCGTCGAGCCCTTTCGCGAGCGGCATCGTCTCGACGATCTCCGCCGCCGGCGCCCGCGGCACGACCGCCAAGACTTTCTCCGAAGCGGGCAAAGGGGGCAGCGACGGAATCACGATCGGCGCCGGCACGATGCGCTCCGCCGGTTTTTCGTCGAGCGCGTGCGCGTCGATCGGCGGCGGCATCCGAGATTCGTTCGTCGGCGCAGTCGACTCGAGGATCTCGAGCGCCATCAGTCGCACCTCGTCCGGCGCGTCCACGTCCTCGACGAGCTTGCGCGCGAAAAATCGCGCGTGCCCCTTCTCGCCTGCCGCGAGCCACGCGCGCGACGCGAGCACTGCGAGCTCGGGCAACGACGCCTCGGTCGCGCTCGCCGACAGAAACTTCGCGACCGCCTGAAGATGATTCTCGCCCCGAAGCATCTCGCTGTGGCGTCGCAAATCTTCGAACAGCGCGTCCGCATTTCGCGGCTGCGGCGGAGCGGGAGCCTGCGCGACCTCGTCGGGCCCATCGGTCACGATGAAGTCGGGCTCCGGCGGGACCGACGACGGTTTGCGCGCGCCACCCTCCGGCGGCACCGAAGGCGGCCGCGACAAGCGCCGCGCGAGCGATCCGAGCCGTGTATCCGGCTCGGGCGCCGCCGCGCTCCGCGTCCGCAAATTTCGCAAAAGCTCCTCGCGAACCTCCGCCTGATCGATCGCGTCCGACGTCCGCGTCCGCGGCGGCACCCGCATCTGCGCGAGCACGCGCGGCAGGCGCGCGACGTTCTCGAGCGGCGTCCGCTCCCAAGTCCGTTCGTTCGGCCGCCGGTCCTCGGTGAGCTGCGCCGTGCTCATCCGCACCGCCGCGTCGGCGTCGGCTTCCTCGACCGCAACCCTCAAATGCAGCGCCTGAAACAAAAGCCCCGCGTCCGCGAGCGGACACGACCGCGCGAGCGCGTCCAAATCCAGCCAAACCCCGTCGTATCGACGCGTCTCCGGATCGAACCGCCCGCCCTCGAACGCCTCGTACGGCCCGAGCCTCTCTATCGCCTCGAACACGACCGGCGACCGCGCGAGCGCCCGCAAATGCCCGGGTTTCAGCGCCGAAAACGCTTCTTGCGCGAGCGCCACCGTCACGCCCGCCTTCTCGAGCCGCGCCCGCGCGAGCCCCGCCGTCGTGAGATACCCCTGCTCGCGAACGCCCAAGCCTCCACCCGCGACCAGCACCTCCGCCGAGTCGAAAAGCATGTACTCGACGACCAGCCGCCCGCTGTCGCAGCGCGAAACGACGCGGTCGCCGAGGATGAGCGCTACGCCGCGCATTCTCCGCGAGGGTAATCGAACGCTGCAACCCGCACCAACTTTGGGTACCATCGCTTCGTGAGCCAGGATCACGCCGAACGGCGACGCTACCGGCGGCTACAAGTGCCCGTGTTTTGCCGCGCGGCAGGCATCATCACGCGGCGCCACCCGATCGACATGAGCCTCGGCGGCGTCCGCATCTTCAGCGACCAACGCTTCGCCAAAGGCGAACGCCTCACGCTCGAGATGATGACCGAGGACGCCCTCACCCCATTCACCGCCGAGGTCGTCTGGATCGAAGAGCTGCCGCCTGGATCCCCGGCTACCTACGACGTCGGCCTCCGCTTCCACGACGTGGACCCGACGCAAGCCGCAATACTCGAGAAAATACTCTCTCAGACCGAGTAGTTAGCGCGATTACACAAATACTGGATCCGGGCGGCGCAGGGTGTGGTACAGGTAGCATGGCGCTTGCAGAACCGCCACGGATCCATGTCTCCTCGCACTTGGCAGAAGATCAACTTGGTTGGTGACGGGCTGGTGCTCGTCCTCGCCGCGGCGGCCTCGACGGTCGTCCCGGGCGGCATCCACTGGCTCGTCGGGCTCGCGCTCGCGGCCGGGTCGCTGCTCCTTTGGGCCGTCGGAGGCCGGGTTCTCCGCCATTACGACGCGCACAACGGCCGCGGAATCTGGGGCGACGTCGCGCTGACGTTCGTCCTCCTCGCCGGCATGCTCGTGCCGATGTTCGTGCTTCGCTACTTCGTCCCGCGCTACGCGGCCAGCAGCGACATGCTGCGATTCACGATGATCGCGGTCTTCGGCGTCACGTGGCTGCGCCTCCTCACGAGCTGGCTGCGCACGCGGCCGGTCGCGCCGGTCGACATTCTCATCGTGGGCGTCGGGCCGCTCGGGCGGCACACGGGGCTCGAAATCCGCGATGCGCGCGACAATCGCCGCGTCGTCGGCTACCTCCGCTTCGAGGACCAAGCGGCGCACGACCGTTTGCCGGCGCCGATCGTCGGTACCGCGAGCGAGCTCGAGACGACGCTGCGCGAGCGCGTCGTGCACGAGGTCTTTTTGGCCAGCAGCGACGAGGTGCATCGCCCGGCGGTTCAAGAGTCGATTCGCGTTTGCGAGCGCTTCGGCATCCCGTTCGCGCTTCCGGCCAACCGGTTTCGCATCGCGCGCGCCGAGCCGCGCGACCGCGACGTGCTCCTCGACGGCTACGTTCACTATCTCTCGTATCGCCACAAGCCGTTTCAGCTCGCGTTGAAGCGCGCGTTCGACATCGCTGCGTCCAGCGTCGCCATCGCGCTGCTTTCGCCGCTGATGATCGCCATCGCGGTCCTCGTGAAGCTCACGTCGAAGGGGCCGATCCTCTTCAAGCAGGAACGCGTCGGGCTCTACGGGCGGCCGTTTCACATGCTCAAGTTTCGCTCGATGGTCGTGAACGCCGAAGAGCTCAAGGCGAAGCTCATGGCGATGAACGAGCGGAGCGGGCCGGTCTTCAAGATGCAGCGCGATCCGCGGGTCACGGCGCTCGGGCGGTTCATTCGCAAGTACAGCATCGACGAGCTGCCGCAGTTCATCAACGTGCTCCGCGGCGAGATGACGATCGTCGGGCCGCGGCCGCCGGTGCCGCGCGAGGTTTTGCAGTACGAGGCGTGGCAGCGTCGGCGGCTGTCGGTACGGCCAGGCATCACCTGCGTGTGGCAAGTGAGCGGGCGCGACGAAATCGGCTTCGAGGAGTGGATGTACTTGGACATGCAGTACATCGACAATTGGAGCCTCGGGCAGGATTTCCAGCTCGTCTTCAAGACGGTGCCGGTCGTGCTCTTCGGCAAGGGCGCTAGCTGAGCGCGCGTGGTAGCATGGGCCGCTCATGCGGCTCGTTTTGGTCGTAGAGGATCAGCCCGCGATTCGCGAGCGGGTGAAGCGCTGGCTCGAGGCGGAGGGGTTCAAGGTGCGTGTCGCCGCCGAGTACGACTCGGCGATGCGCGAGCTCGAGACTTGTTCGCCGCTGCTCTTGTGCATCGATTCGTCGCTTCCGCGCGAGTCGGGGCTCGAGCTCGTCGAGGCGATCCGCAAGCGGTCGAAGGTGCCGATCATCATGATGAGCGAGCGGCACTCGCCCGAGGACATGGCCGAGGCGGAGCAGGCGGGCGCGAACGCGTTTTTGAAGAAGCCGTTCGAGCGTGAGCTTTTGATGAAGTACGTGCGCTCGATGCTCGAGGGGCCATACTCGAGCCGGCCGACGGTGCGCCGGTTGCGGCGCGTGTCGAATCACTGACGCTCGAGGGCGCGCGCAGCAATGGTGACGACGTCGGCGACGGTCTTGGCGCCGTAGAGGCCGCCGTCGCCGAGGCGGACGCCGAGCTCGTCTTCGACTGCGAGGAGAAGACGCAGCGTGCCGAGTGAATCCCATCGCGGGATTTCGCGCGGGCCGTCGGCGAGGTCGACGGGGCGCGACGTGTCGAACGTTTCGGCGACGATGGCGCGAATCCGATCGGCGAGATCCGCGTCGCTTGCGACGCCTGATTTTCGCGCGGCGCGCGCGGGGACGCCGGTCGCGAAGACGCCGGGCTCGATGTTGCCGGAGACGACGCTGCCGCGCCCGATGCGCGCGCCCGCGCCGATGTGGGCGCCTTTGAGAACGACGACGCCGTCGTCGAGACGCGCGGAGGATTCGATGACAACCGGGAGCGGCGCGCTCGGTTGGCTCATGTCGCCGAGCTCGTGGAAGTCGGTGTCGAGGATCATCACGTTGCGGCCGATGCGGACGTCGTCGCCGATTCGGATTTCGAGGTGCGAGGCGATCGCTGCGCCGGAGCCGATGGCCACGCGATGGCCGACGAGGATTCGCGCGCCGCGTTCGCAGACCATGTGCGAGACGACGGGCTGCGACGAGAGGAAGAAGTCGTCGCCGATTTCGATGCGGCCGCGGTTGTCGATGAACGGGACGCCGGCCGTGCGCGCGCGGGCGCCGAGCGTCGTCACGTTGCGGAAACGTACGCGCGCGGCGCCGAGCGCGAGCGCGCGATCGGCGCGGCGGAGGGCCGCTTGCATGCGCGAGCTCACGGCGCGGCCTCGACGACGACTTCGATGCCGCGCGGTTGCGGAAAGGGTTTCGTGGCGTCCCACGTGAAGACGTCGCCTTCGCGCGCGAGCTCGGCGAGGCCGGCGAAGAAGCCGAGACACGGTTTGTTTTTCGGCGTGGCGACGTAATGCGCTTCGAGGCGCGTCGCGCCGCGTGCTTTCGCGCGCTCGGTCGCGAACCAGACCAGCGTCTCCTCGACGCGCCGGCCCATCACGCGACACGAAAGGACGTAGTCGGTGACGACGCAGCGCGCGCCGTCCCATTCGAGGCCGAGAATTCCAGTGAGGCCCGCGGCGCCGAGCTTGTCGGAGACCGAGACCGCCCAGAGCTCGCGGCTCGGCGCCGACGCCCACTCCATGAGCTCGGTTTCGCTCAGGCGGCGCGTGCGCAAGTTCATTTGGTTGGTCTTGTTGAGGAGCTGCGCCGTGCGCGGGAGGTTGCTCGCGGCGAGACGCGCGAATTGAACTTTGGTGCCGAGGCCGAGGAGCCACTCGTCGAGCGAGCCGACTTGGGCGCGGAGCTCTTCGCGTTTTTTTTCTTCGACGTACATGCGCGTGCGCGCGGCGTCCTCGGCGCTGAGCGACGGCACGTCGAAGCAACCGAGCGCGCGAAACGCGGAGACGTAGCGCGTTTTGTCCTCGGGCCATTCGGGGACGAAGACCTCGGGCAGCGCTTCGCGAACGCGCGCGCGCTCGATGGGGTTGTCGTCGATGAAGACGACCGACTGGAGACCGAGGTTCAGCGATTGGACGAGGTCGGCGATGTTTTGCGCTTTGTCGCGCCAGTTGATGCGCCAGCCGACGAGATCGGTGTCGCGCACGATCATCTCGGGGTGCGAGCGGATGGCTTCGAGCGCGACCGTCTCTTCGTTTTTGCTGACGACGGCGAGCGCGACGCCGCGCTTCGAGAGCGCGAGGACCTCGCGTTGGAAATCGACGAGCGCTTCGCCGACCATGTCGTGGCCGCCGAGCTTGAGATTTTGCCAGCCGAGATCGCCGACGATGCCGCCCCACATCGTGTCGTCGAGGTCGAGCACGAGCAGCTTGCGCGCGTGGCCGCGGACGCCGCGGATGGCCGCGCGCAAATCGGCGGCGGCGGCGGCGAAGACCTCGCGCGAAAAGCCGACTTTTCCGAGGTACCAGAGGCGCGGGTCGAACTCGCCGGCCGCGAGCCAGCGCGTGGGGTCGAGGACGAAGGTCGTCGGCGATGCGTCGAGACGCTCGGCGAGACGGAGATTCATCGCGGCGAGCGCGCGCGATGCGCCGCCCGATTTCATGTCGAGCATGCCGAGCCCGCGCGCGCCGGGCGGGAGCGCCCACGCGGCGACGAACGTGAAGCGCGCGCCTTTGACGGCGAGGACACGCTCGGCGAACGCGTCGACCTCGGCGAGGAGTGCGTCGTGCGTGACCGCGTCGCCGGCGAGGAGCTGCGCGAACGCGGGGATCGCGCGCTCGGGGCGCGTCCACACGAACGCGAAGTCGTGCGCCGGCGTCGGCGACGCGAGGGCGAGGAGCGTTTGAACGACTTGATCGAACGGCGCGATTTCGGCGGCGACGCGCGGGCCGAGATCGTCGGTCTTTTCGATCGCGACGGCGAGCTCGGTCGCGGTGAAGTCGGCGACGATGAGGCCGCGGACGTCGGGATTCGGCGGGGCCTCCACGTCGGGCGCGGGCTCGGCGGGCGGCGTGTCGGTCGGCCGACGCGGGCGAAGGACGCGCGCGGGTGCGCCGCCTGCGACGACGCCGGCCGGGAGCGACGCGGTCACGACGCTGCCGGCGGTGACGACCGTGCCTTCGCCGATCGTCACGCCTTTCGAAACGCGGACGCGCGCGGCGAGCCAGACGTCGTCGCCGATCGTGACCGGCTCGGGCGCGCCACCCGGCTCTTCGCGATCGTGGTCCGCGACGACGACGTACGGGCCGAAGCTCACGCGCGAGCCGATCGTGATGGCGTCTTCGGCCGCGATGTCGGCGCCGAAGTTGACGTTCACTTCGTCGCCGATGCGGAGCGTCGCGCCGGGGCCGGCGAAGAGACGCACCGGCGCGAAGGCGCAGTTGAGCTGGAAGTCGTCGCCGATTTCGATCGTGCCGAGATTTTCGACGACCGGTTTGCCGCGCGTGCGTGCACGCGCGCCGACTCGATCGCAGGCGCGGAGAAAAAACGGGGCGCGCACGAGGGCCGCGCCGTTCGCGAGACCCTTCTCGAATTTTTGGCCGAGAGACAAATCGCGATCGCGGGCGAGGCTCGCGCGCGCGCGCTGAAGGAGGGATCGCTGCGTCATCTTCGAATGAGCTGCCTGAGGATTAGCGCAAAGAATTGCGGATCGCGAAGCAAGTACCGCCGCCACAATCGGCGCGGCTCGCGGCCGAGACGGTAGAGCCACTCGAGGCCGTTTTGCGAAACCCATGCGGGCGCGCGCGGCACGGCGCCGGCGAGAAAATCGATGCTCGCGCCGACGCCGAGCAGCACCGCGGGCCGCAAGCGATCGCGCACGGCGGTCGCGAAGAGCTCTTGTTTCGGTGCGCCGAGGCCGACGAGGACGAGGTCGGGCTCGGTCTTCGCGATCGCGTCGGCGAGCTCGGCGTGCGCGGCGGGCGACGCGCTCACTGGGACGCGCGGCGCGGAAAATCCGGCGACCTCGACGCCGTGCGACTCGAGCGCACGCGCGGCGATCGCTGCGCTCCCTTCGGCGCCTCCGAGCAAGTAGACACGCCAGCCGCGCGACGCGGCGCGTTCGACGAGACGCGGAACGAGATCCGAGCCGGAGACTTTTTCGGGCAGCGCGCGACCGAGAAGACGCGACGCCCAGAGGACCGGCATGCCGTCGACCAAGCTGAGACTCACGTCGCGATACGCCGCGCGGAAAGCCTCGTCGTGATCGGCCATGACGACGTGATCGACGTTCGGCGTGAAGACGGTGCCGCCTTCGCGCGCGGTGACCAAACGATCGATCGCGTCGAGCGCTTCGTCGAACGTCAGCGGATCGATCGGCACCTCGCCGATCCACACGCGGTCGTTCACGTGCCGGACCGTTTGCGCAGCGGCGTCACGCGCGCGCGGACCTCGGGCTCGGGCGCCGAAACGAGCGAGCCCTCGGGGACCGATTCGCGGATCACGCACCCGGCCATGATCTTCGTGCCGTCGCCGATTTCGATCGGGCCGAGGAGGGTCGCGCCCGGTCCGATGTGGACGTTGCGGCCGACGGCGGGCGCGCCGTTTTGCGATTCGCCGAGCGTCACGTTCTGAAACACGATGCTGCCGGCGCCGATGCTCGCCTTCGGGCTGATCGCGAGGCCCATGCCGTGGACGATTTGGACGCCCGGCGCGATGACTGCATCCCAATGAATGTCGGAGCCGTAGAGATGACGAATGAGCCGTGAGGCGATCATCGCGGCGGGTTTGGCGCCGGCGTCGCGGAAGAAGTGCATGAGACGCACGGCGACCATGATTTGGAAACCGATGCGAACGACGGCTTCTTTCGAGATCGCTTTCGGAGGCGCGGATCGGCCATATTTCGCGTCGTATCGGCGCATCGTCGCGTAGTCCTCGCGGATCGCGTGGCGCATGCGCGAGGCGGCGACGAGGACGCGCTCGCCGCCGCGAGGTCCGGCGCGGTCGGCGAAATCGACGAAGTCGGCGAGCGCGCCGAGGAGGCTCGCGGCTTCGCTCCGCATGCCGGCGGCGTACTCGAGGCCGAACGCGAGCGTCGTCCCGCGAAGCGCCGTGCGCTCGAGGCCGGCGCGATCGACGACGCGCGCGATGCCGAGCGCGGCGCGCGAGAGCTTCGTGGCGACGCGCGGCACGCCGAGACCGAGCGCGAGAAACGGACGCGCCGCGGGCGAGAGATCGCGGAAGTAGCGCCAGGGGCTCGCCCCGGCGACGTCCGGGTGCTTGCGGCCGATGCGTGTATCATACATGCCATACGCGTTCGCGCGGCGAAGCCAGCCTTCGGCGCTCGCGCGGTCCGACGAGTGGACGCTGCCTCCGCGCTCGCTCAAGTGGAAATGCGCGCCATCTTTTTCGAGACGCACGCCGAGCTCGGCGTCCTCGGCGTGGCCGAACGCGGGATCGAAGCCGCCGACGCGCAGATATGCGTCGCGTCGCATCGAGACGTTGCCGGTGTAGACGTTGGTGCCGCGCGCGGTCGTGTGACCCGAGAGGACGTCGGCGGCGAAGCGCTCGAGCACGTCGGCGTGGAATCGCTCGAAGAGCTCGAGCTTCATGTCGGGGTCGGGACGCAGGCGGCCGAGGACGACCGCGCGCGGATCGCGCTCGTGGATTTCGAGGTGCGCGGCCACGACGTCCGGACCGAGCTGCATGTCGTCGTCGAGGAAGAGGACGATCTCGCCGGTCGCGAGCTTGGCGCCGCGATCGCGCGCGGCGGCGGCGCCGGCATTTTTTTGTCGCTCGACGCGGCACGCGAACGGGAGGCCGAGCGCGCGCACTTGCCGCGTCGGATCTTCGGCGGACCCGTCGTCGACCACCACGACCTCGAAGCGATCCGGCGCGACCGATTGTTTCGCGAGCTGCTCGAGCAAACGAACGAGCGACTGCGCGCGATTGTAAGTCGGGATGACGACCGAGAGCCGCGCCGTCACGACTCGGCCTTCTTCGGCGCGGCCTCGAGCGCGGGCTCCTCCGCCGGGCGCATGCTCGGTTTCACGACGAGCGTGCCGCAGAATTTTTCTGCGCCGATCTCGGCGATCGATTGCTCGGCGGCCTCGACGCTCGTCTCGCCGTAGCGCACGAGGAGCACCGCGGCGTCGGCGAAACGCGCGAGCGAAATCGCCGCGGCGCCCTGCGCGACCGACGAGAGCGCCATGATGACCGCGTTGCCTTGTTCGATCTGCGCGGTGATTTCTTTCGTCTGGTAGTCGACGAGGCGCAAGCCGACGTCGCGAAGGTCGAGCACGTTGGTCGGCTCGCCGCGGTAACGCCACGCGACCTCGGCGAGGACGTTGGCGGCGGCGAGCGACGAGATTTCGCGCGTCGCGGGGACGACCGCGAGGACGCGCCACGCTTTTCGTTGGAGCGCGATCCAGAGCTTCTGAAGCTGAACGTCGTTTTCGCTCGCCGCGCTCACGTCACGTCTCCCGCCTCGTTCGAACCCACGTCGAAGGTTTTTGCCGGCCGAGCGTCGCTTTCCAAACGACGTAGACCGGTGCCCACGCGAGCGTAGCGACGCCGCGCGCTCCGAGACCAGAAAGTTGCACGCCGCGCGCGACGTACACGCCGAGCAGCGCGCCGCTCGCGACCGCGGGAATCCAGGCGATCGGCGCGCGTCCGCTCGCGAGCGATCCGACTGCGACGAGACCCGCAGCGGCGCCGACCGCCACCGTGGCGACCGCGATCTTCGAGAGCGGCGGAAGCACGACGTCGAGGCCGAGATCGAAGAGCATCGCGTCGCGCTCGGCGATTCCGCGAACGAGGAGCGCGAGGCCGCGTTTGCGAAGCGCTTGCCGTCCGGCTTCCCAACGAAGACGCTGCGAGCGCGCCGCCTCGCCGCTCGAGACCATTTCGCCGAGGACCGATGCTTCGCCGACGTACCCGACGCGATGTCCGGCTTCGGCCAGACGCAGACCGTATTCGACGTCCTCGACGATCGAGAACGCGTCGTGCGGCACTTCTTCGAGGAGCTCGCGCGCGAAGGCCATCCCATTTCCGCGGAGGCCGCACGAGAGATCCATGCGCTCGCGCGCGCGCGAACGAACGTCGTGAAAGAGCGACATCGCGATGACCATGAGCCGCGTGCGCCACGATGCGTCCGGGTTGCGCACGCCGTACTCGGCTTGGAGCGCCATCTCGCCCGCGTCCAAATGCGCGGCGAACGCGCGAAGCAAATTTTCGCTCACGGTCGTGTCGGCGTCGACCACGACCACCGCGTCGGCGTCGCCCGCGAGGCTCTTTTCGAACGCGTGCGCGAGCGCGTGACCTTTGCCGCGATTTTTTTCGTCGAAGCGCTCGAGCACGACCGCGCCTGCCTCGCGCGCGCGCGCGGCGGTCGCGTCGCTGCAGTTGTCGGCGACGACCACGACGCGAAAGAGCGACCGCGGATAATCGATCGCGAGCAAGCTCTTCACCGTCTCGGCGATGCCCGCCTCTTCGTCGTGCGCCGGAACCACGACGTCGAATCGCAAGTGCGGCTCACGAGACGGCGGCGGCGTGACCTCGCGCGAGCGCAGCGCGAGATAGCCGAGGTACCCGGTCGCCGCGAGAACGGGGACGGAAGCGAACGCGACGCCCGCATCGAGCAGCGGCCAGAGGCGCATGCTTAAGACTCGATTTCTCCCAAGACCGGCAGCTTGAGACGCCGACGGAGCTGCCACTCTTCGAGGAACTTGCCGCGCGAACGCTCGTTGCGCACGACCGAGCCGAACGCGAGCAAGAGAACGCCGAACAAGATGCCGAACGCGAGCACGAACGGGTTCGGCTTGCGCGGCCGCGACGAGACCTCCGCGGGGTGCACGATGTTGAAGCGGTATTTGTGCGCGGTCTTCGCGATGTCGAGCTCGATCTTCGCCGAGTCGATGCGCGACTGCAGATCCGAGAGCTTTTGCGCCGAGGTTTGGAGCTTCATCCGCGCGACGGTGACGGCCGGGTCCTCTTCTTCGATGAGCCCACGCGAGAGCGCGCTCGCGGGCGCCGGAACGCTCACGGTCGTCGTCGTCGCGAGCGGCTCGACGTGCGAAGGCGGCGGCGCGGTCGCGGCGAGCTTGTCGATGAGCACGCGCTCGTCGGCATGGAGCTGGGCGAGCTCGGGCGGGACGACTTGCGCGTCGGCGATGCGCTGCTTCAGCGCGATGACCGCGGGGTGACCCGGCGCCATCGAGACGAGCGCGTCGCTCAGCTGCCGATTGAGCTCGGCGATGCGCGCGCTTCGTTGGTCCTCCATCGTCTTGATCGACGCGCGCTTGGCGTCGAGGTCCGCGAGGAGCTGCGGGTCGACCGCGGGCTTCGCCGTGCTCGCGCCGCCCGTGGGCGCGACATGAACGACGCGTCGCACGCCCTGCGGGCTCGTCACGACCGACGAAGGCGACTTCGACTCGGCCTGTTCGAATTCGTTGCGTGCCGCATCGAACGTCTTGCGCTCGTCGCTCGCGTGCTGCTCGAGGATCGAGATCGCGTCGTTGATGACGTTCACTTCGGAGTCGTAGTGCGCCTCGATGAAATTCTTTTCGACGGCCTCGGCGAGATCGTACGCCATCTGTCCGTCGGTCCACTCGACCGTGATCGTGATCGTCGTATCGTCGCTCGTGACCGAGAGACGCTTCTCGAGCACGCCCTCGATCGCGCGCATGCGATCGGCATCGGTCCCCGGCCCGTGAAGCGACCCGAGGAGCGCGTCTTTCGCGCGGAGGAGCGGCGGCCGCGTCGCCTCCCAACGGTCGAGCAAGTCGACCTCTTTGATGAGCCCGACCATATTGTCGTGCTGAAGCATGGTCGTGCCGACGTCTTTGGTCGGGTTGTCCGCCTCGCGCGGAACGGCGCGCGTCGGGTTGTCGAGCGCCGGCAAGACGAGGTTTCGCTTCGCGAGGATCTTCACCTCGGTCGCGTAAGTGCGCGGATAATAGTGCCAGGTCGCCGCGCCGAGGACGACCCCGACCGCGGCCCACACCGCGAACCGTCGAGGCTGCCGCCTCGGCGCGCGCAGCACGTAACCCGCGACGTCTTTCAAGTGCGAGAGGTCGAGACCTTCGTCCTCGTCCTCCTCTTCCGGCCGGCGCGACCGACCGCGTTGTGCGGAGCGTCGCGGCTCGTCAATGGGCGGCATGATTCAAAGTCGCAATATATCACGCTCCGCGGTGTATGGTCGCACCGTGCCGGCTCCACGCACGAGAACGCTGATCCTCCTTGCGAAGGCACCGGAGGCCGGCGCGGCCGAGCGAGCCGAGCGAGGCGAGATCCCGCGCATCGAGTACGTCGAGCTCGCGCGGGCGATCGGCGCGACCATCCTCGACTTTCACGACGTCGACGCTTCGAGCCACCCGGCCGTACGGCAAGCGCGCGCGCGCGGCCGCCTCTGGGGCCTCGCCGCGCTCGGCATGACCAAGCGTCGCGAGTTCGATCAATTTTACGTGACCGGCGAGGACATCGGCATGCCGTTCGGCATGATGATGCGCGCCGCGCGCGATCACGGACGCGTGACGATGGTCGTCCACCACGGCGGCACCAAAAAGCGACGCATCATCCTTCGCGCGATCGGGCACAGCGTCTATCGCAACGTCATCGTGCTCGCCGAGCGACAGCGCGAGATCTTCGTCTCCGAGCTCGGATACCCCGGGCACAAAGTCCATCGCTTCGATCAGTGGCTCGACACGCGTTTCTACGAGCCGCGCGAAACGAGCTCGGATTACGTCTTCAGCTGCGGGCGCGAGAGCCGCGATTATCCGATGCTGCAGCGCGCGGCGGCGAAGCTGCCGTACGAATTTCGCGTGGTCGCGTCGGGGTGGGCGCCGCACGCCGGGTTCAACAGCGCCAACAACGTCTTGCCGACGCGCAACCTCGCCGTCCTCGGCAAGCTCACCTACGAAGACTTGCGCGACGCCTACGCACGCGCGCGGCTCGTCGTCGTTCCGCTCGATCGCGTCGACTACGCGGCGGGCGTCACCGTGATTTGCGAGGCGATGGCGATGGGCAAGCCGGTCGTCACCACCGACTCGCCGGGCATTCGCGACTACGTGTTGCCCGGAAAATCGGGCTTCACCGTGCCGATCGGCGACTCGGTCGAGCTCGCGCGCGCGATCGACTCGCTCGCCAAGGACGACGCGCTCCGCGCGCGGATGGGCGAGCACAACCGCGCGTGGGCCGCGCGCGCGATGAGCGTCGAGCGCTACGTGCAGCGCGTCGCCGGCCTCTTCGGCATCACGCCATGAGCCAGAACGAGCGCGGTCTCGCGCTGCGGAACGGCTTCGTCGTCGGCATGTCGCTGCTCGGGACGTGGAGCGTCGCGCTCCTCGTGCGTCTCGTCTTGCCGCGACACCTCGGTCCGTCGCTCTTCGGCGAGTACGCGTTCGCCGAGGCGCTCGCGATCACCGGCTTCGGCTTCGTCGGCTTCGGGATCGACATGTACATCCAAAAAGAAATCCCGCTGCGGCCCGCGCACGCGTCGGATTTCTACGGCGGCACCCAGCTCCTTCGCGTGCTCGCCGCCGCGGTCGTCATCGCGTCGATCGGCTTCATTGCGCAGCGCTCGGGTCATTCGCGCGAGGTCGTGCTCACCGCGATGGGCTTCGGCATTTCGCAGCTCTGTTATTACGCGGCGAACACTTGCGCGACGCTCCTCTACGCGGCGCGAAGCGTCGGGCGACTTTCGGTCCTCAACATCGCGACCAAGCTCCTCTGGGCCGCCGCGATCATCGCGGCGATCGTCGGCCACGCGAAGCTCTGGGCTTTCGCGCTCGCCGCGGCGCTGAGCGAGCTCGTTCGATTCGTCGCGCTCTTCGCCATCGCGCGACGCGTCGTCGATTTGCGCGTGCGCTTCGACGTGCGCGAAACGCTGCGCGTGCTCGAAAAAAGCGCGCCGTACTACCTCAACATCATCGCGATCGTCCTTTATTCGAAGATCGACGTCACGATCATGGGCTTCTTGCTCCCGAATCGGGAGCTCGGTTTTTACGGCGCGGCGACGAACATCTCGAGCGTCGCGATGCTCCTCGCACCATTGATCCAGTGGGTCGTCACGCCCGAACTCGCCCGCGCGGCGGTCGCGAAGGACGAGCTCTACGCGATGATGCGCCGCGCGCTCGAGTGGACGCTCGTCATCGCGATTCCGGTCGCGCTCATGCTCGGGCTCGGCGCCGACTTCGTCATCCGCACGGTCTTCGGGCTCCGATTCGCGCCGGCGGTCGGCGCGATGCGCGTCCTCGCGCCGCTCTTCGTCGTCGTCTACGTCGCGATGCTCGGCTCGACCGCGATGATCATGCTCGAGCGCGCGTGGACGGTGACGATCGTGACGCTCGTTTCGTTCGTCGTGAACGGGCTCCTCAACTTCGCGCTCGTGCGCGTGTCGCTCGCGGCGCTCGGCGAAGGCGGCGGGGGAATCGGCGCCGCGGCAATTTCGGTCGGCACCGAAGCCATCGTCGCGGCGACGTACGTCGCGCTCCTCGGCCGCGGCGTCTTCGACCGCAAAAACGTCGGCTCGGTGCTCAAATCACTCGGCGTCTGCGCGGCCGTGATCGCGCTTCATCTCTCGACGCGCCGCATCGGCCCGGCGCGCCTCGTGCTCGACATGCTCGTCTACGCGGCGCTCGCGATCGTCACCGGCGCGATCCGCGTCCGGGAGCTGTATGCTGTCGTCGTCTCCGCCCTGCGCGGGAGAAAGAAACATGCGATTTCGTGATCTCGTGCTGCTCCTCGCCGTCGCCTCGTGCGGCACGACCGGCAGCTTCGTTTGGGTGCAGGATCTTCCCGCCGCGTCCGAAGTTTCGGGCGAGTACCTCATTCACACGGGCGACATCGTCAACGTGCGCGTCGTCAGCCAAGACGGACTCGCGACGCGCGCGCGCGTTCGTCCCGACGGGCGCATCGCGCTGCCGCTGCTCGGCGAGGTCGAGGTCCGTGGCAAGCGACCGTCGGCGCTCCGCTCCGAGCTCGAAGCGCGACTCAAACCATTTTTCGTCGCGCCGAGCGTGACCGTGAACATCGACGAATTCGCGCCGCGACAAGTCACGGTCATCGGCGAGGTCACGCACCCGGGCGTCTTTCCGATCGAGATGCGCGGCGCGGGCGTCGCGCAAGCCCTCGCGGACGCCGGCGGCTTCACCGACTACGCGGATCGCTCGCGCATCTTCGTCTTGCGATCGGGCGAGCGCGCCGAGCGCATCCGCTTCACGTACGACGCGATCACCCGCGGCGACTCGGCGGCAGCGCGCTTCGTGCTCCAATCGGGAGACGTGATCGTCGTCGAGTGACGCATGGCGAAGGCGCTCGTCCTCAGCATCCTCGTGATGAGCTTCGCCATCCCGATTTTTTTCGCGCGCGACCGCCGCGAGAAACGCGGCCTACGCCGCACCCTCATCGCGTTCGGCGTCTTCTGCGCGATCTACGTGTTCCTCGTCCTCGTGGTGGCCCCGCGACTGTGAGCGGCCGCTGCTACGCCGGGAAATCTACGGCGATCGCGAGGACGCGCGCGATATCGTGAAATTCCCGCCGGCCCGTCGGCGAGCGAGTAGGACATTCATCATGTCGCTCACGCACTACGTCACGATGGGTCGGTCCGGTCTGCGCGTCAGCCCGCTTTGCTTGGGCGCGATGACGTTCGGCAAAGAGTGGGGATTCGGGTCGGAGCCCGACGAAGCCAAGCGCATCCTCGACGCGTTCATCGACCGCGGCGGAAACTTCATCGACACGGCCAACGGCTACACGAAAGGACACTCCGAGGCGATCCTCGGCGAGCACCTCGGCCATGATCGGAAGAAACGCGACCGCGTCGTCATCGCGACGAAGTTTTTGACGAACATGTTCCTCGGCGACCCGAACGGCGGCGGCTCTCACCGCAAAGCCATTATCTCGCAATGCGAAGAATCGCTCCGCCGACTGCGCACCGACTACATCGATTTGTATTGGATGCATGCTTGGGACAAGACGACGCCCATCGAAGAAACGATGCGCGCGCTCGATACGCTCGTCCAGCAAGGCAAGGTTCGCTATTTGGGATTCAGCGATACACCAGCATGGAAGGTCGCGCAGGCGCAGACGTTGGCGCTCTTTCGTGGGTGGTCGCCGCTCATCGCATTACAAATCGAATATTCGCTTTTGCAACGCACGGTCGAGGGCGAGCTCGTGCCGATGGCCGAAGAGCTCGGTCTCGGCATCACGCCCTGGGGACCGTTGCGCGGCGGCGCGCTGAGCGGGAAATACAAGCGCGCCGACAAGGGCAAGCACGAGGCGACGCGCGGCGCGCGCGTCACGAGCTTCCTCGACGATCGAACGTTCGACCTGCTCGACCTCATGGAGAAGATCGCAAAAGAGCTCGGAACGACGGTGCCGCGCGTCGCGCTCGCTTGGGTGCAGTGTCAGCCCGGCGTCGCGTCGACGATCATCGGCGCGCGCACGATGCAGCAGCTCGACGACAACCTCGGCGCGCTCGACGTGAAGCTCGGCCAAGGACATCTCGCGGCGCTCGACGAAGCGACGAAGCCTTCGCTTCCGTTTCCCGTCAACATGCTCTCGGCCGTACCCGCGTTCGCCTACGGCGGAACGACCATCAACGGCCAACCGTCGCAAGCCTGGCCGCAAGCGCCGAAGAACGACGCCGAACGTTTCTGAGTCATCGCGGATTCGCCGCGGCGCGAATGCGGCCGGTGAGAAACTCGCACCCGAGCTTCGTTTGCTCGCCGAAAGCGATCCGGACGTCGCGTCGTGCTGGCGGCCCTTGACGAGCTACCAAAGTGATATCACTTTGGTAGCATCGGAGGACGACGATGGTTCCCATTCGTGAGATCGAGCGTTCCGGGGCTCCCGGCGGCGCGATGCTTGGATTCGGCTTGGGCGGCTTCGTGCTGGCGGCGTGGCTCTTCACCGAGAGTCGAGTCGCCGCGGCGCCGGCGATGGCCGGACTCGGCCTGGTCGTGGTCGTCGCCGCGCTGATCGCGATCGGCGGGCTCGTGATGGTCAATCCGAACGAAGCGGTCGTGCTTCAGCTCTTCGGAAAATACGTCGGCACGATCAAAGTCTCGGGCCTTCGATGGGTGAATCCCATCGTCACCAAGCGGCGCGTCTCCGTGCGCGTCGTCAGCTGGGGCTCACCCGAGCTCAAAGTGAACGACAAAGACGGAAACCCGATCGAGATTGGTTGCATCGTCGTCTTCAAGGTGCGTGACACGGCGCAGGCCATCTTCCAAGTCGACGACTACGCCGCGTTCGTCCGCCTCCAGGCCGAGGCTTCGCTCCGCAACCTCGCGTCGCGCCACCCGTACGACGGCGACGACGAGGGGCTCTCGCTCCGGCGCAACACGACCGAGATGGCGTCGGAGCTGAAAGAAGAAATCCAGTCGCACCTCGGACCGGTCGGCGTCGACGTCGTCGACGCGAAGATCAGCCACCTCGCTTATGCGCCCGAAATCGCCCACGCGATGCTCCAGCGCCAGCAAGCGCAGGCCGTCATCGCGGCGCGCACGCGCATCGTCGAAGGCGCGGTGACGATGGTGCAGCTCGCGCTCAAGCACTTGAGCGATCAAAAAATCGTCGAGCTCGACGAAGAGCGCAAAGCGCAGATGGTGAGCAACCTGCTCGTCGTCTTGTGCAGCGAGCGAAGCGCGCAGCCGGTCGTCAACAGCGGAACCATTTACCAATAGCCCGCGATGTCCGAGCGCAAGGCCTTCCTGCTGCGCGTCGACCCGGCGGTGCTCGACGCGCTGCAACGTTGGGCGAACGACGATCTGCGCAGCTTGAACGCGCAGATCGAGTTCGTCCTGAGGCGCGCGCTCGAACAAGCCGGCCGCGCGCCGAAGCCTGCGAAACCGAAGCCTGCGAAGTAATCCTGTACGATGGAGTCAACGCCGTGAGCGCCGACGACTACGAAAAGAAATACATGTCCGGCGAAGGCGCGCTCGCGTCGTCGCGCGCGCGGATGCCCTGGTTTTTCGACGTGCTGCTCTTGATCCTCGCCGGCATCACGACGGCGACGTCGATCGCATCGGGCACGTGGGTCGCGCTCGCGACCGTGCCTCTGCTTCTGCTCGTGTGGATCCTCTTCATGTTTCTGCGCGTGACCGTCACGCCCGACGCGCTCCACGTGCAGCTCGGCGTCTTCGGCCCGCACGTCGCGATGAGCACGATCACTTCCGCCAGCGTCGCGAAATACGACTCGCTGAAATATGGCGGCTGGGGCATTCGACTCGGCCTCGACGGCAGCGTCGCATACAGCTTGCCCGGCCACGGCGGCAAAGGAGTCGCCGTCACGTTCGAGAAGAACGGCAAGCCGCGAAAGATGTTCGTCACGTGTCCGAATCCGGAAGAAATCGTCGCGGCGATCGAAAAGGCGCGCGGCGGTGCTCGCGTCGCCGAGGAGGTGCGCGTCGCGCAGCGGGAAGGCGTCGAAGCGGAGACCTCCGAGCCCGAAGAGCGTGCGGAGCGGACCGAAGCGGAAAAGTGACCGGACGCGTCGCGCCGGTTATCGTCCTCTCCGATGAAAATCCGTGGGTCGCTTGCCGTCGCGTCGATGTGCGCGTTCAGTGGATTGCTCGGTTGCGTCGGTGACAGCACGCCACCGATCGACTCCGGCGTCGACCAAAGCGTGACCGACGCCGCATCGGACGTGGTGAACGATGTCTCGACGCAAGACGTCGCCGATGGCGGATCTGGCGTGAGCTGCGGCGGAGGCACGCCGGCGCTCTTCGCAGAGGTGCCGGACGCCGGCCCATTCTGCAGCGGCGCGGGGCCGGGTAACCATTGCGCGCTCGGCCAGCACTGCTGCTTCGACATAGACGCCGGAACGCGCACGTGCGCGGCGTCGTGCGACGCGGGCGTGGCGGACATCGCCTGCTACAGCAAGTCCGAGTGTCCCGGTGGCAGCAAGTGCTGCGGCAACGGCACGCCGAACGTCGGCGTGTGTCCGTACGCCGTCATCGAGTCATTCACCGGAACGGTTTGCGCGTCTTCGTGCACGGGGGACCAGTACCTCGAGTGCGCGACCTCCGCAGAGTGCGGTGCCAAGACATGCGTCCCGGCGTGGGTGCTCGAGCCGGACAACGGCGCGACGACGAAGATCGATGTCGGAACGTGCCTATAACGCATCAAAAGTCCTGCCGTTGCCGGGGTCGCAGGATTCCATCGTCTTATTGGATCCAGGTGCGAATCCTGGCGAACAGTTTCGAAACGTAATTCGCTTAGCCACGGACAACCAGGTCATATGGGTCGCCGAGCTGGCCGATCGTTACGATAGTTGCGATCGATATATGAATATAGAATGGGTAGATGGCAAGCTGACCGCAAGCACGTGGAGCGGCCATAGCGTCGAGCTCGACACGCATACGGGGCGGATCCGGACGCAGACTTTCACGAAATGATGGGCCTCGTCCGACGCGTGCCGTTCTCGAGGGCGGCCATGGCGAGGAAGCAGTCGCGTGCAGCCGCGTACAATCGTCGCGATGCGCCGCTGGGTCCTCGTGGTCTTCGTCGTCGCGTGCAAAATCGCCCGAGCACGCGTCACGCCTGCTGCGTCCACGACGGCCTCACCCGTCGTGAGCGCGACTATCGACGCCGGCAAACGAAAGAAGTCCTTCGAAGAGTGGCGCCGAGCGTTACCGTGACCGAGAGCTGCCATTTCACGTCGAAGCCGGCGTCGACGACAGCCCGATGACGGAAGGGTTCGACCACGCACCCTAGCGGGCGAAGATCGTCTGCGAGCGCGACACGTCCGACGTCACGACGTGCGTGCTCGAGAAGGCGTGGCCCACGAGGCCGTCGTGGATGGCTTTCTGGAACATCAGCGGAGCGAAGAGTCGCACGTGACGCGTCTCATCGCAGGGCTCGCGGGATCGAGCCGAGCGCGCGCGACTCGAGCGCCAAATCGAGGACGGTGGATGGCCCGTCCTTTTCGACGCGCAGGCGGACGGCGTCGCCGCGTCGCGCTCGCTCGCCGCTGAATTGGCCGTTTCGACGACGAAGCGATCGATTCGCGTAATCGATCGTGACGGGCGCGTCGCGAAACAGATCGAGCGCCGCGACGCCGTCCACGCCGAGGTGCGGATGAAGGAGCGACGACGTGTCGATCACGGCGACCCGCAAGGGCGCATGGCCTATGCTCGCGCGGATGAAGAAGTTCGAGCTTCCGCACGACATCGTCTTCAACAACGGGAAAATCGCCGATCCGGCGGCGTTCGCGACCGAGAACGCGGCGGCGTCGTGGCTCTATCTGAACGGCGCCGAGTTCGCGTCGATGGAGGGCGGGATGTCGTTCGCGCAAGTCGAGAAGGCCGTCGCGCGCTCCGCGAACGTCATCTCCGATCCGCCGCGCGTCCTCGACCTCGACCTCGCGCGCAAGCACGTCGCCGCGCTCGACGATCTCCCGCGGCCGACGCTCGTCACGTGCCGCGCGGGTCCGCGTTCGTCGGCCGTCGCGTACATGTACGCGGGCCTTCGCGCCGGCGCGACGCCCGCGGACGTCATCGCCGAGGCCGAGCGCAACGGCGCGCCCTTCTGCAAATTCGAAGAGCTCAAGACATGGCTCGCCGAAATGATCGAGGTGCTCCGTCGCGAAGGAAGGTAGCGGTCAGGGAAGCGCTTCGGATTCAATCCGACCGCCGGCGTCGCCGCCGAAGTCTTCCCAGTAGAGCGTCTTGGTGATCGGGTCGACCTCGAGCCAGTCGAGCAGGTTGGACTCGGTGACTGCGTTGACGTCGTCCACCCGAAAGCTGAAGTTGCAATCGTCGCCGTCGCCCGGGAGCATCGTCGGGCGCTTCGGCGCGGCGCATCGCTTCGCGCAAGTGAAACCGAACGTGAGTCCGTGGCTGCCGACGAGCGCGCCGGGATGGTCCTTCTGGAGCGCTCGAAAATGTCGCGACGCCATCGCGGCGGCGACCGCGCTCTGCGCGCTCAGCCGGAAGGGCGCAAGCACGACGTCGCTCGGCCCCTTCTCGCCGGCCTCGCCGACGAAACACCAATTTTCGTCGCGCGTGACGTCGTCGCTCTCTTCGACGACGTGCCCGCTCGCGTCGAATCGCACGAGCATCGGAAACGTCTTTTTCTTCGTCCGGTCGACCTTGTCGAAGCGCGCCCACGTCTCGCCACCGTCGGGCGTCTTTTCGAAAGTGGTCTTCAGGATCGCCTGCGCGTAGGACGGCGACGCGGCGAAAGCGGCGCGCTTCTGCGCGGCGGCGCGCGCGCCGGTCATCTCGGCGCCGTAGAAGAGGACTTTCGCGGCATAGAGTTTTTCGAGGGCGGCCGCGTCGTGCGCGTTGTGCGCTTGGTTCCACGCGGTCAATAGCGCGGACGGATCGGCGCTGACGGTCGCCGACGCGCTCGGCGCCGCGCTCGCGCTCGCCGGCGGCGGAGTCTCCGACGGCGACGGCGACCTCCGACATCCGAGCGCGAAGCAGGCGCAAACGAGGAGGGATGCAGGACGGCGCACGCCGCGAGCTTCCCAGATCGGCGACGCGCGTGTCCAGCCGTGATGCGAGCGGCGTACGCGCCGGGCGACGCGCCGAGACGTAATCAGTCGCGTTCACTCTGGAGCGTCGACCAACTCTTCCTCGTCGTCCTCGTCCTCCTGCGAGGCCGACCACTCCTCGCCGAGCGCCGGCAAACGCGCGGCAGCCGCGATGCACGCGGCCGCGAGCACTTCGACCGGGAGCGTGACGAGCCCCATGTCGCCCCACATTTGAAGCGCGACGACGATCGAGCCGACGACCCCGGCGAGCGCCGCCGCGCGCGCGAGCGCGAGATCCGCGAGACGATGCTCGCGCGCCAGAAAATAAGTCGAGACGACGAACACCTGCCAAATGCCGGCAAAACCGACCACCCCGCCGAACGCCCAGAGACCGAGCACGCTGTTGTGCGGAATGAATCGATACTGCTCGAACTCTTCTTTGATCGAATAAGCGACCGAGACCTCGTGGTACTCGTGCCCGAATCCGAGACCGAGCAGCGGGTTCGATTTCAGCGTCTCGATCAAGTTGTAGTTCTCGATGTCGCGCGTGAGGCTCGAGGCGTCTTCTTTTTTGCCGAGCATCGTCGCGATCGACGCGACCGGCTTGAAGATGCCCGAGGTCTTGCCCCAGCCCATCCAGCAATAAATCGCGAAGAGCGGCGCGGCGACGAGCATCGCGCGATTGAGCTGACGCTTGGTCTTGCTGTTGGGCAAAAGCAAATACGCGACGGCCATGCCGACGAGGAGCGAGAGCCACGCGAGGCGGCGGTTGTTGTAATAGATGGCCAAGCAAATCGGCACCGACGCGCCGAGCGCCCACGCGATCGCGCGCTGCGAGCGGCGCTCGAGCGCCCACGCGCCGAGGATGAGGATCGCGGCGACGAAGAGCGCGCTGTCGGCGTGCGTCGTCAGCGTTTGCGGGCGCTCGGCCCACGATTTGACGACCGTCTCGTAAAAATAAAGGAGCACGCCCGCGCGATACAGCGCCGCGCCGACGATGACGCGACCGAGCGTGCGAAAATGCTCGTACGTGCGGCACGTCGCGATCAGAAGGTGCGCGATCGCGAACATCATCACGAACGTGTGGAGCTGCCAGAGCGTCTGGCGAATGTCGCCGCCGCGCACGACGCCCCAAGTCCAGCTCAATCCGAGCGCGGCGAGCGAGACCCACATCGACGTGATGACCGCGCGGACGCGCCCGCGCAGCGCACCTTTTTGGAGTAGCGCCCACACGAGCACGACGAGAACGGCGAGATCCCAAAGCGTGATTTTGATCGCCGACGGCTTGAAAATTTCGGTGCCGATCGCCGTGAGCGGCGTCTCCCATTTGCCGTCGAAGATTTGTCCCTCGACCTCCGGCACGAGCGCCAGCCACACGAGGATGAGCGCGATGCGACGGGCCACGGTCTCAGACTACAAACGAAACGGCAGCGACTGCCAGATGAAGGTCACGTAGAAGCCGACGATGAAAAACGAGTCGGTGATGGCGTCGTGCTGCCACGCGCCGCGCGAGCCGACGCCGACGCCCACTCGTTTGTCGAGCTGATGCACGCCTTCGAGCGCGAAATCGACGTAGGTCGCGTCGATCGTGGTCGGCGGAATGCTGCGAACGAGCGAGACGCTCGCGGTGAGCTTGTCGCGCGCGGTGCCGTAGGTGAACCGCACGTCGCCTTCGGCGCGCGATTCGACGATCGCGTAACGAATGTCGACGACCGGCGTGACGCGCGCGGTGAGCTCGAGCTTGGAGCGCCACGGCTCGGCCGTGCCGAGGTTTTGCGAGAGGGTCGCTTCGCCGGACGGCTCGGGGGTGAACGTGTCCGGCGCGCCGCGATCGATTTGTTGTCGCACGAGCGACGCGCCGGCGGCGAGCGTCAGCACCGAGCCGCGACCGAGGACGTGACGCCAGGTCTCGCGGAGCTCGGCCCACTCGTCGTTCGGCGCGCACGTCGGCGTGAGCGCGTTCGGAATCAGCGGCGGGCCTCCGGTCGCGGGGTTGCACGGACGCGGCGTCGAGTCGGTGACGGTCGCGCGCGCGCTGGTCGTGAGCGCGTCGACGCGCGTCGCGTCCCACGAGAGCGCGAGGCTCGCGCTCGGCGACGAGATGAGCGGCACGAAGACGCGCGACGCTTCGTCGAGCCCGCCGGCGACCGAGTGCTCGCCCGAAATCGTGAATGACCAGCGTCGCCATGTGCGACGAATCGATCCCGCGGTGCGCGAAGAGCCAAAGCGAACCGTCGTTGCCGTGGGCACGGCTTGCGGCGGCGGCGGCGTGGGTCCGGTCGGCGCGGACGTCGGCAAGAGGTACGTGAAGTTGTAATCGCCGTAGCTTCCGCCGGTCGCGAGCGTGAGCGAGGTGCGCCGCGCGACGAAGCGCATGTGCGCGTCGGCGATTTGAAAAACTTGGAAGCTCCCGCCGGTCTCGATGTCGCCGAGCGTGAACGACGGCGCGTAGCTCACCGCGAATTCGACGCGGCGCGCGTGAAGATCGAGCGCGGCCGACGGCGTCGTCGCGAGATCGAATCCGGCCGTCGGTCCTTGCGAGAGCCGGAGGCGCGCTTCGGAGCGATCGCCGAGGACGATGTTGGTGAACAAGTCCGCGGCGAGCACGAACGCGATCATTCGTCGACGGGAGCGCCGAGCGGCGCAGCGAGGTGCAAGTCGACGACCGTGATCGAATAGGGCGGGAGCGTCGTCTGCAGCGCGCCGCCGCTCGCCGAGCCGGTGCCGCGCGTGAAGCCCGCGCCGCCGGTGTACGTGAAAACCGCGGGGGCCTGCACGCCGCCGCACGACGAGACGTCGACGTCGGTCGCGACCGCCGCGTCGGGCGAAAAATTCAAGAGGACGAGGACGACGTGCTTTCCGGATTTGTCGCGCGACGCGAAAATCGAAGTCTGGAGCGCGGGCGTCGCCGGGAGCGAATAATCTTCGAATCGGGCGCCTTTTCCGTCGAAATCGCGATACGCGCGGAACGCGAACGAGCTCGGCGAATTCGCCGGCGGCACCGTCCAGTAATACGCCGCGGTGACGCCGCCTTCGCCGAAGCGGCCGAGCGCCTCGGCAGTCGCGAGGCCGCCGCTCATGTGACCTTCGCCGCCGAAGTTCCATTCGCCGATGACGAGGCCGAGGCCCGGCCAGTTCGCGTCGATCCACTCGTGCATGCGCGGCAGGAGATAAACGGGCTCGTTGATCCACGACTCGTCGACGTACGAACGATCCCAAAGGCCGCGCGTTTGACGAATGCGGAGCGCGGCGGTCTTCGGGTCGTCGGCGCTCGAATAAACTTTGTCGGCCGCCGGATAAAAATGGAGGTCGAGCAAATCGAGGAGACGCGAGCCGCTCTTCTGCGACGCGGCCTTCATCTGCGCGAGGTACCAAGGCACGAGCGGCGTGTCCCCGTGCGCGCGGCGATCGGGGTGCAAGCGGAAGCCGGCCTTCGCGTCTTTGCCCGAGTATTGATACGCGGGCCAGCCCCACGCGGCCGGGCCCGCGATGCGAACGCTCGGATCGGCTTTGCGCACCGCGGTCGCGTAGCGAATCGATCGATCGAGGAGCTCGTCGTAACCGACCGGCGCGGGATGAACGTCGCGCTGCGTCGAGTCCCAGAGCATCGGCTCGTTGTCGAGGAAGACGATGTCGATTCGTTTTTTGATCGCGTCGACCCAGCGACCGACGAACTCGGGCGGCGCGGGCACGCTCGTTCGATCGGGAGGACCCGGGTCGATCGGCTTGCCGTCGGGCCGCACGCCGTTGCCCGCGTCTTTGCGCCAGTCGTCGACTTTTTGCTGCGGGCCGTAGACCGAAACGGGGAAGCCGACCGACGTCGTGTCCTTCGCGACCCATCCGACCATCGGCACCGTGAGCGCCGAGACCATGTGGTGCGCGTCGTTTTCGTCGAGGAAGACCGTGGACGATTTCACTTCGACGTTTTCGAAGAACCAATCGTTGACCGTGTTCCACGCGTTGCCGAGCTGCCAGTTGTAGCGGCTCGTCGCGTTGCCGCCCCAGCGCCGCGTGGTCGCGCCGAGCGCGAGATCCTCGGGCTTGGTGCGCGCGCCCCATGCGATGCCGTAGATGAGCGGGCTGATCGCTTTGCCGTGCGCGCTGCAGTCGACGCGCATCTTCGCGCGCGCGGTCGCGGTCGCGCCGCCGTCGCCCGACGCGGACACGAACCCGACGTGATCGATCAGGACGCGCGCGCTCGAGACTTGGCGAAACGCGCGAAAGACGATGCGATCGAACGGGAGCGCGTCGGGGTCGAGCTCGCCCATCGAGACGAAGACTTCTTCCCAACCGTCGCCGACGTCGGCTTTTTGATCCGCGCGGATCATCACGCGCGGGAAGAGCGCCTTGTCGCGCGAGTCGAGCCGCACCTCGAGGAGCTCGGCTTCGCCCGCCGGCTCTTTCACGCGAAACGCGAGGCCGCCGTAGCGTCCTTGGAGCGACGGCTTGACGAGCATCCACCCGCCCTGCCCCGAAAAATCGATGCTCGCGGGCCCGTGTCCGACGTCGCGCGGCGACCAGCCCGCGTCCTCCCAGCCGGGCGCGAGCGCGCCGTCGTAGACGTGCTCGGCGATCGCGCGCGTCGTCGCGAGCGCTTGCGGGCTCGCCGGTCTTTCCGGCGGCTCACGATGCGGACAGCCCGCGAGCAAGACGAGCAACACGGCGAGCGGACGCACGGCAACGCATCATACACGTCGCTACGGCGCGGTGAGCCGGTCGATTTGCATTCGGATGTGCGCGGCCTCGGCGGGCGAATGCGCGAGCGCGAGGGCGCGATTGAACGACTCGCGCGCTTCGTCGGCGCGACCGAGCTCGAGGAGGAGCGCGCCGCGAACGCCGAAGAAATAAAAGTAACCGGCGAGCGACTTGGCCAGCGGCTCGATCGCGTCGAGCGCCGCTTGCGCGCCGCGCGTCTTGGAGATCGCGACGGCGCGATTGAGGCTCACGACCGGCGAAGGCTGAAGGCGCTCGAGCGCCGCGTAGAGCGCCTCGATTTCGACCCAGTCGGTCTCTTCGGGCCGCGCGGCGCGCGCGTGGAGCGCGGCGATCGCGGCTTGAACTTGATACGGCCCGGGCTGCCGATGTCGAATCGCTTTGTCGAGGAGCGCGAGACCTTCGGCGATGAGATCGCGATCCCACAGCGCGCGATCTTGATCGTCGAGCAAGACGATTTCGCCCTGCGCGTCGAGCCGCGCCCGCGTGCGCGCGTGCTGCAAGAGGAGGAGCGACGTGAGGCCGAGGATCTCCGGCTCGCCGGGAAAAAGCCGCAAGAGGAGCCGCGCGAGACGAATCGCTTCGTCGGAGAACGGCGCGCGCGCGCTCGCCGTGTCGCCGGTCGCCGAGTAGCCCTCGTTGAACGTGAGGTAGATGACCGTCGCGACCGCCGCGAGTCGCTCGGCGCGCTCCACGGGTCCGGGCGGCTCGAACGGCACGGCGGCCGCGGCGATACGGGCCTTCGCGCGCGTGATGCGCTGCTCCATCGCGCTCTCGCCGACGAGAAACGCCCGCGCGATCTGCGCGACCGAGAGGCCGCAGACGATGCGAAGCGCGAGCGCGATTTGCTGCGTCGCCGGCAGCTCGGGATCGCAGCACACGAAGAGGAGCCGCAAGAGATCGTCGCGGTATTGCCCGTCGTCGAGCTCCGCTGCGAGCGCTTCCTCGGCGTCGCCCAAATCCGAGAGCTTGTCCTCGGGCGGGAGCTCGCGCTCGCGCTGACGCCGCCGCACGCCGTCGAGCGCCGCGTTGCGCCCGACGAAAATGAGCCAAGCGACCGGATCGCGCGGCGGCCCATTCACCGGCCAATTTTTCAGCGCGCGAAGGCTCGCCTCTTGGAACGCTTCTTCGGCGAGATCGAGATCGCGAAAATGGCGCAAGAGCGCGCTCACCGCCTGGGGACGCGCGCCACGAAGCGTGGCGTCGATCCAGGCGATGCCGCTCATTGCGCCAAGCTGCCGGACCGAAAGACCCGAAGCGGACGAATTTCGTACGACCCGTTCGAGCTCGACGCCGCGCCGAGCTCCTTGGCCGTCTCGATGGCTTGCTCGAGCGACGCGCAGTCGACGACGAAGAACCCGAGCAGCTGCTCTTTCGTCTCGGCGAACGGCCCGTCGAGCACGACCGCTTCTTTTCCTTTGCGCAGCGTCGTCGCGGCAGTGGTCGGCATGAGCCGCGCGACAGGGCCGAGCCGGCCTTCGCGCTTCAATTTTTCTTGAACGACGTCGAGCTTCGCGATGGCCGCGTCGTCTTGCTCCTTGGTCCAGGCGCAAACGACCGATTCGGCGTCGTAACAAAGGATGGCGTAGAGCATTTTCCTCTCCAAGAGGACGAAGCTCGTCGCCGGCCGCCGACAGGGCAAGAAAAATATTTTTCGTGTAGGCGCGGGCGTGGGTCGTTCGTCCTCGAGGCATGAAAACCCCCGCAAAGCTCTGGACCGCGCGCGTGCTCGGCGGCCTGGTCGTTCTTTTTCTGATCGTCGACGGCGTCGGAAAAGTGCTGCGCCTCGCGCCCTACGTCGAAGGGACGGTCAAGGTCGGTTATCCGGCGAGCTGTCTCGTGCCGCTCGGTTTGGTGCTTCTCGCGAGCGTCGCGCTCTACGTCGTGCCGCGAACGCGAATCCTCGGTGCGTTGCTCCTCACCGCGTATTTCGGCGGCGCGACCGCGACGCACGTGCGAATGGAGCAGCCGTTCTTCATGCCGGTCCTCTTCGCCGTGATCGTTTGGGGCTGCCTCTGGCTCACCGACGAGCGCGTGCGTGCGCTCCTGCCCTTGAAAAATGGCGCCAGCGGTCACATGCAGACGTGACCGGCGGCCGTGCCGCACGCGCCGTAGCTCAGTCCGTTGAGCTCGATGCAGCAGCCGCTCGCGCACTCGGACGAGCCGTAGCAAATGTCGTGGCACGTGTAGTCCTCGGAGAGGCACGTCGCGCCGTACGGAATGTTGGCGCCGGTTTGGCAGCAATCGGCCGGCACGTTGCAGACCCCGCCGGGTGCGACGCAGGTCGGCGCGCAATTGGACGCGGCCGCGCAGACGCCGAGTGATTGTCCTTCGACGAGGGCGCAGCAGCCGCTCTGGCACTCGGCGTCGGTCGAGCACGCGGCGTGACAGAGGTTGTCGTTGCTGATGCAAATCGCTCCCTCGGCGCCGAGGCCGGAGCCCGTTTGGCAGCAGTTCGCCGTCGCGGTGCACGTCGTGCCCACCGGGTCGCATTCGCTCCCCGGATTGCTCGCCTCGCTCCCCGCCTCCGGTTGACCGCCGCCCGCGTCCGGCCCGCTTTGCGACGGGTCCACGCAAACGCCGTCGGAGCAAACGCGCGAGCCTTTGCAGTCGGTGTCCGCCGAACAGCGATCCGCCGAAGAGGTCGCGCATGCCGCCGCGCACGCCCCCGAGATGAACACCCCCAAAATCCACTTCTTCAAGATCACGTGAGCTCTCCTTCCACCAATCAAGACGGAAGGCCGGCGCCGGCGTCGCACGAAATCGACGTGCAGATCACATTTTCAAGAGACGCTCGAAGCTCACCTCGATTCGGCTCTCGATGAGTCGAAGGATGCTCGCGTATTCGTCCGGCTTCAGATCGAGGCGCTGCATCATCGTCTTGCGAAGGCCTTGGACGAGCTCCTCGTGCGCGACGACGACCCAGCGCGCGGCGGTCGCGCGGTGCACGCCGTAGATCGTGCCGATGGCGTCGATGCCGAGGCCGTCGCCGAACGCATAACGAAGGAGCGTCCGGTCGCGCGCGCCGAGCGCGGCGAATGCGTCGCCGAACGCTGCGCGAAATTCTTTGGCGTAGCGCTGCTTGAAGAAGTCGAGCTCGGGGTCTCGGCCGGCGCCGACGATGAGCTCGAGCGCGTCGTTTTCGACGGGGACCTCCCGCTTGGCGGACGCGGCGAGGTCGAGCGACGCGCGCGTCGCCGTGATGCGCAGCCACGTGCGGAGCGGGCCGCGGCCTACGTATTCGGCTATTTTTGGCTGCTTTCCCGCTTCGGCGACGAGGAGCTTGTGCCTCACGTGCTGGCGGACGTCGGCGCTCGTGACCGCTTTCGCGAGGAGCACGTCGAACGCGCGGAGCGCTTTGGCGACGCCTCGGGCGCACGCGCACGCCAAGTAGAGATCGGCCCAGCGCGGCGAAGCCTGGGAAGGTTGGGCGCGCTCGCGAACGTATGAAGCGAAGTCTTCTTCGGCGAGGTCCACGTCGGGCCACGCGTCGCGTCCGGCCTGCCAACCTTCACGAATTCGATCCGCCTCCACGATGAACCGCCCGAATGAAGAGTCGCAGGTACGCGCGGGCAAGCCAAGCGATTGTCCGCCCGACGAGTCGCTCGCGGCGCTCGCGTCCGGCACGCTCGCGGCCGAGGAAGTCGCGCGGCTCGACGAGCACGTCGACGCGTGCGCCGCGTGCCGAGAGCTCCTCGCGGCATATGCGCGCGAATGTTTGATCAGTCACGAGGGCTTCGCGTCGACCGTGCCCGATGCAGATCGTGTGTCCGAGCTCTTGCGCGCTGCGGGATTTTCGCCAGGGACGCGCCTCGGACGCTACGTGATCCTCGAGCGCGTCGGAGCCGGAGCCTCGGGCGTCGTCTACGCGGCGCACGATCCGGATCTCGATCGCAAGATCGCGATCAAAGTTTTGCATCGAGGCATCGCGGAGCAAGACGGACGCGAGCGGCTCCTCAAAGAAGCGCGCGCGATGGCGAAGCTCGCGCACCCGAACGTGGTCGCGGTGCACGACGTCGGGAGCGTCGGCGAGCACGTGTTCGTCGCGATGGAGTTCGTCGCGGGCGGGACGCTCCGCTCGTGGATGGCCGACGTCCACACGACCGACGAAATCGTGCGCGCGTTCACCGACGCCGGTCGCGGCCTCGCCGCGGCGCACAAGGCGGGGCTCATTCACCGTGATTTCAAGCCCGAAAATGTGCTCGTCGGAAAAGACGGGCGCGTGCGCGTGACCGATTTTGGGCTCGCCGCGCGCGGGCGACCGAGCGAGCTCGCGCCGGACAGCGAAGGCAACGTCGCGCCGGGGAGCGACGCGAGCCTCTGGACGAAGGCGATGGCCGGCACGCCCGCGTACATGGCGCCCGAGCAGCGCGACGGGAGACCGGCCGATGCGCGAAGCGATCAGTACGCGTTTTGCGTCGCGTTCGGCGAGGCGCTCCACGGCTCGCGACCCAGCGCGCCGCGCGACGTTCACAGCCCGAAGGGCTCGACGCGCCGTGTTCCGTCGCGCGTGTCGGCGATCCTCGCGCGCGGGCTCGAGCCGGATCCGGCGCGGCGATTTTTGTCGATGACGAGCCTGCTCCGCGCGCTCGAGGCCGCGCAGTCGCGCGGGCGGCGGTGGCTCGCGTTCTTCGCGACGCTCGCGGTCCTCGCGATCGGCGGCGGCGCGACCGCGCGTGCGGTGTCGGCGCGGGCTCGGCTCTGCGCCGACGCGTCGAGCGATTTGCGCGGCGTCTGGGACGACGGCACGCGTGACGCGGCCTCGCGCGCGTTCGCTGCGAGCGGCGCGCCGAACGCCGACGAAACGTGGCAGCGCGTGTCGCGCTCGCTCGATGGGTACACGGCGTCGTGGGTCGCTTCGCGCACCGACGCGTGCCAAGCGACGCGCATCCGCGGCGAACAATCGGACGCGATGCTCGGCCTTCGGATGCAGTGTCTCGATCGGCGGCGCGGCGAGCTCGAAGCGCTCGCGGGCGTCTTCGCGCACGCCGACGGCGAGGTCGTGCAGCACGCGGTCGACGCGGCGGGCCGCCTCGCGCCGATCAGCGACTGCGACGACACGACCGCGCTCGCCTCGACGCTTCTCGTCCCCGATTCGAAAGAGACGCGCGAGCGCGTCGAGCGCGTGCGCGCGGATCTCGATCGCGTCGTCGCGCTCGAATCAGCCGGAAAATTCGCCGACGCGCTGCCCGCCGCGCGCGAGGACGCCGCTCGGGCAAGGACGATCGGCTATCGCCCCGCCGAAGCCGAGGCGCTCTTCGCCGTCGGCCGCCTCGAGAACGAGACCGGGGACCCTCGCGCCGCGGTCGCGACGCTGAACCAGGCCGTCGACGCCGCCGAAGCGGGACGAGACGACGAGGTCGCCGCAGAAGCGTGGGTCGCGCTCGTCGCGCTCCTCGGCGTGGATCTCGATCGCGGAAAGGACGCCGAGCCCGCGATCCGTCGCGCGAACGCAGCCGTCGAACGCGCGGGCCCGACCTCGCCCGCCGCGGCGATGCTGCACGAGGCGCTCGGCGGCGTCGATCAAGCCGGCGGCCGTTACCACGACGCCGTCCGCGAGCTGCGCGCCGCGATCGATCTCGAAAAGAAATCGCTCGGCCCACGCCACTTGCGCGTCGGCCGGTCGCTGCGCGAGCTCGCGAGCATGCTTCGCGACGACGGCGACACCGACGCTGCGCTCGACGCATACGCCGAGAGCCTCGCGATCGAGAAAGAGGCGCTCGGTCCGATGCACCCCGAGCTCGCCGCGACCACCCAGAGCCTCGGCGTTCTCTTGAGCCGCCTCGGTCGCTACGGCGAAGCGCGCGCCGATTACGAGCGAGCGCTCTCGATTCGCGAGCGCGTGCTCGGCGCGAGTCATCCGCTCGTCGGCGAGACGCTCGCGAGCCTCGTCGTCGCGATGCGCTGGTCCGGCGCCGCAGCGGAGGCGCTCCCGCTCGCCGAACGCGCCGAGCGGATCGAAGAAGCCGCGTTCGGTCTCGACAACCAGTCGACCGCGAGCGCGATCAACAACATCGGTTACGTCCAGGAAGCGCTCGGACACCTCGCCGACGCGCGCGCGAGCTACGAGCGTGGGCTCGCGATTCAAGAGAAAGTCTTCGGCCCCGACGGCGGGCGCGTTTCGCTGAGCCTCGCGAACCTCGGGCGCGTGAGGCTCGCGCAAGGTGACGCGGCCGCCGCGCTCGCGCTTTACGAGCGCGCCGCGCGAATCGACGAAAAGACGCTGAAACCGGACCATCCCGATCGCGCCTATGCGCTCGTCGGCGTCGGTCGCGCGCTCCTCGCAGCGGGGCAGCCGGCGCGCGCGCGGGCGCCGCTCGAAAAAGCGCTCGCGCTCCGCGAGTCCGGACGCGTCGCGCCGCGGCTCCTCGCCGAAGCGCGATTCGCCGTCGCGCACGCCCTCGTCGCGACCGGCGATCGCCCGCGCGCCGTCGCCCTCGCCGAGCAAGCTCGGACCGACTACGCGCCGCTCGGCCCCGCGTTCGACACCGAGCGCAGCGCCGTCGACGCGTGGCTGCGCGAAAACGCGCATTGAAAAAGATCGCGACATCGCCCGCGTGGCGCCGTCTTGGGAGTCGAAGGAGATCGATTCCCATGATCAAGTACAGCGACGTCTACGTGAGCATCTTGGCCAAAGGCTTGTGCCATCCCGGCGAACAGTTCGTCGGGTCGTGCTCGGTTCGGCACCTGCCGTTTTGGGCGTTCGGCGCGCCGCTCTTCCGGCATGGATACTTGCTCGTCGCGACGACGCATCGGCTCATCGCGCTCGACCACCGCCGCGGATTCGTCTTCGACCGTCTCGACCGCGCCGACAGCTGGGCCTGGGCCGATCTCGGCGCGATGAAGCTCAGCGGCGTGCTCAGCAAGAAGCTCGTCGTGAAGGATCGCGCCGGTCGCACGCTCCTCAAAGGCAAGGTGACCGGCTTTCTCGGTCCGATGGCGAACAACGGCCAGAGCGCGCGCGCGCTCGTCCAGACGTGGCAGCAGCACGCGCAGCTCGGCGCGGCGCCGGCCATGCAAGCGCTGCCGCATTACGCCGCGGCCTGACGCCCGCAAAAAAAATTCGGTAAGTGTGTCGATCCGCGCGGGGCTCGTTCGTCGTCCCTTCAGAACCCCCAAGGAGGACACCGTGAAATATCTCTGTTTCATTCGCCATTCCGAGTCGCATCGCCAAGCTGGACCGCCGCCGGGGCTGATGGAGGCGATGGGCAAGTTCGTCCAGAGGTCGCTGAAAGACGGCTCGCTCGTCGACACCGGCGGCCTCCTTCCGAGCAAGGACGGCGTGCTCATCCGCCTCTCGAAGGGCGACATCACGGTCAAGGACGGCCCCTTCACCGAGAGCAAAGAAGTCATCGGCGGCTGGGCGATCATCAAGGCCGACACGAAGGAAGAGGCCGTCCGCATCGGCCGCGAGTTCATGGAGCTGCACCATAAGTACTGGCCCGAGTTCGAGGGCGAGTCCGAGGTCCGTCCGATGTTCGACCCCGGCATGGGGCCGTGACGCTCACGCGTCCAAGTGCTCGATGAGGAGGCGCGCGAGCCAGCGGCGGAATTCGACCGAGGTCCGCGCGTCGCCTCCGAGGCCTGCGTTTTCGAGGAGCGTCGAGCCGACGATCGTGCCGCCGACGAGCGCGAGCGCCGCGAGGACCACCGTGCGCGCGGTGTCCTCGCGCGTCGGCTTCTTCGAAGTTTTCTTGCGCGAGAGACGTATCGCGTGCGCGGCGTCGACGACGTCGAAGAGACGCGCCTCGGCGCTGTCGATTCGGTGCCCCTCGAGCGCGAGCCAAAAAACGACGCGCGCGTGGCCGGTCTTTTCGAAGACGCCGGCGACGTTTTCGATCAGCCCTTCGAGCTTTTCGTCGTCGCCGCTCGACGCCTGAATCGCTTCGACCAAGCTCGCGTTGATCCGCCGGAGCGACCGCGCGATGACGGCGCGCACGAGATGCTCCCGGCTCCCGAAGTGGTGAAGCACCGTCGGGTGCGAGACGCCGGCGCCCTTCGCGACCTCCTGAAGGCGAATGCCCGACGGCCCGAGCTCGACGAGCCTCCGCTCGGTGACGTCCAAAATCAGCTCGCGCGCGGCCTCCGCGTCGAGGCGGCGGCGAGGGCTCTTTTTTTTATCGACAATCTTGTCCACAGCTATTGACAACCTTGTTCATTATATCCAACCTACAGGCATGAGCTACCTCCAATTCGCTCCGCTTCGTGCTTTTCGCGCCGCCCGGGTGGTCGCCGCCGATCCCGACCAATTGCCCGAGGTGTTCACCATCATCGAGTCGCTCTCGGTCGACACGCTGCAGCGCATCGGGCGCCGCATGCAGGAGAGCGAGATGGGCCGCCGCTTGATCGAAAAGCGGCCCGACGTGGTCGAGCTCTTGGCCGACCGTGATGCGCTCGCCAAATTGCCGGCCGGATCGCTCGGCCGCGCGTACCTCGCGTTCGTCGAGCGCGAGAAGATTTCGGCCGACGGCATTCGCGAAGCGGCGAAGGCCGGGATGAAGCACGCTGGCGACATTCCCGCGCCCCTCGATTGGGTGCACGCGCGCATGCGCGACACGCACGATCTCTGGCACGCGGTCACTGGTTATTCGGGCGACGTGCTCGGCGAAGCCTCGCTGCTCGCGTTCACGTTCGCGCAGACGCACAACCCCGGGATCGCGTTCATCATCGCCATCGCGATCGCGAAGACGGCGAACGCGGCGCTCGGCGGCGGAAAAGAAGCGCGCAAGACGATGCTCGACGGATTTCGGCGCGGACGAAAAGCGGCGTGGCTGCCCGGACAAGACTGGGAGTCGATGCTCGCGCTTCCGATCGAAGAGGTGCGCGCGCGCCTCGGGATCGAAGCGCCCGCGGTTTACACCGAGATCCGCAGCTCGGAGCTCAAAGCCGCCGCAGCGTGACCTGGATCATGTAACCTCGATCGCCGGGGAAGATGCAGGCCGGCACGATCGTGGGGGATCGCTTCGTCATCGAGCGCGAGGCGGGCTCGGGCGGAATGGGAACGGTCTACGCGGCGACCGATCGCGTGAGCGGCGCGCGCGTGGCGCTCAAAGTGCTCGCGCGCTCGAGCGCGACCGACGCCGAGCGGTTCTTGCGCGAGACGCGCGCGCTCGCCGAGCTCGATCATCCGTCCATCGTGCGATACGTCGCGCACGGAACGACGCCGAGCGGACAGCCGTATCTCGCGATGGAGTGGCTCGAGGGCGAAGATCTCGCGACGCGTCTCGCGAGCGACGGGCTCACGCTCGCCCAGAGCGTGCGCGTCGCGCATCAAGCGGCCGAGGCGCTCGCGGCGCTGCATCGTCGCGGCATCGTGCATCGCGACGTGAAGCCGGCGAACGTGTTCTTGCTCGGGCGGCCTTTCGACCGCGTGAAGCTCGTCGACCTCGGCATCGCGAGGATTCGCTCGACCGCCGCGACGCTGACGCGCGCGGGCTCGCTCGTCGGGACGCCGGGCTACATGGCGCCGGAGCAAGCGCGCGGCGTCGCGGATCTGTCGCCGCGCGCGGACGTGTTTTCGCTCGGCTGCGTGCTCTTCGAGTGCCTCACTGGAACGCCTGCTTTTCAGGGCGAAAATGTGATGGCGCTCCTCGCCAAGATTTTGCTCGTCGACCCGCCGCGGCCGCGCGCGATCCGCGCCGACGTGCCCGAGGCGCTCGACGAATTGTGCGCGTGGATGATGCGCCGCGATCCGGAGGAGCGTCCGAGCGACGCGTCGGCCGTCGCCGGAGCGCTCGCGGGTCTCGACGCGCCGGACGCGCCCGCGCCGGTCTCGCACGGCGCGCGACGCGGCACGCCCGCGCTCACGAGCAGCGAGCAGCGACTCGTTTGTTTGCTCCTCGCTGGGGACGACGGCGATCAGCTCGGACCGACGATGGCGCAAGGCGCGGCGACCGCCGAGCTCGCGAAGCTCCAGTCGCGCGTCACGTCGGTGGGCGTTCGCATCGAGCGGCTCGCGGACGGATCGCTCCTCGGCGTGGCGCCGCGCGACGGGAGCGCGACCGAGCAGGCCGTCGCCGCCGCGCGCGCCGCGCTGCTCGTACGCGCCGAGATGCCTTCGGTGCCGGTCGCGCTCGCGACGGGCCGCGGGGACGTGTCGTCGCCCGTGCCGGTGGGCGACGTGATTGATCGCGCCGCGCGACTCTATCGCCGATCGAAGCGCGCAGACGCGCCGCGACCCATCGTGATCGACGAGGTCACGTCGGGTCTCTTGTCGGAGCGATTCGAGATCGCGACGGCGGGCGATGCGCACGTCCTCGTCTCCGAGCTTCCCGACGGGCGCACCGGAGCGCGCACCGTGCTCGGGCGCGAGACGCCGTTCGTCGGTCGCGCGCGCGAGCTCGCGATGCTCGAAGCGCTCGTCGCCGAGTGCACGAGCGAAAGCACCGCGCGCGCCGTGGTCGTGACCGCTCCTGCGGGCGTCGGCAAATCGCGGCTCCGGCGCGAGCTCGTCGCGCGCGCGCGTGCGACCCTGCCGAGTCTCGAGATTTGGACGGCGCGCGGAGATCCGATGCAGACCGGCGCGCCCTTCGCGCTCTTGGCCCGCGCGCTCCGCGACGCCACAGCGATCGCCGAGGGCGAGAGCGCGGAGTCGAGCCGCGAGAAAATTCGCGCGCGCGTGCTTCGAAGCGGCGTCGCCGATGGCGAGCGCGTGATCGCCTTCGCGTGCGAGCTCCTCGGAGTCGCACAAGCCGAGGACCGCGCCGATCTCGCCGCCGCACGACGCGAGCCACACCTGATGCACGACCAATTGCGCACCGCGTGGCTCGCGTGGCTCGACGCCGAGACGCGCGCGCGTCCCGTGATGCTGGTGCTCGAAGATCTGCAATGGGGCGACGCGCCGACCGTGAGCTTCGTCGACGACGCGCTGCGCGTTCTCGGCGAACGGCCGCTCTTCGTGCTCGCGGTCGCGAGGCCCGAGATCGAAAACGTCTTTCCGCGCGTGTGGGCCGAGCGAAACGTGCAGCCCGTGCCGCTCCGCGAGCTCTCGAAGAGCGCCGCGGAAACGCTCGCCCGCCACGTGCTCGGACCGAGCGCGCCGCCCGCGGTCGTCGCCGGTGTCGTCTCGCGCGCCGCCGGCAACGCCTTTTTTCTCGAGGAGCTGCTCCGCGCATCGAGCGAGCGCGGCGCGCGCGACTTGCCCGAAACCGTCCTCGCGATGGTCGAGTCGCGCCTCGACGCGCTCGACCCCGACGCGCGACGCGTGCTCCGCGCGGCGAGCGTGTTCGGCGAGACGTTCCACGCGGGCGGCGTCGCGGCGCTCCTCGGCGACGCGGCGAGCGGCGTCAGGCTCGACGAGTGGCTCGCGCTCCTCGCGCGGAAGGAGATGATCCTCGCGCGCGAGACGTCGAGCGTGCCCGGCGAGACCGAGCTCGTCTTTCGTCACGCGCTCGTCCGCGAGGCTGCGTACGCGATGCTGACCGAAAAAGATCGCGCGCTCGGGCACGCGCTGGCCGGCGCGTGGCTCGAGTCGAAGAGCGTCGGCGACGCGGCGCTTCTCGCGGAGCACTTCGCGCGCGGGGGCGAACGCGTGCGCGCCGCTTCGTTCTTCGCGAGCGCCGCGCGCCACGCGCTCGGCGCGAACGACCCGCTCGGCGCGCTCGACAAAGCGTCGCGCGGCCTCGAGCTCGCCGGCGACGACGAGACGCGCACGTCGCTTCTCTCGATCAGCGCCGAGGCGCATCTCTGGCGAGCCGATCTCGAAGGCGCGGAGCGCGCCGCCACGGCAGCCCTCGCGCGCGTCGCCGAGCGCACCGATCCGTGGTGGAACGCGATCGGAACGCTCGTCGAGGCGACGACGAAGCTCGCGCACGTCGACCGCGCAAATGAGCTCGCCGCGAAGATCGCCGCAGCGCTCGAGACGACCGCGAAAGCGACGCCCGCCGCCGTTCGCGCGGCGACGTCGGCCGCGCACGTCGGTGTCGACACCGGCCGTTACGAGACGAGCGCCGAAGTCCTCGCGTGGGCCGCCGCGCACGTGGACGACGGCGACACGTACACGATGGGAAGCGTCCAGGCCGCCCACGCGCGTCTCAGCGTCGCTCGCGGCGACATCGAAGATTATTGCCGGCGTCAGCGCGCGGCCGCGTCCGCCTTCGAGGCAGCGGGCGCGGTCCGCGACGCGGCGCACGCGATGGGCGGCTACGCATACGGCGCCTTGCTCCTCGGCCTCGACCAAGAAGCGGAGACGGCGATGCGTCGCTCGCGCGATCTGTCGGCCTCACTCGACGCGCGCGGCTCGCTCATGATGGCCGAGCACAACCTCGGGCTCATCTTGCTGCGCCTCGGACGCCCCGACGAAGCCCTCGCGCTCGAGACGAGCGCCCTCGAGGCCGCCCGCGCGCAAAAGAGTCGGCGCATGGAGGCCGGCTGTCTCTATTACCTCTCGCTCATCGCGCACGCGCGGGGCGATCACGTCGCGGCCGAAGCGTACGCGCGCGAGTCGGCCGAGGTCGCCGCAGCCTTGCCCCCGAGCCTGGCGGAGGCGCTCGCCGCGCTCGCGCAAGCTTGCCTCGCTCAGGGCAAAAACGCAGACGCGCGCGCCGCGAGCGATCGAGCGATGGCGATCGTGCACGAGGTCGGGAGCATCGACGAGGGCGAGCCGTTCATCCGATTGACGCACGCGCTCGTGCTGCGCGCAGCCGGTGAAGCAGAGGCGAGCCGCGAGGCCATCGTCCGCGCGGCGACGCTGGTGGAGAGCCGCGCCGCGCGCATCTCCGATCCCGAGTCGCGGGCTTCGTTTCTCGCGGTGAGCGAGAACGCCCGCATCCTCGACCTCGCGCGCGCGGGCGCCGCCTAACGCTTGGCGAAGTGCTCCCACGAGTAGCCGAGGATCATCTTCGCCACGAACGGGCTGCTCGCCGCGGTCAGCCCTTGCCCGACGCCGAAGTTGAGCTCGACGTTCTTGATGCAGAGCACGTTCACGACCTCGAAGACGACGTGCTCTTCTTTGTCGATCGGCAAGACCGCCGAAAATGGCCCGATCTCGCCGTAATATTCGAACCCGAGCGAGACGCGCTCGCCGAATTTGTAGAGCGCCATCGCCGACGGCTCGAACACGGGACCTGCCGCAGCGTCGGGCCCGGCGAGCGACGCGCTCACGATCGGGTTGACCGCAAAGAGCCAATGCGCGTTCTCCCACGCGGCGATCGGCCGTATCTCCATGCCCCATTGGTTGCGATCGAACTCGGTCGGCAAGAGCGCGAGCTCGAAGTTCAGCCCGAGCCGCAAGTAGCGCTGCCACCCCGGCGGCGTCACGAACTTCGATCGCAGCTTCATCCCGCCCCAGCGAAGCGAGCCGTCGGCGGTGATTGCAGTCTGCAAGTAAGTCCCGAGCTCCCACCACGAGAAGAGGCCGTACGAGGGCTCGAAGGTGACGTGCTCCTCTTTCTCGCGGAAGAAGGCGTTGGCGTGCATCTCGATGCCGACTGCGTCCTGCGCGTCGGCGGTGGCGTCGTAGACTTGGATCTCGAACGCGTCCACGGGTGACTCGCGAGCATACGCACCGCGGCATGGTGCGTGCAACGCGTTGCGGTCATGAAACGCCACGACACGGACAACGGTTTTCTCCGCGGCGCGCGCGCCCACGACCCGCTCGCCGAGGAGCTCGCGATCGAGCTGATGGAGAAGATCACCGGAGGCGGCGACGGCATTGAGCTTCGCGATCGCTTCTGCGAAGAAGAAATCGGCGGCCCGTTCGTGCACACGACCGCGGGCGAAGAGTTCGCCGACGACGTCGACGAGTCGAACCCGCGCTACGCGCGCCGCGAGCCGTTCCCGAGGACCTGAGCGTCTCCGGAGGCGACGTCGATCTTTTCGAAAATCGCGCGGAGCTTCGCGAGCTCGGCGGCGAGCTCGTGCTGGAGCTCGAACTTGTCGGTGTGAACGAGCTCCTGTTCGACGTGAGCGAGCTCGCGGCCGAGATGCTTCTTCAGGAGGCTGAGGTCCTGGGTGGAGAGATTGAGCGTCATGCCCTCATCGGACGCATCACGCGTGCCGCAAACGAGGCGGCTGCGACGCGCCGATGAAGAAGAGGTCGATTCCGGCGACGAACAAGAGCCCACCGAGGACGATGCCTTCGATGCCGAGGCGCGCGAACATCAGCCAGATGCCGAAGCCGAACGCGATCACCGCGGGAATGACGAGGTAACGGAGCCATTGCTTGCGCTGCATGCCTCGAAGGGCATGCACGGCGCGCGCCTCACTCGGTCGAGTTCGCGCCGCGTCGGGTGCCGTTTTCGGCGCGAGCGTTTTGATCAGCGTGCACTGGCCATCGACGGTCGTCACGTAGGCGCGGCCGAACGCGTCGATCGCGAGGTCGATCACTTGTCGCTCAGGCTCGCGTCGATCGCGACCGGCGGCGGCTCGCTCGACGCGGGCGATCGGTGCCGCGTCTTGGCCGGCGTCATCTTCTGCGGCGGACGTCGCGCATGCCGCTGCAAAACACCACACGACGCACGCGATGCCGACGAACCTTTGCATGATGGTGCCTCCGCCGCCGCCGAGATGAGACGCGCGCGCTGAGCGACCAACCAAATCCCCCTAAAACAAGGCGTTCGGCCGAATCGCCACGCGCGGCGCGGTGCGCCGGGAACACCTCGTGCAACTCGGCGTCGCGATGGCAACCCAAGTGACCGGTGGCACATGACGCCGGAGACCGACGTCGTCTGTCTGTCGCAACATCGCTGGGACTTCGTCTACCAGCGGCCGAACCACTTGATGAGCCGGTTCGCGCGCGAGCGGCGCACCTTCTTCTTCGAGGCGCCGGTCTTCGACGCGCGCGAGCCCCAGCTCGAGGTGCGCACGGCGCGAGAGAATCTCTTCGTCGCCACGCCGCACGTGCCGCGTGCCGATGCGCCCGAGCTCGCACGATTGCAGCGCGCGGTCCTCGATCGATTGCTCGCGAGCTACGGCGTTCGCGATCCGCTGCTTTGGTTTTGTACGCCGACGGCGCTCGCGTTCGCGCCGCACGTGCGCGCCAAGCTCACCGTCTACGATTGCATGGACGACTTGCCCGCGGAGCATCACGCGCACGAGACGGATCTCTTCGCGCGCGCCGATCTCGTCTTCACCGGCGGGCACAGTCTATGGGAAGCGAAGCGCGCGCGTCATCCGCGCGTCTACCCGTTTCCGAGCAGCGTCGACGCGGCGCACTTCGCGCAGGCGCGCACGCTGCGGGAGGACCCAGCGGATCAAGCGTCGATCCCGCGGCCGCGGCTCGGATATTTCGGTGTCGTGGACGAGCGCATGGATCTCGAGCTCGTCGCGCGCATCGCCGACGCGCGGCCCGACTGGCACGTCGTGATGATCGACCCGACGGCGAACGTCGATCCCGCGAAGCTTCCGCGTCGCCAAAACGTGCACTGGCTCGGTCAGCGCGCGTACGACGATCTCCCGTCGTACATCGCCGGTTGGGACGTCGCGCTCATCCCGTTCGCGATGACGCCGTCGACGCGGTTCATCAGCCCGACCAAGACGCTCGAATATTTGGCGGCGGGCAAGGCCGTCGTCTCGACGCCGGTCCGCGACGTCGTGCGTCCGTACGGCGAGCGCGGTCTCGTGCGCGTCGCGGATCACGAAGGATTCGTCGAGCAAATCGAACAAGCGCTCGAGGAGACCGGCTCGGCGCGCCGCGCGGCAGCCGACGCGTTCGTCGCGCGCACGTCGTGGGACGTCACGTTCCGCCGCATGGCCGCGCTCCTCCGCCAAGCCACACGCGAGAAAGGCGACAGGGCATGTTCGATTACCTGATCGTCGGAGCCGGTTTCGCCGGAAGCGTCCTCGCCGAGCGCCTCGCCTCGCAGCTCGGCAAGCGCGTCCTCGTCTGCGACAAGCGACCGCACGTCGGCGGGAACGCATACGACTGCTTCGACGACGCAGGCATTTTGATACACAAGTACGGCCCGCAGGTTTTCCATACTTCGTCGCCGCGGATATTCGATTATCTATCGCAGTTCACCGCGTGGCGGCCGTACGAGCATCGCGTGCTGGCTTCGGTCAATGGGCAGCTTTTGCCCTTTCCGATCAACGTCGACACGATCAATCGCCTCTACGGAACGAGCATGTCGCCCGCCGAGGTCCAAACGTTCTTGGCCGAGACCAAGACTCGGCGAGAGCTGGAAGAGCTATTTTTCCGCGACGTCGCGCGCGACGTACGCATGAGCTACGACGACCGCTTCTACACCGACGAGTTCCAAGCGATGCCGCTTCGCGGCTTCACGCGCATGTTCGAGAACATGCTCGACCATCGCAACATCTCGCTCGTCCTCCAAACCGATTATCGCGACGTGGTCGGCGAAGTGCCTTTTCGCGAAATGATTTATAGCGGGCCCATCGACGCGTTTTTTGGTTATCGCTTCGGCAAGCTTCCGTATTTGTCGGTCGAGCTCAAATTCGAAACACGCGACGTCGCGGTTTACCAGCCCGCGGCGGTCATCGCGCATCCGAGCGAGCCTCTCTATACGCGCGTGACCGAGCTCAAGTGGCTGACCGGGCAGACGCACCCGAAGACGACCCTCGTTCACGAGATCCCGCGCGCCGACGGCGAGCCTTACTATCCCGTCCTGCGACCGGAGAACATCGCGCTCCACCGGCGTTACAAAGCGCTCGGCGACTCGCAGGGCGGCGTCTACTTCGTCGGTCGCCTCGCGACGTATCGCAATTGCGAGATGGACGAAGTCGTCGGGCAATCGCTCGACCTCTTCGATCGAATCGCGGGCGTCGCGCCCGCAGAGCCGGAGGCAGCATGAGCGCCGCCCTCGAAATGCGGAGAATCTACAAGCGTCAGCTCCGCAAGCCGGACGGGCGCTCGCTCGTGCTCTATTCGCACGCGCCGATCGACGTGCTCGACGCGCCCGCGCCGGGCGACGGGACGAAATTCGCGCCGAACCCGCACCTGCGCTGGCATCCGCTGCGCGGCGAGTGGGTCGTCTGCGCGAGCGCGAAGCCGCGCGATCCGGCGATCGCCGCGGAGGTCCCGCGCGCCGGATGGGACATCGCCGTGTACGAAGATCGCTTTCCGACGTTTTTCGGCGGCGCGCACGACGCGCCCCGCACGATCGTGCCGACCGAGCCTGCGCGCGGCGTCTCCGAGGTCGTCGTCTACGGACAAGAGTCCAAGCCGCTCGGCGCGCTGCCGCTCTGGAACGTCGAGCTCCTCGTGGACGTCTGGGCGGATCGCACCCACGAGCTCGGTCTGCGCCAGGACGTCGCCTACGTCCACGTGTTCGAAAATCGCGCGGTCGAGCAACGACCGCACGGGCAAATTCACGCGTACCCGTTCGTGCCGCAGGACGTCGCGCGCGAGCTCGGCGAGCAGCAAGCGTACTACGCACGCACCGGCCGCGGCCTGCTCGCCGATTACGTCGCGCGCGAGCTCGCCGACGGGCGTCGCATCGTCTACGCCGGCTCGCGCGTCGTCGCGTTCGTTCCGGCGTGCGCGCGATCTCCTTACGAGACTTGGATCGTGCCGCTCAAACCTTCTCCGCGTCTCTCCGATCTCGGCGCGCGCGACCGCATGGATCTCTCGCGCGCGCTCAAGACCGTTTTGCTCCGACTCGACGGCGTCTGCGGGAGGCCGACGCCGTATTCCATGTCGATTCACCAGGCCCCCGCCGACGGCGCCACGCACCTCGAGGCGCACGTCCACATCGAAATCCACCCGGGCCACGACCTCGCGGGCGTCTCCACCGCGCAGGCGCTGCCCGAGCAGAAGGCACAAGAGCTGAGGCGAATCGAGGTGATTCTTGAATGAGATGACGCAACCCTTCCGTGAAGTGTTCTCGCGCGTTCCGCACGTCGTGGCGAGCGCACCCGGCCGCGTGAACCTCATCGGCGAGCACACCGACTACAACGGCGGTTACGTGCTGCCGATGGCGATCCCGCAGCGCACGGTCGTCGAGCTCGCGGTGCGCGCCGACGACGTGGTTCGGTTGTGGAGCGCCAACGTCGATCACGACGGACGCGCGATGTACAAGCTCGCGACCGAGCGGCGAACGCGCGAGTGGCACGATTACGTGCAAGGCGTGACGCGCGCGCTGCGGCAAGCGGGCCATCGCATGTCCGGGTTCGACGCGCGAATCGACTCGCGCGTTCCGATCGGACGCGGCCTCTCGTCGAGCGCGGCGCTCGGGGTCGCCATCTTGCGCGCGATTCGCGAAGCGTTCGATCTCGAGATCGACGACGTCTCGCTCGCGCTCCTCGCGCATCGATCCGAGAACGATCTCGTCGGCGCGCCGCTGGGCGTCATGGACCCGCTCGCGTCGTCGCTCGCCGACGATCACACGGGCGTCTTCATCGACACGCGTTCGCTGCGAATCGAGCGCGTTCCATTGCCGACGGGCACCGAGATCGCCATCATCGACTCGGGCGTCGCGCACTCGAACGCGACCGGCGGCTACAAGCTGCGTCGCGAGGAATGCATGGCCGCGGCTGAAATGCTCGGCGTCGAGCAACTGCGCGACGCGTACCGCATCGACAAAATCGAGGCGCTCCCCGAGCCGCTCCGGCGGCGCGCGCGGCACGTCTTCAGCGAGAACGCGCGCGTCCTCGCCGCGGTCGCATCGATGCGGGCCGACGACGCGGTCGCGCTCGGCGGGCTCTTCCTCGAGTCGCACGTCTCGATGCGCGACGACTTCGAAATCTCGACGCCCGAGATCGACGCGCTCGTGATGCGCGCCGCGTCCGACCCGATGGTGTACGGCGCTCGTCTCACCGGCGGCGGCTTCGGCGGCTCGGTCGTCATCCTCGCGCACGCAGGTCACGGGCGCGCGGCCGCCGAGCGAATCGCGCGGGAGGTCCCCGGCGCCCGCGCCGTCCTGCCCTGACGCGATTGAAGCTATGATCGGCGCGTGACCGAGACGCGTTTCTTCACGTGCAACTTGTGCGAGGCGATGTGCGGTCTTCGCGTCGAGGTCGACGGCGATCGCGTGACGTCGGTGCGCGGCGACGACGACGACGTGCTCTCGCGCGGACACATTTGTCCGAAGGCCCACGGCCTGCGCGAGCTCTACGAAGATCCGGACCGCGTTCGCACGCCGCGCATTCGCGACGGCGACCGCTTCCGCGACGCGAGCTGGGACGAAGCGATGGACCTCGTCGCGACGCGCCTCCGCGCGATCCGCCGCGAGCACGGCAAGGACGCGATCGCGCTTTACATCGGAAATCCCGCGGTCCACTCGCATCGCGCGTCGATGGCGACCATTCTGCTCACCGCTGCCATCGGCACGAAGAATCGTTACGACCCGAACTCGCAAGACTCGGCGCCGCGTCTTTTCGCGTGCATGCAGGTCTACGGCGACGCGCTCGCGATGGGCGTGCCGGACTTCGAGCGCATCGACTACCTCCTGATGCTCGGCGCGAACCCCGCGGCGTCGAACGGCAGCATGTTGGGGCTCGGCAACCCGAAGGCGCGCTTCGCCGCGATCCGCGAGCGCGGCGGCAAGGTCGTGCTCGTCGACCCGCGTCGCACCGAGTCGGCCGCGTGGAGCACGTCGCATCATTTCATTCGGCCGGGTGGCGACGCGGCGCTCCTCCTCGCGCTGCTCCATGTCGTCTTCGCCGACCGTCTCGAGGCGCGCGAGCTCGCGCACACCTGCGCGGGCCTGGACGATTTACGTGCATGTTGCAAAGATTTTTCGCCCGAGCGCGTCGCGCCGGCGATCGGCGTCGAGGCCGAGACGATTCGCGGCATCGCGCGCGATCTCGCGACGACCGCGCGCGCCGCGGTCTATGCGCGCGTCGGCGTTTGTCAAAACGCGTTCGGTCCGGTCGCGTCGTGGCTCGTCGAAGCGCTGAACCTGGTGACCGGTCATTTCGATCGGCCGGGCGGCATCGTCTTTCCGAAAGCCGCGGCCGACGTGGCCCCGCTCGCGCGCAAGCTCGTCGGCAATCACTACGGGCGTTGGCGTTCGCGGGTCCGCGAGCTTCCGGAGTTTCTCGGCGCCATCCCGTCGGCGGCGATGGCCGAAGAAATGGAGACGCCGGGCGACGGACAAATCCGCGCGCTCGTCTGCGTCGCCGGCAACCCGGTGTGCTCGACGCCGAACGGCCCGCGGCTCGAGCGCGCCATCCAAAAGCTCGACTTCGTCGTCGCCGTCGACTTCTACGTCAGCGAAACGTCGCGCCACGCGCACGTCATCTTGCCGCCCAAGCACGTCTTCGAGACCGGCAACTACGATCTCGTGCTCTCGCGCTTCGCGGCGCGAAATGGCGCAAAATACAGCCCGCCCATCGTCGACTCGCACGACGACGCGCGCGACGACTGGGCGATCGCGACCGAGCTCGCAGCGCGTCTCCGCGGGCCGAAGAGCGCGCTCGCGCGGCGCGCCTTCCTGCGGGCCACGCGCGAGCTCCCCGAGCGTGCGATCGACGTCATGCTCCGCACGGGCCCCTACCGTCTCTCGCTGCGCGATGTCGAACGCGCCGAGCACGGCCTCGACTTCGGTCCGCTCGAAGCCGGCGGCGCGAAGCGAATCTTCCACGAAGACGGACGCGCGCACCTCGCGCCGAGCCCGCTGGTCGCCGACGTGCCGCGTGTCGGCGCGTGGGTCGATGCGCAAACCCGGTCGCGCGACGAGATCGTCTTGATCGGTCGGCGCCATCTCCGCAGCAACAACTCGTGGCTCCACAACGTGCGCTCGCTCGCGAAGGGGCCCGATCGCGCGCGCCTCTTCGTTCACCCGGACGACGCGCGGCGTCTCGCGCTCGAAGACGGCTGCCGGGCGCGCGTCGCGAGCCGCGCGGGGTCGGCGTCGGTGATCGTCACGATCACCGACGAGGTGATGCCCGGCGTGGTTTCGCTCCCGCACGGCTTCGGCCACCAAGCTGCTGCGGACACGCTTCGCGTCGCCGGCGCGCTGCCCGGCGCGAGCGCCAACGCGCTCACCGACGATCAACGCGTCGAGCCGGTGATCGGCAACTCGATCCTGAACGGCGTCGCCGTCACGATCGAGCGCGAAGGAGAGATCACTTCTTCTGCATCTCGGCGATGAAGGCTTTTTCCGCCGCTTTCATCTCGTCGGGCGTCATGTTCTTCTTGCGCGTCGCGATGTTCCAGCTCTGACCGAACGGGTCGGTCACGGAGCCCATGCGGTCGCCCCAGAACATGTCGGCGACGGGCATCGTCGGCTTCGCGCCGGCGTCGACGGCGCGCTTGAACGACGCGTCCACGTCGGGCACGTAGAGCCACATGCTCGACTTGCTTTGCGAGCCGCCCATTTCGGCGAAGACGTCGTTCACGAAAATCATCGACGAGCCGATGCGCAGCGCCGCGTGCCAGATTTTCTTTCCGCTCGGGTCCGGCGCGCGCTCGCGCACCTCGGCGCCGAATGCTTTCTCGTAAAACGAGATCGCTTGGTCGGCACCGTCGATCGAGAGCTGCGTCGTCAGCGAATGAAAGCCTTCGGGAATCGGGTTGACCGTCATGGCTTCGGTCCTACCACTAAACTCCGAGCTGCACCGAGCGCTTCGTGAAGCCGCCGAACCAGACGCCGTCGATCGGAAATGTCACGGGCTCGTTGCGATCGATCGACGCGCCGACCGCGAAGAAGAGCGGCAAGAAGTGCTCGTCGCTCGGGAGCGACATGTCCACGCCGGGCGCGAGCTCGCGATAACGAACGAGCGTGTCCACGTCGCGGCGCGCGAGCTTGTCGGCGACCCACGCGTCGAAGTCGCGGCCCCACGCGGGCATCTCTTTTCGCGATGGGTCGATCGCGCGCAAGTTGTGGACGATGAACCCGCTTCCGGCGACGAGCACGCCTTCGTCGCGAAGCGGCGCGAGCTTGCGTCCGAGCGCGACGAGCGCGCGCGGGTCTTCGGTCGGCAGCGAGAGCTGCAAGACCGGCACGTCGGCGTTCGGGTACATCGCCATGAGCGGCGTGTAGACGCCGTGATCGAGGCCGCGCGATTCGTCGCGCTCGATCGGCACGAGCTCCGCGACGCGCGCGGCGAGCTCCGGCGCGCCGGGCGACGGATACGTCATCTCGTAAAATCGCCGCGGAAAACCGCTGAAATCGTAGATGAGCGGGATCGGCTTGGTCGCGCCGACGGCGAGCGGCGCGCGCTCCCAATGCGCCGACATCATCAAGATCGATTTCGGTCGCGGCATCGACGCGGCCCAGCGCGCGAGCTCCGCCATCCACGCGCGGTCGTCGAGGAGCGGCGGCGCGCCGTGCGCCACGAAGATGCTCGGCAAGGTCGTCATGGGCCGACAGCGTAAGTCGTAAAGACGTGCAAAGCACCCTGGCGCGCGCGATACGCGAGACCCACAGCTCCGTTGACGCACATGAGCTGTCGCTTCGCTCTCTTCGCACTGTTTCTTTTCGGCTGCATCGCGCGCGGCGCGCCCGCGGAGCAAAAGGCCGTCGACGACGGAACGATCAGCATCATGGATCTACGCGACCCGAGCTCGCCGAATCACCCCGCGCTGGGCTCGCAGGTCGTCGTCCGCGGCGGAATCATCACCGACGTGAAGATGACCGGCAACGCGCGCGGCTTCTTCATGCAAGACCCGCACGCCAAGACGTTCGCCGCGGTCTACGTGCTCGAAGGCGACGATGATGTGAGCGACTTCGAGCCCGGCGACGAGATCACCAAGCTCATGGGCACGTATTCGCAGTACCTCGGCATGGACGTGATCGACAACCGCCTCGGCGGTTACGAATCCGAAGGCGGACACGTCGTGCCCGAGCCGATCGACGTGACCGTCGGGGACCTCGAGCCGGGCGGCGACGACGCGCTCGAGTCGATGCTCGTGCGCGTGACCGAGGTCGTCGCGACGAGCGACACGGTCCACGGCGACTTCACGATCGGCGAAGACCGGAGCGCCGCGCACGTCGACGTGACGAGCTACATGGCGAACGACATCGGACCGTCGCCGTTTCCCGCGGTCGCAGGTCAACGGTTCGCGTACATCATCGGTCATCCGTTCGTCGATGACGTGGCCCACCTCGCGCCGATGTCGGCGGACGACGTCCAGCTCGAGTGATGCGCGTAAAGTTCCCTTGTTTCACGAGGCGCGCGAGCGGTGATGTTTACATTTGCCGCAGGTGACAATCATGAACCTCGTGCATTCTCTGTCCGTTCTCGCGGCGGCTGCGGCCGTCGCCATCCCGAGCGTCGCGTCGGCCCAAGTGCGCGGTCACGGCGGCGGTCACGTCGCGGTCCACGGCGGCGGAGGCCACGTCGCCGTCCACGGCGGCGGTCACGTTCGCGTCGCGCCACGCGGCGAATATCGCGGCGGCGGCGGCTGGGTCGGTCACGATCGTGCGTACTGGGGCGTGCGCCCGTATGCGGCGCCGCCCGTTTGGGTCGACCCATATTACGCCGCGCCGGTCTACCCGGAGCCGTACTACGGGCCGCGCGTTTGGATCGCGCCGCGCTTCTACGGCGGCCATTGGCATCGCGGCTACTGGCGGCGCTAGATCAATCCGCGCCGGGCGGCGGCGGGTTCGGGCATCCTCCGGTGCCCGGGCTCGGCGCCGGCGGCACGGAGAGATCGCGGCCGCACGAAAAATCGAACATGTCGAGGAGCGCGTCGCTGTTCGCGTCGCGAGCCGTGAGCGCGGGCAAATCGAAAATCGTCTCGATGAAGCGCGTGATCGCCGTGTGATCGCGGACGACGTGCGAGACGTACGCGCGCTTCGCCCACGGTGAAATCACGACGAGCGGAATGCGCGGCCCGCGCGCCGTCTGGCTCGATGCGTACGTGCCCGGCGAGCACGCGCTCGGCGGCGGCACGTGGTCGGCGAACGCGCCGCCTTCGTCGTACGTCCAAATCACCGCCAGCCGATTCCACTCGGGGCTCGTGAAAGCGTGATCGAGGATGCTCTTCGTCCACGCTTCGCCGCGCTGGAGATCGGCGAGCGGATGATCGTCCTCGATGTTTTCCATCCCGTCGACGAACGCGACGTTCGGCAGCGTGCCCTTGTCGAGCGCGTCGATCAGCGCCGTGATCGGATGAACTCCCGGCGCGCTCCCGCTCCAATCGAGCGACCCGCTGAGCGCCTCGCCGTCCGCGTCGGTGTAGGCGGCCCACGTGAAGCCGGCGTTCATGAGCGTTTGGAAAATCGAAGGCGTGCTCGGCATGGGATAGAGCAAGCCCGTGTCGAACACGCCCGCGTTCGACCCGAACATCATGAAGTCGCGATTCGCGAACGTGCCCGTCGCCATCGGCGCAAAATCGCGGTCGGCGATCGCGAAGGTCGACGCGAGCCAATAATCGTACGGCAGGTCCCCGGGCTCGTAGTAGCTCATCGTGAACGAGCCGTCGGACGCGGTCGTCGCCGCGGCGTTCTTCACGAAGCCGTCCATCTTGCCGTCGTCGAGGCACGTCGCGATCGACTGCGACTGATGATTCGGATCGAACGGGATGCACGTCGTCGTCGCGTGCATCGGCGCGACCGGCGCGCCGTCCGCGCCCGGGTTCGTGAAGTCGCTCGGCACGGCTTCGGCGTCCGGCAAGATGTCGTGCAGCTTGCCGAGCAAATGATCGAAGCTCCGGTTCTCTTTCATCATGACGATGACGTGCCGAATCGGAACGCGCGCGCGCGTCGCTTCGTCGATGCCGAGCGTGTCGGCCGCGAGCGACCCGGCGGTGAATGTGCATTCTGCACGCTTTTCGACGCTGAAATCAGCCGGGATCGTGACGCCGCAGCCGAGGGACGGATCGTCGGCGGGCGTTTGCATCGTGTCGATCGCGTCGAGGCCCCAGCTCGCCTGTTGCGGATCGCACGCGCACAAAGCGACTAGAACGAGTGCGCGCTTCATCGTGTCCTCCAGAGCGGCACACCGAGCTCGAGCGCGCCCACGAAGAGCGGCGCGTCGCCGGTCTCGTAGCTCGCGCCGTTCGCGTAGCCGACGTGATCCGTGTCGCGTCGAAACGAGATCGTCGCCCCGAGCCACATGCCGTTGCCGAATATTTTTCGAAACGCGGCGTCGAAACCGCAGCGCATGGTCGAGTCCGTCGTGCCGAGGAGCGCGTCGTGGCGATCGAACGTGAGGCCGCAGCGGCCCTCGAGGCTGAGCGTGAGGCTTCGCGTCGCGTCGTAGCGCGCTTCGAGGCCGATGTCGGTGAACGCGAGGCCCGGCGTGTGGATCTCGGGCGCGTCGACTTCTTCTTGAACGAACATCGCGATGATGAGCGCGTGCGCTTCGTCGAGATACGAGCTACCGGCCACGACGCGGAGTGCGCCGTGCGCGACGTTGCCGCCGACGCCGTCGACCGCGTTGAGCTCCTCTTGCGACGGCGCGCCCGGGCTCGCGAGCGAGCGCGCGTCGCCCGCGAGGCGCACGCCGAGATACGGGCTGAACGGCCGCTCGCTTCGAAAGCGATGACCCGCTTCGATCATCGACGACGCGTGCGGACCGACGAGAAACAAAAACGGATGCTCGCTCCCGAGCCAGCCCGCTTCGATCGCGAGCCGCATTTCCCACTGGAGGACCCAGCGCCGATCGATCGTGCGGAGGCCGCCCCACGCTCCGCCGAGCTCGCCCAGGATCGCGTCGCCGACGGGCGCCGTCGTGAAGCTTCCCGAGAGCGTCGCGCCGTGGACGACGGTGTCGACGGGATCGGCCCGCGCGGAGGTCGCGAGCCCGAAGAGCGCGACGGCGATCAAAGCTGAGGTGGCGCGCAACGCCGCCGAGGTTAGCGCGCTCGAGCCGCGCTCGTGCGCACAAAGCGAATGCGTGTCGTGCGTCGCGTGCTTAAAGGAAGGTGCGATCCCCTTTGAGCACCACCAAGCGAAAAGCCCACACCAAAGCCGCAACCGGAGACACCGTCGACGCCTATTTCTCGGCGCTGCGGCGCGCGCCGCTCAGCCGCGAAGAAGAGGTCGAGGTCGGCAAACGCATCGAATCGGCCGAGCGCGAGCTTCTCGGCGCGCTGCTCGAGACGCGCGCCGGCCGAGCCGCGCTCACGGCCGTGTCGCGCGATCTCCGCGAAGGCGTCCTCGGCCTCGACGAGGTGCTGCGCAACGTCGCGCAGAGCCAAAAAGGCGCCCAAACGCAGCGTACGAAAGTGCTGCGTGTCATCGCGACGAGAGCGCCGCTCGACCGGCTCGTGAAGTTGCGCTTGCACCCGAACGTCGCCGACCGTCTCGAAGCGGCGGCGCGCGAATCGGGCGAGCTCGACCCGCCGCGCGTGCGGCGCGCGCGGCGCGACATCGCCGAATCCCAACGCATCCTCGTCGAGAGCAACCTCCGCCTCGTCGTTTCGTTCGCGCGGCGTTACCACAACACGCACCTCGCGCTGCTCGACCTCATCCAAGAGGGAAACCTCGGGCTGATGCGCGCCGTCGAAAAGTACGATTACAAATCAGGCTGCCGCCTCGGCACCTACGCGAGCTGGTGGATTCGTCAGGCGATCGAGCGCTCGATCCACGAGCGCGCGCCGACCATTCGCGTGCCGGTGCACCTCGTCGAGAGCCGGCGAAAGCTCCTCCGCGCGCGCACCGAGCTGCGCCGCGTGCTCGGCGTCGATCCGACGCCCAAACAAATCGGCGAAAAAACGGGCCTGCCCGTCGCGAAGATCGAGCTCATCCTCGGCCTCGCGCACGAGCCTGCGAGCCTCGACGCGCCGGTCGCGTCCGACGGCGAGACGCTGATCGGCGAGCTCGTCGCCAACGAGCGAAGCTCGGTCCCCGAAGACGAAGTCGGCAAAGCGATGCTTGCCGCGAGCACGCGCGGCCTCCTCGAAACGCTGAGCGACCGCGAGCGTCGCGTCCTCGCGATGCGCTTTGGCCTCTCCGGCGAGCAAGAGCATACGCTCGAGCAAATCGGCGAATCGCTTTCGCTCACGCGCGAGCGCATCCGCCAGATCGAGCACGCCGCGCTCCGCAAGCTGCGCCAAAAGTGCGAAGAGCGCGCCATCGGTCTCGAAGCGGCCTGACCCGAGGTCGCGCGCGAGGGGCCGCGCGACCTCGAATCGGACGCCGGGTTCACGGACGAAGCGTCACGCTCGGCGTGAAGCACTCGAACTGGATCGCGTCGGTCCACTGCCCCGAGCGGCCCGCCAAGGCGCCGATTGCATCGCTCCCCGGGCAGAAGAAGCTGAACGCGGTCGACTGCGACAAGTTGTAGTTGCTCTTCGCCGTGCCCGCGAGCGTCGGCGTCGAAGCGACGAGCGTGAAGCTGTTCGGCTGCCCGAGCGCGGTGACGGACGAGCAATAAACCGACAGCTGATGGACGCCGACGGTCGCGCCGCCCGTGATGGTGTGATCGACGGTGTCGTAGTAACCGTCGACGCGCGTCACGACTTGGTTGGCCGGACATGTGACGCTGAACGCCGTGGTGAGGTTGCCGCCATGCTCGGGGAGCGTCGCGCCGGCGGTCGTGGTCACCGTGTACGTGTACGGGTTGGTCTGCGTGTTTTCGTTGATACCGATGGTGCCGCAAATGCCGTGGATCCGGTCGATGTTGCCGCCGTCGTCGCCGCCGATGCCGACGAGCGCTTGGCCCGCGGGGCAGACATCCGGGCCCCACGCGTTACCGCCGGCCTCGCCGTAAAGCGCGGAGATGGCCGAAGGCGTCGCGGTCGTGTCGAAGCCGACGGCCGTTGGGCAACCTTCGTCGACGATGTTGTCGCAAGCGTTGTCGACGCCGTTGCACTCGGCGGGCGTGGTCGGGACGCACGCGCAGGCGCTCGAGCTGCAAGCTTGGTGCGCGGGGCAAACCGTGCCGCACGCGCCGCAGTTGGCGTTGTCGCTCGTCGTGTCGGCGCAGTAGGCCGCGCCGCCGTCGGGCGTGCATGACGTCGCGGGCGGAAGGCACGTCGGACCGCATTTGCCGGCCGAGCAAACTTCGCCCTGCGAGCACTTGGTGCCGCACGTGCCGCAGTTCGCGTTGTCGGTCGCGGTGGTCGCGCAGTAAGCGGCGCCGCCGTCGGGCGAGCAGAGCGCTTCGCCGGTCGGACAGGTCGTGCCGCACTTTCCGCTGGTGCACGCCTCGCCTTGCGGACACTTGATGCCGCACGCGCCGCAGTTCGCGTTGTCGTTGTCGGTGCTCGTGCACGAGCCGCTGCAGTTGGTGCTCCCGGCGCCGCACGCCGAAACGCATTTGCCCGCTTGGCAAGCCTCGGTCCCGCCGCACGCGTGCCCGCAGCTTCCACAGCTCGCAGGATCTTTGGTCGTGTCGGTGCAGATGCCGCTGCACATCGTCTGTCCGTTTCCGCACGTCGGCCCGGATTCGACTGCCGCGTCGAGCCCTCCGTCGTCCACCGACGCCCCGCTGCCGCTGCACGCCGCCACCGCGGCACACGCCGCGATCGCCGCGACGATCGCCGCGCCCGAAAGTTTCATGCTCATTTTAGACTCCTCTTGATCGCACGCCTTCTAACGCCGTGCGCGCAAGACAACAACTCAAAACGTGGTAGCTGACGGTCTCCGATGGCTCGCCCCGGAAAGCTCGTCGACGACGCGCCCGCGTATCGCCGGATGGCCGCGATTCTCTTCGTGCGGCGCAACGAGTCGGCGGTCTATTTCGAAGACGCTGTCGACGTGAGCGAGACGCTCGCGTTCATCGACGCGTGGAACGCGAAGGCCGAGGCGCCGCACCTCACGCTCTTCACGCTTCTCCTCTTCGGCATGGCGCGGACGCTCCACGAGCATCCGCGGCTCAATCGGTTCGTCGCGGGGCGCAAGCTCTATCAGCGCGATGGCGTGTGGCTCTCGTTCGCCGCGAAAAAATCGATGGAGCCGAAGGCGCCGCTGGTCGAAGTAAAGCGGCAGTTCCTCGAGAAAGAGACGCTCTCGGATTTTTTGAACGACATGCAGTCGCGCATGACCGAGGCGCGCGGCGACGCGCTCTCGAAGCTCGATCGCGAGGTCGCGTGGTTCTTGAAAATCCCGCACCTCTTGCTCATTTTTTTCGTGCGCATGGTGAGCGTCGTCGACTTTTTCGGTCTCTTGCCGGCGTCGTTCATTCGTGACGATCCGTTTTTCGCGAGCGCGTTCCTCGCGAACCTCGGGAGCGTCGGCGGCGCGGCCGCGTATCACCATCTCTACGAGTACGGCGACATCCCGCTTTTTTGCGTGCTCGGGCGCGCGCGCGAAGAGGTCGTCGCGATCGACGGCAAGCCCGAGGTCCGCAAAATCGCGCGCCTTCGCTTCAGCTACGACGAGCGCATCGAGGACGGGTTCAACGCGATCCGCGCGCTCGCCACGCTTCGCGAGAAGCTCGAGCGACCTTCGACGTTCGTCACGCACGACTGAGGCGCGAGTGGCCGGCCGCTTGCACGCTGTGTGGCATGCCTGGGCTGATCAAAACCGGGGTGACCTCTTGGACCGAGAAGACGTTGGTCCAATCCGGTTGGTATCCGCGCGGCACGAGCTCGGCTGAAGCGCGACTGCGCTATTACGCGTCGCGCTTCTCGATCGTCGAGAACGACTCGACGTACTACGCGCTCCCCGCGCCGCAGCACGCGAGCCTGTGGGTCGCGCGCACGCCTTCGTGGTTCACGATGAACGTCAAAGCGTTCGCGTCGCTGACGGGGCACTACACCGACCCGAGGCGCTTGCCGGCCGACCTGCGCGACGCGCTCGCCGTCGAGGTTCGCGAAAAGCGCCGCGCTTATCCAAAAGACCTCGGCGAGGACACGCTGCGCGAGATCGCGGTGCGGTTCCGCCATGCGATCGAGCCGCTTCGCGCGGCAGGGCGACTCGGCGTCGTGCTCTTTCAATTCCCGGTGTGGTTTCCTTGCACGCGCGAAAATGAGCGCGTGCTGGAGCGCAGCCGTGAGCTCGTGCCGGGCTGCCGCGTGGCGGTCGAGTTTCGCAACGCGACGTGGATGAGCGAGAAGAACGCGTCGCGAACGGTCGATTTTCTCCGCGCCGCCGGCCTCGTCTACACGTGCGTCGACGAGCCGCAAGGGTTCCCGTCGTCGATCCCGCCGGTCGCGATCGCGACGAGCGAAGACCTCGCGGTCGTCCGCTTCCACGGCCGGAGCGCCGAGCGTTGGACGCACGCCGAAGCGACCGCGAGCGAGCGATTCAAATATCGTTACTCGGACGACGAGCTCCGCGAGTGGGTGCCGAAGATCCGCGAGCTCGCCGCGCAGGCGCGCGTCGTTCATGTGCTCATGAACAACTGCCACGGCGATTACGCCGTCGTGAACGCGCACCACATGGCTTCGCTCCTCAGCGCGCAGGCTGCGACTCGGCCTGCTGCGTGAATCGTCATTGCGTCAGCTGAGCGTCGCGCTGAAGAGCGAGTCTTGATGTGCGGCGACGATCGCGACGAGCTCGTCGGCGGTGACGTCCGCGCGATACGTGCAAACTGCAGCGACCTTGGTCGCTCCGATCGCGGCGTTGACCTTGACCTCGTAGTCACCCCTCGCCGTTCGCGAGACCCTCGGCCATGTACGGAGCGACCATCCCGAGGAGCTGATTGTCGTCGAGATAAAACTGGCAAGAGTGCCAGCCGGGCTGCACCGGTTTGATCGAAGTGCGGGCGTTCGTCGCCGCCACGTCGATGAGGCCTTGCGTGACGAAATGGACGAGCACTGTGGCGAGCTCTTCGGTGTCGAGCCCAGCGGCAGCGATGTTGAACGGGCGCGGAAAAAGCCAGCGAGCCCATCCGCCGTGTGTTGCGCGGTCGGTATCCCGAGCGCCAAGAGCCGAGCTCGGACGCGTTCCGGGATGACGCGTTCAAGTCACGCCGGCCCAATCGGCGCCGACGCGGGCGAAGCGTTCGCGGATCGCGCCGGCTTCGGGGAGCGGGCCTTTCGCCGATGCGGCGACGACCGCCGCGAGATGCGCTTCGCTCGACGTACCGACGAGGGCACACGCGACGCCGCACCAAGCGGCGAAACGAACCGCCGTCTCGAGCGTCGGCGGCGCGTCGAACATCGCGTGCATGCGGTCCCAATAAATCGCGCGGTCCGCGCGATCGGGACGGCGGTCGTCGCGCCATGGCGCGTTTCCGAGCGAGCGCTTCGCGAGGACGCGTTTCGCGCCGACGAGGTCGAGGGCGCGCTGATCGAACAAGTTGATCGAGCACTCGAGCACGTCGAATTCGGCGACGCGCGCGGCCCATGCGAGCCCGTCGCCGTCGCCGGAGTATCCGATCGCGCCGACCTTGCCGGCTTCGCGCGCGCGAAGCA
>DASXHD010000083.1:0-40839 GCA_036488725.1 Polyangiaceae bacterium | reverse complement strand
ATCGGCGGCGCGGTTTGGCACCTCGATGTCGGCCCATCGCATCCTGGGGCTGGAGCAGGTCCCAAGGGTTCGGCTGTTCGCCGATTAAAGCGGTACGCGAGCTGGGTTTAAAACGTCGTGAGACAGTTTGGTCCCTATCTGCCGTGGGCGAAGGATACTTGAGTGGAGCTAACCATAGTACGAGAGGACCTGGTTGGACGCACCTCTAGTGTTCCGGTTGTCACGCCAGTGGCATAGCCGGGTAGCTATGTGCGGAACGGATAACCGCTGAAAGCATCTAAGCGGGAAGCCGGCCACGAGACAAGGTATCCCGGGCCGTAAGGCCCCTAAAGACCCCTCGAAGACTACGAGGTTGATAGGCCAGAGGTGGAAGCAGAGCAATCTGCGGAGCTGACTGGTACTAATAGGTCGTGCGGCTTGGTCATATTTCTAAGGCAAACATTAGAGTTCGCACCCGGGATTCGGGTCGCGAATCAATTCTGTGAATCGCACTATCGACACGCACCAAAACGCGTGAAAGGACGACCCAAGGTTTCCGGCGGCGATATCGAGGAGGCCACACCCGATCCCATCCCGAACTCGGAAGTTAAGCTCTTCGGAGCCGATGGTACTGCACGGGAAGCCGTGTGGGAGAGTAGGACGCTGCCGGGATTTATTTCCCCAAAAGCCTGAGTTGCGAAAGCAACTCGGGCTTTTGCATTTTGTCCGCCGCGAGCCGATGTTCTGTCCGGATGGCGCGCGTCGAGCCGAAGTTCGTTGCCGTGTTCGCGGCCGGGACGACGGCGGTCGCGGTCGGCGCGACGTTTCATCCGGCGCTCGCGTGGCCCGCGGTCGCGTTCGGGCTCGTGGGGCTCGGCTATGCGGGGCTCGGAGCTCGGCCGTTCATGAAGCGGCCGACGGGGCGGCACAACCCCATCGCCATCGGGCTGCTCGGCCCGTACATGGCGATCGCGTGGATCATTCTTTTGTTTCTGCGGCTCCGCGCCGAGGAAGCATACGACGAGGTGCGGCCGAAGCTGTTCGTCGGGCGGCAGCCGCTGCGGACGCGCGAGCTGCCGCTGGGCGTCTCGTTGCTCGTGGATCTCACCGCCGAGTTTCCGGGCCTGCGGCCAAAAGGTGTAGAATACATATGTTTGCCGACGCTCGACGGGTCGGCCTCGGATGACCTCGGCGCCGTACGCGAGCTCGTCGAGAAGATCCGCGCGCATCGCGGCGTCGTCTACGTTCATTGCGCGGCTGGGCACGGACGCAGCGTCGCGATCGTCGCGTGCGTGCTCGTCGCGGAGGGGCGCGCGAAATCGATGGAAGAGGCTCTCGCGCTGATTCGGCGCGTGCGACCGGCCGTCGGGCTTTCGCGATCGCAGCGCGAGCTCGTTCGCGCGATCGCGTCGTGCGTCTGCGACGTCACGCCTGCGGCGGATTCGCCGACGCGCTAACATTCGCGCCGGTGTTTCGATTTTCGGAGTGGTCTCGGCGGCGCAAAGGGATCGCGGCGGGCGCCATGGGCGCCGCGGTGGTCGCGCTGGTCGCTGCAATCGCGTTCGGTCCTCTGGTGAGGGCGCGCGTCGCGAAGGAGGCGGCGCGTAGGGGGCTCGTCGTCTCGGTCGGCGCGGTGCGGCCGGCGTGGTTCGGTGCGACACTCGAGGACGTTTCGATCGCACCCGAGGGGACCGAAGGCGTGAGCGCCCATGCGGGGAGCGTTCGCGTCGAAGTGAGCACGGGATTCGCCGTTCGACACGTGACGCTGAGCGACGTGCGCGCGACCCTCGACGGCGACGCGCTCGCTCGCGTCGCCGCTTGGCGCGAGCGACACAAGTCCGAAGCGACCGGCGGCGGAGCGAAGACGCCCATCGCGATCGAGCGCGCGGCGTTCGCGTGGACGAACGCATTTGGAAATCCGGCGGCGTCGGTCGAGGCGACGGGCATCTCGGCGACGCGCGACGACGCGGGAACGCACGTTTCCAGCGAGAGTCTCGTCGTCGCGCGCGAGCAGGCGACGGTGACGCTCGCGGGCGCGAGCTGCGAGCTCGAGGGCGCCAAGTTGAAGAATGCGCACGTCGACTCGGCGCGCCTCGCGTTGCGGCTGTCGGCGCTCGATGTCGCGTCCGTGCAGCCGGGGACCGCCGGCGCACCGGAGCCGCCGCCGCCGCCGGTCGCGCACAAGCGCGGGCACGCGCCGCCCGAGGCGGAGCCGTTTCACGCGATCGTAGCGATGCCCAATCTGCATCAACTTCGGGCGATGATTCAGAACGCGGGGCGCGAGGTGGCGGAGCGTGCGCCGGACGGGCTTCGTGTCGATCTCGATGCGCTGACCGTCGAGATCGAACGCGGCGCCGAGAAGCTCGAGCTCGGGCCGGGCAAGATGACGGTCGAGCGGCGCGACGGCGAGCTCGCCGGAGATTTTTCGGCCGGGTCAGGCCAGACGCCGCTCACGCTGCACGCTTCGGTGCCGCTCGCGTCGGGCGACACCGTCCTCGCGCTCGCCGGCGGGCCGGTCTCGCTTTCGATGCTCGGCGTGCGCGAAGGCGCGTTCGGGTTCGCCGATCCTGCGCGTGCGAGCGTTCGCGGAAAGGCTCGGCTCGCGCTCGATGACGCGGCGACCGCGCTCACCTTCGACGGCGACGTCGCGGCGAGCGACGTTTCGATTCGCAATCCACGGCTCGCGGACGACACGGTGCGCGATCTCGACTTGCGGCTCTCGGCGCGCGGTGTCCTCGACGACGCGGGCCACGTCCGCCTCGATGATTCGGAAGCGCAGCTCGGCGCGCTGCACCTTCGCGCGCACGGCGACGTCGAGGAGACGAGCGATCACCTCGCCGCGGCGCTCTCGCTCGAGCTTCCGGTCGCCGGGTGTCAGTCGCTCCTCGAGAGCATTCCGGCCGCGCTCTTGCCGCACATTTCTTCCGCGCGATTTCGCGGCACGCTCGGCGCGAAAGGTTATCTCGCGTTCGACACGCGCAAGCTCGACGACCTGGTCTTGAAATACGACTTCGCCGACGGGTGCAAAGCCGATCAAGTTCCCGAGGAGCTTCGCAAAGATCACTTCGACGGGACGTTCGCGTACGCGATCGTCGACAAGGACGGAAAACCTTCGGACCGCGAGACCGGGCCCGGCTCGGACGACTGGGCGCCGCTCGACACCATCAGCCCGATGATGCAGGTCGCCGTGCTGACGACCGAGGACGGCGGGTTCTTTCATCACCACGGCGTCAACGAATGGGCGATTCGCTCCGCGCTCATCGCCGACATCAAGGCGGGTCGCTTCATCCGCGGCGCGAGCACGATCACGATGCAGCTCGCGAAGAACCTCTTCTTGTCGCGCGAGAAGACGCTCTCACGAAAGCTCGAAGAGCTGATTTTGACGGATTATCTCGAGCACACATTCTCGAAAGACGAGATGATGGAGCTCTATTTGAATGTGATCGAGTTCGGGCCCGACGTCTACGGCGTACGCGCGGCCGCCGAGCATTACTTCGGGCGGCGACCTGCGGAGCTTAACCTCGCCGAGTGCCTATTTTTGTCGTCGCTTCTTCCGAGCCCACGCGAGTACCACAAGATTTGGGAGAAGGGCGTCGTGCCGCAATCCTGGGTGAGCCACATCCATCAATTGATGGAGATCGCGCACAAGAATGGGCGTATCTCCGACAAAGAGCTCGAGGATGCGCAGTCCGAGACGATCGATCTCCACCACGAAGATCAGCCGCCGCCCACGCCGCGTGCGGCCGCGACGGGCGCGCACTTCGGCACGGGCGACGACGCCTGGGAAGCGAATTAGGGGTGCAGCACGAAGCCGGCGGCCGTCGAGTCGTCGACGTGCTTGCCGGCGACGTCGACGCCGTTCGCTTTGAGATCGAACGCGACGATCGCCGCGTACTCGTCGGCGCTGAGCGAACCGCCTTTACCGGGCGGCATGTTCGCCGAGACCCAGTCGAGGACGTCCTTCGCCGTGTGAAACTGCACTTTGCGGAATTTGGCCGTGGCGGCCGGGTCGAGCGGGAGCGCTCCCTGACCGACCACCGCGGGCGCGCCGCCTTTGCCTTGACCGGCGTCGCCGTGGCAGCTCGCGCAGTGCGCGCCGTACAGCTGCTGTCCCCACGCGACCTGATCGGTCGGGTGCGGCGCGGTCGCGCCGTTGCCGCCGCCGCAAGCGAGAAGCAAACCCAAGATAGACCCTGCCCCAAGCACCATCACGTTACGCATGAAAGTCCCTTTCCTTCAGCTCAAGAAATTCGCTGCATGACCGCGGCCGTGAGCCGGTTGCATCGCGGCGCGTGGTATTCGAACGCGGTCGGCGCGGCGTTCATCGCGCGCTCGGCGATCGCCTCGCGCAAGAGGGCGCGCGCGCGGAAGAGTCGCGTCTTCACCGTGTCCTCCGGGATGTCGAGCACCTCGGCGGTTTCGGCGACGCTCATCTCTTCGACGGTGCGCATGACGAGCACCTCGCGGAAAGTGTCCGGCAGCGCGTCGATGGCGCCCTCGAGGATGTGCGCGATTTCGCGCGAGCCAACGTGCTCTTCCGGGCTGGCGGCGGGTGTGGGGTTGGAGGCGTCAGAATCTTCCATGGGAGTCTGCCTCTGCGCGCGGCGGCGGCGCGCCAGAGCCTCGTGTACTGCGATGCGCGTGAGCCACGTCGAGAAGCGCGCCTCGCTCCGGAACTGGGCGAGGTGCGCAAAGGCACGCACGTAAGCTTCTTGCATCACGTCTTCGACGTCGTCGTCGCTGCGCAAGATGGCGCGTGCCGCGCGATAAAGACGCTGGTTGTGACGACGAACGAGCACCTCGTAGAGAGCGCGCTCGCCTGCGAGGACGCGCGTGACGACGGTCTCGTCCGTGCCGAGCTCTGGACGTTTTGGGTCGATCGAGGCGGTCGCCATCGTCTTTTCCTCCAATCGAGTCGGAGGGTGCCGCGAGGTTCCGGCCGTCACCAGCAAAAACGTCCGCTCGAGGCGCACCGCGCACGAAATTCATCGGATGCGCGCCAAGCCCGACGTTGCCTCGGCTTTCGAACGTGCATGGCAGGCATCGACGTCGCGAACGGGCGCGGAAAAAGACGAGCGGTCGACTCGGAGATCAACATGGTCCCGATGATCGACTTTCTGATGGTGACGATCTCGTTCTTGCTGCTCACCGCAGTTTGGACGCACACGGCGCGGCTCGACGGGACGACGCGCGTGCCGGGGCCTCCCGATCCAATCAACAAACCGATCGAGCCGATGCTGCGGATGCACGTCCAAGTGCCGCCGGGCGACGCGCCGCTCGCGCTCTCGCTGAGGCGCGGCAACGAGCTGCTCGAAGCGCGCACGGTGTCGCGGAGAGAGCTCAGCGCGCGGCTCGACGACATGCGCCGCGCGCACGCGCCGGATTTTGCGAGCGAGGAATCGCGCGTCGTCGTGATGCACGCCGACAATCAAATTCCCTACCGCGACATGATCGCCGTGATGGACTCCATCTCGAAAGACGCGCGATTCCGCGTGAATCTCGCGACGAAGTAGCGAATCATTTTTTGCCCTGGGCGCGGAGCGCTTCGAAGAACGCGCGCAGCATCGACGCGCTTTCGTCCGCGAGCACCCCGGCGGTGACGTCGAAGACGTGATTGAGCCGCTTGTCGCGGCCGATCGAAAAGAGCGTGTGGACCGCGCCGGCTTTGGGATCGGCTGCGCCGTAGACGACGCGATCGACGCGCGCGTGAACGAGCGCGCCGGCGCACATCGCGCAGGGCTCGAGGGTCACGTACGCGGTGACGCCGTTCAGACGGTGATCGCCGATCGCGCGCGCCGCTTCGCGGATCGCGATCATTTCGGCGTGCGCGGTCGGATCGCGATCCGATTCGCGCAAGTTGTGGCCGCGGCCGATGACCGCGTCGTTTCTCACGATGACGCAGCCGACAGGGACTTCGCCTCTGACCGCGGCGGCGGCCGCTTGGGCGAGCGCCTCGCGCATCCACCCCTCGTCATCCATCGCAGCGCGCCCAGGAAGATTCGAACTTCCGACCCTTGGTTCCGTAGACCAATGCTCTATCCAGCTGAGCTATGGGCGCGTTTCCTCGCACCACAGACGGCGCGAGGGGCCGCAAACTTACCCAGCCGTGCAGTCGTGTCAACGAGACGACGCGCCTCAGCAAACTTTTCAGACTCTTGAGCCAAGCATGACGCGAACGCCAGACCCGGCCCCCACCGGCGGACTGCCAAAATTACCTAAACGGCGAGGATCGCAGGTCAATCGTGCCGATCTGGCAAGCTGGCACGTGTTCTGCTCAAGGAGCCGGTGCGCCGGGGCTGCGGCGCTTCCTGTCGGAACTCCCTTCGCGACGGGCCAGCTTCCTTCCTTTCGTGCCTTTCTTATCTCGCTAAACCTGCTTCCTTCAGTTTTCTTTCCTGTCTTTACTCGGCGGACTCATCACGTAGCGCGTGGCCCAAGGCGGCCCGCGCTACGTTGCTTTTGTGGCTCTTGAAACCATGGCTATGATTTCCGCGTGCGGCAAGCGGCCATCGTTCTCGGAGTCTTGACGGTCGCTGCCGTGTCGACCGCGGGAAGCGGGCCGGGCAATCCACATACGCTTCCGTCGCCGCTGCAGTTTCATCTGCATGCTGCGGCGCCTCCGTGGCTCGGGATCGAGATGGCCGACGGGGGCGGTACGGTCGTCACGATCCATCACGTGGTGCGCGGGTCGCCGGCCGACAAGGCGGGGCTTCACGACGGGGACGACATCGTGCAGGTCGACGGCGCGCGCGTGTCGGCGCCGGGGGACGTGAGCCATGCGGTCGCGGGGCACGGCGTGGGCGACACGATCAGCGTGGTCGTGCGACGCGGAGGGCAAGCGCAGACGATCAGCGTGACGCTCGCGGCGCGGCCGTCGGCCGATGACATGTTGCGCATGGAGTACGTCGGGACGTTCGCGCCGCCGCTCTCGGCGCTCGCGAGCGCGTCGGGCAACGTGCCTGCGTCGATGACCGCGCTTCGCGGGCGCGTCGCGGTGATCGAATTTTGGGCGACGTGGTGCGGGCCTTGTCGCATGACGATGCCGGTGCTCGACGGGTGGCATGCGCGTTATGGCGCGCAGGGGCTCTCGGTGCTCGGGATCACGACCGAGGCGGCGACGAGCGCGGCGAGCTTCGCGGTGCAAGAAAACGTGCATTATGCAATTGCGTCGGACCCGACGAACGCGACGTCGCTCGCGTACGGCGTGCGGAACATTCCGACGCTGTTCGTCATCGACAAGCGCGGGGTCGTGCGCGAGGTGACCATCGGGTTCGATCCCGGAACGAACCTGCAGATCGAGCAGCTCGTGCAGAAGCTCTTGGCCGAGCCGGCGCCGCGGACGCCGTGAGCGATACGAAGGCGGTGCTCAGGCTCGTGGACGAGCTCTTGTGGCGCGTTCGGCGCGACGGGGTCGCCGTGCCGCCGTCGTCGGCGATCGACGCGGTCGCCGCGATTGGGCGCGTCGGGCTCGCGGACCGAGAAGCGTTTCGCGCGGCGCTCGCGTGCACGATCGTGAAGAGCGCGCGCGATCGGCGCGCGTTCGAGCGGGCGTTCGACGCGTTCTTCGCGTCCGAGCCGCGCGGGACGTTGCGCGAGCGGCTCGTGGCGCGCGGATTTCAAGCGGCGGAGATCGACGCGCTCGAGGAGATCCTCGCGGCGGTCGCCGATGCGGGTAATCTACAAGTATTTTTCGAGCGCGGTGGGGAGCTCGATCGGCTCCTCGCGACGGCCGGCATGGACCGGCTGCTCGAAGGGATGGCGGGGGCGCTTCAGCGCGGGTTCTATGCGCATCGCGCGCTCGAGCGCGCGGGGGCCACGCGGGCGCGGCGGTCGCTCGGAGCGATTCGGTCGGCGCTTCGCGATGCGCTCGGCGCGCGCGGAGATGCGATCGCGGATGCGCTCGCCGAGGAGCTGGACGCGGCCGAGGACGTCGTGCGCGAGCACGTCGCGGCGCGCGCGGAGCCGGAGGCGCTCCCGAAGACGGGGCCGATCGAAGCGCGCGCGATCGCTTCGCTCGATCCGCGCGAGCTCGCCGAGGTGCGGCGCGCGGTGCGGACTTTTTCGGCGCGTTTGCGCGGCGCGGCTCGCGTTCGCAAACGGCGGGCGCGGCGCGGGCGGATCGATCCGCATCGGACCATTCGGCGGGCGCTTCGCACGTTCGGCGTTCCGATGAGCCCGGCGCACGTGCGGCGCCGGCGCGACAAGCCGCGGCTCGTGCTGCTCTGCGACGTCTCCGACTCGGTGCGCGACGTCGCCGGGCTATTGCTCGAATTTGTGTATTCTGCACACGATTTGTTCGAGTCGACGCGGAGCTACGTGTTCGTCGGCGAGGTCGGAGAGGCGACGGCGCTCTTTCGGCGCAAGCCGGCGGCCGCGGCGATCGCGGCTGCGCACGGGGGCGCGGTGGTGCCGGTCACCGGGAACTCGAACTACGGGCGCGCGCTTCGGGCGTTTCTCGACGAGACGCGCGGCGTCGTCGACCGGCGAACGACGGTGGTCGTTCTCGGCGACGGGCGCACGAACTATCAAGACGCCGGCGAAGAGGCGCTCGCGCAGATTCGGGCACGCGCGAAGGCCGTCGTTTGGATTTGTCCCGAGTCGCGCGAAAAGTGGGCCGAGGGCGACAGCGCGATGGCGCGCTACGCGGCGCTCGTCGAGGTGCTCGAGGTGCGATGCGCGCGCGACCTCGAACGGGCCGCGCGACGCATCGCCCTCGGATGACCAGGACGCCACGAAGCGTCAGTGTGACGCGTGGCTTCGCTTGCCGCCCTTTTTGCTAGCGGACTTGCCGGCGTTCGTGATCTTCGCCGCGCGCGTCTTGCTCATGCCCTTGCGGCGGAGAGCTTCGTACTTTTTCGGACTCTTGACGTTGCCGTGTTTTTTCTGAGTTGCCATGCGCGCGCAACGTGCATCGCGCATGCCGATCAGATGCCGCCGGTCGGGACGCCGCTCACGATCAACTTTCCGCGGAGTCGTTTGCTGACCCAGAGATTGTTGTGCGCGTCGACGATGACCGCGCCGACGCCGTCGATCGACTCGACGAGATCCATTCCGTCTTTGGGGCCGAGGATGAAGACGCAGTCGTCGATCTCGTCGGCGAGGAGCGCGGTCGGCGCGTAGATCGTCACGCTGCGCGACGCGGTCGCGGGCCAGCCGGTGTGCGGGTCGATGATGTGGTGGTAGCGCTTGCCGTTCACGATGTAGGAGCGCTCGTAATCGCCGGCCGTCGAGAACGCGTGATCGCTCACCGGCAGGAGCGCGAAAAATTGATTCGCTGGGCCGCGCGGATCGCGGATGCCGGTCTGCCATTCGTCGCCGTTCGGCTTTTTTCCGCGGGTGAAGAGGTCGCCGCCGGCTTGAACGTAGAACGACGTGAGGCCCGCTTTGTCGAGCACGGCGGTCGCGCGATCGACGCCGTAACCTTTCGCGATGCCGCCGAGGCTGATGCGCACGCCCTCCTTGTCGAGGAAGACGGTGTGGTTGTCGGCGTCGAGCTTGATGTGGTGGTAGTCGACGAGCGGGAGCTTCGCTTTGATCTGCGCCTCGGTCGGCGGGTGCGGGTCGAGGTCTTGGTCGAACTTCCAGAGGCCGTGGAGGCTCTCGAAGGTGATGTCGAAATCGCCTTTCGAGATCTCGGACGTGTGAACGGACTCTTGGATCAGATGAAACGTTTCGGGGTCGACGGTGACCGGATTTTTTCCCGCGGCGTCGTTGATGCGCGTGAGATCGCTCGGGCGCCAGGTGGTCATGAGCGCCTCGACGCGGCGAATTTCAGCGAGCGCGGCGTCGAACGCGGCGTGCACGGCGATCTCGTCGAGCGCGGGCGTCGTGTAGGCGGCGAAGCTCACGTGCGTGCCCATCGCCGAGTCTTCGCCCGTGACTTTTTGTGGCGTGAAGGGCGCAGCGGACGCGGAGGCGACGGGAGGAGCATCGGAAGCGATCGAAGGCAGATCGCGGCGCGCCTCGGGCGACGGGTGGCTCGGGCAACCGAGGAGCAGCGCGGCGAGCGCGGCCCCGGACATCGACTTTCGGCGCATTGCGGGCGTCCGAGTATAATCCGCGCGTGATCGACGCGAGCGCGACTTCTTCCATCGACCAACGAATCGAGCGCGAGCGTGCGGCGCTGGCCAAGCTCGCGCGGGACATTCATGCGCGGCCCGAGCTTCGGTTCGAGGAGCACGAGGCGGCGCGCGCCATCGCCGACTACCTCGAGCGCGTCGGATTTTCGGTCGAGCGCGGCGTCGGCGGGATGCCGACCGCGTTTCGCGCGAGGGCTGGAAAATCGGGAGGACCCCGCGTTGCGGTGCTCGCCGAGTACGACGCGCTGCCGGACATAGGCCATGCGTGCGGCCACAATTTGATCGCCGCGGCGGGCGTCGGCGCGTTCGTCGGTGCGGCGGCGGTCGCCGAGCGCGCGGGCGGCGAGGTCGTTTTGCTCGGGACGCCGGCCGAAGAAGGCGGCGGCGGGAAGATCAAGCTCATCGAAGCCGGGGCGTTCGCGAACGTCGACGCCGCGATGATGTTTCATCCGTTCGACCGAGACATCCTCGTGCATCCGTTTCTTGCACTGTGCACCTATCTCTTTCGCTTCGGCGGCAAGGCGTCGCACGCGGCGGCCGCGCCACACGACGGGCGGAACGCGCTCACGGCGTGCATGGACACGTTTCATTTGATCGACTCGCAGCGCGCTACATTTCGCGACGGCGTGCGCGTCCACGGCATCATTCGCGACGGTGGCGGGCAGGCGTCGAACGTGATCCCCGAGACTGCGTCGGCCGAGATCGTCGTGCGGGCGCAAGACGAGGCCGAGCACGCGCGCGTTCGCGCGATCGTCGAGCGATGCGCGCGAGCGGCGGCGATGGCGAGCGACGTGACGCTCGCGTTCGACGTGCACGAAGGTTATCGGTCGCTCAAGAACAACTTCACGATGGCGCGCGCGTTCGGGGCGCACTGCGGCGAGCTCGGACGCGCGCCGAAAGAAACCGACCCGACGGCGGGAACGGGCAGCACCGACATGGGCGACGTGTCGCAAGTCGTTCCGTCGATTCATCCGATGCTGGGGATCGTGGACCAAGGGACGACGACGATTCATCAGCGCGATTTCGCGGCGGCGGCGGCGAGTGACCGCGGCGTCGAGACGGCGCTCGTCGCGGCGAAGGCGATGGCGCGGACGGCGATCGAGCTCATCACGGACACCGCGCTGCGCGAGCGGGTGCGCGCGGAGTTCGCGGCCGCCCGTTGAAGCGCGCGCTCGCGGCGGCGGCCGTGCTCGCGCTCGCGCGCGTCGCTCACGCGGGCGTGGAGGCCCCGCATGCGCGCGATGTGGCAGTCGCGTATCCGGCGGGCGCGCACGGCGAGGCGGTGGTCGTGCTCGAGGTGGTCGTCGCGCCCGACGGCACCGTCACCTCGGTCCGCGTTCTCGCGGGCGCCGAGCCGTTCCTCGCGGTGGCCATGGCCGCGGCGCCGTCGTTTCGATTCGATCCGGCCACGCGCGACGGGCAGCCGATTTCGGCGCGCATTCGCATCGAGGTTCCGTTTCACGAAGCGCCGCATGCCGCGCCGGTCGCGCCCGTGACGCGCGTTCGCCGGGTCCTCGCGAAGCCTCCACCCATTCCGGGCGTCGAGGACGTTCACGTTCGCGGCGTGCGTCACGAGATCGGCGGCACCGTGATGACCAAAGAAGAAGTGCGCGACATCCCCGGCGCGTTCGGCGACGCGTTCCGCGCGATCGACATGATGCCCGGCGTGACGCCGATCGTGAGCGGCGTGCCGTTCTTTTTCGTGCGCGGCGCGCCGCCGGGAAACACCGGCTACTTCATCGACGGCGTCCGCGTGCCGCTCCTCTATCACCTCGCGCTCGGGCCGAGCGTCATTCACCCGTCGCTGATCGACCGTGTCGATTTTTATCCGGGCGGTTTTCCCGCGCCGTACGGGCGATACACCGGCGGCATCGTCGCGGGGGAGACCCGCGGGCCGTCTTCGCGCATCGGCGGCGAAGCCGAGGTGCGTCTCTTCGACGCGGGCGCGCTCGGCGAGGCGCCATTCGCGAACGGAAAAGGCGACGCGCTCGTCGCGGGCCGCTATGGATACCCGGCGCTCCTCGTCCCGCTGTTCGCGCCGGGCACTTCACTCGGCTACTGGGATTACCAAGGACGCGTCTCGTATCGCGTCGCGCCGCGCGACACGCTCACAGCGTTCGTCTTCGGATCGTTCGACGAGCTCGATCAGGGCGACGCGACCGCGTACGACGCGCAGGGCAATCCCACGGCGTACGGTCCGCTGAAGCCGATCTTCCGCACGGAGTTTCATCGGGCGGACTTGCGTTGGGATCACGCGGTGCCCGGCGGGAACCTGCGGACCGCGCTGACGTTCGGCATCGACGACTCGCTCGCCGCAGCCGGCGACTCCGAGCGCGTGCAGGCCGAGAGCATTCAGCTCCGCACCGAGCTCGATCGACGCATTTCGTCCAAGGTGCGTCTGCGCGCCGGCGCGGACGCGCTTCTCTATCACTACGACTACACGCGCAGCTCCGAGACGAGCTCGAACATCTCGTTCACGCTGCCCGTGCGCAACGACGTCATCTTCGGCGCGTACGTCGATACGATCTGGCAGATTCATCCGCGCGTCGAGATCGTGCCCGGCCTGCGCGCCGACGTGTACACCTCGCGCGCCGGCGGCGACGTGAACCCGAACTCGCCGCTCTCGCTCGTGACCGGCGACGAAGCGACCGCGCAGCCCGCGCTCGATCCGCGCCTCGCCGTGCGCGTGACGACGAGCAAGCGCCTCACGTGGGTCGCGACGCTGGGCTTGATGCACCAGCCGCCGAGCTTCGCCGCTCCCGTTCCAGGAGGCGAGCTCGGCACGCTCTCGGGGGGCCTCCAGAGCGCGGTGCAAGCGAGCCAAGGTTTCGAGTCGAAGCTCCCGTGGGATCTCGAGCTCAAAGGAACGCTCTTCTTGCAGCGCTACTTCGACATGACCAACGCGTTCGCGACGTGCTCGTCGCTCTTCGACAGCGAGCCCGACCTCGATTGTCTCAAGCAACGCACCAACGGTCGCAGCGTCGGTTTCGAGGTGATGCTGCGCCGATCATTTTCCAAGCGGATCGGCGGATGGATTTCGTACACGTTCTCGCGCTCGGTCGTGGAGGTGCCGCATCCGTCGCGCGGCGAAGCGAGCGAGGTGCCGAGCAACTTCGATCGCACGCACGTGCTGAACGTGGCGCTCGCGTTCGATCTCGGCAAGGGATGGCACGCGGGCGGACGCTTCACGTATTACACGGGCCTTCCGTACACCGAGAGCGTCGACGGCATTCCGATCCCGCCGTTCAACGACAAGCGGCTGCCGGATTTCTGGCGGGTCGATCTGCGCATCGAGAAGCGCTGGCGACTCGGCAAGCGCGGCGAGATCGCGCTCGTCCTCGAAGGCATGAACGTCACGCTCAACAAAGAAGCGATCGCGATCGATTGCTCGCGTAACCCGTGCAGGCCCCAGACGATCGGCCCGGTGACGGTTCCGAGCCTCGGGATCGAAGCGAAATATTAATTGCCCAAGTCGCGCAGCCGCGTGACGGCGATGCCGTGCTGGGCGGCGAGCTGCTCGAGGAGCGCGCCGAGGTCGGTCGGGTGCGCGACCGACGGGAGCTTTTCGTATTCGCCGGTCCAGAGCTCGAGCATCACGCCGCGCTCGTCGAGGACGACGCGGTGGATTTGCGCCCACGCCCAGCGGCGCACGCGCGGAATGCCCGGCGGGATGATCGCGCGCGCCTCGACGCCTTCCTTGTGCACGATGACGCCGCGCATGAACGAGCGCGCGAGCACCGCGATGCCGCTCGCGAGGACGATGAACGCGAGGATGGTCGGCGGAAATGCGCGCTCGCGCTCGGCCACCCAGACGTAGAGCGCGCTGCCCGTCATTTGATACGCGGCGACGACGGTGCCCGCGATGCCGACGGTGAAGAGAAACCAGAGCGTGGCCGGCACGTGATGCCAGAGCGGGGCGCCGAACATGTGACGGGCCGACGGCTCGGGCTGGTAGGCCATCTCGAAGCGCGCGACGGTGCCGTTCACTTCGGTGATGGAAGGCCGATCGCCCTCGTCGGCGAGGGAAGGCAGCGGCTCGGGATCGCGTTGCGGCTCGGGCGCGGTCATCATCACTCCGAAAGACACGGCCGAGTCAGCCGCCTTGGGATCAGCCTAGCATTCCCTGGATCGTCATCGCGTCCCAGGATCGAGATGGATCGTGCCGGGTGGCGAACGGGGCTCGCGACGAATCGCGTGGGCTGATTTTAGGCCTGAAATCAGCCAGATCGTGCATCGACCAGGGCTGTCTCTAGCGTGGCACAGCGGCTGCTCTAGCGCTGAGCATCGGGTCCGCGGGAATGGTCGTCGGATGCGCCGCCAAGACGGCGACGACCTCACCGCGCAAGCCGAAGCCGAAGCCCTCTCGCGCACGAACACGATCGACCGCGCGATGCAGTGGGTCAACGCGAAGCTCAAATACTGCCAGAGCGCGAACCACGCGCACGACTACGACTCGGCGTGCTCGTCGGTATGCACCCGCGAGGACAACACCGCGTGGAACCCGTATCGCGACTCGGTCTACGTCTCGTACGAAAGCAAGAGCTTCACGTCGATTCGTTACGACGGCATCTCGAGCACGTCGTCCGGCGGTGGCGGCGGCGGCTCGACTCCGCCTCCTTCGGCGCGTCGCCACGTATCCGCTCGGCTCGAAGGGCGGCTGCTACTCCGACACGCTCGGCAAGGACATGCCCGACAACGCGTGCGTGCAGAGCGAGTACGACTCGCGCTGGTATCAATGCGCGGGCGGCTCGTGGGTCGATCGCTGGACCGATCCGAACGACTGCGACGGCGCTCACGCGCTGTGAACGATCTCAGCCGCGGACGACCGCCAGAGGCAGGTGCGCGTTCTTGACGAACGAGCGTACGCGGGCAGCGTCTTTCGGCGTCATGCAGACGAAGGCCAATGTGTCGCCCTCGATCTTGATTTGAACGACGCGTGCGTCGTCGAGCGACGCGGCGATCTCGCGGATCGCGGCGAGCCTCGACTTCTTGTCCCACGCGTCGCACTTGCCGCGGAAGCGCTCGACGTCGACCGTGGCGCCCGTCCCGCGCCGGACGAGCGAGGCGAGCATCGGCAAGACCTCGTGCATCGTCTCTTTCCAGTCGAGCTCGAGTAGATCGTCGCGCGGCAGCGCCTGGAGAAGCGCGACGACGTGGAGACCCTGCGTCGGCTCCCAAATGCCGAATGCGCCGCAGCGGTCGGCGTTCGAGCGGACGAAACGGATGGGGTCTCCCGCCGCGAGCATGACGTGATCAACGATCGGCGCGACGTTGACGCGGCCGTGCGTCATCGCGGTGACGGCCTCGGTCAGTGCGGCGCGGTCGATCTTCGGCGCGCTCGCGACTGCGCGGGCGATGCGTTCGTCGCGCGCGGCGAGCATCGAGTCGAGCGCCGGTTTGCCGCGCGCGCACATTTCGGCGACGAACGCGCGCTCGACTTCGCTCCAGTGCTCGGTTCGGAGCACGCCGTCGACGTCGCGCACGAAAACGCGGACGTAATCTTTCTGTACGTCGGCTTTTCCGTGAGGCTTCAGGCATCGCACGAAGAGGACGTGCGCCGGCGCGTTCCACTGGGCCCGTTGCATCATGATCGCGTCGGCCTCGTCGATGCGGAGCTCCCACCCGTGGGCTCCGGGGTGCGATGTCATGAACGCGTCGAAGAGCGCGCGGTCGAGCGGCGAGTCCTCGATCGAGGGCATCGCGCGGAGCGCAGCCTCTCGCTCTGTGCGCTTGGCGGCTAGGCTCGTCGCGTGCTCGCGGCAGGCGTCCCAGATCGCCTCGACCGTCGCAGAGTCCTCCGCGTTTTGGGCGTTCGATGTGAGCGCGCCGTCGGTCTCCGCGAGCGTGACGACTGAAGCGCCTCGGCGGAACACGGCGCGGCCCGGCGTGAGCTCGATGCGGTCGGCTCCGGCACGCACCGTCCACTTCGGCGGGTAGGCCTTCGCGAGCGTCCGCAGGGCTGCGAGGTCGAACGCGCTCATCGTTGCCGCTCGCGGACGGCCGAAATCTCGCTCTTCGATGGGTTGATGACGAAGAGGCCGTGGTTGGCGTCGACGAGCGCGACGTCGCCGTCGGAGGCCCAGCGGAACAAACCTTGGACGTCGACGACCGACGGGATCGAGAGCAGCTCGAGGAGCGCGCGGGTGCGCGGGCCGCTCGAGCGCTCGGTGAGGACGACCGCGACCGGGTGCGCGCGCGACGAGACGAGGACGTCGAAGACGGTGAGCGCGTCGCCGATGAGGACGGCCTTCGCCGGAAGCTCGGCGCGCTTGTCGGACGCGGCGAGCATGCTGAGCGCGTCGCAGAGGTCCTCGATGTCGCGTGCGCGCTCCTCCATGAATGGGTCGCGCGTGACTTGATGCGCGGCGCGCGTGACCTCGCGTGCGACGCGGCCGAGCGCGAACGGGATGCCTTCGCTCTCGCCGGCGAGCTCGAGTGCGCGCTCGCGAAATCGCGCGTCGCCGAGGATCTCGATGTACGTCGAGAGGAACGTCGCTTGCGCTCCGAGGTCGAGATCTTGCGCGCGGCCGAGGAGCGCGCGAATCGCTTTGTCGGCGACGTCGAACGCGGCGCGCAGCATGCGCACGTCCATGTCGCCGTTTTGGGGCGCGAGACCGCGCGGCGAGCTCGGGCGTGACGGCGGACGGCGGAGCGCAGCGACCGCACCGAGCGCGAGACCGGGGATCATCGGGCGACCGGTGAGCGTGACTTTGCGCGTGCCGCCGCCCGCTCGGCGAGCGCTGTGCGGCCCGTGCGGATGCGCGCGCTCGCGCTGCGCGTCGATGAGCTCGGCGGTGCGAATGCCGGCGGCGATGAGCGCGCCGAGCAAGACCAGGAGCTCGACCTCGTTCGTCTCGAACGCCGCGGCTTTGCGCTGGACGACCACCGCGCCGACCGGACCCGACTTGCCGCGCACGGGAACCGCCAAGAACACGGGGAATCGCGACTCGTCGAGCTCGTCGAATTGCTTGTAAGACGCATGTGTCGGCGCGGTGTCCGCGACGACCGGCCGCATGTACTCGACGGACTCGCCGGTCATGCCCTGGCCGATCGCGAGCCGAATCTGGCCGAGCGCGGCGCGAGCGAAGCCGACGTTGCCGCGCATCACGAGCTCGCCCTCGCCTTCGCCTTCGAGGAGATAAATGGAGCAGACGTCGGCGTGGAGGATCGCGGCGATGCGGCGCGGCGCTTCGTCGAGCAGCGAGACCAACGGCATCGGCCGCGATGCGAACGCCGAAAACTCGAGCGTGGCCTCGAGCCTCTCGTCCTCCCGCCCGACGATGCGGCGTCCGCTCACGAGCTACGATATTGCGCGCTCGCGTCCATGCGCGTCAAGGAGCGCACGACGCGAGCGTCGGCTCCGCTCGAGCTACGAAGTCGACCGACGCGACCATCAAGCGGTGCGTCTGCCCGGCGATGCGCGTGCCCTTCGGCCCGACGGCGACGCCGTCGATGCAGTCGGCGAGCTCGGCGATTTCGGTTGGATCGGGCATCGGGTAAGCCGCGCCGTCGAGCTCGCGCGTGAGCTTCGTGACCGTGGGCTCGCGCGGGGCCGTGTTCTCGGGCGTCACGTCCATTCGGAAAGGGCGTCCCGCTTTGGTGGTCGGGCAAAGGATCACGACCGCGCTCGAGCCGTCGGCCAAATCGTGGCCCGGCTGAACGTTGCCCTTCGCGTAGACGATGGCCCGCACGCCGCTCTTCGGCGCGTCGTAGGTCGCGCGGGTCGCGAAAGGCTCAGGTCCGCGGTGGCAGCTCGCGAGGAGCAACACGAAGGCAGCGAGCTTTGGTAGATTCCGCGACCAGGAAATCAATGTCTCACCTCTTTCCGTCCGAAGATTGGGCCGCGGCTTATCAGCGCGCCATCAACGAAAATCCCAAATACAAGGAAGCAGGGAAGGACTGGACGCACGGCGCCGTCGCGATGGTCGTGAAGGCCGACGCGGGGCTCGGCATCGCGGAAGATACCGCGCTCTGGCTCGACATCGATCGCGGCGTTTGCAAAAGCTGCACACTGATGCCCGCGAGCGACGCGCAAGGCGCGCCGTTCGTCATCGTCGCCGACTACGCGCGGTGGAAATCGGTCATCAAGAAGGAGCTCGATCCGATCAAAGGCATGATGCAGAACAAGCTCAAGCTCACGAAAGGTCACATGCCGACCATCGTGAAATACGTTCAGAGCTCGCGCGAGCTGGTCGAGACGACCGCCAACGTCGACACGAAGTTCCGGGACGAGTGACGCATTCCTTCACCTTTTTTCGTGCGGGCGGGAGCTCGTATCAGGTGAGCCTCGATCGCGGGGCCGACATCGCCGCGCTCTCCGAGCTCGATCAGAAGCTTTGGGTCGCGCTCGCGTGCCCGGTGAGCGGGCTCGAGCTCGACAAGAAGACGCTCGAGCTCGTCGACACCGACGGCGACGGCAGCATTCGTCCGCCCGAGATCCTCGCGGCGGTCGCGTGGATGGATCGCGTGCTCGTGGATCTCGACGAGCTTCCGGCGCGTACGGCGACGCTCGAATTGGATCAGATCGACGCGACGACCGACGAGGGCAAAGAGGTCCTCGCGTCGGCGAAGACCGTGCTCGAGAATCTCGGCGAGGAGCGGAGCCTCTCGATTTCGCTCGAGCACGTGCTCGACACCGAGCGCATCTTCGCGCAGACGCGCTTCAACGGAGACGGCGTCGTGCCGGTCGATGCGGCCGACGACGAATTCGTTCGCGGCGTCCTCGCCGAGATCGTCACGCGCCTCGGGCCGGAGCCGGATCGCAGCGGAAAACAGGGTGTTTCGCGCGCGAAGCTCGAGACGTTCTTCGAACAGACGCGCGCGCTCGCCGCGTTTCATCGCACGGCCGACGCGTCCAAAGAAATCTTGCCGCTCGGGCAAGCGACTGCGGTTGCGCACGCGGCGTTCGGCGCGGTCGAGGCGAAGATCGAAGACTATTTCGTTCGCTGTCGGCTCGCGGCGTTCGACGCGCGCTCGGCGGCGCCACTCAATCGCACCGAGGCCGACTGGGCCGCGACCGCGGGCGCCGAGCTTTCGTCGGCGAGCGACAGTGTCGCGTCGTTTCCGCTCGCGCGGGTCGAGGCCGGGCGCGCGCTGCCGCTCGAGACCGGCGTGAACCCGGCGTGGGCCGCGCGCGTCGCGGAGCTTCGCCGCGTGACGGTCGCGCCGCTCCTCGGCGATCGCGCGTCGCTCTCCGATTCGGACTTCGCCGAGCTCCGGCGCAAGCTCGCCGCGTACCGTGCGCACCTCGCGACGAAGCCAGCCGCGCTCGATGGCATGACCCGCGAACGCGCCCTCGAGCTCGACACGAGCACGGCGCACGACGCGATCAAGAAGCTCGTCGACGCCGACGAAGCCGTGCGCCCGCAGGTCGATGCCATCGCGCGCGTCGAGAAACTCCTCCGCTACAAACGCGATCTGCATCGCCTGCTCTGCAACTTCGTGAGCTTTCGCGATTTCTATTTGAGCGACGACGCGATGTTCCAAGCCGGCACGCTCTACCTCGACGAGCGCAGCTGCGACCTCTGCGTCCGCGTCGAGGCGGCGGGCGCGCACGCGGAGATCGCCGGCGCGAGCAACACGTTCCTCGTCTATTGCGAGTGCACGCGCAAGGGCTCGGAGAAGATGACGATCGCCGCCGCGCTCACGGCGGGCGACGAAGCGCGCGTCCACGCGGGCCGAAACGGCGTCTTCTACGACCGGGCCGGCCGCGACTGGAACGCGCGCGTCGTCAAAGTCGTCAAACAACCGATCAGCATTCGCGAAGCATTTTGGCTGCCGTATCGCCGCATCGGGAGCTTCATCGGGCAGCAGATCGAAAAGTTCGCCGGCGACCGCGACAAAGAAGTCGAAGGGGCGATGAAGGAGGGCGCGACGCTCGCGAAGGCGGGCGAGGAAGCTCCCGAGAAGTCGTTCGACGTGGCGCGCTTCGCCGGCATCCTGGCCGCCGTCGGGCTCGCCATCGGCGCGATCGGCTCGGCGCTCGCGGTGGTGCTGACGAGCTTCTTCGGGCTCACGTGGTGGCAGATGCCGCTCGCGCTCGCCGGCATGATGCTCGCGATCTCCGGACCGTCGATGCTCATCGCGTATTTGAAATTGCGCGCGCGCATGCTCGGGCCGGTGCTCGACGGCGCGGGCTGGGCGGTCAACGCCGAGGCGCGCATCAACATCGCGTTCGGCACGTCGCTCACCGAACGCGGGGTCCTCCCGTCGAACGCGCATCGCATCCGCCGCGATCTCTATCCCGACAAGACGAACGGCTGGATCGTGTGGGCGACCGCCGCGCTCATCGGCGCGTCCGGCGTTCTCTGGAAGCTCGGCTATCTCAAGCCGTGGCTCACGACGCTCTTACACCTCGTCAAGAAGCACTGATCACTCCGACCCGATCGACTGGAGCTCGACTTCGAAGACGAGCGTCGCGTCCGGCGGGATGGTCGGCGGGACGCCGCGTTTCCCGTACGCCAAATCGGACGGAATCGTGAGCTTGCGGATGCCGCCGGTCTTCATGCCGACGACGCCGCGCTCGAAGCCTTTGATGACTTGGCCCGCGCCGAGCCGAAACTGAAGCGGCTTGCCGCGCGGTCGCGACGCGTCGACGACGGTGCCGTCGGTGAGCGACGCGGTGTAGTCGACGCTGACGAGATCGCCGAGCGAGGCTTCTTTTCCGGTGCCGTCTTTGACGTCGACGACTTGCATCTGCGCGGGATACGCCGTCGTCGCGCTGCCGGCTGTCGGCTCTTGGTGGATGCAGCGCGTGCCGTCCCACTTGTAGCCCGCGCCGCAGAGCGGGTCGCCGCGCTGCTCTTCGGACAGCTGCGGGAGCGGGATCCCTTCGGGGCGCGGCGTCGCTGTTTGCGTCGGCGTGCAGGCCCAAAAAAGGGCAATCGCGAAGAACGTGGCCAGGCGCATCGGGGTCGCACCCTAGCAACGAATTGGACGTTGACCAAACGCGTCGCGGCGCCCGATGATGCCCCACATGTCCGAGGAAAATATCTTGGTGCTCGTTGCCGACGACGAGCCGTCGATGCGCGACATGGTCGCCGATCATCTGCGCCAGCTCGACGATCCGAGGCTCGACGTCATCGTCGCCGAGAACGGCGAGGAAGCGCTCGCGCTCGCTCGCTCGCGGCTGCCGGACCTCGTCGTGCTCGACGTGATGATGCCCGAGATGAGCGGGTGGGAAGTCTGCAAGCGAATCCGCGAGGACATTTCGCTCGCACACACCGCGGTGCTCATGCTGACCGGCATCGGCGAGAAGGTGAACGAGCTGACCAGCCCGCTCTACGGGGCCGACGCGCACATCGACAAGCCGTTCGAGTTCGGCGCGCTCGACGAGAAGGTCCGCGAGACGCTCGCGGCGCGCGCGTCGCAACGCGCGGGCATCCCGCACACGAACGGCACGTCCGGTGCTGCGGAGCCCGCGCTCGGGCCGGGGCCGGCGAAGGCGAAAGCGAAAGCGAAGCCGAAAGCGAAAGCGAAGCCGGCGCCGAAAAAGAAAGCCGCGCCGAAAAAGAAAGCCGCGCCGAAGAAGAAAGCTGCGCCGAAGAAGAAGGCGGCGGCGAAGAAGAAAGCCGCGCCGAAGAAGAAGGCGAAAAAGCGCGGCAAGCGCTAGGGCTGCGAATCGAGCCAGTCGAACGCCTCGCCGAAGACGTGCTCGCCGTCGGCGATGTTGCCGTGCGTGCACTTGGGCATCTCGAGGTACGTCGCGGGCACGTGGACTTTGCCGAGCGCGGTGGCCGCGGCCTTCATGCGATACGGGACGTCCCACGAGCATGACATCAGGGCGACCGCGCGCGCGTCGCGGAGGCGCGCGACCGACGGATCGACCGGAGGCGCGATGAGCACGAGCCGCGGAAAGAGCTTCGGCCAGCGTTGGTGCATGAGCTCGGCGATCGACGCGCCCGCGGAGTAGCCGACGAGGGTGAGCCCGTCCGCGGGGACCGGCACGTTCGCGGCCGCGAGCGCCGCCTCGATGCGCGCGCGCTGCAACGTCGGATTCCACGAAAACGAGTGAAAGCCTTTCACGCCGGGGCACGGCTCGTCGCCATCGATCGCGACGACGCCGCCATGCGCGCGTGCCGCTTCGGGAAACGAAAGAAGGTACGCGTAGGCATTCGAACAGACGCCGGGCATGAAGACGACGTGCGTGCTCGTTCCGGGCGCGCCGCGAACGAACGATGCGGCCGAGTCTTTCGGTACGTCGACTCGTTCGACCTTCGCGGGCTCGGGCGGCGGCGCGGGCGGGGCAGAAACTGCGGGCGGCGCGCTCGAGGCGATCGGCGCGAGCGCCGCGACCGTTACGTGAGGCTGCTGTTGTGAGCACGCGGCGAGCAATGAAAAGAGGGCGATCGAACCACGCATGCCCTGACGTCGCGCGAGGCCATCGAACTGTGACCGCGCGAGGGACTTACATCCTGACGTACGTGTCGGCGCGCACGGCTTCGCCGCCATCGACGCCGGTCAGCGACATATAGAGGACGATGCCCGTGCTCGTCGCATCGTACGTCCACGTCGCCGTGCCGGGGTTGGGGCACGTGAGCGTGATGTCGAGCGTGCTGCCGTTCGCGTCGACGGCTGCGTTGACGCGCGTCGTCGATTGGGCGACTTGCGCGGTCGCCCAGACCGTTCCGCAGATCGACCAATCGATCCGCTCCGACTGCGTCGGGCACGCACCCGCAGCATTGTAGTAATCGATGTTCGTCAGCACGTAATGCCCGTTGTAGATCGGGCCGCCGACCGGCGTGGGCGGCGCCGCGTCGTGGCATACGGGCACCACGGCGGAGCCGGTCACCGCGATTGGGTTGCATGGTCCGCCGTCGGCGAGCAGCAGGATCGGGCACGCGCCGGCGTCGAAAGCGGCTTCGAGCTCGACATCCGCGGGCGCGTCCGTTGCGCCGTCGGTGACAGCCGACCCGTCCGTGCCGGTGTCGGCACCCGGGCCACCATCGAGCTGCGCGTCGGGGCCCGCGTCCGGCTCGGCTCGATCTTCGTCGCACGCCGCGAAACCGACGAAGCCTGCCAAAAGGATCGCGATCTGCGCCGCGCGCCTGTTTGCTCGCATCAGGAAACGGTCGCGCGTTTGGGTCGCGGCGTCGAGCAATTTGCGGATGCGCGCGCGCAGCAAAAGTCAGCGGTAACGGAAGAGCGCGAAGTAACAGGGCAACGCGTCGCGCACGAGGCTCACCTTCTTGCCCTCGGCGAAGCCGCGCGACACGTAGTTCACCGGGACTTCGAACGCGTCGTACCCGTTCTTGACCAGCTTGCACACGAGCTCCACGTCGAGATCGAAGCGGTCGCACTCGAGCGTGACGCCGTCGAGGCACTCCGTGCGGAACACCTTGAACATGGTGCCCATGTCCGTCGTCCGCTGTTGGTAGAGCGTATTGAACGTGAAAGAAAAACCGACCTGCGTCGCGTTGAGGACGAAGCGACGCACCGGGCTGCCTTTGAAGCGCCGGATTTTCCAATCGTCGAGGCCGAGGTTGCGCGAGCCCAAGACGAAGTGCGTGCGGTGTTGGAGGATCGGCGCGAGGAGCGCGTCGTAGTCGCCGACGTCGTATTCGAAGTCGGCGTCCTGAATGAGCACGATCGTGCCGGTGACTGCGCCGAGCCCGGTGCGGACCGCGTGACCTTTTCCGCGCGGCGCGTCCTCGAGCACGATCTTGACGCCCTCGCGTCCCTCGAAGCTCTGGACGATTTCGCGAGAGCCGTCGGTGGAGTTGCTCTCGACGACGATGAGCTCGCGCTCGATCGGCAGACGCTTGGCTAGGATCGTCTCGATGACGGACGCGATGTAACGCGCCTCGTTGAACACCGGCAGCACGATCGAGAGCTTCTCCGGCCGCGAGCGCGCGGGGCCGACGACGCCTTGCGCACGATGAAAAACGGCCAGGTGATTGCCGACGTGGAGCGGCAAGGTCACGCGACCGGGCGGCAATCGCGCGAGCAGGGCCAGCGGCTCGGGGACGCGCGGCAACGCGCGGCGCATCGTGTAGCTCATCGACACGTGCGACGGGAGCGCGTGCTGCGACTTCGCGACGAAGCCATAACGCGCCATGAGGCCAGCCAAGTTGTTCGTGGCGAAGTAGCAGCGCTTGTGCTCGAAAAAGTGCGGCCAGTAGCGCCGCAGCACGCGCGCGGGGAACGACTGCGTATCGGCATAATGGACGGCGACCCACGAGGTCTTCGCCAGCGTCTGGACGATGGGCTCGAGCGCCGCGGCGGGCGCGCCGGTCGCTTCGAGGTACTCGTCGAGAATGACGACGTCGGGCGCAAGACCGCCGAGGCGCGTTCGGAGCCAGTCCATGTTGGACGCGTCGGCGAGCGACGCGAACTCCGCGTCGTCGATGACGAAGAGCTCGAGCCCGAGCTCGCGAGCCAGCGGCAGATCGCGGTAGCCCTCGAAGTAGCGACCGAGAAGTAGGATGTGTTTCGGTGGTCGGCCCTCGGCGGCTCGGAACGTGTCGGCGACACGACGCAGCATCGCCTCGAAGTCGTCGAAGACGTTGCGACGGTCGCCGGCAGCGGCGTGCTTCTCGAGGCGCGCGGCGTCGAAGTAGTTGGGCGCGACGTCGCCCACCGGGTTCGTATAGACGAGCCCGCACGTTCGGCACCGAACGAAGCGGACGCCGACCTCGTGAAAGAGGTACTCGGAGTTGTCGGCTCGGCAGACGGAGCAATCGATGAACCGGTTGCGCGCGCGCGAAGCGGCCACCGCGGGCGTGGGCTCGAAGACGAACTCGCGCGTGCTGCGAGCGACCATCGATCGATCATTAGAGCGCAACGTCGTGCGTGTCGAGTTAGAAGGGTGCCGCAGAGCTGTCAGGCCATGTGCTCGGCGCGAAAATAATCGATGGCGCGCGCGAGGGTCTCGTCGAGCGGACGAACGCGGAAACCGAGCTCGCGAACGGCTTTCTCGTTCGAGAAGTGCGGCGCGCTCGCGGTGAAGACTGCTTCTTTGTAAGTGACGAGCGGCTCTTTGCCCGAGCGGCGCGCGACCGCTTCCATCGCCGCCGCAGCGCGCAGGCCGAGCGCTTTCGGGAGCGCGATCTTCGGCACCTTCACGTTTGCGATGCGCCCGATGCGCTCGGCCAAATCGCGGAGCGTCACGTCGTGGCCGGTCAAAATGTAGCGCTCGCCGACGCGGCCTTTTTCTTCGGCGAGCACGTGACCCTCGGCGCAGTCGTCGACGTCGACCACGCTGAGCGATCCGGCGCCGAGCGCGGGCACCTCGCGCTTCAGAAAACGCAAAACGACTTGCCCGGTCGGCGTCGGCGCGCGATCGCGCGGCCCGAACGGCATCCCCGGGTTCACGACGACGAGCGGCAAGCCCGCGCGCGCGAATCGCAGCGCGACGCGCTCGCTCACGTATTTCGTCAGCGTGTACGTCCCCGCGAGATCGAACAGATCGAATTTCTTGTCCTCGTCGCCGCCGAGCCCCACCGCCATGATCGAGCTCGTCATCACGACGCGCTCGACGCGCGCCGCCATCGCGGCGAGCAGCACGGCGGTCGTCCCCTCGACGTTCACGCGAAAGAGCGGCTCGGGGTCGGGCGTCCAAAGCTTGTAGATTGCAGCTAAATGAAAAAGCGACCGCGCGCCTTCGAGCCCGCGGCGTAAGCTCGCTTCGTCGGTCACGTCGCACTCACGCACGTCGACCTCGAGGCCCTCGAGATTTCTCCGATCGGCGCCCGGCTCCACGAGCGCGCGAACGGCGCGGCCGCGTGCCAGGAGCGCGCGAACGACGGCGCTCCCGATGAAGCCCGACGCACCGGTCACCGCCGCGACGCTCACCGTCGGGCAGCATACGACGATGTCCGCGGGTATGACACCTTTCGACGCGCGCGCCTGCCGCGACTATCCGTTTTGGGATATTGTGATCGTGAGCGGAGGCTGACTTGGAAAAACGAAAGTTCGAACGCGTGCCGTTCAATCAACCGGTGGTCATCGAGGACGAAGCGGGCGAGTCGCATCTCGCGGACGCTTGCGACTTGTCGATCGGCGGAATGTTCGTGGCGGGCGCGGAGCTGCCGTTCGGGCGGCGCGTGATCGTGCACGTTCACGACGACACGGGCGGCGACTGGACGATGGCGCTCGGCGGAATCGTTCGCTGGACGCGCGCAGGCGGCGTCGGGATCCAATTCGGCATGCTCGGCGCGCGCGAGACTCACCGCATCACCGAAATCGTTGCCCGCGCGACGCCGTCGCGGACGCGCGCTCGGGCTGCCGCCGAGATCGAAATCCCGCTCGAGCTCGACCTCGACGACGTCGCCGAATCGACTCGTTGACCGGCGGACGTTGCGTCTGGGATTAGTTCGTGTACAAACCTTTCGCGTCTAAATCATCGCCGAAGGGAGCCCAGCCATGCCCAGCCCGTTTCGCGAAGAGCACCAGCACTTCCGAAAGACCGTTCGCCAGTTTTGCGAGAAAGAGCTCGCGCCGCACGTCGAGGAGTGGGAGCGGGACGAAATCTTTCCGAACTGGGTGTTCAAGCGGGCAGGTGAGCTCGGCATCCTGGGCGCGCACTATCCCGAAGAGGTCGGCGGTGGTGGCGGCGATTATTGGTTCTCGGTCGTCAAGAGCGAGGAGCTTCCGCGCTGCTTGATGGCGGGCGTCAGCATGGGTCTGCTCGTGCAGGCCGACATGGCGACGCCGGTCATCTACGACCTCGGCACCAAAGCGCAGCACGAAGAATTTCTCACGCCCGCCATTCGCGGCGAGAAAGTCGCGGCGCTCGGCGTGAGCGAGCCCAACGCAGGCAGCGACGTCGCGGGGATTCAGACTTGGGCGAAAAAAGACGGCGACGACTACGTCATCAACGGCAGCAAGACCTTCATCACGAACGGCACGCGCGCCGACTTCGTCACGCTGCTCGTCAAGACGAACCCCGAAGCGGGCGCGCACGGCTGCAGCTTTTTTCTCGTACCGACCAAGACGAAGGGCTTCGGCGTCTCGAAGAAGCTGAAAAAAATCGGCAACCACTCGAGCGACACCGCGGAGCTCCACTTCGAGGACATGCGCGTTCCCAAGCGCTACCTGCTCGGCGAAGAGAACATGGGGTTCATGTACTTGATGCAGAACTTCCAGAGCGAGCGGCTCATCGCGTCGACGTCGTCGTGCTCTGGCGCGGCGATCATGATCGAAGAGAGCATGGCGTACGGTCGCGACCGCAAGGCGTTCGGCAAACCGATTTTGAAGCGCGAGTACTGGCAGCACAAATTCGTCGACCTCTTGACGAAGCTCGAGGCCGGCAAGGCGCTCTCGTACAAAGCCGTCGAGGAATACAACGACGAGCGTTACGTGAAGAAGGTTCCGATCAGCTTCGAGACGGTGAAGATCATCTCGATGGCGAAGATTTTCGTGGGCGACGTGGTCAGCGAGATCGCCGATCAGTGTCTGCAGTTCCACGGCGGCGCCGGGTACATCGAGGAGTACCACATCGCTCGCGCGTGGCGCGATCAGCGCTTGTTCCGCATCGGCGGCGGCACGACGGAGACGATGCGTTACTACGTCGCGAAGCTGCTCGGGATGTGAGTCACTCGAGCAGCACGGGCATCATGTCGACCGTGAGCGGGGAGCTCGCGGTCGTCGTCGTGCCGTCGAGGTGGCGGACTTTCGTGTAGTTTGCATCGATCGGGAGCGAGCTCGTTTGGCCGGGCGCGACGTTCCAAACGAGGAGGCCGTGGTAGCTCGCGTCGGACGGATGCGTGACGGCGCACGAGAACGTCTTGCCGTCGGCGCTCTTCGCGCACGGCGCGAGATCGCTTCCGACGAGCCATGAATCGACTTGGCCGTACGCGATGCCGGCGGCGGTGCCGGACCCGTCGGCGTTCGCGATGCTTCCGTAGCCGACTGGGCCGCCGTCGGGCGCGGTCTCTTGCGCGCCCCACGCGTACCAGTACGTCGCGACGAGGTTCAGCGACGGCGCGGCGCTCGCTTGTGCGATGAGATAGCGCGCGAGCCACGCGGCGCGCGTCGCGTCGTCGGTGAGGTAAGCGTTCGGGCCCCACGAGCCTTCGGACATGACGAGCGGCTTGCCCGCGAGGCCGTTCGCGTCGCACGTCGCGCGGAACGCTTGGAGGCGCTGCACGATCGATCCGTTTTGGTTGTCGTTCTGCTCGGGAAATGGGAACGGAACGAGCGTGTACGTCGGATACGCGTGCGCGCCGCACGCGTCGGCCCACTGAGCGCCGCCGGCTTTGAAATACGAATCGAGCCACGCCGTCGCCTTCGCGTAGTAGCCGCTCGCGGTGGGCGCGACGACGATCGCGTTCGGGTCGGCTGCCTTGATCGCGCCGTACGCGGCTTGCGCGAGCGCGACGAGCTGCTGGACCGTGCCCGTGAAGAAGCCCGGGCCGTTCGCTTCGTTCCAAATTTCGTAATAGCGAACTTTGCCGGCGTAGCGCTGCGCGACGAGCGTGACGAAGCTCGTCCAGTCGGCGATGTTGTCCGGCGGCAGTGTGCAGATGTTCGCGCCCGGCGTGCAGCCCGCTTGTTGCTCGGCGGGCGTGAGCGTCCAGCGCGGCGTCCAGCCGAAGGAGATGTACATCGGCACGCCGTGCTTCACGGCTTTGTCGACTTGCGCGTCGTAGTACGCCCACTGCGCGTGATTCGGATCGCCGTCTTGCGGCTCGATCGTCGGCCACGGGAGTAGGCCGGGGTGGCCGATCGCGCCGACGTTGACCGATGGATACTCGGCGGCTGCGTCGGGCGCGCCGGCGCTCATGCCGAAGAAAGTCGAAGGAAGGCCGGCGCCGCCATCCGCGGATGCTTCGACCGGAGCAGAGTCGGAGGCGGAGGCCGAGTCGGAGGCGGAGTCGGAACCGGCGTCGGAGCCGGAGTCGGGGGCCGGCACGCCGGAGCACGCGAGCGCGGAGGCAACGAGCACGAAGAGGAAGCGGTTCATGCGATGCGCTGGAGCAAGCGTCGGACCACACGATTTGGGCCGAAAAATGGGTCGAACGGCGTGAACGGCCGCGCGTCCAGCACCGACCGGCGCGTCCTCGATCGATCCGATCAGGGACGGTCGCGTTCGACTTGTCGGAACTGGCGCGCGAACGCGACGACCACCGCGAGGATGCCGAAGCCGTACCAGAGCGAGCCGATCGCGAGCGCGTGCGGAGAGGATGCGGCGGCGGTCGCGTCGAGCGAGGACTTGTCGTCGATGGATCGCAAGACGGTCGGAAAGGTCGCGGATGCGACGCCGAAGACGACGCTCGCGAGGAACGCCGACGAAGCGACGAACGCGGCTCGCCATCGCGCGCGGCGCGCGAGCACGAAGGACGCGCCGAGCGCGCCGGCCGCGGCGAGCGTGAAGACGATCGCGAGCGGGCGAAACCGAAGATGCGCGACCGAGAGCGACGTCGCCCACGCGGCGAGCCAAAGCGCGAGCACGACCGGCATCGCCCGGCGCGCCGTGGTCGCGCAGCGCGTCTGCAGGTCCCCGCTGGATTTCCACGCGACGAAGAGCGCCGCGTGTCGCGCGAGCGCGACCATCGCGAACGCGGCGATGCCCACGGTGTACCAATCGAGCAGACCCGTCGGCGGCGACGGCGTGAAATCAGCGAAGAGCGGCATCACGACCATGCCCTTCGGGTCGAGCGGAAAGCCGCGGAGCACGTTGCCGAGCGCGACACCGAGCAAGAGAACGAGGACGACGCTCGCGACCGCAAAGACGAAGTCCCAAAACGCGCGCCAGAGCTCGTTTTTGGATTGGCCGCGGAGCTCGATCGAGATGCCGCGGAAGGCGAGCGCCCAGAGCACCATGAACATCGCGAGGTACATGCCGGAGAAGGCGGCGGCGAGGACGGCCGGAAATGCGACGAAGAGCGCGCCCGCGATCGCGAGAAGCCAGACTTCGTTGCCGTCCCAGTAAGGGCCGATCGCGCCGAGCACGGCGCGTCGCTCGTCGTCGGTCTTCGCGACGAAGAGGTGCAGCATGCCGGCGCCGAGATCGTAGCCGTCGAGCACGACGTACGCCGCGATCGCGAAGGCGACGAGCGCGTACCAAACTTCAACCATGCGCGGCCTCGCCTGGGCCGCGCATGATCTCGCGGCCGATCAGAAAGACGAAGAAGAGACCGAGCATCAAATACAGACCGCAGAAGCCGATGAGCGTGAAGAGGACGTCGCCCGAATGAACGTTGGTGCTCGCCGCGTCGCGCGTGCGGAGGACCCCGTAGATCACCCACGGCTGGCGACCGAGCTCGGCGGTGAGCCAACCCGCCGCGTTCGCGATGTACGGCAGCGGGAACGCGAGCATGAGCGTCCAGAGAAGCGGGCGCGTCGCTTCGAGACGTTTTCGAAAACGCTGGAGCATCGCGAGCGCCATGAGTCCGATCATGAGCGTGCCGATGCCGGCCATGAGATGGAACGCGTAGTAGAGGAGCTCGATGTTCTGCGGCCACTCGTCGCGCGGAAACGCGTTGAGGCCGCGGACGTCGCCGTGGAACGTTCCGTACGCGAGGAAGCTCAGCGCGCCGGGGACGCGGATCGGATTGTCGAGGCGCTGCTCGGGGACGTTGGGTTGGCCGATGAGCGTGATGCCGGCCATCGCGCCGCTCTCGAAGCGTCCCTCCATCGCGGCGAGCGCGGGCTCCTGGTGGCGCGCGACGAGCTTGGCTTGTTGATCGCCGGTCGGAAACGCGACGGCGAGGCTCGTCGCGAGGCCGAGCGCGGTGCCGAGACCGAGGAGGCGGCGCGCTTCGGGCGCGTGTCGTTTCGAAAGCGTGTAGAATGCACCCATCGCCGCGAGCACGAACGAAGCGGTGACGAGCGCCGCGACGAGCGTGTGCGCGACCTCGGTGAGCGCCCACCGGTTGAAGAGCACCTCCGACAAATCGACGAGCGCGAGCTTGTCGCCGGCGTGGACGTAACCTCGCGGGTGCTCGGTGAACGCGTGTGTCGCGAGGATGAAGTAGGCCGAGAGCCAGCTCCCGACCCAGAGCGCGATCGAGGCGCCGAGCTTTTGACGCGGCGTCGGTTTGCTCCACAAGAGGACGCCGAGGAAGATGCTCTCGAGAAAAAACGCGAAGATGCCTTCCATCGCGAGCGTCTGACCGATGACGTCGCCGGCGTACCGCGCGAGGCCCGCCCAGTTCGTGCCGAATTGGAACTCCATCGGGAAGCCGGTGACGACGCCGAACGCGAAGTTGATCGCGAATACGCGCGTCAGAAAATCAGCGAGCCGCTCCTCGCGTCGCAAGCGCAGCCACACGATGACCGGCGCGAGGCCCATCGTGAGCTGCGGAAAAATGTAATGAAAGAGCGCCGTGAACGCGAACTGAAGGCGATGCCAGAGAAGGGCGCCGTCCATCAGATCACGTCGCACCGCGTGATTTCGGCGCCGTCGCCGACGCAGTCGAGGTGCATCACGAGCTTGCGCCAGCGCGCGTTTCCGCTGCGTGCGTCTTCGGCGAGCATGACGCCGGACGCGTCGAGCAGCTCGCGTGTCGTGTCGATCGCTTCGAGCTCGCCGTCGTCGGTTGCGCCGACGAGCGTGACGAAGAAGCGCGCCTTGTCGCGCGAAGTGTCGACGTTGACGATGAGGACGGCCGAGTGCGCGTGCTCGGCGAAGGTGCGCCGCACGAGCGTGCTCGCGATGTGAACCATCGGCAAGAGGAGGTTTCGCGCGGGCTCGCGCGCGTTACGCCCGCTGGGCGGCGGTTGCGACTCACGCACGGGCGGTGGCGGAAGCGTTCGCACGACTTCGAGGTCCGGCACGATCGGCGGGCGCGTCGTCGCGGCGAAGACCGCGTACCAGGTGACTCGATCGCCTTGCTCGACTCGGATCATCGCGGTCGCGTGCGCGAAGTGAGCGGCGAGCCGGCAGAGCATCTCGGCGTCGGCGTCACCGTCGATCTGGTGCTGCCGCGTGAGGAGCTCGCGCAGATCATTTTGCTGCGCGTACGCGAACGCGTGATCGAGTCGCGCCGGCGTGAGCTGCAGTCGATTTTCTTTGCCCGCCCACCACCAACGAAAGAGCCCGAGGTCCGGCGTGAACGATCCGACGAGCTCGGCGGGCGCCTCGAGGACGAGCATTCCCGCGCGGCGCCACGACGCGATTTGGCGGTCACCGTCGACGCGGACTTCGTCGGCTCCGCCCACGCGCGCGTCGTGTGCACGCATGCGGGCGGCCCACTCGGACTGAATCATCGCGTCGACGCGCCTCGCTCCCTCCAGCGTCATCGACCGCGGAGCCTATCACGAATGCGTGTATTCTCCCCGCGCATGTCGCAAGACGCGGAATGGAAGGTTTTGCCGCACGGGCCGATCGCGCAGCTCGAAGAAAATTTGTGGACCGTGACGGGCGAGCTTGCGATCCCGTTCAATCCGCTGAAGCGCGTGATGACGATCGCGCGGCGAAGCGACGGCAAGCTCGTCTTGCACGGGCTCATGGCGCTCGAAGAGAGCGCGCAGCGCGAGATCGAATCGCTCGGGGAGATCGCGCACCTCGTCGTGCCGAGCGGCTTTCATCGGCTCGACGCGGCGCGATACCGCGCCCGTTATCCGGGCGCGCGACTTTACGCGCCGAAGGGCGGTCGCGCGCGCGTCGAGAAGAAGACGAAGATCGACGCGACCTACGAACGCTACGCGACGGACGGTGCGACTTCGCTCGAGGGCGTCGACGGGCTCGCCGATCGCGAGGGCGCGCTCGTCGTGCGGAGCAAGCGCGGCGTGACCTACGTGATGAACGACGCGCTCTTCAACATGCCGGCGCAGGGCGGGCTCGCGGGGTTCGTGCTCGCGAAGGTGACGCAATCTTCGGGAGGACCCAGGGTTTCGCGCACCGCGCGCATCGGGATCGTCGCAGATCGCGCGCGCTACCGCGCCGCGCTCGAAGCGATCGCCGCGGTCGAAGGTTTGGTTCGCGTGATCGTGGCGCACCACGTGCCGATCGAAGGCGACGTCGCGAGCGCGGTCCGCGGTGCGGCCGCGACGCTCTGAGTCATTCGTCCGGCGGCGGCTCGAGATCGCGCTCGGTGTGCTCCTCGGTCGACTGAATTTCGGCCATCACCTCGTCGAGCGACGCCGCGCGCGTGAGTGACTCCATGGCTCCGATGAGCTGCGCGCGCTTGTCGAGCTTGTCGTGCGCGAGGCGCGCCGCAAACGCGCCGATGTGCGGCGGCGTCGCCGGCGGCACGCAGTCCTCGAGCGCGAGCGCCATCGCGCGTGCCGTCGGCCAGCGGTCCTGCGGATCGCGCGCGAGACCGCGGAGCACGATCGCGTCGAGCTCGGGCGTGCACTCGCTCGCGTAACGGCTCGGCGGCTCGATCTCGCCGTGGATGATCGCGTAAAGCACGGCCGGCGCCTCGTGCGAATCGAAGAGCTTTCGTCCGACGATCAGCTCCCACAAAACGACCGACGCCGCGTAGACGTCGGTGCGCTGATCGAGCTTGTTGCGGCGAAGCTGCTCAGGCGCGAGATACGCGAGCTTGCCTTTCACTTCTTTGCCCTCGGTCGTGCGCATGCGGCCGACGGCTTTGGCGACGCCGAAATCGAGGATGCGCGCGACGCCGTCCGGACCGACGACGATGTTTTGCGGCGACACGTCGCGATGCACGATGCGGAGCGGCTCGCCGCGTTCGTTCCGCGCGTCGTGCGCCGCGTGGAGGCCGAGCAGCACGCCGAAGACGATCCCCGCGGCGACGCGGAGCGGCGCGGTTTGCCCGGCGGGAAGCGCGCGCATGAGACGATGCAGCGCTTCGCCGTGGACGTACTCGAGCACGACGAACACTTCGCCCGCGTCGACGAGCACGTCGAGCGTGGGAACGACGTTGGGATGCCGCACGCGCGCCGCGACGCGGGCCTCGTCGACGAACATCGAGACGAATTTCGGATCTTGCGCGAATTGCTCGTGGAGGCGCTTGATCGCGACGGTGCGCGAGAAGCCGAGCGAGCCGGTGACGCGTCCGACGTGCACCGTCGCCATGCCTCCCGACGCGATGGCCGGTCCGAGCGCGTAGCGACCGATGACGCGCTCGCCGCTCACAGCGTGCCGGCGACGCCGAAAAATGGGCCGACGAGCAAGTGCGCGCTCGGGCCGTGGTCCTCCACCACGTGTTTTTTGCTCGTCGTGAACGCGAGCACGACGGTCGTGATCGCGGCAGCGATCGTGACGCCGAGCGAGATGTCGGTCGCGAGCGCGAACGTGCGCGTTTGATTGCGAGCCGAGTCGATGTCCGTCGGCGCCACGCCGACCTGATTGATCTTCGCGTCGAAGGTGCTCTTCGATCCGAGCGCGACGCCGCCGAGCACGCCGGTCGCGACCGCGAACGCACCGGTGAGGCCGACGCCGATCCAAAATCCAGTCGACGGGCTCGTCGTGGTGCGAACCGGCGCGGGCTGCAGCGGCTGCGGCTGCGGATTTTCGGGCTTCTCGGGCGTCGGGACATTGACGACGACGGGCGCCGGCGTGTTCGGCTCGACGATCTGCAGCGTGATCTTCGGATTGTCGCCGCCCGCGACGTCGATGACGCGCGAGACCGGCGCCATGCCCGCCTTGGACGCGATGATCTTCCGACGCCCTTCGCTGACGAGCACCGGCGCGCGTAGCGGCGAGCGACCGACCGAGACGTCGTCGACCGTGATGTCGGCGTCCGGAACGTTCACCGTGACTTCGAGGTGCGCGACGCGGCTCTCGAGTCGTCGCAGATCGGCCTCGACTTGCGCGCGACGCGCCGCCGGAATGCTGCGCCCGCCGCCGTCGAGATAACCGCGAAACGCCTTGAGCGCGCCCGCATAATCTTGAAGCTCGAGGTTCGTCTGCCCGAGGTTGTAAAGGACTTTGAAATTCGGCGACGCGTCGTAAGCGCGCTGAAATTCGATGAGCGCGGCGCGGAAATCACCCTCGCGAAAGAGCTCGACGCCGCGCTCGAAGTGCGCGCGTGCTTGGTCCTTCGAGTCGGCGTGCGCGACGACCGAAATCGCGACGACAGCGCACGCGAGCCGAGAAGCGAACCGTCCGTTCACGCTCCGCAGCGTAGGTCAGACCGGCCCGTTCGCAAAGAGTTGCGCGATGGCGCCGCCGTCGAGCGTGCGTTTGTAGATGCGCGCGTCGCGCATGCGGCCTTTGTAGAACCGCTTGGTGCCGTAACCGGCGTCGTCGTTGTGACAACCGAGGTGGAGTGGCGCCGGACTTTCGTTCGGGGGCACGTCGTCGGTCACTTGCCAAGCGAGCGCGCCGTCGGTCCAGATCTGCGCGCCGCCGGTGTCGATGACGAGCGCCACGAAGTGCCGCTCGCCCCCGGCGAACGATCCGGTCTCCGAGTGAAAAGCGATGGCGGCGTTCGCGCCGGTCTCGACGGCGGCGGCGTGCCCGCTCCCACCGTCGGTCCAGACGTCGAGCCCGAGGGCGTAGCCGCCCGCACCCGGGACATCGCCGCTCACCGCGTCGGGTGGAAACGGGGTGAGGGCGTAGTCGTTCGAAGCCTCGTCGCCTCGCGCGCTCGGCGTCAGCCAAGCGGTGATGGTGAGCGGCGGCGTCCGGAAAGAGACGTCGACGTTCGTCGATCCGCACACGGTCGCGCCGTCGAAGACCGCGCCGTCGTTCCATGTCACGCCGTGAACGTCGATGTCCCAGTGATGCGACGAAGCGTCGTGCGCGATCGTGCCGGTCGTCTCGTCGAGCTTGTACCAAGCAAAGTCCGGCGTGAGATCGTCAGCGCCGGGCGAGGCGGCGTCGGGGCACGCTCGAATCGGGCGAGGCGCGACCGCGAATCTCGGTGCGTGCTCCGCAGGCTGCGAGAAACGCGAGCACCGCGAGCTTGGCGCTCAATACGGGTCTTTCTCGTCGATGTTGTGCTTCGGTCGCGCGACGTGGAGATCGGTCCCCGCGGTGTCGGTCGACGGCGCGATCGGCGCGACGTGCACCGGCGCCAGTCGCGGCTTGAGCTCGAGCTCGAGCCGAACGTCGCGATCGAAACCGATCGTGCGCGTTTCGGGTTGGTAACCGTCGGCCGAGACTTGCACCTGGTGATTCGACGGATCCTTCGGCACCGACGCGTGGAAGGGGCTGTGGCCGACCTCTTTTCCGTCGACGGTGATCGTCGCGCGCGCGGGCGTGACCTCGATCGCGACCTCGATGGTCGTCTCTTGCGGCGTCGTCGCGCTCGGCGCGGCGCTCGTCGGTGCGATGGGCGAGGCGCTCGCATTCGTCTTCGGCCCTGAGCTCGAGGTGATCGCCGTCACCGCGATGATCGTGCCGATGACCGCGACCGCCGCCGCTCCCGCGAAGATCGCGACGCGACGCTTCGACGAACGAAACTGCGGCAGCTCGATCGGCACCGACGTGCCTGCCATCGTCGGCGGCGTGAATTGCCCGCTCGAAAGCGGCAGCCCACCCGGCGGAATGCTCTGCGGCCCAGTCTCTTGCGCCGGCACGAGCGGCAGCCGCATGAGCGCGGACGCGTCGGCCGCGGTGCGCGCGGGGAGCGAGAGCTGTCGCTCGATGATCGCCTGAATGCCGCGACGCTCCTCGACGAACGCGCCCGACGCGAGCTGCCCGATGTCGGCGTCGCTCGCGCGCAGACCGAGCGCCTCGGTGCGCGCTTCGAGCGCGACGAGCATCTCCGCCGCGGTCGCGAATCGCTTTTGCGGGTCGAGCTCCATCGCGCGATCGCAAATCGCGGCGAGCTCGGCGTCGGCCTCGGGTCGCGCTTCGAGGACGCGCGCCTGCGTGCCGGTCGTGCGCTTGTGCAAGATCGCAGCTTCGTTCTCGCCGTACGTGAGGCGCCGTCCGACGAGCGCCTCCCACAGCATGACGCCGACCGAAAAAACGTCGGCGCGCCGATCGATGTCGCCGCCGGCGATCTGCTCCGGCGCGACGTAACCGAGCTTGCCTTTGAACATGCCCGCCGTCGTGCGCGACGCCGCGCCCGCCGCCTTCGCGATGCCGAAGTCGACGAGCTTCACTTGCCCGTCGTAACAAAGGATCGTGTTTTGCGGGCTCACGTCGCGATGCACGACCGACAGCGGCAAGCCGTCGAAGCCGTTCAATTCGTGTGCATAATGCAACCCCGCGAGGATGCGTCCGAGCACGCGCAAGTGAATCGCGAGCGGCACCTTGCGTTTGAGGCGCCCGAGAACCGCGTTCATCGGCTGGCCCTCGAGGTACTCCATCACCATGTAGTAACGATTGCCCTCGGCGCCGACGTCGAACGTGTGCACGACGTTCGGATGGCTCATGCGCGTCGCGATGCGCGCTTCGTCCATGAACATCGCGACGAACTCGGCATCGTTCGCGAGCTCTTCGCGGATCTCTTTCACGACGAGCAGCTTGTGGATGTTCGCCGGCCCGCTCCGCGCGCAAAGAATGACGCGCGCCATCCCGCCTTGCCCGAGCTGGGCGAGCGGACGGTACTGCCCGAGCGACTCCGTCTGATTCATGGAGACGGCGCCATCACGGTGTAGCTGATGGTCGACGCCTGCGTGAACACGGTGGCGCTGCCGATTTTTTGCTGCGTCGCCTCGAGCTTGCCGGTCACGGTGGGCGTGCCCTTCGGGACGTTCACGAAGCCTGCGTAGCCGGTCGTGTCCGTGGACGGCGCGTTGAGCGCGGGCAAGCCGCCCTTGAAGTAGAAGCCCTGCGTCGTCGAGCTCGTCGAGTCGATCGTCACGCTGACGCCTGCGGCCGGCTTGAAGTCGCAGTCGACCGTCTCCATGAAGACGGCGCCGAGGCTCGGGTCGAGCGTCGTCTGCTCGACGGCGGCGATCTGTCCGAGCTCGCTCGTCTTGACCATGACGATGGTCGTGTAAACGAGGTTGCCGTAGATCGGCGGGTTGAAGAAGACGAGCGACGGCACGAACACGTCCGGCGGAGGCGCGGCGTCGGCGCCCGAGTCGGGCGAGCCGGCGTCGCTGCTCGGCACGATCGGATCGATGAGCACGAATCCGTCGAAGCCCGACGGCAACGTCAGATTGAGCAGACCCTTCGCGTCAGGGCTGACGATGACGCCCGCGTCGCCGTTCGAGAGCGGCTTGTTGCAGTTGACGTCGATCTTCGCGCAGATGCGCGCGAACACGTCGCCTGCGGTGACCGCGCTCTTCGTCGTGAGATCGACGAGCGGCACGACGACGCTCACGTCGCTCGTTCCGGCTTCGGGAATCGGGACGTTGCCGAGACAGCTCCACGGACCGGCCTCGACGGGGGGCTCGGCGTCGGTGCCGCCGTCGGCTCCGGCTTCGGGCGCGACGCACACGTGGTTCGCGCAAACCAGGCCGACGAACGCGCCTCCGCGCTTGTCGCAGTCGGACGAAGTCGTGCACTGCTCGGGGCTCGTATCGAGCAGGAGCGAGCACGCCGCGGCCGCCGACGCGAGCGCGGCGACGAGCGCAATCAAGCCTTTGCGCAGCGCGTGTCGCAAGATGTAAGCAGGATGCGCGTGCGAGAAAGACGCGTCAAGCAAGCTGCTATATCCTGCGGCCACGCTCGCGTCGGCCCCCTTAGCTCAGCTGGAACAGAGCAGGTCACTTCTAATGACAAGGTCGCTGGTTCGAGTCCAGCAGGGGGCGCTTAACTGATTCATCGCGGCTGCCGTTCGAGGGATCGCGATGAAAACGATTCCGACTGCGTTGGCGGTGATCGCGTGTGCGATGGTTTCGAACGTGGCCCGCGCCGAGAGCGTGCCGCGCCAAACCGAGACGGGGCTCGCCGAGCACTGGGCGACGCCGGTGATCACGGTCGTGCTCGATCCGTCGCTCGACGATCTCGGGCCGGGGGCGCGCGACGCGGTGCGCGCGGCGATGACGACCTGGGCCGCCGACGTCGGCGGGCTGCCGAGCATCGCGTTCGAGGATGGCGAGTCACGCGTCGGCGCGGCGCGCGACGGCGTCAGCGTGATCTCGGCGGGGCCGATCACGCTCGCAGGTCACCAAAAAGACCTCGCCCTCACGACGACCTACGCCGAGGACTCGACCGGCGGAATCCTCGAAGCCGACGTCGTCTTCAATACGAAATACGCGTTCGCATCGATGCCGACCGTCGCTGCGGGTTGTGACCACGTCTTCGACGTCGGCGCGGTCGCGACGCACGAATCCGGCCATTTTTTCGGGCTCGGCGAAGACTGGGACGATCAAGCGGCGACGATGTACATCATCACGGAGCCGTGCGACGCGCACAAGCGTGCGCTCACGCCAGACGATACGGAAGCGCTCGGCGCGCTCTACGCGACGCCGGCGACGATGACGGCGATCACGAGCTGCACGGGCTCGCCGGCGCGCCCTGCCAAGGGCGCGACGGTCTGGGTCGCTCTGGGCTTCGCGCTCGCGCTCGGCGCACGTAGAATGCGCCGCGCATGACCTTGGACGAAGCGATCGCGAAAGCGCTCAACGGCGACTCCGGCGATCTCTACGCGCTCTTGTCGCGCGGCTCAGGTTTGCCCGGCGTGCGCGCGAACCTCCCGCTCGCCCGCGCGTTTGCGCAAGCCTGCGCATCCGACGCCCGCGGCCCGTCCCTCGCGCGCGCGATGGCGCAGACCTCGGCCGACCAAGCCCCCGGCGGAAGCCCGCTCGAAATGATCCCGCTCTGCGGCGTCCTCGCTGCCGGCGCCTGCGCTGCCCGCCAACCCAAATCGCGCGACACCATGCTCGGGCTCATCCACGACGCGTGCGACGATCTTCGCTTCCGCGTCCGCGCCGCCGTCCCCGAGGCGCTCGCCGACGTGGGCGCGCGCGAAGGCGCCGCGCTCCTCGACCACGTCCAGTCGTTCGCTGAAGGCTATTTCCACGCATCGGCGCTCCTCGACGCGCTCGTCTCGCAGTCCTGGCTCCCGACGCTCGACGATGCAGCCCCCGTCGTCGCGTTGCTCGAGCGCGCCTTTGCCCTCGCCGACGATGCCCCGCGGGCGGCAGAGCGCTGGCCGGGCTACAAATCCCTCGTCGACTCCCTCGAAAAGACAATCGCCCCCCTCGCGCTGCGCTTCGGCGAGCCCGTGCTCCTCGCCGCCGAAGGCTTCGCTCGCACGCGCGACCCGCATTTGCGCGAGATGGTCGTCCGTGCGCTAGCCGACAAAAAGCTCCGCTCCCGTTTTCCCGCCGAGCATGCCCGCGCCCTCGCCGCGCTCGCCGCCGCCAAAAAAGCGCCGCGCGACCCCCGCGGCGCGACGCGACCGAGCCGCAAACGCGGCGGCGGCCGCCGACGCTGATCACTCGGCCCGCACGAATGGAATCCCACCAGGCACGTCGCCGTCCTCCGGCTCGACGAACCAGTGATAGAAGTCTTCGAAATTCCAGCCGTACGGATCCCAATTGGACGCTCGCCCGCGGCTGAACGCATCCGCGATCGCGAACGACCGGCCGACAAACTCGTAGCGGATCGCGGTTGGATCGATCTCCACGATGTGAGATGCGAGCACCCGATCGATCGCCACGGTGACATCGCCACTCTCGATGAGCGCCGCGTAAGCCCGCTCGAAGAGGTCACGCCCTCGGGCAGTCAGCCTGACGAGGCAGGTCCTCCGATCGAGCAAGTCGCGACGCCGCTCGACCAGCCCGAGGCCGGCCAACGCCGAAATCATCTCGCACACCGCGGATCGAACGACCCCGAGCCGTCGCCAGAGCACGCTCTGCGTCACGCCCGACGCGCCCGACGCCGCATTCATCAAATCGAACCGCGCCGGCGTCAGCCCAAACTGCCGAAGCATGCGCCGCCCAAACCGCTCGCCCCCAAGATGAGCCCGCTTCACCGCAAACAACACCGCATCCATGCTCACCCGCCAGAGCACCGCCCATGCCACCACCGGCAGGAGGTCTAAGCGACCCAGATCGTTCGGATCCGAACGATCCG
>DASXHD010000136.1:0-7129 GCA_036488725.1 Polyangiaceae bacterium | reverse complement strand
CGCCCGTGCGCACGCCGCGCAGGCCCGTGACGGCGACGATCGCTCCGGCGCCGGCCGCGTCGATCTCCTCGCGCTCGTCGGCGTGCGGAAGATGGACGCGCCCGACGCGTTCGCGAGCGTTCGACGACCCGAGTCGCACGGAGGCGCCCGGACGAAGCACGCCGGAATAGACGCGCACGTACGTGAGGTGACCGGCGCGATCGGCGACGGTCTTGAACGCGAGCGCCGCGAGCGGCTCGTCGTCCGTCGGGCGGCGCTCGACCACGCCGCCGGCGTCGGGGTTTTCGCCCCGAATCGGCGGGAGATCGAGCGGGCTCGGCAGATACGATACGACCGCGTCGAGGAGCGTCGTGACGCCGACGTTCTTGAGCGCGGAGCCGCTCGTGACGACGACCAGCTTGCGCGCGATCGTGCCCTTGCGAAGGGCGCGAGCGAGCGCCGCCGTGTCCGCGTCGCCTCCATGGCAGAAGCCGACGAGGACTTCGTCGTCGAGCTCGGCGCAGATCTCGACGAGCACGCGCCGGCGCCGCTCGAGCACCGGAAGGAGCTCGGCCGGAACCGGCGACGCGATCGCGCGTCCGCCTTCGAAGCGCCAGAGCTTGCGCTCGAGCACGTCGAGGAGCGAGACGCTCGCGGTGCCTTCGTTCACCGGGACGACGGTCGGCGCCGGCACGACGCCCAGACGATCGCGTAGATCGCCGAGGCACATGTCGAAGTCGGCGCCGACTTTGTCGGCCTTGTTGACGAAGACCCCCGACGGCACGCCGTGTCGATCGGCCTGTCGGAAGACGGTCTCCGACTGGCATTCGACGCCGGCGCTCGCGTCGAGCACGAAGACGGCGCCGTCGAGCACGCGCAGGCTGCGTTCGACCTCGATCGTGAAGTCGACGTGTCCCGGCGTGTCGACGATCTGGATGCGGTGCTCGCGATGCGCGAACGGACCGGTCGCGGGCGTCCAACCGACCGAGGTGGCCGCCGCGTTGATCGTGATGCCGTGTTTCTGCTCGAGCGGGTCGTAGTCGAGCACGGTGTCGCCGTGATGGACTTCGCCCACCCGGTGGATGCGTCCGGTGCAAAAGAGGATGCGTTCGGCGCACGTGGTCTTGCCCGCGTCGATGTGGGCCATGATGCCGATGTTGCGGAGGAGGGTGGAGCTAGCGCGTGGCATGAGAGTCTCCGAATCTTCGAAACGAGTGAAAGAGTGGCGACTCGGCGCTCGAAAACGCCGAGGCCGGCTTGCCGCAGTGCGGAGCCGGCCTCGAGGCGCGTTCATGATGGACGTGCGCCGCTACGGACCGACTCCGCGTTTCGAAAACTCGAGGAGAACTCCTTGGACGGGCATGACGAGAACCTTGCGCCCAAATGCGCGAGTGTCAAGACGGCGCGGCGGGAGACGCTCTGACGCTCACCACGCTTGAAACGCGGCAGTGCACGTCGACTGCGGCGACGACGGGACTTCGATCTCGGCGATGTGCATCGTCGATGCCCCATCGCTGCCGGCTACACCATTGGGCCACGCGATCATTCCCTCGTCACTCGCGAAGGACGCATCCACGCCGGAGAACGGGTCTGCACTGCCGAGCAACGCGACCGCGCCGCTCACGTAGACGGACGTGATGTCGACCTGTGCTCCGGGATCGAGCACGCCCGCGAGATCCATCGAATCACTCGAGACGCCGGGCACGTAGTGACTTCCGACGCTCCATCCGCTTCGAGCGACGTATGCCATCGGCGATGCCCCGGTATTGACGATGACGACGCTCGTGATCCCGGGAGCGGGTGGAAACGGCGAAACATTGCCTTCACCCGATGGCCACGGAAACTCCCACCGGTCGCTCGGGCACGTCATCGGCGTCTGCACGGTTCCATTGACGACGAAAGAAAACGTCGCGATGCCTTGTGCGACCATGGTTTCGCTCGCGGCGTCGGTCGCCGAGTCGGCACCGGCGTCCGCCGCCGACGTCTCACCACCGCACTGGAGGATGACGGACGCCGCAACGAACGGCGCCGACGCAAGAAGACGGTTCATGCACCCAATCACAACATCGCGACGACGTGTGCGCCGCTGAACATCGTGTAAAGCCCCGACGCGCGTTATATTGCGGCGCGATGGCTTCGCCGAAGGACACCGTGTCGGCGCAAGAGTTCGGGGACGCGAGGACTCGGCGCGCGCCGACGGCGAAGCTCGCGCCGAAGCTCGCGCCGCTTCCGTCGACGCGGACGCTCCTCGACGTCGATCGTTCGTACACGCTCGGCGAGGTCCTCGGCGAAGGCGGCATGGGCATCGTGCGCGCGGCGATGCAGCCGTCGCTTCAGCGCGTCGTCGCGGTCAAGACGCTGAAGCTGAACGCGACGGTCGAGGACCAGCTCGCCGTGCTGCGCGAAGCCTGGGTGACGGGCTTTCTCGAGCACCCGAACATCGTGCCGGTTCACGAGATCGCGCTCGATGATTCGGGCGCGCCGCTCGTCGTCATGCGGCGCATCGACGGGAGAAGCTGGCACGATTGCTTGCGCGATCCCGCGTGGGCGTCGGCGGCGGGCGCGCGCGATCTCCTCGAGCAGAACCTGCGGATCCTGATCCAGGTTTGCAACGCGCTCGTGTTCGCGCACCAAAACGGCGTCGTGCACCGCGACGTGAAGCCGGGCAACGTCATGCTCGGCAAGTTCGGCGAAGTGTATTTGCTCGATTGGGGGATCTCGTGCGCGCTCTTCGGCGACGCGCTCAATCACCTGCCGGCGGCGCGGGACGCGATCGAGCCCGCGGGAACGATCCCTTATCTCGCGCCCGAGATGGCGGGCATCACGAAATGCGGGATCTCCGAGCGGAGCGACGTGTACCTCGTCGGAGCCGTGCTCTTCGAGATCGCGACCGGAAATCCGCCGCACCCGGTGGAGCTCGCGAGCGCGCTCGCGTCGATCGCCGCGTCGCCGCCGCCGCTGCCCGCGGGCGTGCCGCCGGATCTCGCGGCGATCTGCAAACGAGCGATGCAGCACGATCCCGCGGCGCGCCATCCGAGCGTCGCGGCGCTGCGCGACGACATTCAGCTCTTCTTGATGCACCGCGACTCGCTCCACGTCGCGGCCGAGGGCCGCGCGCTCATCGCGGAGCTCCGCGCGGCGATCGCGTCGAACGCGCCGAGGCGCGTGCTCTACGATCTTTGGGGCGAGTGTCGCTTCGCGCTTCGCGAGGCGCTCCGCACGTGGCCCGAAAACACGCAGGCGAGCGACGCGCTTCGCATCGCGGGCGGTGCGCTCGCCGAGCACGAGCTCACGCGCGATCCGCGCGTCGCGGCGGCGATCCTCGACGAGATCGCCGAGCCGCCTTCGACGCTCCGCTCGCGCGTGCAAGCGGCGGTGCTGGCCGACGAGCGCGAGCGACACAAGAACGCAGCGATCGCGAGCGAGCTCGATCCTGGCCGCGGCTGGCGTTTCCGAAACGTCCTCTACGTCATCGCAGGCGTGCTCTGGACGACTTCGGCGCTCGTCGGCGATCACATCGGGCCTTGGACGAACGAGCGCTTTCTCGTCGGCTCGGCGCTTCCGATTCCGGTGCTCCTCTACATTCGCTTTGCGACGTCGCTTCGCGCGACGCTCTTCAATCGCCGCAGCTTGAACGCGCTCATCTGTCTGTGCGCTGCGCACGTCGGGTTATTTGCCGTTTGCGCCGGGCTTCACGTCGACGTCGCGACCGCGCGCACGCTTCAAGTCGGCGTCGCGCTGATCGTGGCGATCATGACGGCGATGGCGGTCGACGCGCGCCTCTGGCCGATGACGCTCGGCTTGGCCGCGGCCGTCGCAGTCGCCGTGCTCGCGCCCACCGCGCGCGCGTGGGCGACGGCGGCGGCGTACTTCGGCGTGACGATCAACTTCGCGATCGTGTGGAGGACCCACCAGCGCATGCGTTGAGCGACGAATCAGGCGTATTCGATCACGGTTCGGATCGACTTTCCCTCGTGCATCAAATCGAACGCCTCGTTGATGCGCTCGAGCGGGAGCTTGTGCGTGATGAGCGCGTCGATCTCGATCTTCTTGTCGACGTACCAATCGACGATGCGCGGCACGTCGGTGCGCCCGCGCGCGCCGCCGAACGCGGTGCCTTTCCAAACGCGGCCCGTGACGAGCTGAAAGGGACGCGTCGCGATTTCTTGACCGGCGCCCGCGACGCCGATGATGACGCTCACGCCCCAGCCGCGATGACAGCACTCGAGCGCTTGGCGCATGAGCTTCACGTCGCCGACGCACTCGAAGCTGTAATCCGCGCCGCCGCCGGTGAGCTCGACGAGGTGACCGACGACGTCCTTCACGTCCTTCGGGTTGACGAAGTGGGTCATGCCGAGCTTGCGCGCGAGCGCCTCTCGTGAAGCGTTCACGTCGACGCCGACGATCTGCGCGGCGCCCGCCATGCGCGCGCCCTGAACCACGTTGAGCCCGATGCCGCCGAGACCGAACACGACGACGTTCGCGCCGACCTCGACTTTCGCGGTGAAGATCACCGCGCCGATCCCGGTCGTCACGCCGCAGCCGACGTAACAAATTTTGTCGAACGGCGCGTCGGCGCGCACTTTCGCGACTGCGATCTCGGGGAGCACGGTGTGCTCGGCGAACGTCGAGCAGCCCATGTAGTGATGAATCGTTTTGCCGTTCGACGTGAAGCGGCTCGTGCCGTCGGGCATGAGCCCTTTGCCCTGCGTCGCGCGGATGGCGGTGCACAGATTCGTTTTGCGGCTCAAACACGATTTGCACGCGCGGCACTCGGGTGTGTAGAGCAAAACGACGTGGTCGCCCGGCTTCACGCTCGTGACGCCCGCGCCGATTTCACGGACGACGCCGGCGCCTTCGTGCCCGAGGATCGCGGGGAAGAGCCCTTCCGGATCGGCGCCCGAGCGCGTGAACTCGTCGGTGTGACAGACGCCTGTTGCTTTGAGCTCGACGAGGACTTCGCCCGCGTTCGGCCCGGCGAGCTCGACGTCGCAGACCACGAGCGGCTTTCCGACTTCCCATGCGACGGCGGCGCGCGTTTTCATGCGCGCACGGTATCACCGCTCAGAGCACTTGAAGGATCAGCCCGTCGGCGTCGGCGAGTGTCACGCTCGTCACGGTCGATCCGTCGTTGACCGTCGGCGCTTGTTTGCCGGTGATCTTCTTCATCGCGTAATCGAGCGTCACCGTGCGCTGACCGTTGCCCTTCGGGTTGAGAAGCACGACCCAGTTTTTGCCGGACTTCTCGTTCTTGAAATGTCTCTCGTAGACGCCGCTCGCGAGCGGCACCGGCCACGGCAGGTCCGTCGGCTGTCCCAAATAACCGAGGCCCGCGTCGACGTTCGGAAAGGCGAGCGCGATCGCCGTCACCGGATCGACCGCGAGCTCGTCGAACCAATTGCGCTCGGTGTCGCGGTAATCCGAGTTTTGCGTCGTCGCGTAGTAGCCGCCGTCCATCAACGTGAAGGCGAGCGAGTATCGCATCGCCTGACCGGGAGGACCCCACGCCGTCGGGTTCCCACTCGAGTCGAACGCGGTCGGTCCACTGCCGTCGGTGCGCACGTGCGACGCGTGCACGATGACGAGCTTCGGCGCGATCGTGTTCTGCATGCAGAACTCGTAGTGAAGCATCGTCGCCTGCCACGTGCCCCACGTGTCGATCGACCAGTTGTCGCCGAACACCGCCTCGATGACGCCGCCCTGCACGAGCCCGTTGAGACCCGAGATGTCGAGCCCGCCGCCGACCGCGTTCGCGATGCCCCAGCCGCCGAGGTTGCCGAGCGTGATGAACGAGCTCTCCTTTTGGAGCGTCGTGTACCCTTCGGCGAGACCCTGGCGGATCCAGCTGCCGACGTTCGGATCGTCGGTCTTGTCCTCGGTGCCGTCGCGGTTGTAGTCGCCGTTGGACGTCGGCATGAGGATCGTGTTGTCGTGGAACGTGCCGTCGAGGCTCGGCGCCGCGTCCGAGCTCGTGCCGTTCACGAGCGTCGCGACGAGCGCCTCGGAGAATTCGCCCTCGAGGTGCAGACCTTTTCCGTCGGCGCTCGGGAAGAGCGTCTGGTTCGTGTTGCAGATGCTCCCGTCGGTCGCGAAAAAGAAATTCGCGACGCACGGGCCGCTCGCGCCGTGCGCGTAGAGCTCCCACGACGACGCGTTCGTGATCGGCCAAGGCGTCAGGGTGTTGTCGGTGATGAAGTATTGGAACATGCGCGCGCCGACCGGCGACTGCGCGTGAACTGCTTTCACGAAGGCTTCGCGGCTGCCGCCGTAGAGGTTCGAGCCCGCGCCCGGCCAGTTCGCGCCGAAGACGTTGACCTGCATCTTCGAGGCCCACGTGATGTAGCCGGCGTCGTAGCCCATGTTCGTCGCGTTGGGCGCGGTCGCGATGAGGAGCGAGCCGAGGCGAGGGAAGTCGGGGCCGTTCGCGTTCGCGCCGGCGTCGGGCTGATGGAGGATGTCGGGCCCGCCCTCGGAGGCGTCGGTCGTCGTCGCCGCGTCGTGTTCGCCCGGCGGCGTGCCGCCCGATTCGTTCGCGCCACACGCGCCGAGAAGCGCGAGCGCCGCGATGCACGAAAGCTGGTGCCTCATGCGGAGCAATCTAGCGAGCGCGAGCGCGCGAAGTCAGGGACCGCCGGCGCCAATCCGCGGGTCTTCGCGCGCCAACGCGCCGAGCATCGACGCGGCGGAGCAAGCAACTACAGCTGAGATTTTGAAACCCTTTCGACTCGACGTGGCCGTGCGTCGTTCGCGCTCGTCACTCGCGGCTATTCTCGTAGGCGCTCGGGCACGCAGCCCGCGCGCGGTTCTCGGCAAGCCGCCGACGACCCTACGCACCGGCCGTTTGCCGAAGCGCTGACGCCGATCACACCAGTCAAAAAAAGATTTTCAGCCCGCGCGCGTCCAGCGAAACGTGGTCCGCGCGCTGCACCGTCAGCGGCCCGTTCAGACCGGCGAGCAGAATTGGAAGTCCAATGATCAGCACGCCGATGGAACCGAGAAAGCCGAAGTCGAGGCAGAGGGACCCTTGGAAGTCACCGTCATTCGCCGTGGCTGCGCATGCGATACCGTACGCGGCGGCCGTGCCTGCGATGAGAAACGCCGCGCCGGTGATCATGAGGAACGCGTCGAGGCCCGTCCGCTGGACGCGGAG
>DASXHD010000130.1:0-92472 GCA_036488725.1 Polyangiaceae bacterium | reverse complement strand
ACGATCTCGCGAGCGTGCATCACCCCGACCGGTTTTTCCGCAAGCGGCTCGGGTCGTTCAAACAAAAGATGGAAGCGGTCTTCTCGCGCGTGACCGAGGCGCACGACACGCTGACCGACAAAGCCCGGCGCGCCGACTACGACGCTTATTTGGGCGCGCAGACGCAGGCCAAAGAGCTCGAAGCGCAGATGGCGCGACGCACCTCGTCGCCCGGCATGGATCGCACCGAGCCGAAGCAGCCGGCGCCGGCGATCTCGACGCCGCCGCCTCCGCCGGCCGAGCGCACCTCGGGCATCCAGCTTTCGGAGCAGGCGCGTCGCGACGCGCTCGCGCGGAGGTTGCTCGCCGGTCGCGCGAGCCCGCCGCCCACGCGCGAGAGCATGTCCACGCCGCCGCCGGCGGCCGATCCCGACGCGCTCCGGCGCCACTACGAACAGAAGATCGCGCTCGTGCGCGAGCACATGATCAAAGAGCACCTCACGGCGGCCGAGCAGGCCGTCGCGGATGGCGATTGGGTCGCGGCCACGAACGCGTATCGGCTGGCGCTCCAAGTCCACCCCGAGGACGAAGAGCTCAAGCACAAGCTCGAGGCCGTCCAAGAAAAGGCCAACATCGTCTTGGCCGACGCCTATCGCAAGCAGGCGACGTACGAAGAAAAGTCCGGCAAGACGGCGGAGGCGGCCCGTTCGTGGCAGCGGGTGGCGAAGCTCCTTCCGGGCGAAGCGGAGGTCCACGCGCGTGCCGCGGCGTGCATGCTGAAAGCCGGCATCGAGCTCCGCACGGCGGCGAGCCTCGCGCAGCGCGCCGTCACGCTCGAGCCGACGCAGGTCAAGCACCGCATCACGCTCGCCGAGATTTACCTCGCGGGCGGCCTCACGTTGAACGCCCGCCGTGAGCTCGAAGCCGCTGCACGTATGGCGCCCGACGATGCTAACATCGAGGCCCTCATGAAACGCGCAGGGAAGGTCTGATGCTCGGGAGCTCACCGGAACGGTACCGTGCCGCGCTGTCATTGCGGACGGCGAGCGGCAGCGAGAACGGCGCGGCGGGGCCGCCGCTGGACACCGTCAGGTCGCGAGAGGCGCACCGAGCGCGGGGCCACATCCGCCGATTGAGGCGGCACGTGCCGGCCCGGCCGGGCATTCACGCTGCCGCCGGCAGCCAACAACGATCAGTCGAACCTGCGGGTTCGCGAGGACTGCGAGTTTAGGGGAAGCATGGAGAAGGTCATCGGAATCGACCTCGGCACGACCAATTCGTGCGTGGCCATCGTAGAAAACGGGCAGCCCACCGTGATCCCCAATCGGGGCGGGTACAAGACGACGCCCTCGATGGTCGCCGTCACCGAGGCGGGCAAGCGTCTCGTCGGTCACATCGCGAAGCGCCAGGCCATCACCAACGCCGAGAACACCGTCTACGCGGCCAAGCGTCTCATCGGCCGCAAGTGGTCTTCGCCCCAAGTGAAGAACGCGATCGCGACGTCGAGCTATCGCATCGTCGAGGGACCGCACCACGACTGCCGCATCGCGCTGCGCGACAAAGAGTTCAGCGTGCCCGAAGTGAGCGCGATGATCCTCCAGGAGATGCGCGTCATCGCCGAGGACTACCTCGGGCACTCCGTGCAGAAGGCGGTCATCACGGTGCCCGCGTACTTCAACGACAACCAGCGCCAAGCGACGAAAGACGCGGGCGAGATCGCCGGGCTCGACGTCATCCGCATCATCAACGAGCCGACGGCCGCAGCGCTCGCTTACGGCTATGGGCGCAACGTCGAGAAGACCGTCGCGGTTTACGACCTCGGCGGCGGCACGTTCGACATTTCGATTTTGGAGATCGCGCAGAACGGCGTCTTCAAGGTCATCGCGACCGCGGGCGACACGTTCCTCGGCGGCGAGGACGTCGACGCGCGCATCGTCGATTGGCTCGTTCAAGGCTTCAAAGACGAGCACCAGATCGATTTGCGTCAGGACCGCATGGCGCTCCAGCGCTTGAAGGACGCGGCCGAAAAAGCGAAGTGCGAGCTCTCGAGCGTGCGCGAGACCGAGATCAATCTGCCCTTCATCATTTCGAGCGGACGCAACGAAGCGCTCCATTTGCAACGCGCGCTCGCGCGCAACGTTCTCGAGGAGCTGAGCTCGGATTTGATCGAGCGCACAGTCGACATCTGCAAGCAGACGCTCGATGACGCTCGTCTGGAGAAGGACGAGATCGACGAGGTCCTTCTCGTCGGCGGCATGACGCGCATGCCGAAGATTCAAGACGCCGTCGCGAAGTTCTTCGGCCGCGAGGCGAGCAAAGGCGTTCACCCCGACGAGTGCGTCGCGCTCGGCGCGGCGATTCAGGGTGCCGCGCTCGTCGACGAGTCGCAGGAGATGATCCTCCTCGACGTGACGCCGCACGCGCTCGGCATCATGACTTTCGGCTCGTACTTCGAAGAGCTCATCCCGCAGAACACGACCGTCCCGACCTCGCGCACGAAAATTTTCACGACCTCGCGCGACAACCAGACCGCCGTGAAAATTCTCGTCATGCAGGGCGAGAGCGAAAAAGCCGAGGACAACGAGGTGCTCGGCGAGTTCATTTTGACGGGTCTCCGGCGCGCGCCGAAGGGGCAAGTCGAGATCGAGGTCACCTTCGAGATCAACGCCGACGGCATCGTCAGCGTCCGCGCGAAGGATCTCGAGACGAGCCTCGAGCAATCGATTCAGGTCACGGCGACCAGCGGCCTCACGCGCGACGAGATCAAGAACATGATCGACTCGGCGAAGGAGCACATGGTCGAGCGCCGCGTCTCCGAGGAGTTCGAAGGCCTCAAGCAGGAAGCGCAGAAGCTCGCCGCCGAAATCGAGAAGCTCTTTCCGCAGGTCGAGCAAATCGTCGCGGCGAGCGACTTCGGGCGCGAGGCGATCGACAAGGCACGCGGCATCGTCACGCGCGCGCGCGCCGCCATCGACAAGAAGGACACCGCCGCCCTCAAGGAACACATCGAGGGGCTCTCTCGAACGCAGCGCATGTTCAAGGGTGTGGTGGCGAAGGGTCAGTAGGTAGTCTTGGTCGACGACGACGAGGTGGACAGCGGGTGGCCCGCCGACGGCGAGGCCGCCGACGCCGAAAAAAATCGGCCGACGCTGGCACCCCCTCAGCCCGATCCCAAACGCGCGCCCGAGCCGGCGACCAAGCCGAAGCGCCCGACGCCCGCGGTGCTTCGGCTCGACTCGGCCTCGCAGTTCGAGCGGCCGGATCCGAGCGCGGTGATTTCGCGCCGCGGGCGCGAGAGCTTGCTCGGTCTCGCCGACGACGCGCCGGACGATCTCTCGCTCGATCCGGCCGCGGAGCCGAGCGAGGCGCTCGATTTGGTCGCGCGCGAGGCCGAGCGCGAGACGCCGATCGTGCCCCTTCCCGCGCCCGTCCCGCCGCCGCCGGCGGTTTCGTCGGGCCGCATCGTCGAGCCCGTTCAAGAAATGCGCGAGCGCTTCTCGCTCGGCGACTACTCGGGCGCGCTCGTCGTCGCCGAGTCGATCCTCGAGGACGATCCGTCGCACGTCGAAGCGCTGCAGTGCGAGACGAGCTGCCGCCAGGTGCTCGAACAGATGTATACTGCACGTATCGGGCCGCTCGACCGTGTGCCGTTCGTGGCCGTTCCGCCCGAGCAGTTGCGCTGGCTCAGCCTCGATCACCGCGCGGGGTTCGTGCTCTCGCACGTCGACGGCAACTGCTCGCTCGACCAAATTCTCGACGTGAGCGGCATGCCTCCGCTCGACGCGCTGCGAATTCTCTACGAGCTCTTGCAGCAGCGCGTCATCGGATTTCGCTGAGCGCGGCGACCTGACATCGCACGCGCGAGTCGTCAAGCCTGATTCGCCGCGAGGGCGAAGATGCGTTGCGCGCATCTGCGCCCGCAGGTATCAAAATATTCGATGAGCGAACGGGGACTGTCGGAGTGTCAGCGGCTGCGCCGCGACGTCGAGCTCGCGCTCGCCGGACCCGACCCCGTTCGCGTGCTGCCGCTCTTGCATCGGCTCGCGGCGCGCGCCGAAGAAGGCTCGGACGAATCGGTCTTCGCGCATCGCCAGCTCGCCGAGATTTTGCTCGAGCGCGACCCGTGGCGCGCGGCGCTCCACGCGCGTCGCGTGACGGGCATTCGGCCGGACGACGACCGCGCGTGGGCCGCGCTGGCGCTCAGCCAATCGCTCCTCGGCAATCATCGTTTCGCCGCGCGTGCGCTCGCGTGCGCCGTGGAGCGCGCGCCGGACAATCCCTGGTACGCGCACAACCTCGGGCACACGCTCGACGTCGCGCTCGACAGGCCGCGCGAAGCCGTTCGTCATTTGCGACGCGCGTATCATCGAAGCGGGCAGAACGCAGAGGTCGCGACTTCGCTCGCGCATGCCCTCGCGCGCGCGGGTCGAACGCGCGCTGCGCGAACGCTCCTCGCGCGCGTGCTGAAGTCGAATCCGGCGCCGGAGCGTCGCGCGCTCATGCGGTGGATCGAAGCGGGCGCCGACGGGTGCGCGCCGGTCGTCAGCGGCGTGCAGCTCCTCGCGACGCGCGAGCCCGACTCGCCGCCGAGGTCGCGCGTGCGCGGACATCGCCGCTGGCTCCAGGGCTCGCTGCGCCGCGGCCTGCCTCGCCTTCCGCTCGACGAAGCGCAGCGCCTCGCGGCGACCAACCTCGCCCGCGAAGCCGCGCAGCGCAAACCGCCGACCGACGAGCGAGGTGCCGACGCCATCGCCGCGGCCGCCGCGTGGACGATCATCGCGCGCGCGGGGATCCCGCTCTCGCAGGCCGAAGTGGCCGCGTGTTTCCGCACCAGCGCGTCGACGCTGCGCCAGCAACTCGGCTCGGTGAAACGCCCGCTGAACGTGAAGAGGTCGTAAAGAACGACAAAGCCCTTGGCGGGCGACGTGGCACGGCGCTATCGGACAACCATGCGCACGTGTCGTGGTTCGTGGCTTGCAGGTTTGGTCCTTTCGGTCGTGTCGCTCCCCGCGTGGGCGCAGGGGCCCATTCCGCAGCCCGTGCCGGACGTGACTGGGCGCGTGCCGCAGGCGCTGCCGAATCAAGGCGCCGCGAACTTGCCGCCGCCGCTCGTCGTGAACGATCCGGACCTCGTGCCGTTGCCCCCGGCGAAGCGAATGGTGAGGTCGTGGGACGAGATCACGCAGTACCTCCGCGCGCGTTCGTCCGATCTGCGCATCGCGATCGACGAGGTGGGCCGCGCGGAGGCGCAGCGCCGCGTCGCGTGGGCTGGCGTACTCGGGTCGATCAATGGTTCCGTTACGCTCACGCACAATTTCCTGGGCGTGAGCCAGTTCTCCAATGTCGACTCCGCGGCCGCCAGCCTCGCTGGTTCACTTCCGATCCTCGCCCCGCGCGCGTGGAACGCGATTCACTCCGCGGGCGTAAACATTGGCGTGCAACGCGCGAGCCTCGACGACATCAAACGAACCATCTCCACCACGGTTGCGAACGACGCGCTCACCGTCGTGACCGACGAGCACATCGCGGAGCTCAATCGCGTCGGTCTCCGCCAGGCGCTCGAGCGTCTCGAGCTCGCCAGACGGAAGACGAGCCTCGGTGCGGGCACCGGTCTCGACGTCGTCCGCGCGCAGCAGGACGTGGAGAACGCGCGAGCCACGCTGGTCACGGGCGACGAGAACGCGCGGGAAGCGCGCGAAGCGTTCGGCCTGTCGCTCGGCGTGCCCGAGGACGTGAGCGTTGCCGGCGATCTCAGCTTCGAGGCGATCACGACGCAAGTCTTGTCGCAGTGCAAACCTGCGCCTTCGATCGAAGACCGACCGGACGTGGTCGCTGCGCGCGAACGTGTCCACGCCGCAAAGCTCCAGGTTTGGGACGTGTGGACTCAGTTCGTCCCGACGATCACGCTCAACTCGACGCTCTCGACCCAGACGACGAGCAACACGTTCGTCACCGGCAACTCGTGGAACATCCAAGGCGTGCTCGCTTGGGACATCTGGGACGGCGGTGCGCGTTACGGCAACCTCCGCGACACCAAGCTACAAGTCCTCGAAGCTCAGGACCGGCTCGACTCCGTACGGCGCACTGCGACCATCCAGGTCGTCCAAGCCCAGCGCGGCGTGCAGGTCGCGACGCAGAGTCGCGAGGTCGCGTCGCGGGCGCGCGATCTCGCCGCCGAGGTCGATCGGCTCACGCGCGCCGGGTTCATGACGGGTCAGGGAACGAGCCTCGATCTCGTCACGGCCGCAGCCGCGCTCCGCCAAGCCGAAATCAACCTCGCGCTCGCCGACTTCGGGCTGATCAAAGCGAAGATCCTGGCCGTGTTGGCGCTGGCGACGTGCCCGATTTGAGCCATCGGCACGCAAAAACGAGGGGGAAACGACGCTTCGTGATCGCTGAGCGCGTCGGAGGCTAATTGCCCGTCGGCGCGGCGGCGTCCCAGCCGGAGACGCGGGCGAGGTCGCTCATGTTCACGTTGAGGTCGTTGAGCGCGCGGATGTGCTCGAGGCGGGCGCCGACGTAAGCGCGGAGCGGCTCGATGACCGCGCGCTCGTCTTTCGTGCCGAGGTCGACCTCGCTCTCGATGGTCGCGATCCACTGGCGCGCGAGGTGCTCGGCGTGGTCCCAGTGCTCTTCGCGCGTGCGCGACTCGATCGTCGACGCGTAGGCGTTCTCGACCTCGACGGCGATGCCGCCGAGCGCGAGCCGCTCGAGCGCGCGCGTCTCCTCGAGCCGCGACTCGGACTGTTCGACGCGTGCTTGGTTCGTCGGCAGATCCAAGCTCCAGCGCGCGCCGAGGACGATGCCGTAGCCGAAGTAGTTGAAGTTGTTGGCGGCGAAGCCGTTGTTCTGTGCGACGACGCTCGGCGCGACCGAGTACGACGCGTTCATCGCGAGGCCGATGTCGGGAAAGAATCGCGCGCGCTGGAGATCGAGCTCCGACTTGCGCGCCGCAACGCCCGCGCGCGCCATGTTCACCTCGGGCCGGAAAAGCCGGGCCGCGGCGAGATAGCGAACGATCGGCGCGAGGGCGACGTCCGGTTTTTTGAGCGGCACGTCCGGCACGTCGAAGTCGGTTTGCACGCCCGTCAAAAATCGGAGCGCGGCGAGCGCGTACGACTCGCCGCGGTCGGCGTCGGCGCCGCGCGCGAGCGTCTCGTCGCGATAGAGCTGCAACCGAAAGCGATCGGTCTCTTCGACGTCTTTTTCGCCCTTGTCGAGCTTAGCCGAGATGCCGTCGATCGCCTTGTCGAGCTTCTTGATGATTTCTTTCACGAGGTACCGCGCGTCGCGCGCGTAGAGCACGCCGAAATACGCGCGGCGAACGTCCATGCGCGAGAGCTCGCGGTACTTTTCGGCGTCCCACTCGTTGTAACGAACGTTCGCCGTCGCGAGGTCGAGGCCCGCCGAAATTTTTCCGAACGTATAGAGCGGCAGGTTGATGTTGAGGCTGACCGAAAAGAATGGGTCGTAGCCGCCCGCGAACGAGCTCGGGTTGATGATCGCGTTGGGCGAAAATTGCGTGTAGAGTACACTTCCCGTGATGTTCGGCAGCACGCCGACCGCGGCCTGCGCGTACCACTGGAAGTACGGGAGGTAGCGCGCCTCGTCGAGCTGCCCGCGCGCCACGCCGACACGGGCGCGCGCGGCCCAGTTGTTCGGATGATTGCGGTCGACGAGCGCGAGGCAATCGCCGAGCGAGTAGGTCTTGCGGTGCGGCTGCGCCTCGAATTGCGTCTGCTCGTCGTCGTCGGCGCGCGCGACGGAGGGCGCCGCGATCGCCCCGAGGACGCCGAGCGCGAGGAGCAGAGCTTTCATGCGTCGCGACGTCATAAAACGCGAGGCGAAAACTGTCGAGCCGAGAGATTATTCCGAAGGCTCTTCGCCGCGCAGCCGCCGCAGGATGCGCCGAAAATTCGAGCGATCGAGGCCCGAGCGCCGCGCGGCCTCCGAGACGTTGCCGCTCGCGCGCCGGAGCTGCTCGCGCACGTACGCGAGATCGAAATCGCCCAGCACACGTTTTTTCGCTTCGGGATAGGGCAGCGCGTAGGCCTCGTGGTTCCATGGCGGGCTGATCGCGGTCGGCGACTCGGACGAAAACGCCGCGGGCTCGCGCTCGCGCTCGATGGGAAGGTCGGCCGCCTCGATGACGTCGCCGCGCGAGAGGACGAACGCGTGCTCGATGGCGTGCTCGAGCTCGCGAACGTTGCCGGGCCACGAATACGCGCGGAGCGCCGCGAGCGCGCTCTCGCCGAGCGTCTTGGGCGAACGTCCCATGCGCGCCGCGAGCTTTCGAACGAAGTGCGCCGCCAAGAGGACCACGTCTTCTTCGCGCTCGCGCAGCGCCGGAAGGTGCATCGCGATCACGTTGAGCCGATAGTAGAGATCGCGCCGGAACTCGCCGCTCTCGATCTTCGCTTTGAGGTCGACGTTGGTCGCCGCGACGACGCGCACGTCGACGATGTGCGTCTCGTCGGCGCCGACTCGCTTGATCTCGCCTTCTTGCAGCGCGCGAAGGAGCTTCACTTGCGCGGCGAGCGGCAGGTCCCCGACCTCGTCGAGAAAAATCGTTCCGTTGTTCGCGGTGTCGAAGAGCCCGGCGCGCGCCGACTGCGCGCCCGTGAACGCGCCGCGAACGTGACCGAACAGCTCGCTCTCGACGAGATCTTTCGGAATCGCCGCGCAGTTCACCGTGACGAACGCTTTGCCCTGGCGCGGCGAGCTCTGATGAATCGCGCGCGCGACGAGCTCCTTCCCCGTTCCGCTTTCGCCGAGCACGAGCACTGTCGACGTCGCCGACGCGACGCCCTCGATGAGACGATAGACCTCCTGCATGCGGCGCGAATTTCCGATGAGCTCGCCGAAGCGTTCGCGCGCGATGAGCTTCTCTTCGAGCTCGTGCGCGCGCGCGATGAGACGATGATGCTCGGCGGCTTTCGCGACCGAGAGCGCGACCGCGTCGTTCGACGGAAATGGCTTGGTGAGAAAATCGTACGCGCCCGCTTTGACCGCGGAGACCGCGGTGTCGACGTCGGCGAACGCGGTCATGATGACGACCTCGAGCGCCGGCCACCGCTGCTTCGCTTTTTGCAGCAAGTCGAGGCCGGTCATGCGCGGCATCAGCAAATCGGTGAGGAGCACGTCCGGCAGGCCGCGCTCGAGCGCCTCGAGGCCCGCGAGACCGTCGTCGGCGGTCGTCACTTCGTAGCCGCGCGCGGTGAGGATGCGCGCGATGCTCTTTCGAAGCGCCGGCTCGTCATCGACGACGAGGACCCGAACGGGCTGCGAGGCCGTGTCGAGCGCACGCGGCGCGGCGCTGAGATGTCGCTCCGTCACTCTGCCCGACGATACCCTATTTGTCGGTCACCGAGGCCGATGCGGAGCGCGCGCTTTGCGAGGGTGCTCAGCGCGAGCGCGGGGACGGCATCGAAACGTACGGCCTCGACGCGTTCGTAGTCGCCGAAAGGCCGTAATTTACGGGCGCGCGACGCTTTCATGTAAAATACATCTATTTCGAGCCGGCGGTGCGTGAGCACCTGCACGAAGCTCCCGCACGGGGTCGCGCCCTTCGGTCCGGGCTGTTCGCGCGGCTCGAGCGGCGGCTCCCAGAGACCGCCGTAGAGCGCGTCCTCGCGCCGCTTGCCGAGGACCACGGCTCCGCGATGCTCGACGACGACGCAGCGGAGCGCGACGCGCTTGGGCGCCGCTTTGCGCGCGACGCGCGGGAGGTCGGCGACGATGCCGCGAGCGAGCGCGCGACAATCGGCGCGGAGCGGGCAAGCGTCGCACGTGGGATTCTTTGGGATGCAGACTGTCGCGCCGAGCTCCATCAGCGCTTGGTTCAAATCTCCCGGCGACTCGCCGCGCGCGAGCTCCTCGGCGCGCTTCCAGAGCGCGCGCTTTCCCGCGGGCGACGCGGGGTCTTCCTCGAGGGCGTCCAAGCGCGACAGGACGCGCGCGACGTTGCCGTCGACGATTGGCGCGGCCTCGCCGAACGCGATGCTCGCGATCGCGCCCGCGGTGTACCGCCCGATTCCGGCGATCGACTGGAGCGACGCCGCGTCGCGCGGAAGCTCGCCGCGCCAATTTTCGGCGACGTCGCGCGCGCCGCGATGGAGCAGCCGCGCGCGCCGGTAGTAACCGAGTCCGCTCCAGAGCGCGAGGACGCGATCGAGCGGCGCCTCCGCGAGCGCGTGCACGGTCGGAAGCTCCGCGAGAAAGCGCTGCCAATACGGAACGACCGTTTCGACGCGCGTCTGCTGCAGCATCACCTCGCTCACCCAGATCGCGTAGGGATCGCGCGTCCGCCGCCACGGCAGGTCCCGCCGCGCCCGGCGATACCACGCGAGCAGAGCCGCGCGCGTCGCTTGCGCTTTCGCCGAACCGTGCGCACGTTTCGGGCGAGCCATGGCCAAACCTTCACAAGCGGGCGTCGCGGCGGTCTTGTCGTTCTTCATCCCTGGCGTCGGCCAGATCTACAACGGCAAGTTCCTCCGCGGTTTGTTTTGGCTGATCGTCACGCCGGGGCTGTGGATCGGCTCGGGCGGCACCCTCGGATGGATCTGTCACGTCGCGGCCTCGTACACCGCGTACTCGTGGGCGAAGAAACACCGCTAATCACCGCGTCGCGGTGTAGCTCAAGCTGAACGCGCCGTCCTGGCCGCGGTAGCCGTCGACGATGACGTAGTACGTGCCCGGGTCGAGGGCGGTCGTGATGCGCGAGTGGTGCGAGTCGTCCGAGTCGTTGTTGCACGCGACCTCGGCGGCGTGCGTGCCGCTCGAGCCCGACGGATCGATGCACGCTTTGCGAAGCGCGAGGACGCCGTCCCACGTCGGCGTCGAAAGCTGGATGGTGACCGTCGAGCGCTGCGCGACGACGATGCGATAAACCTGATCGCCGGAGACGCCGAAGCGCGAGTCGCCGCCGCACGACGTCTCGAAGCGATTGGCCACGCCGTGCGTCGTGCCGTTCACCGTTTGGCCCGACGCGATCCCGGGCGCGGACTTGCACGCGGTCTCTTGCGCGCTCACGTCCTGGACGTCGTAGTGCATCTCGAACTTGCCGAACGACGAAGGCGTCGCGCCGTCGACCGCGAGATAATACGTGCCGGGCGCGAGCACTTGATCGAGCGACGGCGCGCACGCGAGCTCGGTCGAGCGATCGCCGCACGTCTTCTGGAGGACGATGACGTGGCCGCGCTGATGATCGGTCTTGCCTTCTTCGGCGTCGAACGCGGCGCGCACGCGCGACCGGTGCGGCAAGTCGATGCGATAGACCACGTCCGGCGCGCCCGCCGCGGTGCAGGTCCCCGAGACGTCGTCTTTCACGTCGAAGGTGTCGCCGCTCGCGGTCGTCGAGCTCGCGAGCGGGATCGCGTCGCTGCAGCCGTCGCCGGTGCCGCCCGTGCCGCCTTCGGGCGCGAGCTCCGCTTCGAGCGTGTATTGCCCGTCGGCGTTGTCTTGGCTCGAGTCGGCGAAGACCGTATACGAGCCCGGGTCGAGCATTCCGACGAAGACCGCTTGGGTGTTGGCCTGCATGCCCGACGTCGAGCACGCGATCTCGCTCCGGTCGTCGGCGCACGTGCGGCGCACGTACACGTTCGGCACGAAGTCGGTCGACTCCATCGTGATGCGCGCGCGCATTTTCTGGCCGACGTCGAGCTTGTACGGAATGTCCGGACCGGGCGTGCCGCCGGCGCAGCTTCCTTGCGCGAGATCGAATGCGTTTCGCGTCGTGCCGTTCTGCACCGTGCCCGCGGTGAGCGGACGCGCGCCGCGACAGACGTCGGCGAGCTGCGGCACGTCTTGGAGCGTCACGTTCATCCGAAAGCCGCCGGCGGCTTGGTTGAAGCTGTCGACGAAGACGTAATACGTGCCCGGGTCGAGCACTGTGTCGATGCGCGAGCGCTGCTGATTGCCGTTGTCGTCGTCGTCGCACTTCACTTCGGCGTCCTGCGAGCTGCAGTCGTCTTTGCGGACGTAGAGGATCGCGTCGTAGTGCGCGTCGAGCTCGATCATGAGCCGCTTCTCCGACGGGACGTCGAGACGGTAGACGAGCTCTTTGCCGTTCGACGCGGCGGAGCAGCCGGGCGAGTCGGTCGTGCACTCGTTGTTCGACTCGCCGCGCTCGGTGTTGCCGGTGATGACGCCCGACGAGATCGGGATGGGCGATGCACAATTGCCGACGCCCGCTCCGAGCGCGAGCGCGCTCGACGAAGAGGTCGCGGGCGCGGCGCCGCCGGCGTTGCCGACCCAGGTCGCCGCGAGAAAATCGCCCGAGCCCGCCGCCATGCGCACGACCATCGTGTACGTGCCGGCGCGATCGACGCAGACGCGAACGACCGCTTGCGAGTCGTGCGTCGCGTCGTGGCCGAGCGCGTTGCCCGCTTCGTCTTGCACGACGACGTCGAGATCGCGCACGCCCGCGCCGCCCATCGCGACAGCGGTCGTGCAGCCGCCTTGAAGCTGAATCGGGAGCCGCGCCTCGCGCCCCTCGACGAGCGAGCCTTGTTGCACGGGCCCGACTTGCGCGAGGCCCATCGCCGAGAACGCGTTGTGCAGCGCGATGAATCGCGGATCGACCGGCTGCGTCGCCGACGACACGCACGCGATCACGAAGGCGACGAACGCGGCGAGGACGAAGAGCAGACGCATCCGCCGAAGGCGGGACGGCGCGAACGCCGACGATTTCATGGGGTTCAGCGGTAGGGGTTCTTGGAGATGTCGTCGACGGTGGTCGCCGGCGACGCGGTGGACGTCGGTTGCGGCGCCGTCGTTGCTGCGGCGGTCGCCGTGGGTCTGACCGTAATGTGCCCGCCGGGTTTGGGGAAGATCGTGTGTACGTGCGTCGCCGCCGGGCGGAGGGCGCTCGCGGATTCGGCGGCGAGCGGCTGCTTTTCCGGCTCCGGGACCGCGGTCTGCACCGGCGTGGCGACTGCGGGTTGCACGGTCGACGCAGCCGGAGGCGGTTGCGTGGCGAGCTGAGTCGGCTGCGGAGCGCGCAGGCTGCGCGCCGAGAACGCGGCGATTCCGCCGAGCGCGAGGAGCACGCCGAGCGCGCCCGCGCCGAGCCACACGCGCGAACGCCTCCGAGCGGGAAGCTCCATCGCGGCGAGCGGCGTCACCGGCGCTTGCGACGGCGAGGAGCCCGGCAGCTGAATGATCGCCGACGACACGCTCGAGACGCCCGGCGCGCCACCTTCGGGCTTGGTCACTGCTTGCGGCGTCGTCTGCGGGCCCGACATGCTGAAGCGCTGGCTCGGCTCGCTGCGCGCGAGCCACGCGCGCACCGCGTCGCGCTGTTGCGAAATGTCGGTGCCGAGGACCGAGTCGAGGTGCGCCGCGACTTCTTTGTGGCTGCCGAGCACGCCGGCGTCGCGCGCCGCTTTTTCGATCGCGTCGCCGAGATCGTTCGCGGTCGGCCAGCGTTTGTCGGCGTCGCGATCGAGCGCCTTCATGACGACGTCGGCGAGCGCCGGCGCGACGTCGGGGTTCACTTGGCGAAGCTGCGGGATCGGCTCGTAGAGCACGCGATTGAGCGTCTCGGCCTCACCCTCGCCTTTGAACAAACGTTTCTGCGCGAGGCACTCCCAAAGAACGATGCCCATCGCGAACACGTCGGCGCGTCGATCGACTTGCGCGCCGCGCGCTTGCTCGGGCGCCATGTACGCGAGCTTGCCTTTGAGCTGCCCGGTGCGCGTCGTCGAGAGACGCGTCGTCGCGCGCGCCACGCCGAAGTCCGTGATGCGCGCCGAGCCGTCCATGCCGATGAGGATGTTTTGCGGCGAGACGTCGCGATGCACGATGTTGAGCGGCGCGCCGTCGTCGTCTTGCAAATCGTGCGCGACGTGAAGGCCCATGATCGTGTCGAGACAAACGCGCATCGAAACGGTCGGCGGGAGCATGCGGCCCGCTTGCGCCGAGCGCGCGAGGATGCGCGCGAGCGTGTCGCCCTCGACGTATTCCATGACGAGGTAGTAGCCCTGCGGGCTCTCGCCGATTTCGAGGATCGGCACGACGTTCGGGTGATGAAGCCGCGCGGCGAGGCGCGCTTCGTCGAGAAACATCTGAACGAACTCGGAGTCGCCCGCGAGGTGCGGATGCAATCGCTTGATCGCGACGAACCTCTGGAACCCGCCCGCGCCCGAGAGACGCGCGAGGTACACCGTCGCCATTCCGCCGCTCGCGATCTCGGCGATGAGCTCGAATCGATCGAGGCGACGGTCGGCTTCGGACGAGCCGGACAGAAACTTGGTCACGAGTGATTGAAGCTTACCGCAAGCGGGGCGTGGTCGCTCAAAAACGGCCGGCCAGCCCGACCGATCCGAGCCCGAAGGTCGGGGTGACCGTGACGTGCGCCGCCGCCGCTTCCTTGGGATGCGACCACTGCGTCAGGAAAATCGAGACGAAGGTGAGCAGGCCGAGGCCGCCGGTGACGCCGATGAGCACGTTCGTGCGGGTCTGCTCGTCCAAGCCCTGTTGATAAAGCGGGCACCCGGGCCCCTGCCCCACGCAGCCGTTACGCACCGCGTCAGTGCCGGGGTTGTTGATCGTGTCGATGCCGGACCAAACGAGGATGCCGCCGGCGACCGCGGTGAGACTCAGCAGCGTGATGAAAACGGCCGGGCCGAACGGTTTGCTCGACGGCTTCTCGACGACGACGAGGCCGGTGCCGCCTTGTGCGACCGACGTGACCGGCATCGGCGGAGCGGTGAAAGATTTCTCGAGCGCCTCGCCTTCCTTCGCGTGAACATCGAGCTGTTTGCTGCGATCGCCCGGCCAGCTGACGACGACGTTGTGCTCGCCCGGGTTGAGGAAGAAAGTGAAGCGCTTCACGTCCTCGAGCGACACCGAGTGGTTGTCGGACGCGACGCCGCACTCGGGCTCGCAGACGATCGTGACCTTCTCGAGCTTGGGCGCGGCTTCTTGGAGCGTCTCTTTCGCGAACTTCACCGTCGCGTCGTCGTCGGCGTAACGGTCTTGCGCGATGACCGCGAGCGTCGCGGCGCGCGCGAGCTCTTTGGCGTCGTGTCGCGCGCGGATCGCGTTGCGGAGGGTCTGCGCGTTCGGCGCGTCGTGGTACGCGTTCTCGAAATGGATCGCGGCCTCTTCGAATTTTTGATCGGTGAACGCGCGCCGACCCGCGTCGTACTCGGCCGCGGCCGACTTGAGCCGCTCGGCGCTCGGCGCCGCGCCTCCCGCCGCGAAGACCGACGGCGCCCCTAGAAAAACAGCAAAAAACGTCGCCCATCCACGCCGCATGATGCAAGCGTGCCGGTGTCGCGTCCGTTCGTCAACGCCCTCGTTTGCAGATACAATCGTAGGCGATGGCTTCCTTACGGAGCGTGAGCGTCGTCATCGGCGTGGCGTGCGCGGTGGGTCTCGCCGTTTGGCAAGGCTGCTCGATTTACGACAGCTCGCTTCTCGTCGACGCGGCGAGCGACGCGCAATCGGACGGCGCCGTGCCCGACGCGGGCGACGGGTGCAATCACGCGCGCTGGCCCGCGCGACCGGCGGCCGACGATCCTTCGACGCAAGACGTCGAGTTTTACAACGCGCTCTCGTTCTTGGATTTCGGCGCGGGTGACGGCGGCATCGCGCCGACCACCGCCTACGGCTTCGACCTCGACGGCATCTGCACGTGCCCCGGCCCCGACTCGTGCAAGCCGTTCGACGACGCCGGCTCGCAGTGCGATCTCGAGGGCGGCATCGACAACGCGACCGGCTCGCTCATCAAAGAGTTCTCCGGCGCGACGAACTTCTTCGACCAGGGCTACATCAACCAAGGAATCCAAACCGGCTTCTTCGGCGCGATCATCCAAGTGAAGAAGTACAACGGGCAAGCCAACGACACGAACGTCGAGCTCGCGATCTTCGTCTCGAACGGCACACAAGGCGCGGGCAGCGACGCCGGGCCGATGATCCCGACGTTCGACGGCGGCGACGTCTGGACGATCGCGCCGAGCTCGCTCCTCGGCGGCAGCATCAGCGACGCGGGGCCGGTGCCTGTCGTCGCGTACGATCTCAACGCGTACGTGAGCGACTACACGCTCGTCGGCAACATCAGCGACATGCCGCTCGCGATCGGCGCGGCCACGGGCGAAGGGCTCGTCACGATCGAGCTCACCGGCGCGCTCGTCGTCGCGAAGATTTCTCCGTTCGGAAATTCGTTCCAAACCGAAGGCACCGTCGCGGGCCGATGGGAATCGAAGAAGCTCCTCACGTCGCTCCAGGTGCTCCACGATCCGTTCGACTACGACGCGTCGCTCTGCGGCGACGACGCGATTTATCAGCTGCTCAAAGGACGCATCTGCGACTTCCAAGACATCGCCGGCAACGTGCTCGACGACGGCAAGGGCGCGCCGTGCAATGCGCTGTCACTCGGGTTCTCGTTCAAGACGACGCCCGCGAAATACGGCGGCACGTACAGCCCGCCGGACTCGGGCGGCGGCTGCGGCCCGCAGTGGACCGATCAGTGTCAAAACTGAAAGCGGCCGTCGCGCTTTCTCTCGCGGCCGGATGTGCGGTCTACGACGCGTCGCTTCTCACGGAAGGCGGCGCGCCCGACGCGGGCCGAGTCGACGCGAGCGGGGACGTCGACCCGTGCGACCACGCCGAGCCGCCGGCGCGGCCTGCGGCGGACGATCCGAGCGACGCGGGCGATCTCGAAGTCGTCGTCGCGCTCTCGGCCGTGGATTTCGGCGGCGACGGCGGAGTCGTCGGCTTCGATCTCGATCGCACGTGCACGTGTCCGGCGCCCGAGAGCTGCGTGCCGCAAAATTCGACCACGACGCACTGCGACGACTCGCAGGGGCGCGACAACTCCGGCGGCGCGCTCATCCAAACTTTCTCTGCGCTCACGACCTCGCTCGATCCGACGAAGCTCGATCAGCACATCGGCGAAGGGCTCTATTCGCTCTTGCTGCGCGTGCGCTCGTACAACGGGACGCCGAATGACTCGCAAGTGTCGGTCGCGGCGTTCTCGTCGAACGGCACGGTCCCGGTCGACGGCGGCGTGAACCCGATGCCGAAGCACGACGGCACCGATCAATGGGGCATCGACCCGTCGTCGGTCGTCGGCACGCCGCCGCCGTACGTCGCCGCCTACGAGGACGACACGGCTTACGTCTCGGGCGGCGTTCTCGTCGCGAACGTGTCGTTTCCATTTTCGATCGGCACGTCGTTCGGCGCGAACTTTCTCCGGCTCGACGGCGCGTACCTCGTCGCGACGATCACGAAGACGCAAACCGGTTACGCGCTCGCGGGCGTCGTCACCGGCCGATGGGATACGCGCAATCTGTTGACCGGCATGCAGGCGATCAAAGATCCGTTCAACGCCGGTCAGTTCTTGTGCGGCGCCGATCCGACGTACGGCTCGTTCAAAGCGGCCATTTGCGGCGCGGCCGACATCGCGAGCGAGAGCAGCTCGGACAACACCGGGGCGCCGTGCAACGCGCTCTCGCTCGCGCTCGGATTCCAAGCGGAGCCCGCGCTCCTCGGCGGCATCCTCGACGCGGGCGTCCGCCCGACCCCGTGCGGCGCGAACTACTCGGACAAGTGCGGGAACTAACCAAGCCCGCTTTGAATTGGATCAGCCGGTCAGCAAACCGACGAACGCGCCGAGGAGCGTCATGATGATGCCGACGACGAGGAGGACCGCGCCTTGCACGCGACCTTCGGCGGCGGTCGAAGCGTGCGTCTCTCCGTAGCGCGTCATGCCGAACGCGTCGGTTCCGTCGGTCTTCGCCAGCGGAAGGCCCTTCGGCCGCACGAGCGCGAACGCTCCGCCGCCCGCGAAGATCGCGCCCATCGCGAACAGCATGAAGTGAGCCCACGCGACCTCGCGCGAGACCTTGCCCGCCGTGAAGAGGAGCATCACGCCGAACGCGACGACGGTCGCCGCGACGCCGACGGCGATCGGGATGGGGTTGCGCTTCTCGGCAGCGGGCCGGCCGTGACCACACTCGGGACAGCCGTATCCCACGACGTAAAGCTCGCCGCTGCAGGCGGGACAGATCGACGAATCCACGAAAGCATTCTACACGCGGTCGTCGCCGCGAATGCGATCTAGCGCAGCGTCTTCAACGCGACGGCCCACTTGTGGAGCTCGTCGAGCATCGGCTTGATGGCCTTCTCGAGGTCGTCGCTGCCTTGGAAGACGCCGTCCTTCATCAACTTCGCAGCGAACGGGATGGTCACCGCCTCCGGGAGCGGCATGACCTTCATCGCCGTCAGCGTTTGCTTCGTCATCTGCACCGAGCGGAGGCCGCCCGAGACGCCGCCGTAGCTCACGAAGCCGGCCGGCTTGTAGTTCCATTCTTTGTAGACGAAATCGAACGCGTTCAAGAGCGCGGGCGGCGCGCTGAAGTTGTACTCCGGCGTGACGAACACGTAGGCGTCGGCGGCGGCGACGATCGCGGCCCAGCGCTTGGTGTGCTCGTGCTCGTATTTTTGGAACCTCGGATGCTGCGGCTCGTCGAGGTGCGGCAGCGCGATCTCTTTCAAATCCGCGACGACGATCTCGAACGCGCCGTGCTTCTTCGCGCGCTCGAGGAACCACTTCGCGATGGGCTCCCCTACCCGTCCGGGACGCGTGCTGGCGATGACGACGGTGACGTTCATGGCGCGCGACTCTAGCATTACCGGCAGTCGAGGCCGGTCGCCGACGGCGCGCAGCCGCGGGGACAGCCGCGATCGATCGCGAAAAGACCATCTTTGCACGCGAGGAGCGACTTCCCGTCGAGGGTGCACGCGTGAACGTCCGGGCGGCACGGGTCGCCCACGTCCGAGAGATCGCCGTCACACGCCACCGTCGTCGTGTCGTCGACGCGGTTCTTCGAGATCTTGCAACCGCCCGCGCCCTTGCACGTCATCGCGAGCGTGAAGTGGCCGCGCGCGCAGCGGAGCTGGGATTTCCCGTCCGGCGTGCAGGCAAAATGACCGTCGTCGAGGCACGGCGCGCCGAGAGGTGCGATGTGAGTGTCGCATCGGAGCGAGTAGCCGCCGTTTTTGGACGGCGAGACGGTGCACGCGTCCGGTCCGCCGCACGGGCTCGCGACGACGAACTTCGAGCCGTCGCAGCGCAGCTCCGATTTTCCGTCGGTCGAGCACGCGAAGTCGCTCACGTTGCACGCGTCGTCGGGGTCGGCGTACGTGTAATCGCACGACACCGAAGTCCCGTGCTCGATCGGGCGGCATCCCTTCGGACCTTTGCACGTGAGGGCGACTTGCAGCGAGCCGCTGTCGCACTGGAGCATTGCCTTGCCGTCGGTCGAGCACGACGTCTCGCCGGCCGAGCACGGCGCGCCGATGGCGGCGATGACCGGCGCGCTCGCGCGCGACCGAGATGTTTTGCGCATCACGACGAATCCGGCGAGCGCGGCGAGCGCGGCGACGCCCACGACCACCGGCAGCACGCCGGAGCGCGCGCGCGTCCTCTCCGGCAGGAGCTCGACGGGCCGCCGATGCGTCCACACGTAAAACGGATGCACGCGTCCCGGCGGATGCATGCGCTCCCAGACGTCGCGCGGGAGCACGTTGCGCGTGTTGCAGAATGCACACGTCGGCGTCGGCGTCGAGCCGTCGACCGAGAGCTTCGCGCCGCAGCTCGAGCAAGCGACGTCGATCGCGCCCGCGGACGCGGCCACCGCCGTTCCCTCGCCTTCGCCGATCAGCGCGCGGCCGTCCATGACGCGCATCGCGCTGCGCGCGCCGCATTGCGCGCAGCCGACCTCGGTCGCGTTCGACGAGCACGCGACCGAGATCGACGATTCGACGAACGCATGCTGGCAGCGCGGGCACGTCGGGTCCGCCGCGAGCGTCTCGCCGAGGATGATCTCGCCCGACATGACCGTGCGCGCCTCGTCCTCGAGCACCCAGCGCCACGCGTCGTGCGGCAGGTCCCCGCGGTTTCCGCACGCCGCGCACGTCACCGACGGAAAGACGCCGCCGAGCGGCATCGGCGCGCCACACGCGACGCAGCTCGTATGGACGACGACGCGCTTGCCGGGCACGTCAGATCATCTCGAGGAACATCCGCTCCGGATTCTCGAGGCTCGCGATGATGTCGTACGCGAACGCGGCGCCGACGTGGCCATCGACGATGCGATGATCGAAAGAGAGCGACAGCAGCATCACGTGGCCAATCACGATTTGCCCATTTTTCACGACCGGGCGTTCTTTGATGCGGTGCACGCCGAGGATGCCGACCTCGGGGAAGTTGATGATCGGCGTCGCGAAGAAACCGCCCTCGGCGCCGAGCGACGTGATGGTGAACGTCGAGCCTTGGAGATCTTGCGACTTGCTCTTGCCCGCTTTCGCGTCGGTCCCGAGGCGATCGATTTCGCGCGCGATGTCGACGAGCGAGCGGCGGTCGGCGTCTTTGATGACCGGCACCATGAGCCCCGCGTCGGTCGACGTCGCGATGCCCATGTTGATGCCTTTGCGATAGACGAGCTCCTGCGTCGCTTCGTCGAGCGTGCTGTTCAAAATCGGGCGGCGCTTGATCGCGTTCACGACCGCTTTGACGATGAACGGCAAGAACGTGAGCTTGACGCCTTGCGCATCGGCCGCGGGCTTGAGGCGCTGGCGGAGCTCCATGAGCGCCGTCGCGTCGCACTCTTCGACGAACGTGAAGTGCGCGGCGGTGTTCTTCGACTGCTGCATCTTCGCCGCGATTTTGCGGCGCATGCCGACGAACGGGACGCGCTCGTCGCCTTCGCTCCGGGCGATCGCGACGGGCTCGCGCGCCGCCGGCGCGTGAGCGGGCGCGTGCGTAGGCTCGCCTCCGCGCGAATGCGCGACGACGTCGTCCTTGGTGACGCGACCTTGCGCGCCCGACGGCTTCACTTGCTTCAAATCGACGCCGAGATCGCGCGCGGTCTTGCGCGTCGCCGGCGTCGCGAGGGGCTTGTCGTTGAAGTAAGTCGTCAGCCCGCTCGCCGCCGCCGCCGGCGGCGGAGGCGGCGCGGGTTTGTGCCCGCCCATGCCGGGCAAGCTCTCGCGAATGTCGCCTACGGCGGTCGCGGCGGGACCTTCGTCTTTTTTGGCCCCGTTCGTGTGGCCGTTGGCTTGCGCGGGCGCGCCGGCGTTGGCGTCGAGCTCGAACACGACGAGGACCGCGTGGACGGCGATCACCTGCCCCGCTTTTCCGCGGAGCTCGGCGATGCGACCCGCGCGCGGCGCGGCGATCGTCACGGTGGCCTTGTCGGTCATCACCTCGACCATCGGCTGGTCTTCTTTGACGACCTCGCCCTCTTTGACGAGCCACTGCACGATCTCGCCCTCGGTGACACCCTCGCCGATGTCGGGCAGCTTGAACTCCCAGCGCGCCATGGCCGGTTTGTTTAGCGCCGGAGGCGCGCGGAAACCATTGTAATCTTGCCCCTCCGCGGTTTAACGGAATCTTGATGCGGACGTCCGTACGTTGGGCCCGGTTCGATGGGCCAGCTTCGTACGTTCTTTTTCGGGCCGCCGAAAGACGTTCGCGACAGCCGGACGTTTCACGCCGTCTCGCTCGTCGCGATGCTCGCGTGGGTCGGCCTCGGCGCCGACGGGCTCTCGTCGTCGGCTTACGGACCGGACGAGGCGTTTCGCGCGCTCGTTCGCGACGGCAATCACGCGAGCCTCGCGGTGGGCCTCGCGATCGGGACGGCGCTCACCGTCTTCATCATCGCCTACGGCTACACGCGCATCATCGAGCACTTTCCGTCGGGCGGCGGCGGCTACGTCGTCGCGACCAAGCTCCTCGGGCCGCGATTCGGCGTCGTCAGCGGGAGCGCGCTCCTCGTCGACTACGTGCTCACCATCACGGTCTCGATCGCGTCGGGCGGCGACCAAGTCTTCAACCTGATCCCGCGGCGCTGGTTCGGGCAGACCGAAATGTTCGATGCCGCGCACACCCTGACCGGCTACGCGATGCCGGGCGGCGGGGTCCTGCCGCTCGTCGACACCGGCACGTGGATCGACCCGGTGCAGCGCACGAAGATCGCGATCGAGATCGGCGCGATCGTCCTTCTCACGATCTTGAACATCCGCGGCGTGAAAGAGTCGGTGCAGACCGTCCTGCCGATTTTTCTACTCTTCGTCGCGACGCACGTCGTCGCGCTGGGCTTCGCGATTTTCGGTCACCTCGGCGACGTCGCCGAGGTCGCGCGTCACACGAGCGAAAACTTTCATCACACGCTCGGCGTGCTCGGCGTGCTCGGCACGCTCGCGCTCTTCGTGCGCGCGTATTCGCTCGGCGGCGGAACGTACACGGGCATCGAGGCCGTCTCGAACGGCATCCAGATCATGCGCGAGCCCAAGGTGCGCACCGCCAAGCGCACGATGATGCTCATGGCGATCTCGCTCGCGGTCACCGCGGGCGGAATCATCCTCGCGTATCTGCTCGTCGGGGCGATGCCGCCGGCGGACCAGACCAAGACGATGAACTGGGCGATGCTCGACCGCGTCACCGCGGGCTGGCACATCGGGAATTTCGACGCCGGTTACGTCTTCGTGATGCTCGCGCTCGCGAGCGAGGCCGGGCTCCTCTTCGTGGCCGCGCAAGCGGGCTTCGTCGACGGGCCGCGCGTGATGGCGAACATGGCGGTCGACTCGTGGCTACCGCATCGCTTCGCCGCGCTCTCCGAGCGGCTCAGCATGCGCAACGGCGTCGTCTTGATGAGCACGGCGTCGGTCCTCGCGCTCCTCTACACGCACGGCGACGTCGGCAAGCTCGTCGTCATGTATTCGATCAACGTGTTTCTCACCTTCTCGCTCTCGAACCTCGGCATGACGCGATTTTGGGTGAAGCACAGAAAGGAGCACGAGGAGTGGCTACGCCACGTTCCGATTCACGTCGTCGCGCTCGGCTTGTGCCTCACGATCCTCGTCGTCACGTGCTTCGAGAAATTCGCCGAGGGCGGTTGGCTCACGCTCGTCATCACGGGCGCGCTCGTCGCGCTGTGTTTTTGGATCCGGCGCCATTACGCGCGCGTCGTGGGCGCGATTCGGCGGCTCGACGTGGAGCTTCCCGATCCGCTCGTGGACCTCTCGCACACCGAAGCGCGCTCGCCGATCGATCCCGAGAAACCGGTCGCGGTGCTCTTCGTCGGCGGCTACGGCGGGCTCGGCCGCCACGCGCTCCTCACGCTCTTGCGCATGTTCCCGGGGCACTTTCAGGGCGTCGTGTTCGTGTCGATCGCGATCGTCGATTCCGGCAATTTCAAGGGCATCGGCGAGGTTCACGAGCTCGAGAAGCGGACGCTCGCGTCGCTCGAGCAATACAAAAAGTTCGCCGCGACGCTGGAGATCCCCGCCGACGCCGAGCTCTCGACGGGCACCGAGGTCGCCGTCGAGGCCGAGAAGCTCGGCATGTCGGTCGTCGCGAAATATCCGAGAGCGCTCTTCGTGGCCGGGCAGCTCCTCTTCGAAGAGGACTCGAGCTGGGGCCGCGTGCTCCACAACGAGACGGCGTTTCAAATTCAAAGGCGACTCCAGCACGCGGGCATTCCGATGATCGTGCTCCCGGTGCGCCTCTCGCTCGGCGAAGGGCCGCGCACGAAGACGCCGTCGCTCGCGGCTGCGACCGAAGCGTGAGACGTTGATCTTTTCTTGATGCCCAGCGCCATCACCTTTGCACCGTCTTGACGCGGGAGAAGCCATGCTGAACCCGACGTGCACCCGTATCGGTACGAGCGACCAGTCCAGCCGAAACGCCAGCGAAGAGCTTTCTTCGATCGCGATCTCGCCGGCGTCTACCTCGTCTTGTGGGTCGTCGCGCTCGCACGGGTGAGCGTAGGCCTGTTGCTCCACCAGCGGTTCGGGCTCGACCTCACGATCGCGACGAGCGCGGTGTGTCTGTTGCCGCTCTTGGCGCGAGCCTGAGATAGCGCGCGAGGTACGGCGCCGTCCGGCTCTCGCGCGAGCCGGCGATCTCGGCGGGCGTGCCTCGTGCGACGATGCGTCCGCCTTCGTCGCCCGCGCCGGGACCGATGTCGATGACGTGATCGCTCGCTGCGACGACGCGAAGATCGTGCTCGACGCAGATGACCGTGTTGCCCGCGTCGACGAGCGAGCGGAGCTGGGCGACGAGCCGCTCGACGTCGGCGGGGTGAAGACCCGTCGTCGGCTCGTCGAGGACGTAGAGCGCGTCTCCTCGCGCGCCGCGCTGGAGCTCGGTCGCGAGCTTGATGCGCTGGGCTTCGCCGCCGGAGAGCTCGGTCGCCGGCTGGCCGAGACGCAGATAGCCGACGCCGACTTGCCTGAGCGTGTCGAGCGCGCGCGCGACCGGAGACTCCTCGGCGAAAAATTCGTACGCCTCGTCGACGGTCATCGCGAGGACGTCGGCGATCGACTTGCCGGCGTACGTGACCTCGAGCGTCTTTTCGTTGTAACGCGCGCCGCGGCACGCAGGGCAAGGCGCGTAGACCGAGGGCAGGAAGAGCATCTCGACGAAGACCGAGCCTTCGCCCTCGCAGTTCTCGCAGCGACCCTTCGCGACGTTGAACGAGAAGCGGCCGGCGTCGTAGTGACGGGCTTTCGCGAGCTTCGTCGCCGCGAAGAGCTTGCGGACGTAATCGAAGAGCCCGGTGTAGGTCGCGAGGTTCGAGCGCGGCGTGCGGCCGATGGGTTTTTGGTCGACGCGCACGAGGCGTCTGATGCCTTCGAGACCGCGCGTCACGCGGCCGCCGGTCGCGATGGGCGCGTCGTCCTCGAGCGCGTCGGGGGCGTCGTCGGCTTCGGGCTCGCCTTGTCCGAGCTCTTGCGCGACGAGATCGACGAGCGCTTGGCTCACGAGCGTCGACTTGCCCGAGCCGGAGACGCCGGTGACCGTCGTCAGGACGCCGAGCGGAAACGCGACGTCGAGATGCTCGACGTTGTTGCGCGTGACCCCTTCGAGCACCAAATGACCGCGCGGCGCGCGCGGCGTGTGCGCGGGCGGAGGTTCGTCGCTGAACAAGAACTCACGCGTCCGCGACGCGGCGACCTTCGCGAGTCCCGCGAGCGGTCCCGAATAGAGGATCTCGCCGCCGTGCGTGCCCGCGGCCGGGCCGACGTCGACGACCCAATCGGCGTGGCGAATGACGTCGAGCTCGTGCTCGACGACGAAGAGCGAGTTGCCTTGCGCCTTGAGCTTGTCGAGCGCCGCGAGGAGCGCCTCGGTGTCGGCCGGATGCAACCCCGCCGACGGCTCGTCGAGGACGTAGACGACGCCGAACAAATTCGAGCGCACCTGGGTCGCGAGGCGAAGACGCTGCAGCTCCCCGGGCGAGAGCGTCGGCGTGCTCCGCTCGAGCGTGAGGTAACCGAGGCCGAGATCGAGCAGCACGCCGAGACGCGCGGCGGCGTCGGCGCAGATTCGCTGCGCCACGACCTCTTTCTCGGGATGATCCTTCGAAGCCACTTTGCGCGCGCCGTGTGCATACGGCTGGAGCATCGCGGCCAGTCGCTTGAGCGGCAGGCGCGAGAGCTCGGCGATGTCGAGACCGGCGAACGTGACCCGCAGCGACTCCGGCTTGAGCCGCTTGCCGTGGCACGTCTTGCAGTCGCTCGCGATCATGTATTGCATCACGCGGCGCTTCATCGTCGCGCTCTGCGTGCTCCGCATCGTGTAGAAGAGGTTCCGCTTCGCCGACGAGAACGTGCCCATGTAGCTCGGCTCTTCTTTGCGTTTTTGCGCGCGACGAGTCTCGGCGGGGGTGAGGCCGGCGTAGACCGGGACGGTCGGCTGCTCGTCGGTGAAGAGGATCCAGTCGCGCGTCTTTTTCGGCAGGTCCCGCCACGGAATGTCCACGTCGACGTGCAACGCGACGAGGATGTCGCGGAGATTTTGTCCGCCCCACGCGAGCGGCCACGCGGCAACGGCGCGCTCGCGGATCGTCTTCGTCGGATCGGGCACCATCGACTGCTCGGTGACCGTGTAGACACGCCCGAGCCCGGAGCACGTCGGGCATGCACCCTGCGGCGTGTTGGGCGAAAGCTCGTCGCCGTGGAGCATCGCCATGCCGCGCGGATACGTTCCGGCGCGCGAGTAAAGCATCCGGAGCAAGTTCGAGAGCGTCGTGACCGTCCCGACCGACGACCGTGTCGAAGTCGCGCCGCGCTGCTGCTGGAGCGCGACCGCAGGCGGGAGACCCTCGATGTCGTCCACTGCCGGCACCGGCATCTGATCGAAGAGGCGTCGCGCGTAAGGCGAAACGCTCTCGAGATACCGCCGCTGCGCTTCGGCGTAGAGCGTGCCGAACGCGAGCGACGACTTGCCCGAGCCGGACACGCCGGTGAAGACGACGAACGCGCCGCGCGGGATCTCGAGCGCGACGTCCTTGAGGTTGTGCTCGCGCGCGCCGCGCACGCGTACGAGCTCGGACACGTCGCGACTCATCGGGGACTCATCGGAAGAGCGCGTGCGAACGCCGTGCCATCGCGAACGGTCGCGTCACGCCTTCATTGCGTTGTGCGCGTTCGAAGGGCGCCGGCCTCGCGCGACGCGGACGTCCTTGCCGGATTCGATCGTGACGCGCGTGCGGCGCGGACGCGCAATGGGCGCCTCGGCGGCGAGCTCGGCGTAGAGCGCGCGCGAGACGCGGCGGAGCTCGCGCGTCATCAGCTCCCAGATCTGCGCCTCGTGCTCGGCGCTCTCGGCGGCGACGCGCGCGACGTCGAACTTCGCATCGAGCGTCCGCGCCCGCGCGCCCGGGATGACGCCGCGCGGCGGCTCGATCGTCCGAAAGACGTCCTTTCCGAAACGTGTATAATACAACATCGTGTGCGCGGTGGAGAGCGCGCCGGCCCACGGATAACGACGAAGGCGCCAATCGTCCGAGAGCTCGGAGACTGCAGCTTCGAGCTTCTCGCGATCGGGCCCGCGCTTCGGCGTGCGCCGTTCGGCGTAAAAAAGGCCGGTTCCGAGCTCGTCGCCCTCGACGCCCCAAACTTCTTTGATGCCGAACTCGCCCGGCTTCTGCGCGACGAGCGCGCCGTGCGTGAGATCGAATTTGCCGAGAATGAAGAGCGAGAGGTGCTGGCGGACGCCGCGCACGAAGTCGATGCTCTGCATCGCCTCGCGGTAGGTCTCGGTCGGAAAATCGGTGAAGCACATCGCTTCGACCGCGACGCCCGCTTCGCTGAGGGCGACGATCGCGCTCTTCACGTCTTCGACCGGAATGCCTTTGTCGATGAGCGAGAGCACGCGCGGCGCCGCCGACTCGACGCCGAGCGCCGTTTGCAGCGCGCCGCCCTCGGCGAGCACCTTCGCACGCGCCGCGTTGATCGAGCGCTCGGGTCGCATGTCCGTGCCCCATCGGATGCCCAGGCCGCGCGCCTTCACGCCCTTCGCGATGTTCGACGCGATGCGCGGCGAAAAAACGTCCTGCGAAAAATAGAAAATGCGCGCGCCGTATTTCGCCTTCAGCGCCGCGAGGTGATCGAGCACCGTCTCGACGGGGCGCTCGCGATACCGCGCCGTGCCGACCTCGGCGAGGCCGTAGTGACAAAACGTGCAGACGCCCCAATAACAGCCGCGCGTCGGATCGTACGGGAGCACGAGCTCGGGCGCGAAGTAGCGATCGAGCGGGAGGCCGTCGAAGTCGGGCTGCGGGAGCTTCGAGAGATCTTCGATCTGCGTGCCGCGAATGATTCCGCGCGGGGACTCGCCGGCCGCGACGCGCCGCGCGAGATCGAGCAGCGCGATTTCGCCTTCGTAGACGACCGCGGTGTGAAACGGACCGAGCGCTTTTTCCAGGCGCTCGCCTTCCAAGCGAATGAACATCTGCGTGAGCGCCGGGCCGCCGATCGTGACGTGCGCTTTGGTGTGCCGGCGAAGGGCGTGCGCGAGCGCGTAGGCGGGCTGAACTTGTCCCGGGAACGCCACCGAGATGCCGACGACGTCTGCGTTCATCGCGGCCACGCGCACGGCGAGCGATTCGAAATATTCGTGGAATGGATCGCGCTCGGGCGCCGCGTCGCGCTCGATTTCTTCCGCGCTGAGGAGCGAGAACGGCGTCCGATACGAGACGAAGTCCACGGCGAGCGGCGCGTACGCCGCGCTGATCGCGCGCTGGGCGGCATCGATCGTCGCGACCGCGGCGTCGTATTTCTCGGGATCGTAAAACGCGTCGCGATCGCGGACGGCGCGCGTCGCGTCGGCGATTCGGCTCGGAGCGATTTCGGCGTCGGCGCGCGCCGACCAGAGCTGCGCGTAGACGAGCTGCTCTTCGTGCGAGAGCGCGCTCTTGTTTTCGAGCGCGCCGATGCGCGCGTCGATCGCCTCGCGCATTCGTCCGAGGCGTTCGGGCGAGAGCAAGAAATCCCACGCCCCCACGTTCGCGTCGATCGGCACGACCTCGACGTCGTGCTTTCGGAGCCACGCGGTCAGCGTCGGCAGCGAGAGATAAGGCGCCGTCGGGTCGCACGTCGGCGGATAAATGAGTACGACGCGCATGGCGATCTCACGTATTTAGCACTCGTGGACCTGCTCGAGCGACTTCGCGACGGCGACGAGGCCGCTTTTCGCGAGCTCTTCGACGCGCACCACGCGATGCTCGTGCGCCTCGCCAACGGCTACGTGAAGAGCCCGAGCGTCGCCGAAGAAATCGCGCAAGACACCTGGGCCGCCGTCCTCGACTCGCTCGCGTCGTTCGAGGGGCGCTCGAGCCTCAAGACTTGGATCGCGCGCATCGCCATCAATCGCGCCAAGACCCGCGCCGTGCGCGACGGACGGCAGGTCCCCCTCGAAGACGAAGAGCCGCCGTCGAGCGACGATCGCTTCGGCCGCTTCGGTCAGTTCAAGCGGCGGCCGGCCGCGTTCGACAGCCCCGAATCGCTCCTCGCCGACCGGCAAATCCGCGCCGCGATCGACCGCGGTCTCGACGATTTGCCGCCTCAGCAGCGCGCCATCGTGACGATGCGCGACCTCGAGGGTTTCTCGAGTGAGGAAGTGTGTAACGTTCTCGGCCTGAGCGAGTCCAACCAGCGTGTGCTCCTGCATCGAGGCCGCGGGCGCCTCCGCGCCGTGCTCGAAAAAACTTTGGCGGAAAGAGGTGGCCCATGATGTGCCGTGACGTGGTCGCAGCGACCACCGATGCCGAGGAAGGCGCGCTCAAAGGCTGGCGTCGCCTGAGCTACCGCTTCCACCTCGGAATATGCCCGTTTTGTCGCGCCCACGCGGCGCAGGTCGAGACCACCGTGTCGACGCTCCGGGCTCTGCCGAAAGATGCCCCGTCGGACGACTCGCGCGAGCGGGCGATCGCGGCCTTCCGAAATCGAAAACGAGACGTGTAACGTTTCGGCGGCCCGGTAGTCTTGGCATCATGAGCAGCCAAGAGCTTGGAACCTCGGCGACCGTCGCGCTCGACACCACCACCGTCGACCCGAACCTGACCCTCGCCGCGCCCGTGTCGCTCGGCGTGAACACGTCCCTTCGCACGACGGTGCTCCCGCGCGTGGAAATCGTGGGCGAAGAGCAGAAGGTCGTGGCCGACGGAAAGATCCGCTACGAGCTCGCGCGGCGTCTCGGCGAGGGCGGCGTCGGCGAAGTCGTCATGGCGCGCGACAACGACATCGAGCGAGACGTCGCGATCAAGCGCTTGCGCCCCGAGCTCCAGGGCTCGCACGCGTCGATCCTGCGCTTCGCCGAAGAAGTGCGCACGGTCGGCCGCCTCGAGCACCCGAACATCGTGCCGATCCACGACGTCGGGATTCACGCGAACGGCGAATATTTTTTCGTGATGAAATACGTCGAGGGCGAAACGCTCGAGGCGATCATCGACAAGCTCGCCGCCGGCGACGCCGAGTACCACCGCCGCTATCCGTTCGAGCGCCGCGTCGAGATCATGATGGGCATCCTCGAGGCCGTCGCGTACGCGCACTCGAAGCACATCATCCACCGCGACATCAAACCGGCGAACGTCATGGTCGGCCCGTACGGCGAGGTCGTCGTGATGGACTGGGGCCTCGCGCGCGAGGTTCGCGGGCCGGAGCCGCTCGATCGCAGCGCGTCATCGCCCGACGCGAGCGGCAAACGCCTCTGGCAGACTCAGCTCGGCGCGCTCCTCGGCACGCCCGCGTACATGTCGCCCGAGCAAGCGCGCGGCGACGAGCTCGACGAGCGGAGCGACGTCTACAGCCTTTCGGTGATGTTCTACGAGCTCCTCACGTTGCGCCACCCGCACGCCGAAGTGCAGACGCTCGACGCGATGCTCGACGCGGTGAAGAGCACGCCGGCGGCTTTCGCCGTGATGGTCGCGCATCCCGTGCAAGGCCCGGCGCCGATCGACCTCGCGTGGTTCCTCGAGAAGGGTCTGAAAAAAAACTCGGCGGAGCGCTACCAGAACGTCCAAGAGATGATCGAGCGCCTCCAGCGCCGCGCCGCGGGGGACATCCCCATTCAGTGCCCGACGACCTTCTCGATCCGCATGACGACGCTGATGCGCCGCGCGCTGTCGCGGCGGCCGTTTCTCATGCCCGCCATCTTTTTGCTCGCGACCCTCGGGATGACGGGGCTCGCCGCCGTCGGCGTGTTCGCGATGGTTCGTTAGAGCTCGTCGAGCGCGAGATTCAGCTCCTGCACGTTGACACGGGGCTCGCCGAGGAACCCTAGCGTTCGTTCAACGACGTGGCGGCGCACGACGGCTCTCACTTCGCGCTCGTTCATGGCGCGCGCTCGGGCGATGCGGTGGATTTGATACTCGGCCGCTTCGACCGAGATGTCCGGGTCGAGACCGCTTCCCGAAGACGTGACGAGGTCGACGGGAACGGGCGCGCCGTTCTCGGGGTCCGCCGCTTCGAGCACGTCGAGCCGGGCCTTCACCTCGTCGGCGAGCGCCGAATTGGTCGGTCCGAGATTCGAGCCCCCCGAGTTTTGCGCGTTGTACGCGAGCGCTTTGCCGTTCGCGTCGAGCGTCGCCGAGACGCGACCCCAAAAATATTTCGGGTCGTTCCATTGACGCCCGATGAGCTCGGAGCCGACGACCTTGCCGTTCTTCTCGATCAGACTGCCGTTCGCTTGCCGATGAAAAGCGACCTGGGCGACGCCGGTGACGGCGAGCGGGTAGACGACGCCCGTGAGCGCGGTGAAAAAGACGATGGCGACGAGCGCGGCGCGGAGTTGCTCGAGCATGGCGATCACGTGAGGTGGAGAACGACCAAAATCATGTCGACGAGCTTGATGCCGGCGAACGGCACGACCAGGCCGCCGAGGCCGTAAATCAGGAGGTGATCGCGCAAGAGGCGCGACGCGCCGACGGCGCGGTAGCGGATGCCGCGAAGCGCGAGCGGGATGAGCGCGACGATGACCAGCGCATTGAAGATGACCGCGCTCATGATCGCGCTCTCTGGCGTCGCGAGGTGCATGACGTTGAGCGCGCCGAGCGCCGGATACGTCGTCGCGAACGCCGCCGGAATGATCGCGAAGTACTTGGACACGTCGTTGGCGATCGAAAACGTCGTGAGCGCGCCGCGCGTCATCAAGAGCTGCTTGCCGATCTCGACGACCTCGATGAGCTTGGTCGGGTTCGAGTCGAGGTCGACCATGTTGGCGGCCTCTTTCGCGGCTTGCGTGCCGGTGTTCATCGCGACGGCGACGTCGGCTTGCGCGAGCGCGGGCGCGTCGTTGGTGCCGTCGCCGGTCATGGCGACGAGCCTTCCGCCTTTTTGGTGATCGCGAATGAGCGCGAGCTTCGTCTCCGGCGTGGCTTGCGCGAGATAATCGTCGACGCCCGCCTCGGCGGAGATGGCCGCGGCGGTCTCCGGATTGTCGCCGGTGACCATCACGGTCTTGATGCCCATCTTGCGGAGCTCGGCGAAGCGCTCCTTGATGCCGCCTTTGACGATGTCCTTCAGCTGGATGACGCCGAGGACTTTCTTTCCCTCGGCGACCACCAGCGGCGTCGCGCCGCGTTTGGCGATCGTCGACACGGTCGCTTTCACGTCGTCCGGCAGGTCCCCGCCGTTGGAGCGCACGTAGGCCTCGACCGCGTCGGCCGCGCCTTTGCGAATTTCTCGGTCGCCGAGATCCACGCCGCTCATCCGCGTCTGCGCGGAGAACGGAATGAACGCCGCCTCGAGAGCCGCGACGTCGCGCTCGCGAATCGAATATTTTTCGTTCGCGAGGACGACGATGCTGCGGCCCTCCGGCGTCTCGTCGGCGAGGGACGAGAGCTGCGCGGCGTCGGCGAGCGCTTCGGGATCGACGCCGGTCGCGGGCAGGAACGCGGTCGCTTGGCGGTTGCCGAGCGTGATGGTGCCGGTCTTGTCGAGCAGGAGGACGTCGACATCGCCCGCCGCTTCGACCGCGCGCCCGCTCGTCGCGATGACGTTCGCTTGAATCATGCGGTCCATGCCCGCGATGCCGATGGCCGACAGAAGGCCACCGATCGTCGTCGGAATCAGGCAGACGAGCAGCGCGACGAGCACGGTGATGCTGATGGCCGTGCCGTGGCCCGCGGCTTTGACGCTGTAGATCGAATAAGGAAGCAGCGTCACGGTCGCGAGGAGGAACACGATCGTCAGCGCAGCGAGCAAGATGTCGAGCGCGATCTCGTTCGGCGTTTTCTGTCGCTTGGCGCCCTCGACCATCGCGATCATGCGATCGAGGAACGTCTCGCCGGGGTTCGCCGTGATGCGGACGATGAGCCAGTCGGACAGCACGCGCGTGCCGCCGGTCACGGCGCTGCGATCGCCGCCGCTCTCGCGGACGACCGGCGCGCTCTCGCCGGTGATCGCGCTCTCGTCGACCGACGCGACGCCCTCCGCGATTTCGCCGTCACACGGGACGAAGTCGCCCGCCTCGACGATCACGAAATCGTCTTTTCGCAGCGAGGATGCCGATACGAGGCGCTGCGCGGCGTCGCGCTGCGGCGCCTCGAGTTGCTTGGCTCGAATGTCCTTGCGTGCCTTGCGCAGCGAGTCGGCTTGCGCCTTCCCTCGCCCTTCGGCCATCGCCTCGGCGAAATTCGCGAAGAGCACGGTGAACCACAGCCACGCCGAAACGGCCGCAATGAAACCAGTCGGCGCCTCGCCGTGACCCGCGAGCGCTTGGACGAAGAGGGCCGTCGTGAAAAGGCTCCCGATCTCGACGACGAACATCACCGGGTTGCGGATCTGGTGGCGCGGATCGAGCTTGTCGAACGACGCGCCGATCGCGCGACGCACGATCGCGCCTTCGAACAGCGGACGGCCGGCGAAGGCAGTCACGACGATCTCCAATTGAGTCGTTCGACGACGGGCCCGAGCGCGAGCGCAGGGATGAAGGTGAGCGCGCCGACGACGATGACGACGCCGACGAGCATCACGACGAAGAGCGGTGTGTGCGTCGGGAGCGTGCCGGAGCTCGCGGGGACAATTTTTTTCTTCGCGAGCGAGCCGGCGAGCGCGAGCGCGAAGATCTTCACGGTGAAGCGACCGAGGAACATCGCGATCCCGAGCGTCGTGTCGTAGAAAGGCGTCGCCACGTTCAAGCCGGCGAACGCGCTTCCGTTGTTGTTCGACGCCGACGAGTACGCGTAGAGCACCTCGCTGAAGCCGTGCGCGCCCGGGTTGGCGATCCCCTTCGTGCCCGCCGGGACGACCACCGCGATCGCCGTGAAGACGAGCACCGACGCCGCCGGCACGAGGATGCCGAGCAACGCCATCTTCATCTCGTAGGCTTCGATCTTCTTGCCGAGATACTCGGGCGTTCGGCCGACCATGAGCCCCGCCACGAAGACGGCGACGATGGCGAACATGAGCATGCCGTAGAGACCGGAGCCGACGCCGCCGAAGACGATCTCGCCGAGCTGCATCAGCCACATCGGCACGAGGCCGCCCAGCGGCGTGAACGAGTCGTGCATCGCGTCGACCGAGCCGTTCGACGCGCAGGTCGTCGCCGTCGCATAGAGCGCGGACGCCGGCGCGCCGAAGCGCACCTCTTTTCCCTCCATGTTGCCCATGTGCTGGTCGAGCCCGAAGCGCGCGAGCATCGGGCTCGGGTGCATCTCCTGCGAGACGCACAACAAAAGCAGCGGGAGAAAGATCGCGAACATCGCGGCGAGGAGCGCCCAGCCTTGCCGCGTGTCCCTCAGCATCTTGCCGTACGTGAAAGTCAGCGCCGCGGGGATGGCGAGGATCGAAACCATGATGACGAAGTTCGAGAGCGGCGTCGGGTTCTCGAACGGGTGCGCCGAGTTCGCGTTGAAGAACCCGCCGCCGTTCGTACCGAGATCTTTGATTGCGATCTGCGAAGCGGCAGGTCCCAGGGCGATCACCTGCCCGCTGTCGGTCGTCACGTAATGCGAGAACGTCTGCACGACGCCTTGCGACACGAGAAAAATCGCGAAAGCGAACGAGAGCGGCAAGAGCACGTAGAGCGTCCCGCGCGTGAGATCGACCCAGAAATTGCCGATCCCCGGAGCCCGCTTGCTTCGCAGTCCGCGTACGAGCGCGACGAGCACGGCCATGCCCGACGCCGCGGAGACGAAGTTCTGCACCGCGAGCGCGAGCATCTGCGAGAAGTAACTGAGCGTCGATTCGCCGCCGTACGACTGCCAGTTGGTGTTGGTCGCGAAGCTCGTCGCGGTGTTCCACGCGAGGTGCGGGTCTGGCGCCGTCATGCCTTGCGGGTTGAGCGGCAGATGGCCTTGCAGTCGTTGCACCGCATAGACGACGAGAAGACCGACCATGTTGAAGACGAGCATGGCTGCCGCGTACTTCGTCCACGGCATGTCTTCCTTTTCGTCTGTGCCCATCGCGCGGTAAAGGGCACGCTCGACGCGCCGAAACCAGCGGACGTCACCGTCGTAGACGCGCGCCATGTACCGGCCGAGCGGCTTCGTCAGAACGACGAGCACGCCGCAGTAGACGGCGATGAGCGCCCAACTGACGGCCGTCATTGGAAGGCCTCCGGCTCGAGCAACGCGATGACGAGGTAAACGAGGAGCGCGAGGGAAACGATGCCGCCGATCACGTAGAGCGTGGTCATGGCGAACCTCACGCGACGCGCTGACAGAGCTTCACGAGCCCCCAGCCGAGCGCGAACAGACCGAACGTGAGCGCGACATAAACCAAATCCCACATGGGGAGCCACGTTAGGGCGGCGGGAATCAAGCCGCCGCTAGGATTGGGCCGTCCCGCATTAGAGAAGCGTTAAGTCATGCGACTGCTGGATGGGTCCCGGCGGGCGATTTGATGCTTCTCTTATGCTGCCCGAGGCATCATGAGGCGCGAGCCACCATGAATGCACGCATGTGTCTCGGTTCTTTCGCCGCTGCGCTCACGCTGGCCGCGAGTGCGGCGGCCGACGACGCGGCTCCGCTCGAGCGGCGCGTGAAAGACCTCGAAGCCGAAGTCAAAAAGCTCCAAGCGGCACAATCGAGCACGGAGGGCGTCGTGAGGACGGCGACCAAGGCGAGCGTCGCGCTCAGCGGTTATGTCGAGACATCGTATCAGTGGAACTTCAATGAGCCCGACAACCTGATTACCAACTATCGCGCGTTCGACGATCGACACGCGACGTTTCTCGTTCAGAACGTCGTCCTCGACGCGCTGGCCTCGTATGACCGAGTCTCCGCGCATCTCGCCGTTCAGTTCGGAGAGACAGGCCAAACCTATTACGCCGGAGAGCCCGTGTGGAAAGCGACGAGCGGAGCGGGCGCGTCGGGTCCCGACGTGTGGAAGCTCATCCAGCAGGCGACGCTCGGATGGAAGGCCCCAGTCGGTCGCGGCCTCCTGCTCGAGGCCGGCCTGTTCTTGTCTCCCATCGGCCCGGAGAGCATGGCGATCAAAGATCAATGGAACTGGTCGCGCTCGAACCTGTTCTTCGCGCTGCCCTACTACCACGCAGGCGCGCGCGCGTCGTACCCGTTGACGGACCGGCTCACCGCACAGGCCATGGTATGCAATGGCTGGAATGACGCCGTCGATGGCAACTTGCATGCGTCGATCGAAGGCAACCTCACGTACACGGTTCCGGATCGGCTGACGGTGCAAGCGCTCTATTTCGGAGGCGTCGAGCGACCGGAGGGCGCGCCCGAAGGCTCGCCGTGGCGCAATCTCTTCGACGCCTATTTGGTTTATTCGCCGACGAAATGGTTTTCGACGATGTTCCACGCCGACGCGGGCTTCGAGCCGAACGACTTCGGTAACTCGGGCTGGGCGGCCGGCGCGGTGTATCTGCGCGTTCAGCCGGCGAAGTGGCTTTATCTCGCGGCGCGAGCCGACGCGTTTTACGAGTGGATCGCGTCGGACGCGACCGGCGCCTCGACGCCGCTCTTCTGGGAGGGCTCTCATTGGGTCAGCTCGCAGACGGCGACGGTCGACGTGCGCCCAACCGACAACATTTCGGTTCGTCTCGAATTCCGTCACGATCAATCGGAGCTTCCGATTTACTTTCAGGGCCGCGTCGCGACCGATGCGAGCGGCAATTTCCTGCCCAATGCGATGACGCAAGACACGCTCACGCTCGGCGCGACGGCGTGGTTCTGATTGCACGGATCTTCCATGGCGCGGCCGAATCCTGACGAGCTGCTCGCGCGCGTCAACGAACAAGAGCGGCTCGCCGCGCGCGGCAAGCTCACCATTTTCTTCGGGGCCGCTCCCGGCGTCGGCAAGACGTACACGATGCTCGAAGCTGCGCGCCTGGTCATTTCGGACGAGCACCGCGACGCGGTCGTCGGCATCGTCGAGACGCACGGTCGCTACGACACGCACGCGCTCCTGATCGGGCTCGAGCTCTTGCCCCGCCGAAAAATCGCACATCGCGGAATCGAGCTCGAGGAGCTCGACCTCGACGCGGTGCTGGCGCGCAAACCGGGGCTGGTGCTCGTCGACGAGCTCGCGCACACCAACGCGCCCGGCTCACGCCACGCCAAGCGCTGGCAAGACGTCGAAGAGCTCGTCGAGGCGGGAATCGACGTCTACACGACGCTCAACGTCCAGCACCTCGAGAGCCTCAACGACACGGTGGCGCAAATCACCGGCGTCACCGTGCGCGAGACGGTGCCCGACGCGGTCTTCGACAAAGCCTACGAGGTGCGCGTCGTCGACTTGCCCGTCGATCAGCTCCTCGAGCGGCTCCACGAAGGCAAGGTGTACGTCCCCGAGGCCGCGGCGCTCGCGGTCGAGCGGTTCTTCAAGGAAGGGAATCTGATCGCGCTTCGCGAGATTGCTTTGCGGCGCACGGCCGAGCGCGTCGAGGCGAAGCTCCGCGGATACAAAGAAGCGCACGGCATCGAGCCGACGTGGCACACGGGCGAGCGCGTGCTCGTGTGCGTCTCGCCGAGCCCGCACGCGGCGCGACTCATCCGCGCCGCGCGTCGCATGGCAACGAGCCTCCACGCCGAGCTCCTCGGCCTCTACGTCGAGACGCCCGCGGCGATTCGTCTATCGGCGTCGGATCGCGAACGGCTCGCGGCGCACATGCGGCTCGTCGAATCGCTCGACGGCGAAGCGGTCACCATTCGCGCCGACGACGCGCCGGGTGAGATCGTCCGCTATGCGCGCAAGCGCAACGTGACCAAGATCGTCGTCGGAAAACCGACCCACCCGCGCTGGCGCGACGTCGTTCGCCCGCCGTTCCTCGACCCGCTCATTCGAACGAGCGAGGAGATCGACGTCTACGTCATCTCGGGATTCGAGCCGGACGCCAAAGCGCGGGGGCGCAGCACGCGAAAACCGCGCGCGGCGGGCCTCGGCTGGATCGCGTCCGTCGGCGCGGTCGTCGCGAGCACGCTGCTCGGCGTCGCGTTCGCGCGCGAGCAGCCGGCGGACGTCGTGATGGTGTATCTGCTCGGCGTCGTTCTCGTGGCGATGCGCTTCGGTTACGGCCCGTCGCTCCTCGCCGCGGTGCTCGCCGTCATCGGCTTCGATTTCTTTTTCGTCGCGCCGTACTACAGCTTCGCGGTCTCCGATTTGCGGCACCTCGCGACGTTCGGGGTGATGTTCATCGTCGCGGTCGTCATCAGCAACCTCACGCAGCGCATCCGGCGGCAGGCCGACGCCGCGCGCAGCCGCGAGCGGCGAACCGCCGCGCTCCTCGGGATCAGCCGCGAGCTCGGCGCGGCGGGCTCGCGCGGTGCGCTCGTCTCGATCGCGCTCAATCACGTCCGCGCGATTTTCTCGACGAAGGTCGCGCTGCTCTTGCCGACGCAAGCGGGCGGCTTGGACGCGGCGTCCTCCGATTTCGAGCTCGACGACAAAGACCTCCGCGTCGCCGAGTGGGCTTGGACGCACGCGCGCGCTGCCGGCGCGACGACCGACACGCTCGCTTCGTCGCGCGCGCTGTTCGTGCCGCTCCTCGGCTCGCACGAGCGGGTCGGCGTCCTCGCGATCGTCCCCTCGCCCGAATCCCCCGTCGCCGATCCCGACGAGCGCCAGCTCCTCGACACCGTCGCCCGCCTCGTCGCCTCCGCGCTCGAGCGCGCCGAGCTCGCCGAAGAAGCGCGCCGCGCTCGATTGCGCGTCGAGACCGAACAGCTGCGCAACGCGCTCTTGAGCTCGGTCTCGCACGATCTCCGAACGCCGCTCGCCGTCATCACCGGCTCGACGAGCGCGCTCCTCGAAGAAGGCGCGACGAAAGACGAGCCCACGCGACGCGCGCTGCTCGAGACGGCGCACGACGAATCGCTGCGCCTCACCCGGCTCGTGCGCAACTTGCTCGACATGACGCGTCTCGAAGCCGGCGCGCTCAAAGTGAACAAAGAGCCGCAGCCGATCGAAGAAGCGGTGGGCGCCGCGCTCAATCGCATGGAGGATCGTCTCCATGGGCGCGACGTGGAGACCGACATTCCGGCGGATTTGCCGCTCGTTCCGTGCGACGCGGTGCTCGTCGAGCAAGTCCTCATCAATTTGCTCGAGAACGCGACCAAGTACACGCCGCCGGGCACGCCGATTCGCGTCGCGGCGCGCGTCGCGGGCGACATGGAAATCGAAGTCGCCGACCGCGGCCCGGGCATCCCCAAAGAAGACGCCGAGCGCGTCTTCGACAAGTTCTACCGCGCGCGCGAAAGCGAAGGCGGCGGCGTCGGGCTCGGGCTCACGATCTGCCGCGGCATCGTCGACGCGCACGGCGGGCGCATCTGGGTCCTCCCGCGCGACGGCGGCGGCGCGAGCTTTCGATTCACCCTCCCGCTCGATGATAAAGTGCCGCCGACATGACGCCGACCGTGCTCCTCGTCGAGGACGAAGCGCAGATGCGCAAGTTCGTGCACCTCGCGCTCGAGTCGCAAGGCTACCGCGTCATCGACGCCGAGACCGGACGCGAAGGGCTCCAGCAAGCCGCGGCGCACACGCCGGATCTCGTGCTGCTCGATCTCGGGCTTCCCGACATGGACGGCACCGAGGTCACGCGGCGCCTCCGCGAGTGGACCGCGACGCCGATCATCGTCATCTCTGCGCGCGGCCTCGAGCAGCAGAAGGTCGAGGCGCTCGACGCCGGCGCCGATGATTATCTCACCAAGCCTTTCGGCAACGCCGAGCTCATGGCGCGCTTGCGGGTCGCGCTGCGGCACGCGTCGCGTTCGTCGCGCGATCCGACGAGCTCGGTCGTCGCCGTCGGCGAGCTCTCGATCGATCTCGCCAAACGCCTCGTTTTTGCGGGCGATCGCGAGGTCCACCTCACGCCCAACGAGTACAAGCTCCTCGCCACGCTGATGAACCACGCGGGCCGCGTGATGACGCACAAGCAGCTCCTCGACCAAGTCTGGGGCCCCGGCCACGCGCACCAGATGCAATATCTCCGTGTCTACATGACGCAGCTCCGCCAAAAGCTCGAGAAGAACCCCGCTCGCCCACGCTATCTCCTGACCGAGCCCGGCGTCGGCTATCGCGTGAAGGAAGCCCCGTGACCAAGGCGAGCACTCCCGAGCTGCTCGCGCTTCGCGACGAGCTCGCACGAAAAGACGCGCAGATCATCGATCTCCTCGCCGAGCGGATGCGCGTCATTCGCGAGGTCGCGCGGGTGAAGGCCGACGCGGGGCTTCCATCTTTCGATCGCGAGCGTGAGGGCGCGCATCTCGATGATCTCGTCGCGCGCGCGGAAGACGCGGGCGTGCCGGACGATCTCGTGCGCGACGTCTTCGCGCGACTCTTCGCGGCGTCACGACTCGATCAGCGGCGTTTTGCGCAGACGCGCGCGACCGAGCGCTTTTCGATCGGCGTCGTCGGCGGCACGGCGGGCATGGGCGCGTTCCTCGCGCGGGTGTTTTTCGCGGGCGGTTTTTCGGTCGAGACGATGGGCGCGGGCGAAGGTCCGCCCGCCGAGGAGATCGCGGCGCGCAGCGATCTCGTGATCGTCGCGGTCCCGATTCACGTCACCGTCGACGTCGCGAAACGAATCGCGCCGCACGTTCGCCCGGGCGCGTGCATCATCGACGTGACTTCGATCAAGCGCGCGCCGCTCGCCGCGATGCTCGAAGCCGCGCCCGCCGGCGTCGACGTCGTCGGCACGCACCCGATGTTCGGCCCGCACGGCGTCGACTTCGACCGACAAAAAGTCGTCTTGTGCCGCGGCCGCGGCGACACATGGTTCCCGCGCGTGAAAGCGCTCTACGAAGCCTTCGGCGCCGACACGATCGAAGCGACCGCCGAAGAGCACGACGCGCAGATGGCGCTCATCCAAGTTCTCGTGCACGAAAAAACGCTCGTCCTCGGCTCGGTGCTCGAGCGCCTCGACGCCGATCTCGACCGCAGCCTTCAATTCGCGAGCCCGATCTACCGCACCGAGCTCGCCATGATCGGCCGCATGTTCTCGCAGCAAGCCGAGCTCTACGCCGACATCCTCACGGTGAACCCCGAGGCCGCGCGCGTCTCGCATCTTTTCGAGCAAGAGGCGGCCCACTTCGCGCGCGCCGTCGCGATGGGCGACCGCGACGCGATCATCGCCCGCTTCCGTCAGGTCTCGGACTTCATGCGCGACTTCGCCGCGTGGGCGAAAAAACAATCCGACGCAATCCTCGACGACCTCGTCCGCCACGGCTGAGCGCTCCGGCAGAGAAACAGAAGATCGAAAGATCGGAAGGCGAGAAAAGATTTTTTTGGGAGGCGACCTGTCGCGCTGGCGCCGACCGCAAGCGCCGCGCCGGCAGCGGCACCCTCATACAAAAACTTCTTTTCTCTTCCTGTTTTTCTCTCTCAGTAGTGAGCCGTTTCGATCAGCGCGGGCAGGATGCGGTGCGCGAGCGGGAGGTACTCCATCTCGAGCGTGTACGGGAATGGCGTGTCGAAGCCCGTCACGCGAACCGGCGGGGCCTCCAGGTTGAGGAACGCCTTCTCGTTGATGAGCGCGACGATCTCCGAGCCGAAGCCGCACGTCTTGGGCGCCTCGTGGACCACGACGACGCGACCGGTTTTTTTCACGCTCTCGATGATCGTGTCGATGTCGAGCGGCCAGAGCGTTCGGAGATCGATGATCTCGCAGTCGACGCCTTGCGCCTTCGCTTCGTCGGCCGCGGCGATCGCTTCGTAGAGCATGGCGCCCCAGACGACGATCGTGACGTGCTGGCCTTCGCGCACGACGGCGGCTTTGCCGATCGGAACGGTGTACTCGCCTTCGGGGACGTCGCCCTTCGCGGCGCGGTAGATGCGCTTCGGCTCGAAGAACATCACCGGATCCGGATCGCGGATCGAGGCCAAAAGCAGGCCTTTCGCGTCGTACGGGTTCGACGGGCAGACGACCTTCAGGCCCGCGACGTGGATGAACTGCGACTCGGGCGACTGCGAGTGATAATGCCCGCCGCGGATGCCGCCGCCGACCGGCGTGCGAATCACGAGCTTCGCGGGATACTCGCCGCCGGAGCGATAACGGAATTTTGCGAGCTCGCTGACGATCTGGTCGTACGCGGGGAAAATGAAATCGGCGAACTGAATCTCCGGCACCGGCACGAGCCCGTAGAGCGCCATGCCGATCGCGGTGCCGATGATGCCGCCCTCGCTGAGCGGCGTATCGATCACGCGGTCGTCACCGAACTCGTCGAAGAGCCCCTGCGTCACGCGGAACACGCCGCCGACCTTGCCGACGTCCTCGCCGAGCACGACGACGCGCTCGTCCCGCTTCATCTCGAATCGCAGACCGTCATTGATGGCCTGCACCATGTTCATTTGAGGCATGTCAGTGTCCCTTGGCGCGCGGGCCCTTGAGTAGTTGGTCGCGCTGCTCCTGCAAATGCCACGGCGGCTCCGCGAAGACGTCCTCGAACATCGACTCGAGCGACGGCGGCTGGATTTTTTCGGCGACGGCGACCGCGTCTTTGATCTTCGCGTCGACCTCCGCCTCGAGCGCTTGCTGCCGCGCGTCGTCCCAGCGGCCCTCGAGCTCGAGGTGCTTGCGGAGACGTGCGATCGGGTCGCGCTTCTTCCAGTGCTCGACCTCGCCCTCTTTGCGGTACGCCTTCGGGTCGTCGCTCGTCGAGTGGCCGGAGAGACGGTACGTCATCGCCTCGATGATCGTGGGACCGCCGCCCGCCGCCGCGTGCGCGATCGCGTCGCGCGTACACTTGTAGACTGCAAACAAATCGTTGCCGTCGCAGCGAATGCCGGGGATGCCGTACGCGACGCCTTTGATCGCGAACGACGACGACGCCGTCTGGCGTTCGACCGGCACGCTGATCGCCCAGCCGTTGTTGCGGCAGAAAAAAACCGTCGGCGTCTTGAAGACGCCCGCGAAGTTCATTCCGTTGTGGAACTCGGCCGACGAGGTCGCGCCTTCGCCGAAGTAGACGAGCGTCGCGAGATCGTCTTTCCGCATCTTGGCGGCCCACGCGAAGCCGACGCCTTGCGTGATCTGCGTGCCGATCGGCGAGCTGATCGATCCGAACTTCGCCGCGCGGCACGTGTAGTGGTCGGGCATCTGGCGGCCCTTCGCGGGGTCCTCCGAGTTGCCGAACATGTTGTTCATGTACGCTTGGAGCGACATGCCGCGCCAGAGCGCCGCGCCGAACTCGCGGTAACACGGAAAGAGCCAGTCACTCGCGCGGACCGCGGCGGCCGAGCCGATGATCGCGGCTTCCTCGCCGAGCGATCCGATGTGAAACCCGATGCGGCCTTGGCGCTGGAGCGTGACGAGGCGGTCGTCGAGCAAGCGCACGAGGACGAGATGCTTGTAGATTGCAAGGACCGTCTCGGGGTCGAGATGCGGGTCGAACGCCGGGTCCAGAGAGCCGTCGTCGCGGAGGACGCGCACGACGTCCGGATCGCTCGTGTGTGCCGGTGAAGCGAGCCCAACCGGCGGAGCTGAGCTATGGAGTGGTTGTACGGCCATGGGCGCCGCCGAGCGTACTCAAACTCAGCCCGTGGCGCACGCAATTACGGGCGCGGCGCGGATTCGCGTGACGCTTTCGTCTTCGAAATAGGAAGAGGCGCGGACGTTCGCGAGCGCCGCGAGAAGCGCGCCGGCGTTCGGATGACGCGCCGCAGGATCGCGCGAGAGGGCGCGCGCGACGAGCTCGTCGAGCTCTTGCGGAACGAAAGGAACGAGCTCCGAAAGCCGCGGCGCCCGCGCGAGGACGATTTGCGCGAAGATTTGCTCCGGCGCCGCGGCCGTGTAGAGCGGGCGGCCCGTCAGCGCGTGGAACAAGACGGCGCCGAACGAGAACACGTCGGCGCGCGCGTCCGCCTTGCGCGCGTCGAGGGCTTGCTCGGGCGGCATGGTGCTCGGCGTTCCCATCACGACGTACGCGCCGGTGAGGCCCGGGTCGGCGCCGTCGCGCGCGATGCCGAAGTCGAGCAGCCGAACGCACGACACGTCGCCGCCCTGGAGAAAAATGTTGCCCGGCTTGACGTCGCGGTGGACGAGCCCGCGCGCGTGAATGTGCGCGAGCGCCGCGCCGAGACCTCGCGCGACCGCGAGGACTTCGCCGAGCGAGAGCGGGCCGCTCTCGAGACGCGTGCCGAGGTCTTCGCCTTCGAGCCATTCCATCGCGATCCACGCGTCGTCGCGAGGCGTGATGCCGTGGCCGACGTAGCGAACGACGTTCGGGTGAATGGTCGTCGCCAGCATGCGCGCCTCGCGCTCGAAGCGCGAACGGTCGTAGTCGCCGGTCAGCACTTTGAGCGCGACGCGTTCGCCGGTCTCGACGTGGCGCGCGAGAAAGACGTTCGCCATGTCGGTCGACGCGACGAGCTTCACGATCTGAAACGATCCGTAGCGCGGCCTCATGACGCCAGGGCTCCCCGGATGATCGTGCCGGTCGTGATCTGCTTCGTGACGAGGTCCTCGTTCACGCCGACGCCCACCATGACCGTCCGCGCGAAAGACGCGAGCGAGTCGACGGGCTGGATGTCGCCGCTCGCCGCGCCTGCGCCGCTGCTCGAGTCGATCGGCATCGCGCCGTAATCGCCGTCGACCTGCTGCACGCCGCCGACGAGCGAGCCGCGGAAACCTTTGCCGATCGCGATCGAGACGTGGTGGTTCTTGTTGTGGTCGCGCCCGTCGGTGTGCGACGCGTTCATCGTGCGGCCGAAGACGTTGAGCGTCGCGAAGCTCACTTGATCGGCGAGGCCCGCCGCGGCGAGCGCCTGCATGAGCGAAACGATCGACGCCATGCCCGACTGCGTCTGCGCGGTCTCGTTGGCGAGCGCCGTGTCGTTGTGGTTGTCGCCGCCGAACGCGAAGTGCACCGCGACGACCGGCGTGATCTTCATCTGAATCAGCGCGACGGCCGCGAGAATTTGCGAGGCCTCGCTGTTGTCTTGGATGCTCGCGAGCGCGCTCAAGTACTGCGGATTGATCTTGCGAACTTGATCCTGCGACGTGACGAGCGAGTCGACGAACTGGCGCTGCGCGGGGCTCGCGCCGCTCTTGTAGACGTTGGTGTAGAGATCGTTCAGCGTCGAGTCGCGGAGCTTCTGGAGGTTCGTGAGCTCGCCCGCCGGGTTCAGGAGCGTCGCGGCGAGCGCCGCCGGCGGCACGGTCGGAAGCGCCTGTCCTTGGAACGAGAGCGACTCGCTCGGGGTCGCCGCACCGACCGAAATCGGCTGGGTCTGCAGCGTGCCGAGACACGGCGCGAGCGCGGCGGCGAGCACCGACGGAAACATTTCGCCCGCGATCGTCGAGCCCATGAGCGAGAGCACCTGCGGCTCCTTCGGGTGAACCGGCGTCGTCGTCGCGAGGTGAAAGACGCTCGTCCGGCCGAGCACGTTCGCGCCGCTCGGCCCGAGCGTCGTCCACGGCGCGGCCGCCGTCGTGCTCGTGCTGCCGAGCGTGATCGGCGTCTTCGCCATCGCCGGATCTTGCGGGTGCGAGATGCCCGAGTCGTCGTACGTGCCCGGCGCGTTCGCGTTCAGCGGATCGCCCGCGCCCGACGTGGAGAGGATCACGTACTGCGCATTGGCCGAGGCTTGGCAGCCTTGCGGCACGTCGGCGAGCGCCTTGCGCGGGTCGAGGAGCATCTTGACCGGCAGGCCGCTCGCGATGGCGCGAAGGCCGACCATCGTCCCACCGAAGAGCGCACCGAAGAGAGCATCGCGTCGATTGAGCTTCACGGCATCACCTCGTTAGTTTCCAATTCCAAGAACACTGGGCGAAAGACACGCGACGGTGAACGTCGACTCGAGCGCTTCGGTCGGCGTCGCGGGGCTCTGCGAGTCGCCGAGCGCCGCCTGGTAGTGCGACTTCAAGATCGCCGCCGCTTGGCTCGCGCGCGGGTCGCTCGATTCGAGCGCCATCAAGTTGGAGACGAAGTCGGCGACCGCCGCGTCGACGTCGGTGTCCGACGCGCTCGAATACGTCTTGGCGCCGTCCGGTGGCTTCGGATTGTCGACGAGGGTTTGCGCGACGAGCTCGCAAATGTTTTCGGCGCCCGCGCGGAGGAACATCGTCGGCTGCGTCGGCAGAACCGGCACCGGCGCGCCGCGCCCGTAACCGTCCGACGGAAGGCCCGCCGCGATGATCGGGATGCCCACGCGCGCCGGCTTGGTCAAATCGAGCCCGCAGACGTCGCCGAGCCCGAGGCGCGAGTCGAGCAGCGCGCAGAGATGATCGAGCCGCGTGATCGAAACCATCTCGCCTTGCTCCGTGGCGGTCTGCGACTCGGTCGCGTTGGTCACGATGGGCGACGAAAGGAGCTGCTCGACGAGCGTCTTCCACGAAAACGTGCTCGCCTGGAACTTCGAGACGATCGACTGAAACTCCGGATCGTCGGCCGTGCACGCCTCGGAGTTCGCGTAGTAGCAAAGCTTCTCCACCCACGCCGACGCGACTTTCGGGTGCGTCGCGAGGTTTCGCGCGAGATCGTCGATGGTCGAGATGTTCGTGTCGACGACACCTTGAAACGCGAAGAGCCCCTTCTGCCCGCTCCAGTTCGGATCGGTTTGCTGGCCGTAGTTGTCCGAGTACGTCGCCTGGAGAATCGACCGCGTCGGGTCGAGATACTGATGGCACCCGTAGCAGTCGGGCGTCGACGCGTGCGCTTGGTCGAGGCCGGGCGGGTTCTTCATGATCGGCGTCGAGTCGGTGCCGTCGACTTGCATGCCTGTCGCGACGATGAGCGCCTGATTCAGCGTGACGCGCATCGAGTTCGAGAGGTTGGTCTGCCAGTTCGCGGTGAACGCGGGCGTCGTGAAGAACCCGACGCGCGGCGTGCTCAAGACGAGCTCGCTCCCGCTCTCGAGCCCGGCCGCGTCGTAAAAGGTGGTCGTCGCCTCGCCTTGCTTCGGCGCGCGGATGCTCACCATCTTCCAATTCGAGAAGTCGGCCTGCGTGAGGTAGCCGTTCTTCTCGTCGGTGACCGCGCCGCATTTGACGCCGCCGTTGATCTAAAAGCTCGGCACGGTGCCGTACACGAGATCGTGCAGCACGGGCGACGACGGCTTGTAGTCGCGCTCGTGGAGCTGGCAGTCGACGACTTTCGGATCCGTCGAGAGGCCCTTGAAATACCAGTGCATGAAATTCGGGCTCTTCGGGTCGAGCGTGTCGGTGATCGGAATTTGCGTCGTGTCCTCGACCACGATCTGGAGCCCCGGGTGCGCTTCTTGGAACGCGTCGACGGTCTTGTCGTCGTTGTCCGGCTGGAGCCCGTCCATGAGCGCGTAGAGCTCCATGAGCGGCGGCGTCATCATGTACTCGTGCGTCGTCATCGCCGCGGTGAGCGGCTGCCCCTGCGAGATGAGCTGGAGCATCGTGCGCGCCATCGACTCCGACGCGTTCTGGACGATGAGCGCCGACACGTTGTTGTCGTCGCCGAGATCGTTGTTCGGGATCATCAGCGCGAAGTCGGTCTTCGTGATCTGCGTCTGCTGGAGCGCGAGCTGGAAGAAGCGGAGCATCTTCGCGCCGTACTCGGGCGTCGCCATCCAGCCGTCGATGAGGCCAATGAGCGCCGAGCGCGGGTCGGACGCGTTCGCGACTTGATCGATTTCGCTCTGGAGCGGAGGCAGGCCGGTGAGGATGTCCTTCACCTTCGCGACGTAGACGGCCGCCGAGTCGGCTTGGAAAGGAAGCGGCGCGGGGCCGCCGTCGCCGGGGCCGGGCGGAGGCGGGGTGGCGTTGCCGCCGATGAAGCAAGCGCTCGCGAGGGCGAGCGGCGTCAGCAAGTGCAGCAGGAAGTGGCGCATGGCCCCTCCTAGTGCAACCGTCGATCCACGCTGAAACGGCTCATTTCAGCCGGTTTCCAGCGTCGGCCGGGCGATCGAATCGATCGGGCGCGATCGGTTCGATCGCGCCTCAGTGGCGCGAAATCTTGAGGGCGCGCCCGCTCGCGTCGATCACGATGATCGTTTCGGCGTTGGCGCCGAGCTGGTCGGAGAGAACCGACGACAGCTGCAGCCCGGTCATCTCGAAGTCAGCGGCGCTCGCGCAACTGTTGAGCGCCCCAGCCACCGGGCTGTTCGGCGTCGCGCAGGTTTGGATCGTGGAATCCGTGGCCCAAACGACGGTCGTCCCGGTCGACGCGATTTGCAGAGCGGGACCGGCTATTTGAAACTGCCCAACGCCGGAGTCGAGCGACTTGCCGCTCTCGTAGAGGAAGCCGCCGGACGTCCATACAGCGCGGCCGCCGCTCAGCGCGACGACCGCGGTGCCGGGCTCGCTGAACTGCGTCGGCTGCGTCGCGACCGGACCGAGCGGCGCCGCCTTGACCGTCCCGTAGGCCCAATAAAGGTTGGTCCCCGTGCCGGTCGTGATCGCCAAGCTCGAGACGCCGAGCTGGTTGTCGACGGGCCCCGCGTCTGGGCGACAGCCCGCCGAGATCAAGCACTGGCGAACGTCGCCCTGGCCGTCCGACCACGCGAGGTAGCCGCCGCTGGCGGCGACGACCTGCGCGCCGACTGGCTTCACGATCTCCGTCGCTCCACTGCTCGTCGTGAACTCGATCGCGCTGGCAGGGCTTTGGCCCGTCGACCAGTAAACGCCGGCGTCGTCCGCCGCGAGCGTGTGACCGGGCGCGTTTCCCGCGAGGCCGATGCCCTGCGCGAGCAGTGAGAGCTCCTCGCAGTCGCCGGTGCACGTCCAAACGGCGCCCTTGCCGTCGAGCACGTAGAGGTCGTCGGCGAACGACGCGACCGCGTACGCGTTCTGGCCGGCGTCGCCGAGCAGGAGCTCCGAGAGACATTCCGGCGAGCCGCCATCGGGGGTCGCGAGGACGCCGCTCAGGCAGTTGCTCCCGCCGTCGGGGAGAGGGCCCGTGTCCGCTGGCTCGCCGCCGTCGTCGTTTCGGAGGTTCGCGTAGATGTCGTCGACGAACGCCGAGCACGCGGCGACGAGCAAGAACGCGAAGAGAAAAAGAAAGCGTGTGCGCATCAAAACCTCACCGACAGCCCGCCGGGAAAGAAAGGCGATTTCGCGCGCGGCGACTGGCCGTGGCGAACGAACTGCCAAATCGCGAGGGCGGTCGAGACGAGCGCGATGCCGACCGAGACGTCCGAGACGACCCAGTCGACGCGCGTGTTCGACTCGGCGAGGTTCACGTCGCATTTGCTTTTGTTGCCGTTGCAGTCGGCCCAGAAGCCGAGGCCCACCGCGCCGAACGCTGCCGCTGCGAGCGCGCTCCCGACCGCGATGCCGGTGAAAACGTACGCGAGCGTCGGCGGTTTTTTCGCCGGCTCGACGACCGCGAGCGAAGGCTCCGGACCGAACCGCGCTTGAAGGACGCGATCTTTGTCGCCCTCCTTGATCACGACGACCTCGTCGACGTCTTGGTCCGGCGGGTGACGAAAACGAAGTCGGTGCTCGCCCGGGTCGACCGGAATCGCGCGGCCCTCGAGGCGCGACGCGAGCGGCACGCCGTCCATCACGACGGCGACGTCGACCGCGTCTTTGCCGCGCACGGTGGCCGTCGGGATGACCGTCGGCGTGCGCTTGTCGACCTCTTCGAGCCAGCGCAGACAGTCGGTCCGCACGAGCGACGGGCACTCCTCGTGCGCGCACATCGCGAACTGAACGCGCGCGGCGATCAGATGACCGGCGTCGCGGTCTTTCTGACCCTCGTCCGACGCCGCGACGCACGCGGCCGCATCGGCGCGCGCCACCCCGGGAGCCAAAAGAAAAGCGCAAGCGAGCGCGATCGTCACGACCCGCATTCGATCAAGCTATCGCAAACGCGATGCCAGCGGAAACGCGATCGAATCGATCGCGCTCACGCGCGAAGGCGCGCCGGGACGCCGCGCTTCACGACGCTGTCCTTCGCGAGCTTGGGATCGGTGTCCGGCCAATCGCTCGTGTAGTGGAGGCCCCGGCTCTCGCGGCGCGACATCGCGCACTCGACGATGAGCTGGGCGACGGTCGCGATGTTGCGGAGCTCGAGCAGATCGCGCGTGATGAAATACTTCCAGTAGTACTCGGCGATTTCTTCTTGAAGGAGCGCGATGCGTCGCTCGGCGCGACGGAGGCGCTTGTCCGAGCGAACGATGCCGACGTAGTTCCACATGAGCCGGCGGAGCTCGTCCCAGTTCTGCGTGACGACGACGGCTTCTTCGCTCGTGCCGGCTTGACCGGTGTCCCACTCGGGCACGGGCGGGAGCGGTTTCGGGTCGACGGCGGCCATCGCGCGCGCGGCGCGGTGACCGAAGACCATCCCTTCGAGGAGCGAGTTCGACGCGAGCCGGTTCGCGCCGTGGAGCCCGGTGCACGCCACCTCGCCGATCGCCCAGAGCCCCGGGATGGTCGTGCGGCCCTCGAGATCGGTCGTCACGCCGCCGCACAAGTAGTGCGCAGCGGGCACGACCGGGATCGGCTCCTTGCGCATGTCGATTCCGAATCGTTTGCATTCTGCAAAGATGTTCGGGAAGTGTTTTTCGACGAAGCCGGCGGGCTTGTGCGTGATGTCGAGCCACACGTGCTCGGCGCCGGTGCGCTTCATCTCGAAGTCGATCGCGCGCGCCACGATGTCACGCGGCGCGAGATCGCCGAGCGGGTGGTGCGATTTCATGAACGCGACGCCGTCGGTCGGCCGCCGCAAGATGCCGCCTTCGCCGCGCACCGCTTCGCTGATCAAGAAGCTCTTCGCCTTCGGATGAAAGAGGCACGTCGGGTGGAATTGATAAAATTCCATGTTCGCGATCTCGGCGCCCGCGCGGTACGCCATCGCGATGCCGTCGCCGGTCGCGACGTCCGGGTTGGTCGTGTAGAGGTAGACCTTGCCGGCGCCGCCGCTCGCGAGGACGGTCGCGCGCGCGAGGATCGTGAGCACGTGAGGTGCTTTCGCGGTGTCGAGCACGTACGCGCCGGCGCAGACTTCGGGGCCGCCGTATTTTGCGAGCGTGATGACGTCGATCGCCATGTGCTCGTCGAGCACGCGGATGCGCGGGTTGGCGCGGACCGCGTCGACGAGGGCGCGCTCGACTTCCCTGCCCGTCGCGTCGGCCGAGTGCGCGACGCGCCGCGCGGAGTGACCGCCTTCGAGATGCAAGTCGAGCTCGGCGTGGCCCTCGCCGTCCTCCGCGCGGTCGAAGCGCGTGCCGAGCCGCTGGAGCTCGGCGATGCGCGCCGGTGCGTCGCGAACACAAAGCTCCACGACGCGCTCGTGACAAAGACCCGCGCCGGCGGCGAGCGTGTCTTTGATGTGCGCGTCGAACGAATCGGTGTCGGCGAGGACGGCGGCGATGCCGCCCTGCGCGTATTTCGTGTTCGACTCGTCGGCGGCGCGCTTGGTCACGACGACGACGTCGCCGAGCTTCGCCGCTTCGAGCGCGAACGTCAGGCCCGCGATCCCACTCCCGAGCACCAGAAAATCGCAGGTGACGGCCACGGCGGGATCGTAGGGCTATTACTTGATGCCGTTCAGCTCTTTCTCGATCGTGTCGAGCTCGGTCTTGTAGTTCGCCGACGAAACGGCCTTGGCCGCGGCGGTGGCCTGCGCGGTCGGCGCGGGCAGCTTGTCCGGGTCGGCGGTCGGCGCCGTGTCGGTGTCGGTGGCGGCGGAGCTCGAGTCGAGCGGCGTGAGCGATGCCGCGCTCGACGGCGCTGCGGCAACGGAGGCGGACGCCGAGCTCGAGGAAGCTGTCGACGCGGACGGCTTGCAGCCCTGGCTCGCGAGCACCGCGGCGGGAACGACGATTGCGACTGCGAACATCGGCAATAGACGCTTCATCCTCTTCACCTTTTCCTTGGTGGCGGAGGAGGGTACTCGGGATTTGACACTCGCGAAACGAAACTTTACATGAGGCGCGTGAAAATACTCGTCCCCCTCAAGCGCGTGGCGGATCCGGACAACGCCAACAAGATCAAAATCTCGCCGAACAAAATCGACACAGCGGGCTTGGAGTTCAAACCGAACCCGTTCGACGAGTACGCGGTCGAGACCGCGCTGAGGCTCACCGAAAACGGGACGAACACGAAGCAGCGGCTCGGCGAGGTCGTCGTCGTGACGTTCGGGCCGAAGGAAACCGAGCCGACGCTGCGCGCCGCGCTCGCGACCGGCGCCGACCGCGCGATTCGCGTCGACGCGACCGACGATCAGCTCGACGGCGATCTCGTCGCGCGCGCGCTCAAGGCGATCGTCGAAAAAGAAAAGCCGGACCTCGTGCTCCTCGGCAAACAAGAAGTCGAGGGCGACGCGAACCAAGTCGGTCAGCTCCTCGCGGAATATTTGGGTTGGCCGCAGGCGACGTTCGCTGGCTCGATCAAGAGCGAGGGCGACAAGGCGCTCACGGTCGGGCGCGAGGTCGACGGTGGGTCGATGATTTTGAAAGTGACGCTGCCCGCCGTCGTCACGGTCGATTTGCGCATCGTCTCGCCGCACGCCGTCTCGAGCATGCACAAGCCGGATCACACGTATCAAGAAGGCGTACGGTTCGCGGCGCTGATGGCGATCATGGCGGCCAAGAAGAAGCCGCTCGTCGAGATGAAGCTCGCCGAGCTCGCGAGCGACACGGCGCTCAAGATCCAGTACGTCGGGTTCGAGCCGCCGCCGGGGCGCAAGGCGGGGGTGAAAGTGAAGACGGTCGCCGAGCTCGTTCAGAAGCTCCGCGCAGAAGCGAAGGTGATCCAATGAACACGCTCGTCATCGCGGAGCTCGCCGAGGGGCACGTTCGCAAGAGCACGCTCAGCGCGGTCGCGTTCGCGAAACAAGTCGGCGCGCCGTTTTCGATTCTCGTCGTCGGGGCGGGCGCGAAAGCGGCGGCCGCCGAGCTCGCCGGGTTCGGCGCGCAAAAAGTTTTGGTGTGCGAGGACGCCGCGGTTTCGCAGACGCTCGCCGAGCGTCTCGCGCCCACGATCGCGCAGGTCGCCAAAACCGGGTTCGACGTGATCGCGGTCACGGCGAGCTCGTTCGGAAAAGATCTCGCGCCGCGCGTCGCGGCCAAGCTCGGCGCCGGATACGCGCCGGACGTGAGCGCGATCAAGACGGATGGCGGGCTCACGTTCAAACGACCGATGTACGCGGGCAACGCGTACGGCTGGTGCAAAGTGTCGACGCCGACGGCGGTCGTCAGCGTTCGTCAAAGCGAGTTTTCGGCGGCCGAGCCGAGCGGCGGATCGTCGCCGGTCGAAGCGGTCGCGGCGGCGCCGGCGGATCCTGCTGCGTCGCGCGTCGAGTTCGTGAAGCTCGAAGCGGCCAAGAGCGAGCGGCCGGATCTCGGCGAGGCTCGCGTCGTCGTCTCCGGCGGCCGCGCGCTCAAGGAAAAATTCGCCGAGGTGCTCGACCCGCTCGCCGGTTTGCTCGGCGCCGCGATCGGAGCGAGCCGCGCGGCGTGCGACGCGGGCTACGCGCCGCCCGAGCTCCAAGTCGGACAAACCGGACGCGTCGTCGCGCCGCAGCTCTACGTCGCCATCGGCATCTCGGGCGCGATTCAGCACCTCGCCGGCATGAAGGGGAGCAAGGTCATCGTCGCGATCAACAAAGATCCGGACGCGCCGATCTTCCAAGTCGCCGACTACGGTCTCGTCGCTGACTTGTTCACCGCGGTGCCCGAGCTCGTGAGCGAGCTGAAGAAAGGGCAGTAAGATAGCGTTCATGACGATGCGCGAGCGGGCGGCGCAAGCGATCGCGCGCATGACGATCGACGATTCGTCGCCCTTCGCCGCTTCGGAGGCGCTCGCCAAGCGCGCGCTCGGCTTGCCGAGCGGCGACTCCGAGCGTCTTCGATTTTGGGATTCGCGCGTGCCCGGGACGCGAGCGTCGGACGACCGCTACCGCTGGGAGATTTCGCATCGGCGATGCAAGGGCGGCTCGCACGTTCCGCCGCGCGAGGCGTGGAAGCCCCTTCGACCGGAGATCGAGCGCGATCCCGACGAGCTTCGTTTGTCGCTGCCGCTCGCGGTCGCCGACGCGTGCGAGTACCTCGCCGTGCTCGCTTCGGAGGGCGGAGACGATGGCGCGATCGCCGCGCGCCTCCTCGCCGAAGCCGAGCCGCGCTTTAGGCGCGATCTCGCCGTTTGCATCGTGGGGCAAAACCCGTGGAGCGACACGTTCGCGCTTCGCTCGGTCGCCGCGCGACCGCGCGCGCTCGAGCACATGCGGCCGGTCGCGCTCGCGATCGCCGCCTCTTATGCCGCGGTCGTCGAGGACGGCGCGGTGCGCGGGCAACGCTTTCCGATGCACGAGCGGCCGCTCGTGTCTGCGAGCGCGCACCTCGCGGCGGGTCTATGCGCGCTCGGCCACGATTTACCGCTGCTCGGAGAGCTGCTCGCGACCGTGCGCGGCGGTCAGCACGAAACGGGCGGCTTCGGCGACGACATGCCCGAGGCCGTGACCGCGAAATTCGGCCGCGACAACGTCCTCACGACGCTCGTCGCGGCCGACTTGCTCGGGTCGCTCGATCCGTCGTTCGATCTCGAGCGCGTCGTCGCGTGGCTCGCGACGACGCAGCGTGAGGACGGGTTCTTCGTCGCGTTCGGCCCCGAGCTCGGCTGGCTCACGGGAGAAATCGTGCGACTCGCCGACGTGGCTCCGCGACCGTTCGCCGAGCGCTTTCGTTTTCCGCAGGTGCCGAGCGCGAACCTCGACCGCAAGACCGGGCTCCCGTTTTATGCGTTCTTCGATGACCTCGCGCGTCTCTTCGCCGAGCTCCCGGGGCTCGCGAGCGCGACGGTGCCGGTCGCGTTTCTCGATCTCGCGGGGTTCGGCGCGTTCAACAACGCGTTCGGACAAGACCTCGGCGACTCGGCGCTCGCCGAAATCGCGCGCGCCCTCGAGACGATCGGGTTCGCGCGGCCCATCCGCGACGGAGGCGACGAGTTCATCGTCGTCGGCGCGCCCGGCCGCACGCACCTCGAGCGCGATCTCGACGCGTTTCGCGCCGCGTGGCCCGCGCGCTTCGCCGCCGCGTTCGGAAAAGACGTGCCGCCCGTCGCGCCGCGCATCCTCGTCACCGACGCGCCCGGCCGCGCGCTCCGCGAAACGCGCGAGCGCCTCGGCCGCAGCATGGGCAGCGTGAAGAACGCGTCGAAAAACCCTCCGCCCGAAGGCATTCTCGCACGCGTGTAACCGTCGCGCTCCGCCTCTGTGGAGAACGTGGAGCTGGGGACAAGGAATGGGAATGGGAACGCCAACGGGTCCCGATTTCTAGTATGTACCGTCCGTGAGCTATCTCGTCCTCGCTCGCAAATATCGGCCGCAGACGTTCGACGACCTCGTCGGCCAGGAGCACGTCGCGCGGACGCTCGCGAACGCCATCGACGCGGGGCGCGTCGCGCACGCGTTCTTGTTCACCGGCGTGCGCGGCGTCGGCAAGACGACGAGCGCGCGCCTCCTCGCCAAGTGTCTCAACTGTCTCGGGCCGGACGGCAACGCGAAGGGCCCGACGCCCAAGCCCTGCAACGTGTGCTCGGCTTGCAAAGAGATCGCCGCGGGCATGGATGTCGACGTCCAAGAGATCGACGGCGCGAGCTACAACGGCGTCGACGAAGTGCGGAGACTGCAGGAAGGCCTCGTTTTCAGGCCCGCGCGCGATCGATTCAAGATCTTCATCGTGGACGAGGTCCACATGCTCTCGAACGCGGCGTGGAACGCGTTCTTGAAGACGCTCGAGGAGCCGCCGCCGCACGTGAAGTTCATCTTCGCGACGACCGAGGTCCACAAAGTTCCGGTCACGATTCTCAGCCGCTGCCAGCGCTACGACTTCAAGCTCATCCCGACGCAGGTGATCGCGAGGCGCCTCAAGGACGTCCTCGCGCTCGAAAAGATCGCGGCCGACGACACTGCCGTCGCCGTGCTCGCGCGCGAAGCGGCCGGCTCGATGCGCGACGCGATGAGCCTCGTCGACCAAGTCATCGCGTTCAGCGGCGACAAGATCGCGCTCGCCGACGTGACGCGTGTGCTCGGCGTCGCGGATCGAAAAATTCTCCATGACCTCTGCGCCGCGCTCGTCGACGGGCAGGCGGACGTCTCGCTCAAGATCGTCGACGACGTCGCGCAGCAAGGCTTCGACATCGTGCACGTCGCGAAGGATCTTCTCGCGAGCTTGCGCAACCTGGTCGTCGCCAAGGTGAGCGGCGAGCGCGGGCGCGAGCTGCTCGACCTCGCCGACGAAGAGGTCAAAGACGTGATGGCGCTGGCGGGCCGCGCCGAGGTCGACGATCTCTTGCGCCTCTTCAATGGGTTTTCGAAATCGTTCGACGACATCGCCAAGAGCGGACAAGCGCGCGCGGCGCTCGAGATGACGCTCGTGCGGCTCGCGCGGCGGCCGCCGCTCATTCCGCTCGACGAGCTCCTCGTGCGGCTCGGCGACCTCGAGCGAAGGCTCGGCGGCGCCTCGTCGCCCGGGCCACGCGGCGGCGGCGGCGGGGGCACGCGCGCGACCGCGACGCACGTGTTCACGACGGCGGTTCCGCACGATCCCGTCCTCGTCGCTCCGAAGACGCGCGGCAATCTCGCGCTCGCGCCCGCGCTCACGCCCGAGCCCACGCCGACGCCCACCTCGGCGACTCAGCTCAAAGTCGAGGAGATCACGCCGCCTCCGCCGCCGGTCGCGGTTCGCGGCGCGCCGGCGCTCGACGACTTTCGCGCGATCGTCGAGCGTGTTCGCACCGGCGACCCGATGCTCGCGTCCGCGCTCGAGCACGCCGTGCCGATCGAGACGAGCCGCACGCGCATCGCGCTCGGCTACGCCGAGGACGATTTTCTCGGTCACACCGTCAATGACGAAGCGTCGATCGCGAAGATCGCGCGCGCCGCGCAAGCCCACTTCGGCTCGGTCGTGCCCGTGCACGTCGACGCGCGCCACCGCGGCGGAAAGAGCGGATCGGTCCACGCGATCGACAGCGCCGAGCGCCGCGCCGAAATCGCGAAAGCGCGCACCGCCGTCGAGCAGCATCCGCTCGTGCGCGACGTGGTCAGAATTTTCGATGCGGAGCTACGCGACGTGAAGCTCCCGGAGCGAGAGTGACATGGCAAATTTTCGTGGCGGAATGAACGAGCTGATGCGCCAAGCCGCGCGCATGCAACGCAAGATCGACCAGGCGAAAGAAGCCGCGCGCGACAAAGAAATCGTCGCCGAATCGGCGGGCGGCAAGGTCAAGGCGACCGTCACGTACGGGCGGCGCGTCGTGCGAATCGAGATCGACCCCGAGTTTTTCAAGAGCGAAGGCGACCTCGCGCTCGACGGTGCGTGCGCCGCGCTCAACACGGCGCTCGAGCAAGCCGACAAAGCGATGGAAGCCGAGATCGAGAAGGCCACCGGCGGCGTGAAGCTTCCCGGCATGGGATGAGCATCCAGAAGCGCGTCATCGAGCTACTGTCGAAGCTGCCCGGCGTCGGCGAAAAGACGGCGCAGCGGTACCTCCTCTTCTTGCTCACCGCCGACGAGTCTGTCGCGCGTGACCTCGGCGCGCAGCTCGCGTCGATGCGCGATTTTTTGAAGCCGTGCGATCGCTGCGGCAACATTTCGGAGATCGAGGAGGGCCACGTCGGGCCGGTGCTCTGCACCGTCTGCACCGACGGCAAACGCGACGCGAGCGTCTTGTGCGTCGTCGCGCGCGTCACCGATCTGCTCGCGATCGAACGCGCCGGGTCGATGCGCGGTCGTTATTTCGTGCTCGGCCGGCTCCTCTCGCCGCTCGAGGGCGTGGGGCCCGACGACCTGCCGCTCGAAAAACTGGTCGCGCGCATTCGCGAAGACGGCGTCCGCGAGGTGATCGTCGCGACGCCGCCGAGCGTCGACGGCGAGGCGACCGCCCTCTTGCTCAAACGCGAGCTCGCCCCGCTCGGCGTCGCAATCTCGCGCATCGCGAGCGGCGTCCCCCACGGCGGCGACCTCGAATTCGCGGACCCCATCACGATGAGCCGCGCCCTCGCAGGGCGACAACGCCTGTAGGAGAGAACATGAAAGCGATTCACAGCGACGACGCCCCGAAGGCCATTGGCCCGTACTCGCAGGCGGTCCGCGTGGGGGACTTGGCTTTTTTGAGTGGGCAGATCGCGATCGATCCCCGGAGCGGCGAGATGCTCGCGGCCGACATCGGAAAAGAAACCGAGCGCGTGCTCGACAACATGAGCGCCGTTCTGAAAGCCGCGGGGCTCGGGTTCGAGCACGTCGTACGCACGACGATTTATCTCGTCGAGATGGCTGATTTTCCGAAGGTGAACGAGATTTACGCGAAGCGCTTTTCCGGCACGTTTCCCGCGCGCGCGACGATCCAGGTCGCGGCGCTCCCGAAAGGCGCCCGCGTCGAGATCGACGCCATCGCTCACGCCCCCGTGAGCTCGCGGTAGGCGCGCAGGAGCGCGCGCGTTTTTTCGCCGGGGGTCCCCTCCCCGATCGCGCGGCCGTCGAGGCGAACGACCGGAACGATTTCGCGCAAGCTCGACGTCACGAAGAGCTCGCTCGCGCGTTCGACGTCGCGCGCCTCGAGCGGGCGAAGCGCGCAATCGATCCGCAGGTTCCGCGCGAGCTCGAGCACGTGCATGCGTGTGATGCCTTCGAGGACGCTCGCGGTGACGAGCTGGTCACCCACGACCGCGAACACGCTTCCAGTCGCAGCCTCGACGACGCGACCGGATTCGTCCGAGAGGAGCGCGTCGTCGCAGCCGCGAGCGCGCGCTTCGTCACGCGCGAGGAGCCGCGGCAAGTAGCGAGCGTATTTGGCGTGCGCGCTCTCGCCGGTTCCGAACGACGCGTGCGGGAGGACGCACGCCGACGCGCCGCGCTCGCTGAGCGACGAGCCCGGGTCGAGCGGCTCGGCGAGGATGACGCGATGAGTCGGTTGCGAATCGAGCGGGCCGTCGCCGCGCGCGCCGCGCAGGACGAAGACGCGCACCGCCGCGTCGCCAACGATCTCCGCCGCGCGAACGCACTCGCGCGCGAACGTCTCGCGGGGCGCATTCGGCCGGAGGCGGGCCCACGCGGCCGAGCGCTCGAGTCGATCGAGATGCGCGTCGAGCGCGAACGGACGACCGGCATAGGCGCGCATCGTTTCGAACACGGCGTCGCCCAAGAGAACGCCGCGCGACTGGAGCGGCAGCGACGACGCCGGCTCGCCGTCGAGCCACGCGATCACGCGAGCGCCCGGGCGCGATCGTTGCATTCTGCAATCGCGCGCGACAGCTCGTTCGGATCCGCGGCTGCATCGAGCGGCGGACCGACGACGACGTCGACGCGCGAGAGCGGCAGCGGCACGACGAAGCGATCCCACGCGCGCGAGAGCACGAGCCCGCGCCGCGCGACCGCGCCCGCCGGAAACACGCGAGCGCCCGCGCGCGAAGCTGCGAGCAGGGCGCCCGGCTTGGCGACGCCGTAAGGTCCGCGCGGACCGTCGACGGCGAACGCCGCGTCGGCGCGCCCATCGCGAAGGCGGCGCACCATCGCCGCGAGCGCACGAGCGCCGCCGCGCGACGACGACCCACGAACGACGTCGAACCCGAGCGTGCGCAGCGCCGCGGCCTGCAGCTCACCGTCGCGCGAGTGACTGACCATCACGCACGTGCGTCCGCGCCGCGCGATCCCGTGGAGCATCATCTGCGTCCCGTGAAAAAATGCGAGCACGCACGACCGCTCGCCAGCGAGGGCCTCGGCGCCGTGGATGCGAAAACGAATCGTGGCGAGCCAAATTCGCGCAAACCAGCCGAGGAGTATGCCTAGTTTTTCCATTCGGCCAAGCGGCTCTTTGCTTTGCCGAGCTCGGGCTCGTTTTCGAGGGCGCGCTCCAGCATTTGGATCGCCTTCGTCTTGTCGCCCTGCTTCATGCTGATTTCGCCGAGGTAGAAGAAGACCTCGCCCTTCGTGATGCCCGCGTTCGAATCGAGCTTCTGGAGCAGCAGCGCGCGGAACGTTTTCTGCGCGCGGTCGAAGTCGCCCGACTCCATCGAGAGCATGCTGAGATCGCGCAAGACGCCGACCGAGCCGGGGTCGACCTTGAACGCCATGTCGTATTGCGCGAGCGCGCCGGCGCGATCGCCGAGCCCCGCGAGCGCGCGACCGAGTCGATGATGATAGAGCGCGAGCTCTTTGCTGCGCTTGCCGCCGAACGACGCGATGATGCGCTCGAGCACTTCGGCCGCGTCTTTCTCGCGGCCCGCGGCGGTGTACGCGTCGCAGAGCGCCAAGAGCAGCTCACGATCTTGCGGCGCGAGCTTGGCGGCGCGCTCGAGGAGCGTGACCGCATCGGCCGCGACGCTCCGCTGCTTGGCGTGAATGTCGGCCGCGCGGCGAAGGAGCTTCACCACCGCGGCGCCGTTGCCCTCGCCTTGCGCTTCGAGGAGCGTCGCGTCCTCCGCGAGGAACGCGGCGAGCTCGCTCCACTTCTTGTTCTTCTCGTAGAGCGCGCGCAAACGATCGCGCACTTCGGCGTTGTTCGACTCGAAGCCGAGCGCCGACCCGAGCGCGGACTCGACACCGTCGCTGTCGCCGAGCTTCTCCTTCGCGTTGGCCAAGCGAAGCGCGAGCGCGACGCCGGCCGCAGGATTCGCGGTCTCGGCCGCGACGAGCCGTTCGAGCGCGACGGCCGCCTTGTCCCAAAGCGAACGGCCTTCGGCGAGCCGCGCGACCGCTTCGAGGGCGCCGTGATGATTCGCGTCGCGTTCGAGCACGGCTTCGAAAGTCGCGAGCGCCTTGCCCGCGTCTTTGAGACGTGTCTCGTAGACCTCGCCGAGCCGTACTTGGAGCGCGAGCTCTCCCGCCGCGTCGCCGCGCTCGCGCGCCGCTTCGATTTGACCGTTGAGCAGCTCGGCGAGCTCTTCGTCTTTGCCGCCTTTTTCGAGCAAATCGGAGAGCGCGACGACCGCCTCGGTGTGCCCGCGATTTTCCTCGAGCACGGAGCGGAGCGTGTCGATCGCTCCCGCCGAGTCGCCCATCGCGTCCTGCAACTTCGCGAGCTCGATTCGCAGCGACGAGCGCTTCTCCTCGCCCTCGGCCGTGTCGATGAGCGTCTGGAGAAGCTTCGCGAGATCGCGCCGCTTGCCGAGCGCGCCGTAGAGATCGCGCAGCGCCGACGAGGCCTCCGCGTCGCCCACGTCGTTTTCGAGGAGCTCTTCGTAGAGCTTCACCGCGCGCGCGTCGTCTTGCAGATGCTCGCGCGCGGCGCGGGCCGCGCGATGACGCAAATCCGAAATCGTCTTGCCGTCGGCCTCGAGCTCGGCGTGACGCAAGAGGAGATCGACGACGTCGCTCCAAGCGCCCGCGCGTTCGCGCAGCGTGCCGAGCTCCTCGAGCGCCCACAAATCGCCCTCGTCCTCGGCGAGCAAATCGCGCAGCACCTGTTCGGCGAGGCCGGCATCTGCGAGCGTTCCTTCGGCGAGGCCCTTCGCTTCGCGCAAGAGCGTGCGCTTGTCCGAAAGATCCGTCTCGAGCTTGGCGCGCGCGCGGAGTGTCTCGACGAGATCGCGCTCGCGACCGGGAGCACGCTGGAGCTCCTCGAGCGCGCGCAAGACCTCGGTGTTCTCCGGATCGAGCTTGCGCGCTTCGGAGAACGCCTCTTCGGCGCTCCGGGCGTCGCTCGTCTTTTCGCGATGCCAGCCGGCGACCTTCACCCAGAGCTCGGTGCGTGCCTGCGCCGGCAGATCCGTGGCCTTTCGGAGCGCCAGGGCGAGACCGTCGGCCGCCTCTTTCCACTGCCCGGTGACGCCCGCGAGCCGTTCGAGCTCGGCGAGCGCGTCGGGATCGGACGCGTCCTCGAGCACGGCCTCTTCGACCACGCGCTGCGCGCGCGACGCGTCGTGCGATTGCTCGTCGAGGACGCGCGCGAGATCGAGCCGGCTGCGGTTTCGCTCGCGCACGCCGGACGCGCGCTTCACGCGCCGCTCGTAGAGCTTCGCGAGATCGTCCGCACGCCCGAGCGCGCGATACACCCACTCGCACGCCTCGAACGCTTCTTCGAACGTCTCTTCGTCGTCGAGCATCCCTTCGAGCACTTCGCGGCTCGGTCCGTGCTCGGGCATCCGCTCGAGCGCCGCGCGGAGCGTGCCGAGCGCCTTGTGCTTCTCGCCGAATTCTTTCAGCTGCAAGCACGCGAACCGGAACGTGAGCTCGGCTTGTGCCGGGCCGTCGCTCTCCGCCGAGATGCGCCGCTCGATGACCTCGCCCAAATTGCGAGAGTCGCCGAGGCGCGAATAAAGTCGGTCGAGCGACGCGAGGATCTCGGGCGAGTCGCCCGCGTTCTCGGCGGCCTGCGCGTACGCTTTGGCGGCGCGCGCGTCGTCCTTCAGCTTCTCTTCGGAGACTTTTCCGAGTCGCATGAAGAGATCGGTCGTGATCGCCGAGTCGAAGATCGCCCCCGCGCGTTCGGCGAGCGTCGTCGCGTAACGCGACCAGCCATCGGCGCCGTTTTTCTCCGCGACGCGTTCGATTTCGGCGTGCAGCTCCGCGTCTTGCGGCTCTTCGGAGAGCGCGCGATGGAGCGCGTCTTGGGCGCGCTTGCTGTCGCCCAGCTGATTTTCGGCGACCTCGGCGATCGCGCGGAGCGTGCGCGCGCGGTCGGTCGCGTCGGTCTGCGCGCGGAGGCGCATCTCGAGCACGCTCGCGAGCACGTCGCTTCGTCCGGACGAGCGCAGCACGGGCTCGAGCACGTCGGCTGCGGCGAGGCGCAGCTCCTCACGGCTCTCGCCGATCTCGCGCACCGCTTCGATCGCCGTGTCGTCCGGGCCGACCTCGAGCACCTCGCGATACGCTTCGAGCGCGCGCTCCGGATCGTCGAGCTCGCTCGCGAGGAGCGCGCCAGTGCGCTTCTTCAACTCGCGTCGCTCGCCTTCGTCTTGCGTCTCGGCGGCTTGGAGCCGCAAATTCTCGAGGAGCTCGGGCCACATTTCTTCGGCCGTGTAGAGCCGGTCGAGGCGGCGCATCACCTCGGCGTCGCCCGGTTTCACCGCGAGCGCTTCGCCGAGCAGGCCGATCGCTTCGCGCCGATCGTCGAGACCCTTTTCGTAGCGCTCGGCGGACGCGAGCATCATCGCGAGCTTGGCGTCGCTCTCGTCCGCGCCGAACGAGTCGATGCGCTTGCGATACAAATCGACGAGCCGCGCGGGATCGTTCTTTCCTTCGTAGAGCGCGATGAGCGCGTCGAGCGCGCCGGGCGTGTCCGACTGAATTTCGAGGGCGCGCTCGTACGCTTCGATCGCGCCGCTCGCGTCGTCGAGCATGTCGCGTTTGATTTCGCCGATGCGGCGCCAGGTGCCTGCGCGCTGTTCGTCGTCGGTCTGGAGGTCGGCCTTGCGCGCGAGAACGCGCACGAGCGCCTGCCAGTCGGAGAGGAGCGTCGCGAGCTCGTCGAGATGCTCGAGCGGCTCGATCTCGTTTTCGTCGAGCCGGAAGAGCCGCTCGTACGCTTCGAGCGCACGTCGCGGATCGTCGCGCCGCTCGTCGTGGAGCTTGCCGAGCGCCGAGAGCAAATCGCGCTGCCCGAGATCCGACGCGCGCGCGATACCTTGCTCGTACGCGTCGGCGAGATGGTCGAAGCGCTTGGTCGTCTCGGCCAATCGATCGAGGCTCTCGCGAATGCTGCCGTCGTCGGGGTCGAGGACGAACGCTTCGCGCGTCGCGTCGAACGCGCGCCGCAAGTCGCCGCCGCGCTGCTCCCACAATTCAGCCGTTTCGCGGTAGATCGCGACCTTCTCGGAGTCGTCGTTCGCGAGCGCGAGCCGCTCGCCGTTGACCGCGACGAGGTGACGCCAATCGTCGGCGCGCTCGTAGATCGGCCGCAAAATGTCGACGACGCGCGCCTTGTGCTCGTCGTGCGCGAGGAGCGCCTCGAGCGCGTGCACGGCGGTCTTCGCCGACTCGTTGCCCGCGCCGGGCGGAATGAGCTCGACGACGTTCTGATACTCGTCGATCGCCGACGACGTCTCGCCGAGCTTCTCGAGGAGCTGACCGAGCTCGCAACGGAATCGCGCTTCGTCCTCGGGCAGCGCGGCTTGCTCGGCGCGCCGCCGGAGCAAATCGGCGAGGTCCTTGAACCGCTCGCGGCGCGCGTAGAGACGCGAGAGCGCCTCGAGCGAATGCACGTCGGTCTCGTCGAGATCGAGCGCCTGCTGATACGTGTGAATCGCCGCGTCGTCGTCCGAGAGCTCCGACTCTTCGAGGAGCGCGATCGTGTGGAGCGTCGTCAGCCGCAGCGAGGGATCGTCGCGGTACTCGAGCGCTTCGCGATAGAGCGCGACGCGATCCTTCGGGCGGTTTGCTTCTCGGAGCAGTCGATCGATCGCCTCGAACACGCCGCCGTCGCTCTCTTCCGGCGCGAACGCGTAGGCGCGTCGATAGAACTCGAGCGCGCGATCGCTCTGTTTTTGCGCTTCGTAGAGCTCGCCGGTGCGGCGCGCGAGCTGCGCGGTCGCCGGCTCGTCGGCCGTGACCTTCGCGAGCTCGGCGGCGTAGATGTCGGCGAGGCGGCCCTCCGCGTTGGCGACGCGCGCGAGACGCTCGAGCTCGTGCCAAGTCGCTTCGTCGGTGACGTCCTCGGTGAGGAGCTTGGCCGTCGTCTCGAGCGCGGCGGTGTAGTTCTCTTCTTGCTCCTCGTGGAGCTTGGCGAGACGGCGGAGCAAATGCCGGCGCTCGTCGGGATCTTGGCTCACCGCGAGACGCGCATCGAGCGTCCCCATCACGCGGCGCCAATCGAGCTTCGCGAGGTAGACGCTCTCGAGCATCTCGGCGGCCTGCGCGGCGTGCTGCCCGCCCTGCATGAGCGCTTCGAGCGACGCGACCGTCTCTTGATGTTGCGGGTCGAGCTTGAGCGCGGCTTCGTACTCGCCGAAGGCGCGGTCGTAGTCGGTTTGATGAACGCTCGCGACGCGCCCGAGCGCGTGATGCAAGCCGGCCTTTTCGTGGTCGCTCGGCCCGGCGCCGATTTGCCGCTCGTAGAGCGCGACGAGATCGTCCCAGCGCGACGCTGCCGTGTAGAGCCGAACGAGCGCGTCGAGCGCTTCCCGTTCGAGCGCGAGATCGAGGATCTGCTCATACGTCGTGATCGCCGACTCCGCGTCGCCCGACGTCTCGCAGAGCTTCGCTTGTTTGTAGAGGAGCGCCTTGCGCTCGGCGTCGGAGTCCGCGACGTCGACGCGTCGCTTGATCACGTCGAGGAGCTGGACGCCCTCGCCGCTCGACTCGTAGAGACGCTCGAGCGCCTCGAGGACGCGGCGATCGTCGGCGCGGAGCTGCAGCGCCTTTTCGAAGTACTCGCGCGCAGCCGACGCGTCGTCGAGCTTGTCGCGCGAGAGCTCGGCGATCTTCACGAGGACGTCGAGCTGCTGCTGCTCGTCGAGGACGTTCGGCGCGACCTCGCGCAAAATGCCCACGAAAGCAGGCGTTTTGTTCGCGGCGGCGCCGAGGCGCTCGGCGCGTTCGATCCACGCCGGGAGCTCGGGCTCGCCCGCCGCTTCGCGCAAACCGCGCGACGCGTACGCGAAGGCGGTGTCGACGTCGCCGAGCGACTGCTCCGCGACGACCATGGCTTGCGACAGGATGAGGAGACGATCCGACGGCCCGTCGGCGAGCTCGGTCTCGATGTCGAGCACGCGGAGGAGCTTCTTCTGCTCGCCGTCGGCCTCGTAGAGCGGACGCAAGACGGCGGCGGCGTCGCGCCGCACGCTCTCGACGTCGAGCATCGCCTCGAGCGCCGCGCGGCTCGCGGCGTCCGACGGATCGATCGTGAGCGCCTGACGAAACGCTTCGAGCGCGCCAGCCGCGTCGTCTTGCCGGTCGCGGCGCACGCGTCCGAGCCGCGCGAGGAGCTCGATCTTGTCGACCGGCACGTCACTGATCGCGAGGTCCGACTCGAGGGTCTGGGCGAGCTCGTCCCATCGCTCCGTTTTTTCGTAGAGCCCCGCGAGCGGCGCGAGGACCGCGTGCTCCGAGCCGAAGTCGTCGAGGATCGCGCGGTACGCGAGGATCGCCTCGCCCGAGTCGTTCACGCGCTCGGCGAGCACGAGCGCGAGGCGCGTCATGAGCTCCTTGCGTTGATCGCGATCGGTCGCGGCGCGTTCGCGCGAGCGCAGCACCGACGCGAGCGCGTCCCACTGCTCGGTGCGCCCGTAGAGTCGATCGAGCGACGCGAGCGCCTGCTCGTCGCCGGGGTCGTCCTCGGCGCGCGCACGCCACGCGGCGATCGCGCCTTGCGGATCGTCGAGCGACGTCTCGTGAATCTCGCCGAGCCTTCCCCAAATCATGCGACGCGCGTCGCCGTCGTCTTCGAGCTCGACCTGCACGCGGAGCACGCCCGCGAGCTCGCGAGGCTTGTTTTCCGCGGCGTAAATGCGCTCGAGCGCGCGCGCAGCGGGAAGGGCGAGCGCATGATCAGTGCGATCGAGCTCGAGCACCTCGCGGTACACGGTCTCGGCGCGGGACGGCGCGTCGAGCAGGTCCTCGAAGATCTTCGCGACGGCCATCAAAATCTCGCCGCGAGGCTGCGGCGCACGCGCGTTCTTCGCGGCGGCGAGGAGCACGTCGGCGGCTTGCTCGTGCGCGCCCACGCGGCGCGCGATGTCGAGCAGCCGCGCGCGCGCGTTCTCGTCGTCCGGCGAAATCGGGACGAGCTTGGCGTACGCGTCGAGCGCGGCGACGTCCTCGTTCAACCGGTCGTCGCGAATTTCGGCGATGCGGCGCAAGAGCTCGGCGCGCGCTTCGTCACCCTGCGCAGACTCCAGGCGCACGTCGAGCACGCGGACGAGCTCGCGCGGCTGCTCCGTCGCTTGATACGCCGCTTCGAGCACCACCGCCGACCGCGCGCGGAGCTCCGGCCTCTGCAAGCACTGCTCGACGAGATCGCGCGCCGCTTTTTCGCCCGGATCGGCGCCGAGCACGACCTCGAGATGATCGAGCGCCTTGGCGAAATCGCCGAGCCGCGTCGCCTGCAGCGTCCCGAGCCGCAAGCGGAGCGCGAGCGCTTCGTCACCCGCGGCGCCATCGAGCCGCCGACCGAGCAGCGCAGCGAGCTTCTCCCAGCTGTCTTGCGCGGCGTAGAGCATCTCGAGCGCGCGGGTCGCTTGCTCGTGATGCGGATCGATTTCGAGGATGCGCTCGTAGTAGCCGGTCGCCTTCGCGCGCTCGCCGGTGATCTCCTCGGCGACGAGCGCCGCCTCGGAGAGCAAATCCGCCTGACGCACCGGATCGGCCGCAGCGACCGAGCGCTCGTACAGCGCGTCGAGCGCGTCCCACCGCTCGAGCGAGGTCAAGAGCTGCTTCAAGCGAGCGAACGCCCGCTCGTTGCCCGGGTCACGCGCGAGGATCCGCTCGAGATACGGCGTCGCCTTGCCGACCTCGCCCAGCATCTCGTCGTAGAGCGTGGCGATGCGCTCGGACAAATCCATGTCGACCGCCGCGGGCAAATTGCTGTCGCCGTCGGGCGGGACCGCGCGAATGAGCGCGTCGACGAACGCCTGCGTGCGCCCCGTCTTGTTCGCGAGCACGCCGAGCCGATCCCACAGCGAGAGCTCGCCCGGCACCTCTTCGGCCGCGCGCGCCGCGACGTCGAACGCTTCGCCGAGCTTCCCGCGGTTTTCGTGCACGGTCACGAGCTTGTCGAAGAGCGCGCCGCGATCGCCCTTCGAAACCGCAGTCGCGATGAGCACGTCGAGGACGTGAGCTTGCTTGTCGTGCTGTCCGGTCGCCGCATAGTGCTGCTCGAGGAGCCCCGCCGCGCGTGGCCGCGACTCTGCGATCTCGAGGAGCCGCTCGAGCAGGGCCACCGCCTGCGCGTCGTCAGGGATCTCGTCGAGCGCGCGCTTCACCGCGGCGAACGCCTCGCCCGGCCGCTTCAAGTCGATCTGGAGCTTGGCGATCTCGAGCTCGCGCGCCGCGCGCTCTTTGCCTTCGCGCTGATCGCGATCGCGCTCGAGCATCTGCACGGCCTCGTCCGCACTACCTGTATTCTGCAACAATCGCGCGAGCGCGCGCAGGGATTTCCCGTGCTTCGGCACGATCTCGAGGACGCGGCGATAAATTTCGCCGGCGCGATCCGGCGCGCCCATCGCCTCTTCTTCGAGGACCGCCCACTCGCAGAGGAGCTCCACCTTCTGCGAAGTGTTCGCGCGCGCGACGCGCGTCTCGTAGAGCCAGCGCAAGTCGTCGCGCCGGTCCTGCGAGCGCAAGATTCGGTCGAGCGTCGCAATCGCCTCGTGGTCGTCCGGGTTCTCTTCGACCAGCCGGCGGTACGCCGCGATCGCTTCGTCGACGCGGCCGAGCTGCGTCGCGTACGTCTCGGCGATCTTCGCTTCGAGCGCGTGCTTCTCTTCCCCACCCGCCGACTCGAGCCGCGCCTGGAGCGCCGCGACGAACGCGGGCCACTGCTCGGCGGCCGCCGCCGCGTGCTCGAGCGCCGCGAGCGCACCCTCGCGTGCCGGCGAGAGCTCGTACGCGCGCTGCGCATGACGAAACGCCGCCCCGCGATCCTGAAGCTTCTGCCCGGTGACCTCGCCGAGCTTTTGCAAAATCTCGAGCTTGGTCTCGTCGGTCTTCGCGTGCGAGAACAAAACTTCGTAGAGCGCCGGCAAGCGCGCCCATTTTTCTTCGGCCTCGTAGAGCGGAATGAGCGACCGCGCCGCGCGCTCGTCGTCGGGCCGCACCGCGAGCACGCGCTCGTACGCGCGGAAGGCGCGCTCGGGCTGCTCGAGATTTTTTTCGTACACGTCGGCCGCGCGGAACGAGAGCTCCACTTTGGTCGCCGCGTCGCTCGCGCGATCGGCGGCGTTCGAGAGCACCTCGGCGAGCCCTTCCCAATCTTTCGACTCGGCGAAGAGCGCGGTGAGCCCATCGTAATCGGCGCTCCCGAGATAACTGTCGCGCAAGACGCGGAGCGCCTTCGCATGCCCCGGCTGGATCTCGAGCACGCGCCGCCAAGTCTTCATCGCGGCCGCGTGATCGCCGAGCCGCTCGGCGTAAATCGCGCCGAGCTTCTGGAGGACCCCGAGCTTTCCCGCGTCGTTCGACTCGGCGACGGCGCGCCGCTCGAGCGCGTCGGCGACGGTCGCAAAATCTTTGTCGCGCTCGGCCTGCTTCTCGAGCGCGTCGAGCGCCGCGGTCGACGAAGCGCTCTCGTCGAGGATCTTCTTGTAGAGCGCGATGGCGTCCGGCCCGCGGTCGAGCCGCTCGGCCGCGATCTTCGCCATCTCCATCCACGCCTCGCGACGGCCCGGGCCTTCCTCCATCCCGGACGCCTCGCGCTCGAGCAAATCGTAGAGCGGCTTGAACGCGCGCCGCTTGGCGTAGAGCTCCTTGAGCTTGCCGATCGCCTCGGCGTCGTGCGTCTCGCTCTCGAGGACTTTTTCGTAAGCCTCCATCGCGTTCTGCACGTTCGAAAATTGCTCGAGCCAGCGCCGCGCGATCTGACGCCAGAGCTCGGCTTTGACGCTCGGCTCGCTCTCGAGATCGGCGAGCCGCGCCTGCGCCGCGAGCAAATCGCGGACGCGTCCGAGCGTGTCGTAGACGCGAACGAGCTCGCGCACGGTGTCCGCGTCGTTCGGCGCGAGCTGGGCGATCTGCGTCAGCGCCGCGAGGAGCGCGGTGTCGCTCTTCACGTGCTCGCGGTAAAGGCCGGCGATTTCGCGCAAGAGCGGCAACCGGGATTCAGCGTCACCCGCTGGGATTCGTTCGAGCTCTCCGCGAAGGAGCTCGGCGAGCGCGTTGTACGCGCCGCTCTGTTTGTACAGTCGCTTCAGCGCGTCGCGCGCCTGCGTGTGCCCCGGATCCTGCCGTAGCAGGGCGCGCCACTGCTCGATGGCCTTGGTCGCGTTGGCGCCTTCTTCGGAGAGCTTGGCGATCTCGGCGGCGATCTGCGAGCGCGCGAGCCCATCGGGCAGCGAGCGCTGCGCATCGGTCAGAACTTGCGTCAGCTTCGCGTAGTCGTGCCGCGCGCCGAGCGTCTCGCGGAAGAACGCGAGCATGCCCGGATGCGCCGGCTCCGCCTTGCGCAGCTTGTCGAAGTACGGCTCGGCGACGTCGGCCTTGCCGCGCATCTTCCAGTGCACCATCGCGAGCTGCAAGACGATGCCGATGTCTTCTTTGCCGTGACGCGTGCTCGTGTGGAGCTGCTCTTCGTAGAGCGACACGAGGTGGTCCCACATCTCGCGCGCGGTGAAAAAGTCGACGAGGAAGCTCGTCGCCTCTTCGTTGCCCGGCGACAGATCGAGCACGCCTTCGTACGCCGCGACGGCGCGCTCGGGGCTCTGGATTTTTTTCGCCAGCACGCGCGCAAGCCGCAGAAAACCCGCGGTCTTCTCGTCTTTCACGCTCGACTCGGTCGACACTTTTTCGAGCAGCGCCGCGAGCGGCTCCCACTTGCCCGCCTCGCGGTAGATGCGCTCGAGGAGCGCGCCCGCGCGACGATTCTTCGGGTCGACCTCGAGCGCGCTCTCGAGACGCGAGACGATCTCGGCTTGGAGCGCGGCGATCTTCTTCTTGCCGGTCGTCGCCGGACGACCATAGCGATACGCCGTCTCCGACGCGCTCACGAGGAGCGAGCTCTTGAGACGCGGCTCTGCGGCCGAGGCCGCTTCGTCCGCGTAGCGCGTGACGAGCTCGGTCCACTTCGAGCGCTTGGCGCGGATGCGCTCGAGCACTTCTTCGGCCGTCTCGTCGCCCGGAACGAGCGCGAGGATGCGCCCGAAAACTTCTTCGGCGCGCGCGTCGTCGAAGAGCTCTTCGTCCGAAACGCGCGCGAGCTCGCGCAGGAGGTCCACTTCGGCGTCGCTGCCTTGCGCGAGGAGCACCTCGAGCTCGAGGAGCGAGGCGACCGCGTCGTATTCGCGACGCGCTTCGTGCGCACGGCGCGCCGACGCGAGGAGCGCGCGCGCGTCCTCGGCGGACATGCCCTCGGGTTTTCCGCTCCCAAGCGCCTCTTTGAGATCGAGGTACGCCTGTTCGTGGTCGGGATCGTCCTGAAGCAGGCCCAGCGCCGTCCGTATCGTGCTTACGCTCACGTCCTCACCATCGCGGCGCCAAGGTGGAAGAAGGCGGCCGTGTCATGTCAAACTGCGAGAAAGCTGCGAGAAACTGAGGGTTTTTCGCGCCCGCGGTGGAGCGATGCTAAGCGGCGTTTCCGCCGATAGCAAGGGTCAGCTCGGGGCGTGATAAGGGTTTCTTCCGCTTGGCAGGATCGCTCGTTCTCTCGCTCCAAAACATGGCCGAGACGCTCGCCATCTCGGTGCCGACGGTGCTCGACGCGACGCGCGGCCGGCTGACGAAAAAGATGTGCGACGACCGGCTCGAGTCGTGGTCGGCGCACGTCGTCGACCACTTGCGCATGGCGATCGAGGTGCGCGGCCGCGAAAACTTCGACCGAGCGGCGACTTATCTCGTGATGAGCAACCATCAGTCGCACTACGACGTGCCGGTGCTCTTTCACGTCCTCGGTCCGCCGCACGGGCAGAGCTTGCGCATGATTGCGAAGATCGAGCTCTTCAGTCTTCCGTTTTTCGGACGCGCGATGCTCGAGGCGGGCTTCGTCGCGATCGATCGGAAGAGCCGGCGGTCGGCGATCGAGAGCCTCGACGTCGCCAAGCAGCGGATGCGCTCGGGCGTGAACGTGTGGATCGCGCCCGAGGGAACGCGCAGCCCGACGGGTGAGCTCCTGCCGTTCAAGAAGGGCGGCTTCCATCTCGCGCTCGACGTCGGCGAGCCGATCCTTCCGGTCACCGTCCAGGGCACACGTCTCGCGCTCCCACGCGGCGCGAGCCGGTCGACGCGCGACGCGAGCGTGCGCGTCACCATTCATCCGCCCATCGACACGGCGCGCTACGACCGGACGCCGAAAGGAATCGCCGCGCTCCAAGAGACCGTGCGCACGGCGATCGCGAGCGCGCTTTGAAAAAATCCGGCGAGGGTCTGTGCATTCTAGTGAACGCCAACGCCAAACGCGGCGGGCGGCGCATCGCGGTGCAGACTGCACGCTTTCTTCCGGGCGCGACGGTCAAGCTCACGCACTCGCTCGACGAGGCGACCGCGTTTTTGCGCGAGATCTTGCCGAAGAAACCGGTCCTCGTTTTTTCGGCCGGCGGCGACGGAACTGCGATCGCGCTCGTCAACGCGCTCGCCCGCGTCACTTCGGACGGCGAGCCGCTCCCGCCGATGGGTTTGCTCAAGCTCGGCACCGGCAACGCGTGGGCGAACGTCGTCGGCGCGCCGAAGCTCGCGACGGCCCTCGCGATCCTGCGGGACCTGCACGATCGCGACGACGCGCTCCCGCTCCGCCGATTCGGCTTGGTGGACGTCGCCTACCCGCAAGAGCCCGGTCTCGGAACGCTCGCGCACTTCGCCGGCGCCGGCTGGGACGCGGAGATTTTGAACGACTACAAAGAGCAGCTCGAGCAATCGAAGGGCCCGCCGCGTTTCTTCGCGAAGAGCGTCTACGGCTACGTCACGGCGATGCTCACGCGGACCGCGCCGAAATCGATCGTCTACGGCCGCCCGCACGTGCTCGTCGAAAATCTCGGCGACGAGGTCTACACCGTCGACTCGGCGGGCGCGCTCGTCCGCGTCGCGGGCGCGAAGCGCGGCACCGTTTTGTGGGACGGCTTGATGAGCGTCGCCGGCGCCGCGACGTGCCCCGAGTTCGGTTATCACTTCCGCGCGTACCCCTTCGCCGAGCGTCTGCTCGGGATGATCAACGTGCGCGTCTTCGATCGCTCGACGTTCGGCGGCATCATGAGCATCCCGCGTCTTTGGACCGGCGCGCACCCGCTCCGCGGCATGCACGACTGGTTCACGACCGCCGCGCGCTTCACGTTCTCGCGCCCGATGGCCCTCGAGGTCGGCGGCGACTCGCTCCCGCCGAGGCGCACCGTCGAGATGCGCGTCTCGACCCGCGAGATGCGCGTCCTCGATTGGCGTTCGCTGCGGTGAGATTTGCTCAGTCAGGTCCGGCGTCGGCGGGCGCGAGGACTGGCGCGCGGGAGAGCAGGATGGTGCCCTCGCCCGGCTTGCGCGGGACGCCGGCGTTGCCTGCGTGCGTGCTTCGGTAGCAAAGGTCGTAAACGGTGACCGTCCGCGACGCGAAACCGGGAGCGTCGATCGTCACCGTGCATTTCGGCGCTTCGAACGAGCTGCCGACGCCGCCGAAGACGAACGTGCCGGTCGCGTCGGACGTCTCGTGCTCGACGTGACCCGATGGACACTTGAGCGTCGCCGTCGCGCCGGCGATCGGCGCGCCGGTCGCGTCGATGAGATGCGCGGTGCCCGACCAACCCGGGTCGCACGCCGCGAGCGCGATCAGCAAGAACGACGCGCCGCGCATGCGGTCAGTTTAGGCGCAACCGCCGGCGGCCGGCGCGCGTAAAATGGGGGAGTGAAGCGACTCGCCATTTTCGTTCTTTCGACCGCGTGCGCGACGACGAGCGCCGCCCCGCCGAAACCAACGGTTGCGCACGTCGATGATTCCCTCGCGCGCTGGGACGCGACGCCGAAGGCGCCGCTCGCGTGGAGCGAATTTTCCGATGCGACCTTCGCGCGCGCCAAGACCGAAAAACGATTCGTCGTGATGGATGGCTCGGCCGAGTGGTGCCACTGGTGTCACGTGATGGAGGCGGTCACCTATCACGATGCGCAAGTACGCACGCTGCTCGACGCGCACTTCATCGCGGCGAAGGTCGACATCGACGCGCGCCCGGACATCGAAGAGCGCTACGCCGACTACGGCTGGCCGGCCACCGTGATCTTTTCGCCCGACGGACGCGAGCTCGGGAAATATCGCGGCTTCATCGCGCCGGAGAAGTTCGTCGAGATTTTGAATGCGGTCGTCGCATCGAAAGACGAAGCCGCGTCGACCGAAGCGAGCGACGTCGCGATCTCCGACGCGCCGATGCCGGAAGAAGAGCTCGCGTGGATCGCGCGCGCGACCGAGCTCGGGCTCGAAGATTATTGGGACGAAGAGCAAGGCAGTTGGGGCCACGGACAGAAAGTGCCGCTCTTCATGACGAACGCCTGGGCGCTCTCGCGCGCGCGCGCTGGCGACGCGCTCGAAAAGAAGCGCGTCCTCTTCACGCTCGATCAGCAGCGGGGCATCGTCGACCCGGTTTGGGGCGGCATCTACCAGTACTCGACCGACGGCGACTGGAAGCACCCGCACTTCGAGAAGCTGCTCTATTTCAACGCCGGCGCGATCGCCAACTACGCCGAAGCGTACGAGCTCACCAAGGACAAGAAGTGGCTGGATGTGGCGACCGCGATCAAAGGTTACGTCGATCGTTTCTTGTCCGGAAAAGACGGCGGCTTCTACGTGACCCAAGACGCCGACTTGAACGCGCACGAAGTCGGAAAAGGGTTCGTGACCGGCCACGAGTATTACGCGAAGGGCGAAGCCGAGCGTCTCGCGCTCGGGCTGCCGCGCGTCGACATGCACGAATATGCGCGCGAAAATGGGCTCGGAATTGCTGCATACTGCAAGTATTTCGAGGCGACCGGCGAAGCATCCGCGCTCGAACGCGCGAAGAAAGCGGCCGACCTCGTCCTCGCGACGCACGCGACCAAGGGCGGCGCGCTCTCGCACGACGTCGCCTCCTCGGCCGATTCGCTGGTGCACTTGTCGGACAACGCGGCGTTCGCGTTCGCGCTCCTCGAGCTCGCGCGCGTTTCGAAGGACGCGGCGCGCGCGGCGCAAGCGGCGAAGATCGTCGATGCGATCTTCGCGAACCTCGAGGACACGCGCGGCGGCGGGTTTTTCGCGAGCTCGAAGGACCCCGACGCGGTCGGCGTGTTCGCCGTGCGTCGCAAGCCGTTCGAGGACAACGTCACGATGCTGCGCGTGCTCGCGCGTCTCGCCCGCGCGATGCCCGAGCGCGCCGCGCAGTGCAAGCGCGGGATCGAACGAACGCTCCGCGCGATCGCGACGCCGGAAAAAATCCGCGACCGCGGACGGATGATCGGCGACTTTTTGATCGCCCTCGAAGAGACGAAAGGCGCGCGTTAGGGAACGTAGGTCGCGTTGCCGACGAAACCGGCGCTCTGCAAGAATGGGTTTTGTCCCAGCTGCGCGACGCCGCCGTCGCCGACGTCGACCGCGATGACGTTCGTCGGGCCCGCGCCGCCGTCGCTCGCGATCGTCGACTGCGGGCCCAGAAAATGGCCCTTTCCATCGAGGTCGAAGACGTCCGGGGTCGTCGCGAACGGCGCGCCGAGCGTCGACTTCGTCGGGTCCCACGCGTACGTCGTCGAGAACGCGCCGAAGCCGAACTGGATGAGCGCGTGCGTCGCGTCGAGGTACGCGAGCTGACCAGGATACGGTTGCGCGCTCGCATCGAGGAGCGTCGTCGTTTGATTCGTCTTCAAGTCGACCGCCTCGACGAGTCGCCCTGACAGCGGCCCGGCGCCGGCGTCGCCCGATCCCGGCGCGTTGCAGCCGGTCGAAAAAACGAGCACGCGATCGCCCGCCGTGTCGAGCACGACGCCGCCGAAGGTTCCGGTCTGCGGCGAATATCCGTTCAAGACGACGCCGCCTCCCGGCCCGCTGCCGCCGAGATTGACGAGCGTGTCGTTCGTCGTGTCGACCGCGATGAGCGTCGACTGCGTCCCGGCGCACAAAAGAAAGAACCCCTGCGGGTCGACGAGATTGATGTCGATGTTCCCGAGCGCGACATAGAGCCGATTGCGCGACGCATCGAAGACCGCGCCGGTCATGTCGACGTGACCGTCGTGATCGTTCGCTTGCATCAGGGCGGAGAGATCGATCGTCGAAACGGGCGCGCCACCGTCGGCGCTCTGCGACGGATCGATGACGGCGATGCGATTTCGGTTGTAACGAAGCACGTACGCTTTGGTCGGCGCGGTCTCGACGATGTCGACCGGGTTCGCGTTTGCCTCGCCGCCGTCGAAGCCGTCGTCCAAATGCACGTTCCACGACGCGATCGGGCTCGTCGGATTGCCGGGCGCGAGCTTCGCGACGACGTCGGCGCTGCCTTCACCGAGGAGGAAAAAATCGCTCGCGGATTTTCGAGTCTCCTCGTACCCGGGCAGCGTCGCGCGCGCCGCGACCGCTTTGCCAGCGACGTCGTACGAGACGAGCTCGCCGTTCGTCGCGGCGTACGTCATCAAGAGGCGCGGCCCGGTCGCTGCGTCACCACCGGCGTCCGGCGCAGCTTGGTCGACCGTCGCGTCCGATTTCGGCGGCCCCGCGTCCGGGCCGAGCGTCACGTCGTCGCCCGTGCATGCCGAGAAAAGGCCGAAAATACCGCACGCCAATGCGTGCACAATGCACACGTTCCGAGCTTTCATGTTCACCTCGTGCCGCACCCTCGCGGCGATGATGGAGCGAAGCTCGCGAGACAGGTTTCCGGACTCCGGGTCATCCTCGCCTGCGCCTTCCCACTCTTTGGAGAGCAGTGGCTTGATGCAGGTTCGTCGCCGTTACCGTGGCGGGGGCCGTGCCGGATTTTCACCGGCTTCCCTGGAAGCGCGATCAAAGTAAGAAAGCGCGCGCGTCATACCGCGCAAACCGTCAGCCGAGCAAGCTCTTGATGCGATCGAGCAGCGCGTCGGCGAGATCGATCTTCGACGCACGCGGCAGTCGCTCGTCGCGATTTTCGGTGACGAACGAGATCTCGTTGTCGTCGCCACCGAAGGCGACGCGCGCTTCGTTCGCCACGACCACGTCGACTTTTTTCTCGCGCAGCTTGCGGCGGGCTTCGGCCACGACGTGCGCGCGCGTTCCGGTCTCGAGCGCGAAACCGACGAGCACCGGACGCGAGCCCTTTCGCGCCGCGCCGAGCGCCGCGAGCAAATCGGGATTGCGCACGAGATCGATCGACGCCGACTCGCCGCCCTTCTTCACTTTGGTGACGCTCGTCTCGGCGAACCGATAATCGGCGACCGCGGCGGCCATCACGATCGCATCGACTTCGCCCACGTTGGCGAGCGCGGCTTGCAATTGAAGCGCGCTCCGCACGTCGACGCGATCGACCCGCGGCGGCGTCGGCAAATTCACAGGGCCGGCCAAGAGCGTCACGCGCGCGCCGCGCGCCGCCGCGCGCTCGGCGATGGCGAACCCCATTTTTCCGGTCGATCGATTGCCCAGAAACCGCACCGGATCCATGTCCTCGATCGTCGGCCCGGCCGTGACGACGATCGCGAGCCCGTCCAAATCTTTCGGCGTGAGCGCGAGCACGACCGCCGCGACGATCGCTTCGGGCTCGGCCATGCGCCCGGGCCCTTCGTCACCCGACGCGACCTCTCCGAGCACGGGTCCGACGAGCTCGACGCGCCCGAGCCGCGCGAGCTCTTTCACGTTGCGCTGCGTCGCCGGGTTGTTCCACATCCGCGGGTGCATCGCCGGCGCCGCGAGCACGCGCCCTTTCGCGCACAAGACGAGCGCCGCAACGAGATCATCCGCGCGGCCCTGCGCGAGCCGCGCGAGCACGTCGGCCGTCGCCGGCACGACCACGACCGCATCGGCCTCGGCGCCGAGCGCGACGTGCACCTCGCCGGGCGCCGCGAACATGTCGCGCACGACCTCTTCGCCGGTCAGCGCCGAAAGCGTCGCAGCCCCCAAAAATTTCTCGGCGCCCGAGCTCATCACCGGCACGACGCGCGCCCCTTCCTTGCGCAAGAGCCGCACGACGATCGGCGCTTTGTAAGCCGCGACGCTGCCCGTCACGCACAGCGCGACCGTTTTCCCCGCAAGCCTTCCGCTCGAAATCACTCGTTGCACTCTACAACCTTCCCACCGCCCAATCCCTTTTTGTGCTTAAACGCCGTTCCACCATGGGACTGTCGGTCGGAATCGTCGGTTTGCCCAACGTCGGAAAATCGACGCTCTTCAATTCGCTGTCCTCGGCCAAGGCCGAGGCCGCAAATTACCCCTTTTGCACGATCGAGCCGAACGTCGGCGTCGTCATCGTGCCCGACGCGCGCCTCGAAGCGCTCGACTCGGTCGTTCACGCCGACCGCATCGTGCCCACGACGATCGAGTTCGTCGACATCGCGGGCCTCGTGCGCGGCGCGAGCAAAGGCGAAGGTCTCGGCAATCAGTTTCTCTCGCACATCCGCGAGGCGTCGGCGATCGTCCAAGTCGCGCGCTGCTTCGAGGACGCGAACATCGTCCACGTCGAAAATCGCGTCGACCCGGTCTCGGACATCGAGACCGTCACGACCGAGCTCTGTCTCAAAGATCTCGACACGGTGAACAAGCGCCTCGACCGCGCGCGCAAAGCCGCGAAGGGCAACGACGCAAAAGAAAAAGTCGCCGTCGAAGTTTGCGAAGCCCTCGCCAAGCACCTCGACGCCGGCAAACCGGCTCGCACCGCCAAGCTCGCCGACTCGGTCGACGCGAAGACCATCCTCCGCGAGATGCAGCTCCTCACGACCAAGCCGACGTTTTACGTCGCCAACGTCGACGAGAAATCCCTCGCGAATCTCGAGGCGAACGCGCACTACGTTGCATTATGCAAGTATGCGGCGGCCGAGGGCGCGCCCGTCGTTCCGGTGTGTGCCGCGCTCGAAGAACAAATCGCGCAGCTCGAGCCGGCCGAGCGCCCCGAGTTCCTCGAGAGCGCCGGCCTGAAAGAGCCGGGCCTCAACGCCGTGATACGTGCAGGATACAAGATTCTCGATTTGCTCACGTTCTTCACCGCCGGCAAGCCCGAGGTCCGCGCGTGGACGACCTTCGTCTCGGCGAAAGCGCCGCAAGCCGCCGGCGTCATCCACACCGATTTCGAAAAAGGCTTCATCAAAGCCGAGGTCATCTGGTGGGAGGACTACGTGAAGCTCGGCGGCGAATCGAAATGTCGCGAAGCCGGCAAGCTCGCCATCGAAGGCAAGGACTACGTCGTCCGCGACGGCGACGTGATGCACTTCCGCTTCAACGTTTAGCTACTGCCGGGTACCGGCGAACGACTGCTGCGCGGAACCGTGCGCGAGGCCGTCGATGATGAACGCGCCGGCGCCGTCCGCACCTTCGACGATCTTCACGTCCGCGGCCGAAGAATCGCCGGACGTCCACGCGCCGAATCCGCACGCGTTCGGACCATCGCTCGCGGTCACCGTGTACGAGCCGGCGATGTCCTCTGCGGCGACGTCGCCTCCGCACGCCACGGCGAGCAGGCCGGCGCGCACGCGATCATCCCAAGCGGAAACGCGCAGCCGCTCGCCGAATCTCGCGAGCCCGCGGACCGGCGGCCGGTTTTGCATGAAGGCTCGCGCGGATTTGCAACGACCGGCTCAGCCCGGCCCTCGCGGTCGTTCGTCGAGCCGCAGACGGCCCCAGCGTTTCCACCCGATCGCGGCGAGCCACGTCCTCGGCGCGCGCACCGGACGCTCTTCGTCTTCCGCGATGCGCGCCTTGAACCCGGTGAACCACGGCGCCGAGGAGAAGCGGTCGACGCCCGTCGGCATGCGCACGCCGTGCTTCTTCGCGTTCATCAGCACATAGACGATCGCGTTGCGAACCGCGCGCGGCGTCGCGAGATCGCGCGCGTGATAGCGGTCGGCCCAAACGGCGCCTCGCACGCCGAGCGCGCGATTCACGGCGCGCGCGAGTCGAATCGCGAGCCCGCGTAGCCCCCGCGAGAGCGTGTCCTTGTCGTGTGCTTCGACGATGAGGTGCACGTGGTCGTTCTGCACCGAAAACTCGATGACCCTGAACGCCTCGCCAACCGCAGGCGAACGGCTAGCCCCTCGGATCGCGGCGCGCATCTCGGCGAAAATCCCCGGTCGCGAAACCCCGGAAGGCCCGCGCGCGCCCGAAGCGTGACGTGCACCGGGTGACCGTGCCGATGCACGGGCCGGGCGCGATGCGGCACGCACGGCCGCCCGCCCTCGGTCCGTTTACGCCCCGCTCCCACACGCGCGCCACCCCAGAAGCGCTTGCCCGGCTTTCGCCGCACGGGAAACGGAAGCCCGAGCTGGCTCGACATGATTAGGCTATATTTAGCGTCTGCACGGCGCCGCGTCCGCTCGCCAAGGCGCGCCAGCGGACGGGCGCGCCTACGCCTCTCGCGCGAGAAGCGGCTCAACGGTTCGCGCGGACCTCGGCGGATGCGATCTCATGGCGTCTGCAGGGCGGCGCTTCGTGCGAGCTCACGTGTTTACGCGCGCCACTTGTGTCATCCTCCCCCGCATGACGAAAGGCGCGCCGGTGCGCGCGCTCGTTCCGCTCGGCGTGGCGCTCGCGGCGTACGGGCACATCACGCGGAAGTTCCTGCACTGGAACTGCCCGATGCGGACGTTCTTCCACATCCCCTGCCCCACGTGCGGCATGACGACGGCGACGCGCGCGCTCCTGCACCTCGAGCTCCACGCGGCGATGCACGAGAACCCGCTCGCGCCGATCGTGATCCCATTCGTCGTGGTGCTCGGCGCCGCGGAGCTCGCGAGCTACGTGCGGACCGGCCAATTCGGATTCTGGTCGCGGCCCGGAAAAACGAAGAGCGCCGTGCGCATCGCAGGAATCGCGATGTGCGTGGCGCTCTTCGTCGTTTGGGTCGCCCGCTTTTTCGGAGCGTTCGGCGGCCCTCACCGCGCGTGACTTACTCTTTCTTCAGCGGACGGCCCTGCGCGTCGGTGAACTTGCCGGTGATGATCATGATGAGATCGATCAGCGTCCAAATTCCGCAACCGCCGAACGTCAAAAGCTGGCCGACGCCCGAACCGATCTTGCCGACGTAGAAGCGGTGCACGCCGATCGTTCCGGCGAAGACGCAGAGGAGGAGCGTGACCATCCAGGTCTTGTCGCTCACGCCGCCCGGCGCCATCGGACCACCGGGCGCGCCCGGCATCATCGGACCACCACCATAACCTCCACCCGGCTGCATTCCTCCCGGCGGCGCTTGCATTCCCGGACCTTGCATTGGACCTCCTCCCATATTCATCATCGGACCTGGTTGTTGTTGTTGGTTTTGGAAATTCGGATCGAAGCCCGGACCAGGACCGGGACCAGGACCCGCACCCGGCGGAGCGCCGTAGCCGCCTTGTTGCGGCGGCGGACCACCGAAGCCGCCCTGTTGCGGCGGCGGGCCACCGAAGCCGCCTTGTCCAGGCGGGCCACCGAATGCACCTTGTGGGGGCGGCGGACCGCCAAATCCGCCCTGCCCGGGCGGCGGACCTTGCGGAGGCGGCGCGCCGAAATTCGGCGGCGGCTGAAAGCTCGACTCGCTCGCGACCATCGTTCCGCCGAGCGGGTTGACGTTACCGCCACCGAAGTCAGGAGCGGCGGGCGGAGGCATCGGCGCGGGCGGTGGCGGCGTGGCAGCCGGCGGCGCACCGAGGTCGGGCATCTTCGCGGAGCCGGGCATCGGAGGCGCGACGCCGACCATCGTTCCCTTGAGCTTGCTCGGCGGCGGACCCGCCGGACGCGGAGGCATCGCGGGCGCTCCCGGGGGCGCGGGAGGACCCGACGCGGCGCCCGGCGCTTGCTGGCTCGTCATGAGCATCGTGCCCTTGAACTTCGGCGCGGCGGCGCCCCGCAAATTGAATCCACACTTCACGCAGGTCTGCGCGTTCGGATCATCGTTCTTGGTGCCGCAGTTCGGACAAAACACCGAGCCACCTCTTCGTTCGTTTTTGCGCCGACGCTCTGAGTCGACGCGCGCGGCAGCATAGCGGTCTTGATCGCGCTCGAACAAGGGGAACGTTTGCCTTGACGGACCTACATACGGCGCACTAGCGTCCGCCGCGATTTCCCTGCTCCGGCGCATGCGCCGATGGTTTTCAGGGGAATTTTCAGGCGATCCATGGCGTTCGAGCTTTCGAAAGATCGCGAGCAGAAGCTTGCGGAGATCCTCACGCGGTACCCGACCAAGATGGCGGCGTGCATTCCGCTCTTGCACCTGTGCCAAGAGCAGCACGGCTTCATCGACGAAGACGTCATGCACTACGTGTCGCATCGTCTCGATCTCTCGCCGGCTCACGTCGAGGGCGTCGTCACCTTCTACACGCTCTTCAATCGCAAGCCGGTCGGCAAGCACCAGGTCTGGGTGTGCCGCACGCTGCCGTGCGCGCTCCGCGGCGCCGACAACGTCGTCACGCAGTGCGAGAAGAAGCTCGGCATCAAGTGCGGTGAGACGACCGGCGACGGCAAGGTCACGCTCCGCTCGGCCGAGTGTCTCGCGAGCTGCGGCACCGCGCCGATGATGCAGGTCGACAAAGAATATTTCGAGAACCTCACGCCCGAGAAGGTGGACGAAATCTTGGACAAGCTTCGGAGCGAGTGATGCTGAAGCGAACCGACTACCTCACGAAGGTGTACGGCAAAGCCAACGGCTGGAAGCTCGACGTCTACGAGCGCGAGGTCGACGGCTACAAGACGGCGCAGCGCGTGCTCACGACGATGACGCGCGAGCAAGTCGTCGATGAAGCGAAGAAAGCGAACATCCGCGGCCGCGGCGGCGCAGGTTTCCCGATGGGCGTGAAGTGGAGCTTCATGCCGAAGGCGGTCGCGTCGAACAAGCCGCACTACCTCGTCGTCAACGCCGACGAAGGCGAGCCCGGCACGCACAAAGACCGCACGCTGATGGAAGAGAACCCGCACGCGTGCATCGAGGGATGCATCATCGGGTGCTACGGCATCGGCGCGCACGTCGCGTACATCTACGTGCGCGACGAGCTCCATCTCTCGAAGGCGCGCCTCGAAGCCGCGATCGCCGAAGCGCACGCGAAGGGCTACCTCGGCAAGACGCCGTTCGGAAAAGATTGGGCGGTCGACGTCGTCGTTCACACCGGCGCGGGCGCGTACATCTGCGGCGAAGAAACTTCACTCCTCAACAGTCTCGAAGGCCGCCGCGGCGAGCCGCGTCTCAAGCCGCCGTTTCCGGCGCAAGCCGGCGCGTTCGGCATGCCGTCGACGGTCAACAACCTCGAGACGATCGCCGCGGTGCCGACCGCGTTCAAGATCGGCTGCGACGAGTTCAGCAAGCACTCGGCGCTGCACGACATCAAAGACGGCGGCGTTCGTCTCTACGGCATCAACGGCCACGTGAAGAAGCCGGGCATCGTCGAGCTCGCGTGCGGGCCGACGCTGAACGAGCTCATCTTCGAAATCGGCGGCGGCGTCCTCGGCGACCGCAAAGTGATGTGCGTGATCCCCGGCGGGTCCTCCACGCCGATTCTTCTTCCCGAAGAAACCGTTCACGCGCCCGACGAAAAAGATCCGATGCACAAGTGGCACGGCATGAGCGTCTTCGACGTGCCGCTCGGCGTCGACACGATGCGCAACGTCGGCACGATGCTCGGCACCTGCTGCGTGACGGTGATGGCCGAAGGCACCTGCCCCGTCCTCGCGATGAAGAACTTGATGCAGTTCTACAAGCACGAGTCCTGCGGCCAGTGCACGCCGTGCCGCGAAGGGTCGGCGTGGCTCTATCACACCGTCGACAAGATTCTCGACGGCAACGCGACGATGGCCGAGCTCGACGCGCTCCACGACATCGCCAACGGCATCATGGGCAACACCATCTGCGCGTTCGGCGAGGGCACGGCGATGCCGGCGCTCGGTTTCTTGAAGAAGTTCCGGAAACACTTCGAGTCGTACGTGCTCGGCAACAAGAAGCACGCCGACGCCACGCTCTTGGTCGAATAGCGGAGGACATCGGTGACGGCAGCGAGCTTGATTTACTTCTACACCTGCGCGGTCCTCGCGATCGCGGGCGCGCTCTGGACGGTCATCGCGAAAAATCCGATTCGCGGCGCGATGGGATTGATGACGACGATCCTCTCGGTCGCCGGAATCTTCGTCGCGCTCCACGCGCACTTCCTCGCGGCGATTCAGCTGATCGTCTACGCGGGCGCGATCGTCGTCCTCTTCATCTTCGTCATCATGCTCCTCGGGCCGAGCGCGACCTCGTCGCGCGACACGCGCGGGCAGCTGACGCGCGCGGCGGGCGGCACGCTCTTCTTGCTCGTCTCGGCCGCCGGCATCTACCTCGTCGCGCGGCCCTCCTGGGGCCACGCGTATCGCCTCGTCGACTACCCCGCCGATTTCGGGACCATCGACGCGATCGGCAAGACGCTCTTCACCGACTACCTCGTTCCGTTCGAGCTCTCGAGCGCGCTCCTCATGATCGCGATCATCGCCGCCGTCGCCGTCGCGCGCGGCCGGCACAAGAGCGACGCGCCCGCACTTCCGATCCGCAAGGAGACGCCGTGATCCCCGTCGAGCACTACATCGCGCTCAGCGCGATTCTCTTCACGATCGGCGGCGTCGGCTTCCTCGTTCGCCGCAACGTACTCTCGGTGCTCCTCAGCATCGAGCTCATGCTCAACGCGGTGAACGTCGCGTTCGTCGCGTTCAACCGCGCCGAGACCTCTGCGCACACGGGCCAGCTCTTCGCGTTCTTCTTGATCGCCGCCGAAGCCGCCGAGGTCGCGGTGGGCCTCGCGATCGTCATCTCGCTCTTCCGTCTGAAGCGCACCGTGCGCACGGACGAAGCCGATCTTCTGAGGAACTGAAATGTTCGACAGCTTGTTTCCCCAGGACGACTTTTCGCTGTTCGGCATCATCCTCGGGATGCCGCTCCTCGGCGCGCTGATCAACGGCGTGTGGGGCAAGCGCCTCGGCAAGCCCGCCGTCCGTGTGATGGCGGTCGCCGCCGTCACCATCAGCTTCGTCTGCTCGGTCATCGTCCTCTTCTCGCTGAACCACTTCGTCGACGCCTCCTCGCACGTCGAGGGCGGCAAGACGGTGCACGAGCACGTGCGCCTCACGTGGACGCTCTGGCAGTGGATGCACACCAACGGCGGCCTCGACCCGCGCGTGGGTCCGACGAACGTACCGATCGACGTCCGCTTCAGCGTCGACGCGCTCTCGAGCGTGATGATGCTCATCATCACCGGCATCGGCGCGCTCATCCACTTGTACGCGACGTCGTACATGGCGGACGACGCTTCGTTCCACCGCTTCTTCGCGTACCTGAACCTCTTCGTCTTCGCGATGCTCGTGCTCGTGATGGCGGACAACCTCCCCATCCTCTTCATCGGCTGGGAGGGCGTCGGGCTCTGCTCGTATCTCTTGATCGGGTTTTGGTATCAGAGCGACGCGAACGCGGCGGCGGGCAAGAAGGCGTTCATCGCGAACCGCATCGGCGACTTCGGTCTCTTGTGCGCGATGTTCATTCTCGCGCAGTACTGCGGCGCGCTCGACTGGAACGGCATCGAGTCGAACGTCACGCACCTCGTCGATCCGCCGGTCGACGCGCTCCGCATTCACCTCTGGCCGCTCGGCGGCGGAAAGTACGAAGGCTGGGCGTCGATTCTCCAACCGGCGACGCCGGTCACGATCAGCGCGGCGACCGCGTGCGGCCTCGCGCTCCTCCTCGGCTGCACCGGCAAGAGCGCGCAGATCCCGCTCTACACGTGGCTGCCCGACGCGATGGCCGGCCCAACCCCGGTCAGCGCGCTCATCCACGCGGCGACGATGGTCACGGCCGGCGTTTATCTGATCTGCCGCCTCCATTTCGTCTTCTTGCTCTCGCCGTTCGTGATGATGGTCATCGCGCTCGTCGGCGCGTTCACCGCGCTCTACGCGGCGTCGATCGCGCTCGTGCAGTACGACATCAAGAAGGTCCTCGCCTATTCGACCGTCAGTCAGCTCGGGTACATGTTCCTGGGCGTCGGCGTCGGCGCGTTCTCGGCGGGGTTCTTCCACGTCCTCACGCACGCGTTCTTCAAGGCGTGTCTCTTCCTCTGCGCCGGCAGCGTCATCCACGCGATGCACGGGCGCGTCCACGACAGCGACGCGTCGCAAGACATGCGGAACATGGGCGGCCTCCGCAAGTACATGCCGTACACGTACTGGACGTTCGCGGTGTCGACCGCGGCGATCGTCGGCTTCCCGTTCCTCAGCGGGTTCTTCTCGAAGGACGAGATCATGTACCGCGCGTACGTCGATCATCTCCAGAGCCCGCTCTTCGACCGTTTGAAGCACGAAGGCTCGACGCCCTTCACGCCGCCGGCGTGGATCGGAACGCTTCTCTTCGCCGTCGCGGTGACCGCCGCGGTGATGACCGCGTTCTACATGTGCCGCGCGTTCTTCATGACGTTTTGGGGCGACTTCCGCGGATGGAAAATCGGACGCCCGTCGATGCTCGCGAAGATGGAAGCGAGCGAGCACGAAGGCGAGCACCGCGACGACCTCACGACGCCCGGCTATCCGCCACACGAGTCTCCGTGGCAGATGACCGTTCCGCTGATCGTGCTCGCGACGGGCGCGGCGGTCGCCGGCATTCTCGACATGGGGCTCTTCCACGTGACCCCGATCGATCACTGGCTCGAGCCGGTGTTCGAGACGGCGACGAAAGCGTCGGTCAACGAGCACGGCAGGGCTGCGAGCGCAGCATCGCTTTTGCCGTTCGGCCTCGGCGCGTTCGCGCTCGGTAGCTACGCCGCTTATCACCTCTACGTCACTCGCAAGGGCGCCGACGAGCCGCAGTACATCGCGGCCGCGACGCGCCTCGCGCAAGCGATGACCGGCATCTTGCTCATCGCGATCGGTGCGATCCTCTGGGCGGTCGTTCCTTGGACGCCGGGCGCTTGGCCGCGCATCATCGTCTGCGGGGGGCTCGCGGTCGGCGGCGTCTGGGCGATCTTGCGCTACGTGTGGATCGGGCTCGACCGGCTCTACGACGAGACCGCAGTCTCCCTCGTCGACGCGCTCGCCGATACTTCGGCGCAGTTCGATCAATGGGTCATCGACGGCATCCTCGCCAAGGTAACGGCGTTCGTGGTCGCCGCGAGCGGCACCGTCCTCCGCGCGCTGCAAAACGGCGTCGTTCATCTCTACGCCGCGATGATGGTCGTCGGCGTCGCCGCCATCGGTTGGTTCTTCGTCGTGCCGCACGCGAGCGCGAACGTCGTCGCCAAAGGCACCGACTTCGTCGTCTCGACCGGCACCGCCGGCGGCTACCTCGGCTACGAGTACGAGTGGACCCAGTGCGAGCCGGACAAGCACCTCTGGCAAAAAGGCTGGGACGACACGATGAAGATCGACGACGCGAAGAAGCGTACGGACGAGCAACATCACGTCATCGATGATCTCAAGGCGAAGCACGGCAAATGCGAGGCACCGGGCGACAAATGGGTCGCGGTCTCGAAGGATTTTTCGCCGACGTCCGAGGTCACGCTGCACCTCGAGCCGGACAGTGACCCGATCGTCGAAGAGACGCGTCCGGTGCGGCTCCGCGCGAAGAACGTGTTCTCGCCCGCGCTCGGAGGCTACGCCGCCTCCACCGTCGTCTACGTGCCGCGCGGCGCGAAGGTCACCGTCATGGAAGTGGGGCAGAACCAATGAGCGCCGCCGAGCACGACGAAACTCCGACTACGCCCGAAGCGCCGCTTCACGTGAACGCGACGCACATCGCCTGGCTCGTCGCCGGCGCGATCGCTGCGCTTCTCTTCATTCACTTCGTGGATCACGGCGCGCCGATCGCGCTCGCCATCGCCGCGGGCGCTCTCGTCCCGCACCGCTACGGCCGGCGCACGCGCGTCGCGATGGCGGCGATGTGCGGGCTCGCGGCGTTCTTCGTCGCGCGCATGTGGGTCGGCGACGTCCTCGCCGTTCCCGAAGGGCCGATCGCCGAGCCGCGCACGTACCTTTCGTGGCTGCTCCGTCTCTCGATCGGCGGCTCGATCGCGGTGTTGTTCCTTCCGCGACAAGCGCACCGGCTGCTCCGCGGCTTCACGATGCTCGTCATGACGGCGACGCTCGTGACGAGCCTCTACATGCTGCGCGTGCCGATGGGCCGCACCTTCCACTTCAATCAAGATTGGATTTGGATTCAACGGCTCGGCGTGCATTATCACGTCGCCGTCGACGGCATCTCGCTCTGGCTGATCCTGCTGACGACGTTCATCATGCCGATCGCGGCGTACGTTTCGTTCGGCTCGATCAAGACTCGCGTGAAAGACTGGTGCTTCGCGCTGCTCCTCCTCGAGGGCGCGCTGATCGGCTCCTTCGTCTCGCTCGATCTCTTCCTCTTCTACATCTTCTTCGAGCTCGGGCTCGTGCCGATGTACGTGATGATCGGCGTCTGGGGCGGCCAGGCGCGCATGAAGGCGGCGCTCAAGTTCTTCATCTACACGATGACGGGCTCGGTGCTCCTTCTCGCGGCGCTCTTCTACATGGCGCACAGCTTCTATCGGCTGACCGGGCACTACAGCTTCGATTACTTCGACCTGCAGCGCGTCGTGCTTCCGTTCGGGAAGCGGCCCGACGACATCTTGCCGCACGGGCCGCAGTTCTGGCTCTTCGCCGCGTTCTCGATCGCGTTCTTCATCAAAGTGCCGATGTTCCCGGTGCACACGTGGCTGCCGGACGCGCACACCGAGGCGCCGACGGCGGGCTCGATCGTGCTGGCGGCGATCATGCTGAAGCTCGGCACGTACGGGTACCTGCGCTTTTCGATGGGGCTCTTCCCCGACGCGGCGGCGCACTTCGGCGCGTCGCTCGCGGGCGTCGCGGTGCTCGGCGGCATTCTCTACGGCGCGCTCTGCGCGTGGAAGCAAGACGACTTCAAGCGCCTCGTCGCGTACTCGTCGGTCGCGCACCTCGGGTTCGTGATGCTCGGGCTCTTCGCGTGCACGCCGGCCGCGCTCGAGGGCTCGGTGCTGCAGATGGTCAACCACGGCATCTCGACCGGCGCGCTCTTCCTCCTCGTCGGCGTCATCTACGATCGCCGCCACACGCGCGCCGTCGCCGAGTTCGGCGGGCTCGCGAAGTCGATGCCGCTCTACGCCGCGATCTTCGTCGTCGCGACGCTCGCGAGCATCGGTCTACCCGCTACCAACGGGTTCGTCGGCGAGTTCATGATCATCACCGGCACGTTCGTGTCGAACAAGCTCGGTCACTTCAACGGCGTGCAGGCGGCGGGCGCCGCCGCCGGCGTCATCCTCGGCGCGCTCTACATGCTCTCGGTCGTGCAGAAGGTCTTCTTCGGCCCGATCCGCAAAAAAGAGAACAGCCGCCTGCCCGACCTCACCTCGCGTGAGCTCCTCGCGGTCTTTCCGCTCGTTCTGATGATGTTCGTCATCGGCGTCTTCCCGAACATCTTCATCTCGCAGATTCAGGGAGCGACCGCGCGCGTCGAGGCGGACTTCGAAGCGCGCGTGCCCGCGGGCGCGCCGCACTATCCCGACGGCCTCAAGCTCCTGCCGCGCAGGCAGGAAGCTCCCCCGAGCGTCGGCCCGAAGATCGAAGCGCTGAAAGAGCCGAAGGACTGACCATGCTGCTCGCTCTCACACTCGCTCCGCTCTTGATGGTCGGCGTCGGCGCCCTCTTGCTGATGCTCGTCGAAGTTCTGGTGAAATCGCGCGGCGGTTTTGCGCTCGGCACGACGCTCATCTTCGTCGCAGGCGGCGTCGCTGCGATGGCGCTCTGGTGGTACGGCACCGAGAACCTCGACACGGCGGCGCTCTCGCCGTGGCTCACCATCGATCGCTTCTCGCTCTTCTTCGACGGCATCTTGTGTCTCGGCGGCGCGCTCGCGGCGCTGCTCGCCGGCGGCTACTTGCCCGAGCACAACCTCGACCGCGGCGAGTTCTACTCGCTCCTCCTCTTCTCGACGTTCGGCGCCATGATGCTCGCGAGCGCGGGCGATCTCCTGACGCTCTTCCTCGGGCTCGAGACGATGTCGATCGGCGCGTACGCGCTGACCGCGTTTCGTCGCGCGTCGCCGCGCTCGGCCGAGGGTGGTCTGAAATATTTCTTGCTCGGCTCGTTCGCGGCCGCGGTGATGCTCTACGGGTTCGCGCTCCTCTACGGCGCGACCGGGCACACCGATCTCGTGGGCATCGGCGCGGCGATCAAGAACGTCGTGGCGGACGCGGCGCCGATGGCCGGCGCGCCGGTCGTCGCGAAAGGCGCTGCAGCGCCGATGATCGTCATCGCGCTCTTGCTCGTGATGGTCGGACTCGTCTTCAAAGTGAGCGCGGTGCCGTTTCACATGTGGACGCCCGACGCTTACGAAGGCGCGCCGACGCCGGCGACGACGTACATGGCGGTCGTGGTGAAGGCGGGCGCCTTCGCGATGATGCTTCGCGTGCTGCTCGTCGTCTTCGGCGATTCGACGTCGATGTCGTGGTCGAACGGTTGGCCTCCGGTCCTCGCGGCGCTCGCCGTGGCGACGATGACCGTCGCGAACCTCGTCGCGGGGCGCCAAGAGTCGGTCAAGCGCATGCTCGCGTACTCGAGCATCGCGCACGCGGGGTACTTGCTCGTCGGCGTCGTCGCGACGACGCGGACGGCGCCTCAAGCGATCGGCACCGTCCTCTTCTACTTGCTCGTCTACACCGCCTCGACCGCGGGCGCGTTCGGCTCGCTCATCTTGTGCGGGCGCCGCGGCGCCGAAGCTGTTTCGTACGAAGACCTCGCCGGCATCGGGCGGCGGCATCCGGCGGCGGCGCTTTCGTTTTCGCTGTTCGCCTTGTCGCTCGCGGGCATTCCGCCGACGGCTGGGTTCTTCGGAAAATATTTTCTCTTCCGCGCTTCGATCGACGCCGGCTTTTATTGGCTGACGATCATCGCGTTCATCAACAGCGTGATCGGCGCGTACTACTATCTGCGGGTGCTCGTTTACATGTACATGCGCGAGCCGGCCGCGGGCGCGCCCGTCGCGACGCCGATGCGGTCGAGCTACGTCAACGCGGCGCTCATCGTGAGCGCGATCGTCGTCATCGCGCTCGGCTTCATGCCGAGCCGTTCGTTCGACATCGCCATCGCCGCCGCGCGGACGCTCGCGACGTGATGCGCGGGCGCAGTTTTTGATAGCGTCCTCTCCGATGTCCGTTCGTACCCTCGCATTTGCCATCGCGGTTGGCAGCGTTTCGCTCGCGGCTTGTCGAACTGACCCGGTTCCGACGGCACATGTCGAGCAGGCAACCGCGTTGGCGGAGGCCGGCGCCGCGAGCAAGCCCGGGCCCGTCGACGTCTTGCCCATTCCGAAGGAGACGGTCGAAAAGACGGTCAACCCGTCGAACCTGCCGGAGTACAGCGGGCCGACCGGCGTCGTCGAGGGGACGGTTTACGTGACCGGCGATCCGGCGCCGCCGATGATGGGGAAAAACTTCGACAAGTGTCCCGCGGCGGCGGACTTCTATGCGAAGACGTTCCGCGAAGGGAAAGAGGTCGACGGGAAGCGGCCGCTCGCCGACGCGATCGTGGCGGTGACGGGTTACGGGCCCGGTTATTACGTCGCCGAGAAGAGCCCGAGCAAGGTGCTCGAGATTTCGCATTGCACGTACGGCGCGCGGACGATCGATTTGACGTTCGGGCAGTCGCTCGACGTGAAGAACGCAGGCTCGGCCCCGATGTTCGCGCCGGATTTCGAGAACCAAGTGTCGCCGGCGATCATGGTCGCGACGCTCGGCGGCGATCCGGTGCATCTCTATCCGAAGAAGCCGGGGCGGTATCGGCTCATCGATCGGCTCGGGTATTCGTATCTCGAGGCCGACGTGTTCGTGCTTTATCAGCCGCTTCACACGGTGAGCGACATCACCGGGCACTTTCGCATCGAGGGCGTGCCCGTCGGTAAACTGAAAGTTAACGTAGATCACCCGGCGATCGTGGGGCAGCACAGCGAGGACATCGACGTGAAGGACGGCGTCGTCACGCACGTGACGCTGACCGTGCCGAACGTGAAAGCGGCGACGCGCCCGCCGTCGCGCGACCTCAAACCGATTTTGCCCTAGCGAATCAGCGCGCGCTCGGCGGGGGTGACGGCGAGGCCGGCGAAGCGCGCGCGGACACGGACGCGCTCGGGCGCGGATTTCGGGAGCGTATCGAGGAGGGTGGCGTCGAGAACTGGATCGGCGGGCGGCGCGAGGGCCGCGCGGGCGACTTGATCGACGGTTTGGCCGCGCGCGTGCGCGACGGCGAGGAGCGACGCGAGGACCATCGGATCGCTGGGCGCGCGGCGCGCGAGCTTCGCCGCGAGATCGGCGGTGCGCGGCGAGAGCGCGTCGGATTGCGCGCGCGCGAGGAGCTCGTGGCGGAGATCGAGACCGGCGAGCGTCGGCGGGCGGAACGGGACGCGCATGCGCCAGGCGAGCTCGATGCGGCCTTCGACCGGGAGCGTGCTCGGGTCGACGACGTCGCGCGCGGCGAGATCGACGAAGAGCGAGAGTACGGCGCCGTCGCCGCGGGCGACTGGCTCGCAGCGCGCTGCGGCGAGGGCGGCGCGCGCGGCGGGCGCGCCGGCGGAGCGAAGGAGCGCGCGACCGAAGAGGGCGCACGCGGCGGCCGGCACGACGTGGGTCGCGCGGGGCTCGCCGGCGAAGGCCGCGCGGAAGTCGTCGGTGCCGCGCGCTTCGAGCGCGCTCGCGAGCACCATGCGCGCGGTGGTGTCGTCGGGATCGGCGGCGAGCGCTTGGCGCGCGACGCGGGTCGCGAGATCGAAGCGCGAGACGAGGGCGGCGCGGGCGGCGGCTTCGGCCGTCGTGAGACGGCCGACGACGGCGCGACGGCGGAGAGCGGGCTCGTCGTCGCGCTCGGCTGCCTCGTCGACGGCGAGGCGGCCGAGGGCGGCGCGGGTGGGCTCGTCGAGTGGGGGGCTCCCGCGCTCGGGACGAGCGCGGGAGTCGAGGAGCGCGGCGGCCACGCGGCGGGCGCGCGCGAGCTGGCCCTCGCCTGCGAGGGCCAACGCTGCGCGCGCCACCGTGGGGTCGAGGCGCGGGGCGCGGCGCGCGGCTTCGCCGAGCGCCAGCACGAACAAGTCGAGGTCGTCGTGGGCGTCCGCCCACGACGCGAGCGCGTCGAGCGCCTCGCTGCTCTCGGGCTGCTCGAGCGTGAGCTCGAGCAGCGTGGCCCGCGCGGCGTTCGCGCGAGCGCTCGAGCTCCGCTCGAGCGCTCGCGCG
>DASXHD010000122.1:0-37807 GCA_036488725.1 Polyangiaceae bacterium | reverse complement strand
CAGAGAAGCGAGCCTCGCCGAGAAGAAGGCGACCGCTTCGCGAGCTCAGTTCCTCGCCGACGTCGAGGCCGCACGCGTGGCCGAAGCGAAGGTGAAGGGCATCATTCCGGCGATCAAGAACCTCGTCAGCGGGTCCTTCGGCAAGAAGAGCCCGGTCATGGCGGAGTTCGGGTTCGGCCCGGAGGCGAACAAGGTGACCGCCGAAGTTCGCTACGAAGCGGTCGAAAAGCTTCGCGCCACGCGCGCCGCGCGCGGCACGAGGGGCTCGAGGCAGAAGGCTTCGATCCACGGCTCGGTCGAGACGCCGGCGCCCGCGCCCGTCGTCACGACGCCCGCGCCGTCGCAACCCGCAGTCATCACGCCGGCCCCCGCGCCGGTCGTGACCAACGGCGTGAACGGCACCAACGGCGCCTCGAGCCTCTCGGTGCAGTCACTGCTCAACGGTTCGTCGCACTGAGATGCGGGATACAACAAGGAGACGGGAGGCCCCTCGATCACAAGAGGGCCCTCCCGTTTCTGTTTTGTCCGCGAGCTCCGTAAGCGGCGTATCGTCGTCGCATGCGCGCGGTAGCTGCGGCGTTCTTGTTGGTCGCGTGCGCGGCGCCGCGTGCGCCGACATCCGCGGACCCGTGCGCCGCGGGATGGGCGGCTTTCAAGCACGGCGACAAGGCGGCGGCGATCGCGAGGTATTCGGTGTGTGAGCGTATGACCGCGCCACCCGCGCGAACGCCGACCGCGGAGGAGCCGCCCGTGTCGCCCGTCCTGATTGAGACACTCCGCGACGCGCAAATGCTCGAAGAAACGACATCGCGAGAAGAATGCCCGCGGACGACCATGATTGAAGAGGGAGTCGACGCCCTCGATCGATTGGCGAAAAACGACCGGCGCGGATTTCGGCACGCGATGGCGATGAGCTGTGTAGATGCGCTCGTGGGGCGATCGGCCGTCGAGCTCGCGATCCATCCGTGCGTGATGCTCGAAGCTCCGCCGCACGCGAACGCAATCGCGCGCGACCGCGCAGCGCTCGAAAAGCACATGCCTCCCATGTGCGCCGCCGAACAGTCGCCTGCACACGGTGCATGGATGTGCATGCCCTACGGCCCGGGAGCCCATCAACCGTCCCCGCCATGGCGTGACACGGTGACACTCCACGTAGGCCGCAGGCTCCGGTAAACCTCGAACGTCGACACGAGTCGGTCGCGTATCTTCGACCACGATGGCACCGCGAAAAACCAAACCGCGTGCGAGAGCGCGCAAACCGCACTCGGCATCCGTCACGGCCGTGCCCTGCAAATGCAAGACGCTCGAGCGCAATGCCGAGGAGCCGGACTGTCCGGTGTTCTTCGATGCGGAGTTGAACGAGTACAACATCGAGAACCGACGGCGCCGGTCACGCTGGAATATTTATCATTGTTACTTCTGCGGCGGCGCGGCCCCTCGCTCGAAGCGGGCCTCGCTCTTCGCGACGATACCGGGACGAGAGCGCGAGCGGCTGACGCACCTGATTAGTGGTTTCGCGGATTTCGACGAAGTGCTCGCGCGCTTCGGCAAGCCCGACGAAGACATGCCGGTCGGAGTCACCGACAGCCGTGACGCGACTGAAACTACCGGCCCGACCGTCACGCCGCACCGAGCGTTGCGTTACCACGGGCTCTCGAAGGTCGCGGACGTCGAGTTCATCGACTACGGACCTAAGCATGGCGTGCGGGCTTCACTGCAAGGAAAGTACATCGGCCCGCCCCGGCCCCGCCGCGCTTGAGGGTTCCCGATCGCGCGGTTCGCGGTCGCCCCAAGCATGCACGTCGTTACGAGCTCCCGCGTAGCGGTCTTTTCTTCGGCGCCAAGCAAGAGGACTTCACCGGCGGTCGTTGGGTTCTGCACCGAGGCTGCACGCGCGCTACGCTCGGTAGAGTCGTGAAGCTTCGCTTATTGGTCATGACGCTGGTCGTTGCGTGCTTCGTGCCCGACTCCGAGGGCCCGGGCGAGCTCGACGTCCTCACATTCGAACCCGCGAGCAACACGGCAATCGCGGTCGGCGCTCAGTTCGCCGTCGTGACGAATCAACCAACGCACCTCGTGTCGGCGGAGAACAGCCTGGCAGACACACCGGCACACCCGCGCTGGACCGCGAGTCCCAATGCTGCAGTGTTCGAGGCAAAAGCCGAAGGCGAAGTCAGCGTGATCGCGGAAGCGCCAGATGGCGGTACGACGGCCCTCGATCTAATCAACGTCGAGCTTCGCGCGCCGGATCAGCTCTCGGTCTCGTTCGGCGGGACTCTGTTCCAGAAGAACAACACACTCACGGCCACGTTGAGCAGCAAGTCGCAGGCTCTCGACGGCGACTTCGGATGCACTTGGACCGTGTCGGACGCGTCAGTCGCGTCAGTCACGTCGGTCGCTCAAGATGGCATTTTACCTGCGTCGTTTTTTTGGGTGGTCGCGGAGAACAGCGTCGAGCTGAGTGTTCACTCCGCGGGCACCGTAACGGTCACGGCGTCGTGTCTCGGGTTCACGCAGTCGATCGGGACGACGACGACACTCGATGGTGGCGCGGACGGCGGAAACCTCGACGCCACTGCGGATGCGAGCGACGCGGACGACGGGGCAAGCGACGCAAGCGACGACAATGACTAGGTGGCTGCTCGCGATGTTCGTTTTGATCGCCTGTCAGACGCCGACGGTCGATGTCGATTATCACGTGGTCGATTCCGGCGCGCCCACCGCCGACGCGGGCACTGACTTTCTCTCCACGGGAACGATGGCCGCTGGGCTCGCCGTCGCAATCGACGCTAGCTCGTCATCGGGTGCCGTCGAGGTGACGTCGAGCAACACCGCGGTGCTCGACGTTCTGCCTACGACGAGCAGCGCGGTTTTGATCGTCGCGCGACAGGTCGGCTCTGCGACGCTCGATTTTGCAGTCGGCGGCGATGTGGCTCGCGCGATACCCGTGACCGTCGTCGCGCAATAAACAGGTGAAGCGCCATTACACGGCGAGCGTTCGGACGCGCGCGGCGACCTCGTCGCGCAGCTTCCGCATCGTGGTGCTCGGATGCCACGGCGCGTAGACTTGGTCGCGATGAGGCCGGAGGGATACGTTGGCATCACGCTTCTGCTCGTCGCGTGTGCCTCCCCGAACGCAGTGAGTCGCGCGCCGGCTGCGCCGCCAGCCTCGGCCTCGGAAGCTGAGTTCGCGGACGGATCGGGGACCCTCGTCCTTGCCCCCGTGGGATTCGTGTCGTTCGCTGACCTGCTCGCCGAGCCCGAGAAGCCGGCGCACGTTTGGCTTTCCGAGCTGGCTCTCACCGTCAACTTTTGGCTCGCGATACACGGCTTCAACGTGTCGATTTTTGGGCCTACGCCGCCAACCTATTCCGAAGATCGAGCCGCGCCATCCGGACGAATCGTGGGCTGCCGGTGGGACTCGGGTGCGAAGGACCCGTTGTTCTTTTTCTTTCTATTCTTACCGAAGGACATGTTCTCGATCGGCTCTGCGTACGACCAGCAACGCCACGGCACGCCGGCGCGCGTCGCGAAGTAAGCCGGGTGCTACGTCGCGGGCGCCGGGTCAGGGAAAAACGGGGGTGCCTTCGACGCCGTACGGCGCGCAATCCCAACCCCCGCTCTTGCCCGTAATTGGGTGCGATTCATCGTGCATGCACGCCGGCGCAGAGCGTCGCTCGAGCTGCGCGCGCAGCGCGGCGATGTTCGTCGCGGGCGGCGGTCGTGCGAGGAGCGCGCAAGGGTGCAGCGCGCGCTCGATCGCAGAGCGGCCAACGAGCGCATCGTGGCAGCTCATGGCCATCGCGTGACGAAACCCGCGGATGTCGTGTGCAGCCAACGAGTCGAGACCTTGCATGGCTTCGTCGATCATCGTGTAGCGACGACAGTCGCGTCGACGTTCGCTCTCGGTCCGTGCTGCGGCCTCGGCGCGCTGTTCGTCGAATAGCGCCATCATGCCTGCGTCCGCTTGCCGTACTGCCTTCGGAGGCTGAGACGACTGTTCACACTCCGAAGCGCGGACGATCGCGGCGGGCATCTCGCCCGATTCGAACGCGCTCCATGCGCTCTTGCACGGATCCTCCGGCGCGTCTGGCGTCGGCGCATGTGGCTCCGCGCACGCTAGGCATGCCGCGACCGCGAGTGCGACGCTGGTCCTCATCGGTTCACTTTGGCGTAATCATCTTTGCATCGCCATCGTGGCCATCGATGAAAACGACGGTGGAGCAAGCGCATTGGACGGCGCCGCCAAGAAAGCGACGCTACGCCGTGTCTCACGAGCCATGCGCTTTGCACTCGTCTGCGTGCTCGGTGCGGCGCCGTGCCCAGTGGTCCTAGGTTGCGCGCCGCCGGCACTCGGTCTCGCCGAGATGCAGCCGAGCGGGCGAAACTGGGGTGATTCGTTCGGGAGTCGCGCATGTATCGGAGACCTTTGCCGTGCGATCGAAGACAAAACGGACTGCCAGTTGATGCCCCCGTAATCGTCGGAGCTTCCTTGCGCGCGCGTGGAAGTTCCATCACTCTGCTCGGGCATTGGGACCGCGCGCGTTCACCATCGTCGTGTGTCTCCTCGCCGCTTGCGGCGGACGGCTCGCGGCCCCGGGTAGCAGTGCTGATGCGGGCGACTTCGATGCGTCGGTCGAGTTCGACGCACTCGGCTCGTCATCCGATGCGACCGTTCCCGCCCTCGACGCGAGCTTGTCTACGCCCGATGATGTTGCCGTGCCGCAGGAAGCGGCGGCAGACGTCGCTTCGAGCGATGACGCGTCGAGCTGCCCCATCGTTTCGCAGGGAGAGCTCTGCTCTCACGGCCGCTATTTCTTCCTCTGCGCAGGCAACCAGTTGTGTCTGGGGCCTGTAGACGCATGCGAGGGCGATTGTGTTTCCGTCTGCACAGACGCCGAATTCGGCGCGATATGCGCAGTGAATTCGCCTCCTCCCTTCGCAAACTGTCGACTTCTCGATGCCTCGATCGGAGGCACGCCGTATTGTTGTCCGTGCGATTGAGTGCGTGAGCGAATACGAAGATGATCGCGTGCACGAGACGTGCGCATGCGCGGTCCGCGCCGACGCATCGAACCAGCGGGCGCCCGGATGACCGAGTCGTTGTAGGCTCGGGATCGCATGAGCGATGCGTTCGTCATCTGGGTATCAATCCGTCCCTTCCGCGTGCGCGCTGAAGGATTTCGTAGGGGTCGACGAGTCCTTTCGCCTGCTCGAAGGTGAGTCGTTACAGAAGACTTTCCGCAGAACGTTGCCTTTCACGTGCATCCGGATTTTCCGGACGACCTCGTGCTCGTGACAACCTGCTGAATCAGGACATGGTGTCGGTCGTATCCAAGAAGCTCCGCGACGCCATCGCGAGCAGGAAGCCCGAGCACGTCGAATATCTCCGCGTTTCGATCATCGACACGCTCGGTCGCGTCCTCAGCACGGATTACAGCATCATGCACCCGACCGAGCCGGTCGACTGCATTGATCGAGAGCGGTCTGATTTCAAGGAAAGCCGGATCAAGCCTGGGCGAATCAGCCGTTTCAAGAAGCTCGTCATCGACGAATCGCGCATTCCGCCTGATCGCTAGCTTTCGATTGAAGGATTTCTGGGACATCATCCTCGTGCGACGGGAGCTGGCGCACCTTCTCGATCCCAAAGCGTTCTCCAGTTTGCGCTGGCTCGAGACATCGAAATATCCAGAAAGGTAGTCCGACTCAGAGGATGAAGCTCGGCGGGCTCCAATCGAGACGTGAGACTCCGAACCATTCCGGCGAACGCCACGTGACCGACGGCTCGATGTCCTCGAAGGCGTCGACGAGGACACAGATCTTGCCGTGCTCACGACTGAGGCTCGCCTCTTGAACAAGAGGTGCGAGGTGCGGTCTCGATCGCAGGATGTCGTGCACGGCGTCCACGCGAAAAGCCCCACCACCCCACGGGTCCACGAGCGCGCAGAGGTCGTCCATCGGGTGATCGAACATCCAGGGCTTGAACGGAACGCCCACGCGGCGCGCGTGATCGATGCGATCACGCACACGCTTTTGCTGTTCGGCCGAGAGCTTCGTCGGCTCGCTCGGCGCGCCCGCGTCGACGAACGGCACGCTCATGTCGCGAACCTCGAGGTTGCCGTCGTCGTGTACGACGACGACGGAGAGCCTGCCGCGCGTTCGCGTCTCACGACGGAGCGCCGCTGCGACCGTTGGATATTTGGCTTCGACCTCGTCGCGCGTCGCGATGACGGCGCTGAACCAAAGGTACTCGAAAGCAATCACGACGAGATCGTCGACCGTGTGACCGCGATGCGCCAATCGAGCACACCACGTCGCGTACGTCGATGCAGCGCGGTCCAGATCGAGTCGCGTGCGGTCATCCGGCGAAAGCGGCGGCGGCGGCGGCAGCGACGGAGGAGGCGGAAGGGTGTCGTTCGGATCGACGTGCGCAGTCGTCATGCAGGAAGAATATGCGAGCTCGCGGGCCTCGGGAAATAGGGCACTCGCGCCGGCTCGGCGGACGCGTTAAATGATAGAAGATCGTAGACATGGAACGGTCGGGGGCGACGACGGAAATCGTGCGGCTCGCGATGCTCGACACGTACGGCGTCGAGTGGCCGCTCGCGACGTTCGCGCGCGACGTGCTGCAAAACTTCTTCGATGCGACACCCGACTTTCGCGACGTCGTGATCGACGAAGACCGCGCCGCGCGCGTGCTCGAGGTGCGCGGGCCGGGCGAGTTCGACATCGAGCTCCTCTCGTACGTCGGTGCGACGACCAAGCGCGACGGGCGCACGGCCGGCGGGTTCGGCGAAGGGTTCAAGGTCTGCGCGCTCCTCGCGTTGCGCGACTTCGGCGTCGCGATGCTCGCGGGGTCCGGCGACGTGGAAATCGAACCGTTCTTCGACGCCGTACCGCTCGGCCGCGAGCTTTGTTATCGGCGGCGCGCCCGCGCGGGGCGCGGCTCGTTCGTGAGGCTCGAGCGCGTCTCGGACGCGTGCTTCGATGCGTTCAGCGTCGCGAAGCGTGCCTTCTTCTACGAAGGCAACCCGAGCCTCGGCGACCTCGTCGCGGCCGGGAACGGCGCGGCGGTTCATGCGTCGACCCTCGAACGCACGGGCGAGCTCTATTACCGAGGGCAGAAGCGCGGTGAGGTGAGCTTCCGGTCGTATCCCGGGAAAGCCCCGCCGCTCACGTTCGTATGTCACGCGACCGCCGAGGCGCTCGAGGGCGATCGCGATCGGCGCGATCTCGATCCGAGAGCGCTCGTGCGCGCGGTCGCGGAGCGTCTCGAGCCCGAGGGCATTCGCCGCACGATCGACCTCCTCGTCGCGCACTGGTCCTATGGGCACGAGACGCTCGCGCCGCTGCTCGAGGTCGCCGCGGCGCGTGGTTTGCGATTCGACTTTCCCCCGAGCTGGCTCGCTCGCGACCGAAAGCGCGACGGGCTCGCCGAGCTCGCGAAGCGTCAAGGCTACGAGCTCGCGCTCTCCGCGTTCGCCGGCGTCGGGATGCGCACGCCGAGCGACGTCTTCTCGTTCGACCTCGAGACGCGCAAACCCACCGAGGCCGAGGGCGCGCGGCTCGCGATCCTCGCCGAGCTCTATCGGACACTGCTCTCGAGCGACGAATTCCCGTCGGCGTCGTTCGAGGTCTTCGACTCGGACCGCGCGGCGGTCGAAGGCCAACACCTCGGCGATCGCGTCATCGTCGCGTCCAAGCACCTCGTGCCGGAGGCGTTCGACGAGGCGACGGCGACCGTGCTCCACGAGCTCGCGCACGAAACGGGCGGCGAAACCGCTTCGGCGTTTCAGAACCGGCTCGTGCGGCTCCTCGGGGCGGCGATGCGCGATCAACGCGCGATCCTTGCGGCGCGGCGGGCGTTCGTGTCGGCGCATCCCGAGAAGCCGCTCACGGCATTGCCGACCGAGCCGTACGCTCCGGAAGACGCGCACGACATCTCGTCCGACGATCCCGACGCCGTCGGCTGCACCATCGTGGTCCCTCCGGCGTTTCCGCCAACGGGCGAGCTCGTCGCCGCCATCACGTCGAACGCCGCAGCGCTCGGGATCCCGGTGGAGGTGACGGCTTACACGTACGGCTGCGGGAACCATCCCGGCGTCCCGACGTTCCTCGTCGCCGGCGATGACGTCGTGCACACGCGCGCGCGGAGCGCCTATCGCCTCCGGACCTACGGAAAGGGATCGCTCCGGCCGTCCGACGAACAGATTCGCCGCGCGCTCCTGCGCGCTCGAGAACGCGCCAACGAACCGGCGCCCAAAAAGAAACCACGGCGCCGGCCGCCTTCTGCCGCGGCGCGCGCACGGGACGAGGCGCAACGAGCGCTCGCTATACGCGACGCGGACGTCGACGACTGGTTCTCGCGCTGGGCGGAGAGCGCCGCCCCGAAGAACGCCCGCGGCCTCGCGCGTATCTGGTCGAAGGCGATCTACTTCTCGGGCATTCTCGTCGCGAAAAAGGTCGGCAAGGATCGCTCGCTCGACGCGAACGCCGTCTGGCAGCGCGTCCATGCGCTCCTCGCGCCGATGTTCGAGCTGGTGCGCCGGCTGCGGCGCGACGACGCGGCGTTCGAGGACGGCGACGACTTCGAGACGAGCGCCATGGAGGCCGCGCAGAGCGCGGCGCTCGTTCGTTTCGCGACACACGGCGGGCGGGCCGCGCTGCGGGCGTTTCGCTTGGTGCGCGAGCTCGGCGCAATCGTGACGCGCGACGATCTCGCCGACACGCTCCGCGACGCCGTGATGGTTCATGCCTTCACCCGCGCCGGGTTGCCGGTCGGCTACGGCGAGCCGCGACCGCTCGACCTCGGCGCGCTGCGGGAAGCTTTCGACATCGGCCGCCGCGAAGCGAAGCGATACCAGGCCGAGGCCGACGACGAAGAAGCGTGGGTCGACGGTACCGAGCTCTTCGAGCGGCTCGAGACTTTCCGCAGCCGAGCGGACAAGCTGAAGACGAGGCGCACCCATCAGGTGAAGGCTGCCTACGACGAGACGCTGGCGCGGACCGGCGATGCGATCGCGGCCGCGCGGGCGGCGGTCATGGCGGCGCGTCCGCTCGTCGAGGGATGAAGACCATGGACTCGGTGGTGCGCCTTTCGATCCTCGACGGGTACAAGGTCCGATGGAGCCGGCAGACGGTCGCGCGCGACGTCGTCCAGAATTTTTTCGACGAGTCGCCCGAGTTCGACGACGTGAAAATCGTCGTCGACCGCGCGAAGAAGACCCTGCGCGTCGCCGGGCCGTCGTCGTTCGACATGGACTATCTGCGCTACCTCGGCGCGACGACCAAGCGCACGCGCCGCGCCGCAGGCGGGTTCGGCGAGGGGTTCAAGGTGTGCGCCCTCGTTCTCTTGCGCGACTACCGCGTAGGGCTGCGCGCGGGCTCGGGACGATGGGAAATCGTCCCGCGGCTCGAACGGGTGCGGCTCGGCCGCGAGCTCGTCTACGACGTGACCACGCGACCGGCGCGCGCGGCACTGCGCGGGAGCTTCGTCGAGATCGAAGGCGCCGACGACGAGCTCTGCGCGGCCTTCGAGCAAGTGCGCGATCTCTTTCGGCACGCCAAGAACGCCAGGCTCGCGAAGCCGATCTGGGAGGACGCCGCTTCCGGCTGCGGCATCTACGAGTCGATCGATCGCCTGCGCGGGGACGTCTTTTATCGGAGGCAACACCGCGGCCTCGTGAAGTTTCCGCGCGGCAACGCCGTGACGTTCGCGTGCGACGAGCCCATCGACGGCCTCCCCGCCGACCGCGACCGGCGCGATCTCCGAAAACCGCAGAAGCTCGTCGCAGCCGTGCTCGCGCTCGCGCCGGACGACGCGCTCGAGAAAGTCATCCGGCGTCTGCGCCCGTATTGGGCCGTCGGGAGCGGCGCGCTTCGCGCTGCGCTCGCCGAAGCGACGCGTCGGAAGCTGCGGTTCGCGTTTTCGGAGCGCTGGGTAGCCGACGTCCGCCGCGAGCACGGACTGCAGAAGCACGCCAAGCGGCGCGGCCTGCTCGTTGCGCGCGCGAGCTTCGCGAGCGTCGGAATGAAGACGCTCACCCAGCGCTTCGGGACCGTCGACCGGCCGAGGCCGCCGACGCCGCTCGAGCGCGCGCGCATCCGAGTGGCTGTCGCGCTCTACGCCCACCTGACGGGCGACGGCCCACCGCTTGCGGCGCTTCGTGTACGCGACTCGGCTCACGAGGCCTTTCGGCGCGCCACGGCCGTGGCCACCGCGAAGAGCTTGGCAGCCCCGTTCGAGGAGGGCGTGGCGGAGGTGCTCGCGGCGCTCGCGCGCAAAGGCAGTGACGACGAGGCGACCAACGCCGATCGCTTGACCGCACTGCTCGCGGGCGTCGCGCGCGAGGCCGGTGCCCTCGGCGACTTCGCGCGACGCTGGCGGGACGCGAAGCCTTGGGACGCGCCGCTCGAAGGCGAAGCGTCGCTCGAATCCGACGAGAGCTTCGGTCGCGTTTCCCATTGGGTTGCCGTCGCGATCCTCGCACCACCCGGCCTGCCCGTGATTGACCGCATCGAAAAGCTCGTCCACGAGCGCGCAGCGCAGCGGCGCATCGGCGCCGTCGTGAGAACCATCGCCGTGCGCGGGCGGGACGACGCCGTGCGCACCTACGCGCGCGGGGTCCCGAGCGTGTGGATTGACAGTGACGAAGTCGACCCGCCCGGCGGTGCGCCTCGTTACGAGGTGCGCACGTTCCCGGGGCCGATGGGTCCGTCGCTCGTTCCGAGCGCCGAGCTGATTGACGCGTTGCTCGTGCCGCGAGCGCGCCGCAGAGCGACGCGGGGCACGCGCGCGCGGCTCGGCGAGCGGGCGTTCGAGCGGCTCCTGCGAGCGGAGCGCCCGCTCGATTACCAAAAGCATCTCGTTCAGAAAGCGATCGACGAAGCGCCGCTCGACGGGGACCTGCCGTATTGCGCGACGAAGGGCGCTAGGACGCGCGCCGCCGCCGGGGCGCAGTCGACGGGTTCGCTCGAGGACGCAGTGCGCGCGCTCGCGAACGCCGCGGCGGAGGTGACCCGCATCGTTGCTGACGTCGGTCGAGCGGGCGCGGCGCTCGAAGATGCGGCGCGCGCGCGCATCACGGATCCCGCGATCGAGTACGCGTGCGAGCTCTACGAAGCCGGCCGCCCTGCCGAGGAAGCCACAGCCGCCGGCGTGTCTCGCGTCGCGGCGCTCGCGGACGTTTGGCGCGCCGCGAACGAGGCTGCCCTCGATCCAGCGTGCACACTTGCGTGCTTCTCGGACGCAGTCGCATACCTCGATGAAGGCGGCGTTCTCGAGCGGCTGGAGCACGACGTCGCCGTCGCGCGCGCGCGTCACGAGGCGCTCGGCGCAGAAGCATGCAGCGGCTTGGGCGATGCGCTCATGGCCCCGGCGACGAGCGATCCTGAAGCCGACCCGGACGAAGCGGCCGTCCGCGCAGCCTGGGACGACGCGCTTGCCCGTGGCCGAGACGAGGTCGAGGCGGCACGCGCCGCTCTGGTCGCCGCGGAAGAACGCAAGTCGCTCCGTCCTATGGCCGATGACCGATAGCAAACGAGCGAGCGCGCTCACTCGGGTGAGCGAGCGCGCTCGCCGAAATCGAGCTTCGGTAACGCGCTTTCGCGCGTTTGCGCGTGTGCGGGGATGGCCTGATTCGAGATCGTTCGATGGTTGGTTTGCGCCAACGCAACGATCGAACTCACTCCCGAGAGACCCTGGCGACCTCGGCGCGTCGGACTCGCTGCGAGGTGCCGGGTGCCGCGCACCGCGGCTCAGTGCTGTTGCCCCACGAGTACCCTGAGCGCTGGACGACTCCTCGCAACAGCCGTCAAGGCTCTGCCGCTTCGCGCGTCGACCACCGTATGGAGACGCCTTGGACGCGCCGACCATCCACCAGCGTCGCCGTGACCAAGAGCGGTGAGCGGTGCCTCCACGGAGCCGGAAGCTCGATCGCGGTTAATTTCACTGATCTCCCGGACTGAAGATCACCGGGTAGACCACAGTCACATATCCCCCTTGGGGCGGGGGAAACCGAATGCTGTCGAATGCGCGCACGACACACTCGATGACCGCGGCGTCCGGCAGAGTCGAATCGTCGGCGCGGGCGCCGAGCACCGATCCGTCGGTGTCGATGATGTAATTGGTGGACACGCGCCCGGCGAGCGATGGATCGCGGCGGAGGCCGTCCTGATAACAGAGCTTGAAACGTCCGAAGTGGCCGCGGACGACGCGCTGGATCTCAGCGGGTGGAAGCGATCCGAACCAGCTCGCGTCCGGTTCATGTTTTGGCACCGGATCGCCGACTGCGGCGATCGCGGGCTCGAGCGACGCGTCGCATGCGTCCAGCTGTTTTTGCAACGCCATGCGGTTGGCGTTCGAAGGGCCACCTCGCTCCAGCGACTTCGCGAGCTTCTCGCCGGCGGCCGCGAGTGAGGTCAGGCAAGAAGCCTCGACGGCCGGTGCGTCGGGGTGAGCGGCGAGGAAGGCTTGCGCCTCCTCGATCCGCTTCGCGATCAGCGGCAGCTTCTTTCGGATCATGCGTGCTTCGTCTTTGGCCACGCAAGGCGAGGTCGAGCCGACGGGCCGCGCGCAGGGGGAGCGCCCGAACCCGCGCAGACCGACGCCGACATACGTCCGAACGAGCTCGGCCCGAAGCAGCCGGTGAGCATCGACCGGCGGCCGTTCGGCAGTTGCCGCGTCAATCGTCTGCGCGTCGTTCAATTCGGCATCACCGGCACCGGCGTCGGTAGCCGCTCGCTCGGGTGGATTCGTGCGAACCTGCGGCGGCGGCTCGCTTCCCGCGCAGGCAAATGCAATTGATGCTGCGGCGGATAACGCGAAGCGCACGTTCATCGGAGCCATCGTCGCGTGTCCGTGACCTGGTGCCAAGCCACGCGTCACTTCGCGATGCGGTAGATCCCCGGGCCTGGGCTGTTGTTGCCGGCGTATGAAAAATAGACGTACGTGTCGTCGATCGTCAGCGCGTGGATGTCTGGCGTTGGCGCTACGTAGAGCACCGCGGGGGTGGTGTCGCCGATGGGCTCGCGATAGATCGCCGCTTCGCTCGCCATGTAGACGTAGCTCGCGTCGAACGTGACCCAGCGGACGTCTGGCGCGTTGGGCGCGATGTTGGTGGCCGTTCCGCCGTCCGCCGGCACCGCCCACACACCGTCGGTCATGGGGACGTATGCAGCTCCCGCGTCGGTCATGACGAACGGCGGGAAGTTCGCAAAGCCTGCGTCGTGCGTGAAGAATACTTCGCTGCCCGCGTCGACGATGCTGGCGCTCGTTCGCCACACGCGCTGGTTGTCGGCGAAATAAGCGTTGCCGGCGCTGTAGGCCGCGCCGTTGATTCGGTCGCCGGTCGGCTCGAGCGCCACCGCGGGGCCTCCGTCGTAGGGCACCGCCCAGAGCGCCGACCCGTTCGCGTAATCGCCGAGGTAGATCGCGTCGGGTCCGAGGCCGGGAATGCACGGCCACTGTGCGGTCGTGGAAGTCAGCGAGGTGATGGTGCCGCCGCCGATCGGGACGACGCCGACGCCGTAGTCCTCCGACCAATAGACGTTCTTCGCGTCGACCACGACGGTCGTGACGACCATGCTGATCGGCTTGGCGATCGCGATCCACGTTCCGCCGGTCTTCGGTCCCTGATCGACCTCCGACCCCGTGCCCCAAAAGAGGTTCTTGGAGTCGACGCCCAAACCCCACGGCGCCACGGTCGGAAAGAGTTGGTCCGGCGTGCACACGCCCTGATTACACACTTCGATTCCGCAGTCGTGGTTGCAGGTCCCGCAGTTCTTCGGGTCGTTGCTTGGATCCACGCACGCCGAGCCGCACTGGAGAATGTCGCAAGTGACCCCGCACGAGGTTCCGTTGCACGTCGCGGTTCCGAACGCGGGCGCGGGGCAGGCCGTGCAATTCGCGCCGCAGTGATCGACGTCGTCTGGATAACAGACGCCTCCGCAGAAAACTTCGCCGCTCGGGCACGTCGCGATCGTTGCATCGGCTTCCGCGTGTGCGTCGACGAGACTCGTCGTGTCGGGGCCGGCATCGAACGCCGTCACGGTGACGTCGCCACCGCCATCGGTTGCCGCGGCATCGAGAGCGTCGAGCGGGAGCGTGCCTCCGCATGCCGCGAGGACGCACAGGACGATCGCCACCCCACGCTTCGTCGATCGAGCGCCCACGTAGATTTCTTAGCGCGAGCAGAGCGCCGAGGAAAGGTTGCTCGTTCTTCCGCGGGGCCGGCACGTCGTTGAAAGCAAACCACTCGTCTTCTACCGTGCAGCCCGCCGCTGAAACTGGCGTACGCTGCGGATCATGCGTTGGGTCGCCTTCGTTCTCGTCCTCTTCGTGACGGCACTTGCGGCGGCACCTCGGAGCGATGCGTCGCCCGAGCGTCGCGGATGTTGCTCGCATCATCACGGCGTCTGCGGTTGCTCCGGCGGGCGCGACGTCTGCTGCGACAACACGTTCAGCCCAACGTGCCGGTGTTAGGACCTGTGAGGGTTCACGAAGCGCTCTGCGTGCTCGTCGTGTGTGGCTGCGGCGCGCCCGCTGTGACTGCGCCGCGATCGTTCGGCCTAGCGTGCGATCGACGGTATGTGGCTCCGACTGGGGGCGAGCTGAAAGACGTAACACTCCGGGAACACACGCTGGTTGCAACCGGCATGTGGCGGCAGGGCCAGTACAAGTTCGCGCTCAAGTCGCGCAAGGTCATCGATGTTCCGACGACGACCAGCGTCACTTTGGATTCGCGATGTCGCCAAAACGTTGAAGGCGCATCCGGAGCTCACGACCATATGAACCTCATCGGACCAGGCGATTGCGGCGGAAGCTGCGGCGGGTTCTGGCGACCAGGCGGCGGATGAACCTCGAACGAGCTCTCGCGATGCCGGGACCTCTGGTCGCCGCGTGGGAGGCCTGGACCGCCAGGCCCGATCGACGCCTGCTCGTGTTCTCGCTGCAGCCGAAACCTGCACGGCTGGCGCTCGTGGCGGTGCCCGAGACGGAGCGCGCCGCGATGTCGAGCGATCTTCGACAGCGCGGCATTCGCGTCGGCATCTGGGTGCCGCATAGCGAGTATTTCTGGTGCGATGACGACCAGGGATTCGATCTCTGGTCGTCGTCGCGGCTCGAGCTCGAGGGCAAGCATGGCAATTTGCAGCTCGCGGACGGACGGCGCGTGAGCGCGGCGAGCGTCGCGTCCGTCGCCTCGTTCGTCGACGAGGACATGGTGCATCGCGGCGTGCGGCTCGAGCTCGCCGATGGGTCGAGCGTCCTCGTCGCGGAAGAAAGGGATCCTGCCGCGCTCGGCGATCCGACGTACAACGTCGACAACTTCTCGATCGAGGCGGCGTGGACGGACTATCTCGGCGCGGCGCTCGCGAGCTGGCTGGGCAAGCCGCACGTCAATCGACTGATTGACGCGGAGATCGCCGAAGAGCGGCGCATCCACGAGCCCTCCGAGCTCGAGGCCATGCTCACGAAGTATTTCATTGGACCGATCGGCGCCGACGTCATCGCGAGGCTGGGCGCGGAGGTCGCGCGGGTGCTCGCGGATCCTGCGCTCCATGCCGGGATGGCGCGCGGGTTCTTACCGTCGAACGGCCGGCGCGGCTTCGGCTGCGCGTGGCGCGAGGAGCTCGCGTTTCAGCGCACGGACCCGCGCGTAATCGATCTCGCCGCCTGGATCGCCTGGGCAGAGACCGGCTATCCGCGCGCGCGCCCGTATTGCCCGGAGGCGTTTGCGGGCACCTGGATCCAACGCGAGCCCGCATCCCCCTCGGCGCCGCGATGGACGCTCGGCCGCGACGGCGCGTTCTCCGCACCGGGCACGCCATTCGCGAGTCGCATCACTTGGTGCGTGCACCGGCATGGCACGAAGCTCGATGATGCCTCGATCTGGCTCGCCGACGCGACCGGCGTCGGCTTCAAGCGCCTGCTCGTGCTGCGGGTCGCGTCGACGGAGCTCGTGCTCGAGCCGACGACTCCCCCGGTCGTCCGCCTCGAACGCGAGTAACGCGTGTCGACGTCACCTCCGCGAGGGTGTCCCCGACGGAATGGGTCGCTCCAGAACGCGGTCGGCGATCTCGCTCGCACCCGTTTGTTGCGCGCGATACGTGGGGTCGACGAGGCGGAGCGGGTGCTTGCCGTCGACTTGGCCGACGAAGGGCGGATGAATGTTGTAGCCGAGCATCGAGCGGGCGCGCGGGCCGTACTGCTTGGCGACTTCGGGCGGTGCGATGAGGAGCATCGACTCTTGGGGACGCAGCCACGGCTGACAATATTGCGGGCTCAGGCCGAGGCGCGTTCGTGACGAGCGGTTCGCGCCTCCGCGGTGCCACGTGGCGCCGTCGAAGACGATCGCCGAGCCGGCGCGCATGACGGCGCGCACGGTGTCGCGCGGCGCGTCGTCGGGATGCTCGTCGGCCCAGAGATGACTGCCGCGAACGATTTCGGTCGCGCCGTTCTCTTCGTCGAAATCTTCGAGCGCCCAAATCACCGAGACCGCGAGCGTCGAATGCGGACGCGGCACGGGATAAAACGTGTCGTCGGCGTGCCACGGCTGCTCGGTCTCGCCGGGGAAAATGCGGATCGATTGGAGATTCGACAGGAGCCAGTTCGGCATGAGCATCGCGTCGACGAGCTCGAGGACGCGCGGGTGCTCGGCAAGTCGCATGAAGACTTCGCCTTTGCCGGCGAGGCTGTAGACGCGCTTGGTGCGCTCGCCTTCGAAGTTGTTGCGGCCGTGCCGCTGGGCTTCTTCGAACGGGCGAAGCGCTTCCGTGATGTCAGCGATCTCGCGCGCCGAGAGCGCGTCGCGCAGGATTACGAACCCGTCACGTCGGAGATCGTCGAGCATCGACATGCGGCAACGATATCAGGCTCGAACGCCGTGATCGTGATGGTCACGGTGCCTCGGCGATTTCGATTTCGAGCGACTCCCACTCGGCCATCGCGGCGGCGATGCTCTTCACGAGCGCGGCGTCCTCGCGTTCGAGCGCGGCGATGACGTCGTTCTTCGTCTTCACGTAAAACTCCGGATCGGCGTAGAGCGCGGCGATTTCGGCGCGGCGTGCTTCGTCGCGCTCGATCGCTGCGAGCACTTTGTCGCGACGCGCGGGCAGCGATTGGAGGCGGTTGCGGCGCTTTTTCTGTTCCTCCCACGAGAGGCCTTCCGCGGGCGGCGGCACGCTCTTGCCGCGTGGGGTCTCGGCCTTCGCTTTCGAGGCTACCGCAGAAGCGTCGAGGTGATCGTCGCCGGAGCGTTCGAGATACTCGGCGTAGGTGCCGGAAAAATCGCGCAGGCCGTCGGGCGTGATCTCGAGGATGCGCGTCGCGAGCTTGGAGACGAACCAGCGATCGTGCGAGACGAAAACGAGCGTGCCCTCGAACGCGGCGAGACCTTCGGCGAGGGCGGCGATCGCTTCGAGGTCGAGGTGGTTGGTCGGCTCGTCGAGGACGAGGACGTTGGGCTTTCGTACGGCGAGGCGCGCGAAGATGAGACGCGCCGCTTCGCCACCGGAGAGCGCGCCGATGGGCTTCTCGACGTCTTGCCCGGAGAAGAGCACGCGCCCGAGCTGCCCGCGGACGTAAGTCGTCGGCTCGCTGGGGCACGCTTCCCACACGTAATCGAGCGGCGTCATCTTCTCGTTCCGGAGAAGATCGTGATGGTCTTGCGCGAAATAGCCGACGCGCGTCTCGTGACCGAAGCGCGCGGTGCCGCGATCGGCGTCGAGATCGCCGACGATGATCTTGAGCAAGGTCGACTTGCCGAGCCCGTTGGGCCCGATGACCGCGACTTTTTCTCCGCGACGAACGAGCAGCGAGACGTCGCGCAGCACCTCTTTCGTGCCGTACGACTTGGACACCGACTCGACCTCGAGCACGTCGCGACCGCTCGGGCGCTCTTGAACGAAACGAAAGAGCGGCGCGCGACGCGAGCTCGCTTGGAGCTCCTCGACCTCGATCTTTTCGATTTGCTTCAGTCGGCTCTGCGCTTGTTTCGCTTTCGTCGCTTTGGCGCCGAAGCGATCCACGAAGGCGCGTTTCTCGGCGATGATCTTTTCGGCGCGGGCGATGCCGGCCTCTTTGCGCTCGCGCGTCGCGGCTTTCTCGACGGTGAAGGTCGAGTAGTTGCCGACGTACGGCGTGATGGTCTCGTAGTCGACGTCGAGGATGTGAGTCGCGACGGTGTCGAGAAAGCGCTGGTCGTGCGAGATGACGAGCGCGGCGCCGCGGTAGCCTGCGAGGAATTTCTCGAGCCACGCGATCGAGAGGATATCGAGGTGGTTGGTCGGCTCGTCGAGAAAGAGCGCGTCGGGTCCGCCGACGAGCACTTGAGCGAGAAGGACGCGCAGCTTGAATCCGCCCGAGAGTGTGCCGAGCGGCAAGCGGTGCGACGCGAGCGGGATGCCGAGGCCGACGAGGATCTCGGTCGCGCGCGCCTCGAGCGTGTAGCCGCCGGAGTTGGCGATGACGTGCTCGAGATCGGCGAGGCCGCTCGCATCGCCGTCGCCGTCGATGATGCGGTCGCGCTCTTGGAGCGCGCGCCAGACGGGCGCGTCGCCCGCCATCGCGACGTGAAGGGTCAGGGCATCGTCGTCGAGAAAACGATCCTGCCGGAGAACTCCGATGCGCGCGCCCGGCGGAATCGCGACGGAGCCTTCGGTCGCGGGCTCGTCGCCGGCGACGATCTTGAGGAACGTCGTCTTGCCCGAGCCGTTGGCGCCGACGAGCCCGTAGCGCGAGCCCTGGTTGAGCTGGAAGGACGCGTCGCGAAAGAGCGTGCGACCGCCATACGATTTGCCGAGCTGAGAAACGCCGATCACGAGAGTGCGCGCACCGTATACGGCACGTTGCGCGAACGCGCTACGCCGCGACGGTCGAGAGACGCGCGTATTCGCGCTTCGCGCCGTCGGTGACGAACATGAACGGCAGCCAAACGAGGGGCCCGATGAAGAGGTTCACGTAAGGGATGACCTGGACGATCGCCGCGGCCATCGCGAGCCCGCGCGGTGCACGTTTGGGCGAGCCGTAGGCTGCGAGCTGACGATTGAGGGCGTCGCACAGGCCCATGCTGACGACGAAATACCAATAGAGGTTGAAGAACGGAATGAAGAGGAATCCGACGGCCTGGCCGGGCGTCACGATGCGACCCGTCTGCGTCATGCGCGCCATCGGCGGGAGCATTCCCCACGACTTCGCGATCCAGGTGAGGACGAGCACGAAATAAGCGAGGAGCGCGGGGAACACGCCCATCATGACGAGGGCGCCGATCGTCGCGATCGTGTCGTCGGGGTTGTCGGCAATTCCGGCGAGAGCGCTGCCGGCGACTCCGCAGAACCCCGCGGCGAGCAGGCTCCCGAGGACGAACCAACGAAGCATGCTGCCGCCCGCGTCGATCGCGGGCTGCGCGCCGGCGCCCCACTGCATCGGGGCGGGCTGGGCGTAGCCGTATCCGTATCCATACGGCGGCGGCGGCGCACCATACGGGGCGGGCGCGGCGGGCGGCGCGAAAGCTTGCGGAGGCGGAGCTGCGTAAGGCGGATAGGGCGGCGGCTGATTCATGGTTCCCCAGTTACGCCAGCGCGCGCAAAGTCTTCCCCCGACCGCGTGACATCAGGCGCTACTGCGTTTCGCGTTTTCGGCCACGCAGCCAGACGAATGCGATCAAGACTGTGAAGGAGAAGTTCACGATCGTCGCGCACGCGTAGCGCGTCGCGGGCCACTCCATGACGATGGCGAAGCCGGCGAGATACGCGAGCGCGGCGGGCATGAGCCGCCACTCGAGCGACGCGGCGACGATGCCGATGGCGAGAAACCAATAAAAGAACATGCCGCGGCCGACGTAGCGGTTCGGTACGTGCGCCGCGTAGAGGACGTACGCCGAGATGGCCTCCACGAGCAGCACGAAACCGAAGGCGCGGACGAGACGTCGATTCAGCTGGCTCGCGTGCCAGCCGGCGAGCTTGCCGGTGAATGCAAAGAGCGCGAGGACCGCTGCGGTGACCGGGAGCGGCACGAGCGTCTCGAGCTGGCCGAAACGAATGCCGATGTGGCGACCCGCGAGAGGCAGGAGCGTCCAGAGGAGGCCGACGGCGATGCCGACTCCGAGACGGGCGCCGCGGCCGACGCGCGGATCGAGCTCGCGCTCGAGGCGACCGAGGCGCTCGATGCGCTCGGCGGCGACGTGCTGGCGCTGCTCGAGGGCGTCGAGCGCGGTGCGCGTCTCGGGCGAGATCTCGGCCAGCTCTGCGGCGAGTAGCTTGGCGGCTGCGAGGTCGCCGCTCGCGATTTCGTGATCGAGCATTCGTTCGATTACCGCGCGCAAACCTGAGACCGCATGCGCGTTGCCTGGCCAGCTCCGCAGCGCTTCGCGGTACGCAAAGCGGCACTCGGTGAACGTCTCGTAGATCGACGCGCGCGCGGCTTCGCTCGAGATCTTGGAGCGGATCTCGGCGGCGAGAAGATCCGCACGGGCGGCGAGCGCGGTCGACCCGCGGTGCTCGAGGAACGCATCGATGCGAAGGCGAACCGCATGCGCGGACTCGGGGCGCGCGGACGGCTCGCGCGCCATGCACGCGCGCAGCAGATCGGCGAGATCGTCGGGGACGCTCCGAGGAACGTTCGGCTCCGACAGGAGGATGGTCGAGAGAAGCGCGTGCGTGGTGGCGCCTCGATGCGGCGGCTCCCCGGCGAGCAGCTCGAACAGCACGGCGCCGAGGAGATAAACGTCGGTGCGCGCCGAGAGATCGTCGCACGTCAGCATCTCCGGCGCCATGTACGCGGGCGTGCCGCAGATGCGCGTCACGCGTCCGGGCGCGCACGCGATGCCCCAGTCGGCGAGATAGACCTCGCCGAAGTGACCGATCAAAACATTGTCGGGTTTGATGTCGCGATGAAGGACGCCGCGCGAATGCGCGAAGTGAACGGCGTCACAGACGTCGCAGAAGACTTTCAAATGAAAGACGAGCGGCTCGGATTGCGTGCGCGCACGAACCGCGTCGGGATCGCGCAAGAGGCGCGACCAAGGCTCGCCTTCGATACGCTTCATCGCCAGAACGGGTGAGCCCTGCGCGTCGACGTCGAGCTCGTAGACGGGGATGACGTTGGGGTGCTCGAGCGATCCGGTGATGAGGGCTTCGGCGACGAGCGCGCGTGCTCCCTTCGCGCCGGCGGCGTCGTCGCGCACACGCTTGACGGCGACGACGCGACCGAGCGCGACCTGCGTCGCGGTGTGCACGATGCCCATTCCGCCCTGGCCGATCCGCTCGCCGAATACGAAGCGGTCCGCGTTTCCGCGGAGCTTGGCGAGCACGCTGTCGGCGCGGTCGGCGCCGAACGGCTCCGTCGAAGGTGTGATCGACGAACGGGGGCTCGCCACCATGGTGTCGGCCTGGTGATCGAGCATCTCGAGCGTGCGCTGCAATTGCAGCGCGCGCGACTGCGGATCGTCGGTCACGGAGCCGGCGCCTCGAGCGACGGGCTACACATCGGAATGGCGCGTACGCCCGGAGGTTTGATGCACTCGAGCACCGCGTCGACGTCGCAGCCACTCGCGGCCCAGAAATAGCGGCCGGCGATTTGTTGCTCGTGCGTCGTCTGCCACATCTCCAATCGCTGCGGGTCCGCGGCGATCTCCGGCGGCGCCGCCGGGATCACGCGCGCGTGGCTCTTCGCGGTCACGCGGTTCAGCGGGCATGACTTGGCGACCGCAAACGTCCTTCGCGCCGCGAGCTCGTAAGAATCGCATCCGTCGGGCGTGCACCAATTGGTGTCTTGGCACGCGGCGCCCACGGGTGAATTGCTGATCGTCCCGTCGTCTGCCGTGTACGACTGCCAGTGCCCGGCGGTACACGCGATGAGCTTGTCGACGCCGCAACCCGTGATCTCGAACACGTCGCTCGCGTCGTCCGAGTAGAGATCATGTCGCTGGCGCACCGACGGCTTGCAGCTCGGGCTGCCGAGCTGCGCAGCGCGAGCCTGCGCAACGTCGAGCGTCGTGCGCGTGAAGCATCCACTCGACGCAAGACCGAGCGAGAAGAGCGCAGCAACAAGAAGCTTCGTCGAAGTCACCGGACGAACGTACACGAAGGAACGAGTCCGGGGCTCACTCGCGTTCGAGCTCGACCAGGACGATTTCGGCGTGTGCTTTGTCGATCACGAGGAGCGAACCGTCTCGATTCGACGTCGCGCCTTCCACGCGTACTCGGCAGCCTGACGGTGCCCAGCGCTCGGGGATGACGATCTCCGTCGGCGCATCACCCGTCGCGCGATACGTGAGCCTCCACGGACGGCCGCTGTCCCAGCGGATCGGCTCTCCGGCCAGCGCGCGCGGATAAGGACGCACGAGCGCGTGAGTCCACGGGCGGTCGCTGCCGTCCGGCGCGACGATCGACGCGTCCTCGTCGTTCCAGTCGAGCGCGGTCGGGTTGTAGTGCCACGCGGTCCAGCTCGCGAACGCGCGATCGAACGAGCGGCATTCGTCCTCCATCATGCGTGCGCCGTCGCGAACGCCGTTGAGCACGCCGAACTCGCCGACGAGCAGCGGCATCTCGAGGCGACGCGCCGTCCGCTCGATGCGCCGAAGACTGAGCGGAAAAAGCGAAAGCGCCGGCACGTAGCGCGCGGCGAGAATGGCCGGCGCGTCATAAACGTGAGGCGCGTAAACCAAGTTGCGCGCGGACATGCGCGGCAACCTCACCGGTGCGCCGAACGCGGCAAACGGCGAAGGCTCGATGAAAAGCAACCGCGTCGGGTCGATCTCGTCGCGCGCGCGGATGCAAGCTTCGTAGAAATCAGGAAGCGACCGACGCTCGAGCGCGCCACCGACCAGCGCGGCCACGCTGCTCATCGGCTCGTTGAAAACGTCGTAGCCGATGACCGCCGGGACTTCGGACATGACGCGCATCACGCGGCGCATGCACGCGAGCATCGACGTGCGAAGGCCGTCGTCGTCGCGCCAAAAGCGCTCGAAGGCGCGACCCACCGATGGCCGCGTCAGATATCGAAAGAACCAAGCGCGACCCGGCTGCGATAATTTCTGTGACGGCAGCGCCCAGCGCGGCGCGCCGTCGCCTCCGAGATCGCGCGAGAAAAGATCCTGATGGAAGTCGACGATGACGTGCAGGCCCCGCTCGCCCGCCGCGTCGGCGAGCGTTTTCAATCGAGCGAGGTATGCGTGGTCGTAGACACCGCGCTCGGGCTCGAGCCCTTCCCACATCACGAGGAGACGCACCGCGTTCCATCCCCACGAGGCGAGACGATCGAAGCAAGCCGGATCGTCGAACGGCACGAACGGCGGCAGCTTGCTGCGCCCGGACACGTTGGCGCCACGAAAGATGCGCACGCGACCGAGCTCGTCGCGAATCCAGCGCCCGTCGCAGAGAAACCGGCGCGTCGTCAGATAACCTCGTCCAAGCTGATCGTGTCGCGGATCTCTTTGCCGACGGCCAGGTTCGAGACGAACGGGATTGCCATGAGCTTCATCACTTGATTGCGGACGAAGAGCGCGGTGCTCGAACGCGGGGCGAAGAATGACGCGAAACGAGCGGCTCCTTTCTGCTTGGCGCGAATGAAATCTTGGAGGCGCTGCTCGTAGCGCGCGAACGCGCGGTCGTGGTCGTCGCCGGCGCGATCGATTTCGCTCGCGAGGATGTATGCGCCGATCATCGCGAGGGCGGTGCCCTGTCCGCCGAGCAGCGAGATGCAATGCGCGGCGTCGCCGACGAGCGCCACGCGTCCGCGTGTCCAGCGGTCCATTCGGATTTGACTGACGCGATCGATGTAGAGCTCATTCGACGTTTCGAGCGCGTCGAGGATGGCGCGGCACTCCCAGCCCGAGTCTTCGAAGTGCGTGCGCAGCATCGCCCTTTGCGCGCGCGGATCGTCGGGGATCTCCCGCGTCGCGTCGGCGAAGATGAAGAGGAACATCGTGCGATCGTCCCGCATGGCGAAGCGAGCAACCTGCTGACCGACTCCGGTGTGCACGACGTACGTGAGCTCGTCGCGCGGGCGATATCCTTCGACCGCGAAGGCGGCGACCTTCAATCCCAAGTAGTGCTCGAAGCGCTCGTGCTCGCCGAACGCGAGCCGGCGGACGCGAGAGTGAAGACCATCCGCGCCGATGACGAGGTCGAAGTCGCGCGGCGGCGCGCGCGTGAATCGCACGTGAACGCAAGCGCCGTCGTCTTCTAGCGCTTCGATTTCGTCGCCGAAGACGGTCTCCACGCGGCCGCCGAGCGCAGCGCAAAGGACCGCCGAAACGTCGGCGCGTGCGACCGAAGTGAATCGGCCGTCCGCGAGGCGATCGAAGACCGCGACGTCCAAACCGCTCACGCGCTTGCCGTTTCGACCCACTTCGCGCAGCTCTTGGACCTTGTAACCCTTCGCGAGGATCTGCGAGGCGACGCCCATGCGATCGGCGACATCGAACGCGGCGCCCCAGAAGTCGACGACGTAACCGCCGGTGCGTAGCTTGGGCGCACGTTCGACGATCGTCACGGCGTGCCCGTGGCGCTCGAGCCAATACGCGACGCACGGACCGGCGATCCCCAAGCCTGAAACGAGGATCTTCATGGCCTCTCGTTATATCCTCATCTCTCGATGGTCGGCGATCCGCCGCCCGGAATGATCTGGCGCGAGGCGCACCCCGCGCTCGGCAGGGCTCGTTCTTCTCGGCGCCATCCCGAAGCGAGCTCGTCGAATACGGCGCGCTGGTTTCAAGTCGTGCTCGTCAGTTCACGAGGTCCCGCCGCGCGCCGTTCACGAATAGCGGTTCAGGACACGAGCCGAACGCGAAACGCGAGCGCGCCGACATGCAGCTCGTCGCCGTCGCGGACGACGGCGTCGCGAGGTCGCTCGACGCCGTTCAACATCGAACCGCCGCCGCTGCCGGTGTCGTCGATGCGGACGACGCCGCTTTCGTCCAGCCTGACGAGGAGCGCGCGTCGACCCACCGACTCGTGATGGAGCGTGATGTCGGTAGACGAATGGCGCCCGACATATCGCGAGACTCCGGCGACGAGCGTCATCTCGTGGGTCGCGCCGTCCGCTGCGATCAATCGAAAGAGCATTGCGCAAACCACGGTTCGATTATGCACCGCGCTGGGACACTTCACACTCTTGCCGCTCGATCGTCGTGCGGGCATAACTGCAAGTGAGGAGCACCATGCGTCACGTCCATCTCGCGCTGATGATGATTGCGGCGGTCGGCTGCGGAAGCATCAGCGGCGGAGGCGCCGACGGAGGCTCGCCCGGAAACACGCCGAACAAATGTCATGGGTCGCCTCCGCTCGCGCCGCTCGTCGACGCCGACGGAGGAGCCGCGTGCTCCGCGACGGCTCCGTGCGCGGCGCCGGAAGTCTGCATCATGTTGCCGGGCACCGATGCTGGAAGCTGCGGGCCGGCGTGTCAGTCGGATTGCGATTGTCCGGCGTGGCTCAGTTGTCAGAACGGGGTGTGTGGCACGTGCTCGGATTCGAGCTGCGGCGCTGGCGAACGATGCTCGCTGGTGACGCTGCCGCACGGTGCGCAGTGCTCGTCGAACAATGACTGCGGTCTCGGAGGCTATTGCCAGGACGGCTACTGCGACGAGCTGCGAGTCTGCACGCAGTGCACGGGCGGCTGCCAGACATGCAATTCGAATGCGCAATGCTCGCCGGGCGAAGTCTGCGACAACGGAGCCTGTGCGACCTGCTCATCGGACAGCCAGTGCGGCCCGAGCGCGAAATGCGCCGCGACGCACACGAGCGTTCAATGCACATGTTCGCAAACGTCGGACTGCGCATCCGGTGAAACGTGTCAATCGGGGATCTGCGCGCCGCTTCCAGTCATGGGGTGCAACGATCCGGATCCGATGAATCGATGCCAAACCGGACAAGCATGCATCAATGGATCTTGCGGCGCGTGCTCGTCATTCGAGGACTGCAACACGAATCCCGATGGCCTTCTCGGGAGCCTGCAAGGGCTCGCTTGCATCAACGGTGCGTGCGCCGCATGCACGGCGAACAGCCAATGTGGCGGCGGGCAAGCCTGCGTCGGCGGAACGTGCGGCACGTGCGTGGTCGATGCGCAGTGCGGCGCGAGCGGGAAATGCAGCGATGGCTACTGCGTTTGCTCGACCGATGCGCAGTGCGACTCGGGTCAGCGCTGCGGCGCGGGCGTCTGCGTCGAGATGTAGCGACGGCGGCGCGCGAGAAGCGCGAGGCCGAGCACGGCGAGCCACGCGTCTCCGTTCGAGCCGCGCGACGGAGCGGCGTCGCAACCGTCGCTGCTCGGCCAGTCGCCGGGGTTCGCGCCGCCGTCGTCCGCGGGCTGCGGCTGCGACGCATCGTTCGTCGTCGGGGCCTCGGCGTCCACGGTCGCGCCCGCGTCTTGCGCAGGTCCCGCTTCTTTTGTCGTGCCGGCGTCGACGGGTCCGCCCGCGTCGCTTCCCGATGACGTGCCGCCGGCGAACGCCGTGAGGTCGGAGAGGGAGCCGTTGAACGTGTCGAGATCGACCGCACCGCTCAAAGCCGAGAGCGAGCCCGTGCCGGTGCTCTGCCAAAACGTGTACGACTTCCACGCGCTCGGCACCGTCGGACACGAGACACCGTAGTTCGCCACCCAAAGTGGATATTGCCCGAGCGTCCCGAAGCTCGATAAAAATGCCGGGCTCATGTAGAGAATCGGCGTGATCCCGGTTTTTGATTTGACGGCGGACATGAAAGTTTCGGCGTTCGCCAAGATGGTCGCTTGCGATTGATTGTTCGTCGATTCGAGATCGAGGGCGAGCATGTCGCCCGGCTCGACGGTGCCGACCGTCGAGAGGAAAAACGTCGCTTGCTGCGTCGGGTCGACGTCGGCGTGAAAGAAGTGATAGGCGCCGCGCACGATGCCCGCCGATTTCATTCCGGCCCAGTTGGTCGCGAACATCGAATCGGTGAAGTTGGTGCTCTCGGTCGCTTTTGCGAAAGCGAAAGAGATCCCCGCCGCCTTCACTTTCGTCCAGTTGATCGCCGCGCCGCCGTTGTCGCCGTGATAGACGTCGATTCCCTTCACGGTCGTTTGACCGCACACCGTGACTTGCTCGGCGCTCGATCCAAAATCCTCAGTGGACGAGCACGCGGCGGCGAATGCAACGAGCGCTGCGGCGGTCAGGCGGAGACCGAGCTTCATCGCGAAAGCCTATGACCATTTTCTGCGACGCGTAGCGTCGAGGAAAATCACGATGACAGCAGATCAGTCGCCAATGAGCGGGGTCGGGATCTCGGCGCGAATGCGCCACACGGCAGACTGCGTGCGCGGATTGGTCCAGGAGGAACGGACCGGCATCGTACGCTGGACCGTTTCCTTCGGCTCGGATCCGGTCGTGGCGATCGAACGTGCCGCCGTCGCGAGCGCCGTGGACAAAGTCGCCGGCAATCGCGCATCGGCGAGTCGGTATTGCGTGGTCTCCTGCGGCGACGATCGGTGATTATCGAGACAGTACGACGTGAGCGCGATCTGCACCGTCGCGTGGGCTGGAACCGAGATCCCACCCCATGCCTCGGCGGCGTTGGGCGTCGACGCGAAGCGACCGGGCGTCACGACACCAAGCCGTTGCGGCTCGTCTTCTTTGGCCAGCGGCACGAAGTAGAGACCGGTCCCATCGAACGTGGCCGGCGCGTCGGTCGGGTTCGTGACGGCGACGCTGAACGACAAGTGCGCACGCGAGACGATCGCCAGCTGCAACGCGGATCCGGGAACGACGGGATCGGCGGCCGCATTCACGGCGAACGTCAGCACGACGAGCAGGGCGACGAGAAGATGACGCAGGAGCCTCATGAGGCCTTGACACCCGGCCCGCAAAATCATTGGGCGCTCGCGCGAAGATCGCGCATTGAGATCAAAGGGCAGCGTTCAACGCGGCGCTGCCACCGAAAACACGCGCCTTCGAGTGTGCGATTGGGCCACGTTCGGCTATCGGCGCGCGTTCGCGACGAGGGCGTCGATGACGCGCGGCCACACTTCCGGCGACAGGTTGTGACCCATTCCCGGAATGACGATGAGCTCCGCCCCGGGGATCGCGCGCGCCGTCGCTTCGCCGCCGCTCGGCGCGATGAGCGGGTCCTCGGCGCCGTGAATGACGAGCGTGGGAACCTTGACGTTCGCGAGCGCCGCCGTGCGATCCGGCGCAGCTGCGATGGCCGCGATCTGCCGGGCGGCGCCGATGGGATCGTACGATCGATCGAACGACCGCCCGACGAGCTCGCGCGTCGCCGCCTCGTCGAACGGAAAACCCGGCGAGCCGATCAAGCGCCACAAGCCGAGACCATGAGCGAGGTACGCGTCGCGCTCGAACGGCGGCGGCGTCAGCAGCGCGCCGAGCACTTCGGGCTTTGCGTGACCGACGTTGGGATCGCCGGTCGTCGACATGATCGAAGCGAGGCTCCGCACGCGCGCCGGATGGTTGATCGCGATGCACTGCGCGATCATGCCGCCCATCGAGACGCCGACGAAGTGCGCGGAAGGAATGTCGAGCACGTCGAGCAAGCCGACCGTGTCGCGCGCCATGTCGTCGAGCGAATAAGCGGCGCTCGAATAATCGCCGGCGAGAAGCGCGCCGATGTCCGGAGCGGGTTTGTCGACGAGGTGCGTCGAGAGCCCGACGTCGCGATTGTCGAAGCGAATGACGCGGAAGCCGCGGCCGGCGAGATCGGCGCAAAAGGGATCGTCCCACGCGATCATCTGCATCGACAGGCCCATGATGAGCACCATCGGCGGATCGCTCGGGCGTCCGAAGATTTCGTATTCGAGCTCTACCCCGTTCGTCGCGGCGCGCATTCGGCGAGCATAACCGGGGTCGCGCTCACCACTGGCCGAATTTACCGTGCACGGCGCGATCGAGGTCGAGCGCGCCCGCGCCCGAGACGCCCCAGCCGGTTTGGTCCGGATAGATGTCGTACTGCCGCAGCTGCGCGCGCTTGTCGCGCGGATCGTTCTGGTGCCCGCCGAACGTCTGCTGCCATCCGTAGTGAATGAGCCCTTGGTCGAAGAGCGCGTGAAGCGTGGTGTACGTGCCGTACGCGCCGGCGCGCGCCGCGCCGATCACCGAGTCGATCCCTCCGAAGTAAGCGAAAACGAGATCGCCGACGGTAATGTCTTTTCCCGTTTTCGAATCTTTCAAAGACGTTTTCCACATTTCGGGCGTGATGTCGTAATCGATCGTGAAGTAAATCGCGTGTCCGCCGCCGCCTGCTTGCTGGAGCGCCGTGTTTGCAGCTTTTCCATCGGACGCGCCGAGCTGGTGCTGGCCCGCAATGGATGTTTCTTGAAACGCGCGCTGTTGATCGATTTCCCAAATGGCGACCAGCGGCATGCCGGCTTGGTGGTAAGCCTGCGCCTCTCCGAGCGTGAGCGCGGGGTGCGTGCCGTCGAACGAGATGTAACGTCCGACGAAGCCGATGCCCTGGCTCTTCGCGTGCGCGAGGTCGAGCGTCGCGCCGTTGGTGTCGACGCCGAGCGCGACCGTCGAGAGATCCTCTTCGCCGCTCACCGCGTCGTCGGACGCTCCCGCGCAGCCCGTCGCCACCGCCAAGAGCACCGAAATGATCACCGCGTTTCTCATCGCGTCACCTCGCGAAGAGGAAGAGCACGCGACGTGCCGCGATTCCGCCGCGGGAAACCGCGGTATTTCGCGCGTGAGGGTTTTTCCCCGTGGTCGGGGATCCGCGCCCCGGCTCGCAAGCGAGCCGCCGCCCGTTACGGCTGGAAGCTCCGCGGTGAGACCGCCGTGTTGATCGTGACGTTCGTGAAATCGAATTGATTGTGATTGCCCTGCGCGTCGACGAGCGTCACGCGCCGGATCTGCGAGGTCTGCGCGTCGACGTAAAAGAGCGCCTTGGTCATTTGCGAGGTCGGCGTGACCGGCGTGCCCTCGAGCACGTAGCCGCCCGGAAATGCGAGCGCCGGCACGAACACGAAATGGAACGTCGACGAGAAGTGGCCCGCGCCAGTCAGAAACGACAGCGCTGCGGGGACCTGCGCTTGGCCGGCGAAGCTCTGGTTCGTCGATGCTTGATGAACCCAAACGTTCTGACCGTTGACGATGACGCGGTTACCGGGCGGATGAAAATACGAAAAATTCATTTTGCCGGGCTTTGCGAACGTGACCGCGCCGTCGGAGTCCATCGACGTGTTCAAGAGACGCATCACGTAATGCTGGCGAAACGTCGCGTTGTACGTCGTGACGTGGTCGTAGAAATTCTGGACGTTGCTGACCGCCTGTCCGACGGAGAGATTGCCGGGCTGCGCGCGTGCGGGCGCAGCGAGCGTCACGAGAGCGGCGGCGAGAACGGTGGCGCGTTTCATTTCGCGGCGCCGCGCGGGTCGCGGGCGTTTTGGAATTCGACCATCCAGCCCGGATATTCTTGCGGCAGGGCGCTCGCGTCGTCGAGGAGCTTCACGTGCTCGTCCGAAAGTCGGAGCTCCGTCGCGGCGAGGTTGTCGACGAGCTGCTCTTTCTTTTTCGCTCCGATGATGACGCTCGTGACGAACGGCTTGGTGAGCTGCCACGCGAGCGCGACACGCGCGACCGACGTGCCCGTGGCCCCGGCGACTTTGCGGAGCGCTCCGAGAACCCGCGGCAGCCGCTCCATGTCGACCGGCGGGAAATCGAACGACGCGCGCCGCGAGTCGCTCGGCCCTTTCTTCTCCGGATCGAATTTGCCCGACAAGAGACCGCCGGCGAGCGGGCTCCACGGAAGAATCGCGACACCCTCGGCGAGACACATCGGAGCGATCTCTCGTTCGATGTCGCGGCCGACGACCGAATAATAAACTTGCGCGCTCTGGAAGCGCGCGAGCCCATTTTCGCGGGCGAACGTGAGCGCCTTCGATGCGACCCACGCGGGCAAATTGCTGAAGCCGACATAACGCGCTTTCCCCGAGCGGACGACCGCGTCGAGCGCGCGCACCGTCTCTTCGATGGGCGTCGCCGGATCGAATCCGTGAATTTGATAGAGGTCGACGTGGTCGAGCCCGAGCCGCCGCAGGCTCGCGTCGATGCTCGCGTGGATGTGCGCGGCCGAGAGCCCGACTTCGTTCACGCCCGGCCCGACGCGCCCGCGCACTTTGGTGGCGACGACGACTTGCTCGCGCGGACGTCCGAGCGCTTTCAGCGCCGTTCCGACGAGACGCTCGCTCTCGCCCTCGGAGTAGACATCGGCGGTGTCGATGAAATTCACGCCGGCGTCGAGCGCCATGCCCACGAGCGTCTCGACTTCTTTCGCGCCGAGCTCGCCGATGGCTTGCCAAAAACCTTTGCCGCCGAACGTCATCGCGCCGAGGCAAATCTCCGAGACGAAGAGGCCGGTTTGTCCGAGGGCTTTGTATCTCATGCGTGCAACATAGGACTTGGCGCGCGCTCGAAGTCAAGGTGCGGCTAGACTTCGCGCATGGCCCGGACCGGCAGCGCGTCGCTTCCGCTTCACGGCGGCTCCGTCCCCGCGTGGCTCTCGAGCCGCATGGCCCGGCTCGGACGCGTCATCACCGAAGCGATCGTGCATCACTACGGGCCGGAAGAATTTTTGCGTCGGCTCGCGCATCCGTTTTGGTTTCAATCCTTCGGCGCGGTAATGGGCATGGACTGGCACTCGTCGGGCATCACGACGAGCGTCCTCGGCGCGCTCAAGCGGGGACTTGCGCCGGTCTCGGACGAGCTCGGCATTTGGGTTTGCGGCGGTCGCGGCAAGCAATCTCGAAAAACGCCCGACGAGCTCGGGCTCGTCGGCGACCACACCGGTCTCGACGGCGCGGCGCTCGCTCGCGCGAGCCGCTTGGTCGCCAAAGTGGATAGCGCCGCCGTGCAAGATGGATATTCGCTTTATCTCCACGGCTTCATCGTGACGCGAAGCGGGTGTTGGACCGTCGTTCAACAAGGCATGAACACCGACGCGAAGCTCGCACGTCGTTATCATTGGATCTCCGACGGGCTCGCGAGCTTCGTCGACGAGCCGCACGCCGCGATCGAAGGACCGCGCCAAGACGGCTTGCTCGTCAACCTCACCGACGCGCGCGCCGAGCCGTCGCGAAGCGCGCAGCTCTCGCTTCTCGCGAAAGGTCCCGACGCAGTCCTCGAGCCTCTCCTCAAAGAACGCGCGCCGCGAAACGCGACGCTCACGCTGCCGCACCTCGACCTGCCGGCGCATCACGACGTGCGGCGCGAGGACGTCTCGATGCGGCGGCTCGGCGCAGCGCTTCTCGCGGCCTCGGAGCGCGGGCCCGAGCGGTACGAAGATTTGCTGCTCACGCCGGGCGTCGGCGCGCGCACCGTGTTCGCGCTCGCGCACGTCGCCGAGGTCGTGCACGGCGCGCCGAGCCGCTTCTCGGATCCCGCGCGCTTCTCGCTCGCGCACGGCGGGAAAGATGGTCACCCCTTCCCCGTCCCGCTGCGCGTCTACGATGAAACGATTCGGGTGATGAAGGACGCAGTCGAGCGCGCGAAGCTCGGCAACGCGGATCGCCTCAGCGCGATCCGCGCGCTAGACGAACGCGCGCGATCTCTCGAAGCCGCGGTGGCCGACGTCGACTTCGAAGGCTTCGTCGCCGAAGAATGGGCTAAATCCCCCGAACGCGGCGGCCGCACCGTCTTGTAGGGAAGCGTGTGCTGCGGCCGAACGTACAACTGGGAAGCCCGTGCAGCTCGCTCATCCGACGTTCTTTTTTCGGTATCGCATCGAGCGATGCCTCGGGCGCGGCGGCATGGGCGAAGTCTACGAAGCCTTCGACACGCGGCTGCGGCGCGCGGTCGCACTGAAGATACTGACGACGGTCGCCGATGCTTCCCAAGCCGAGCTGCGGAGGCTCCTCGTCGAAGCGCGGTCGCTCGCGGCGCTCCAGCACCGCAACATCGTCACCGTCTACGACGTCGGTGAGCACGGAAACGTTCCGTATCTCACGATGGAGCTCCTCCGCGGACGATCGCTCGCGGCGATCGCGAAGGCCGGCGACGGAACGCGGAGCGAACGCGTCCGATGGCTCGTCGAGATGGCCTCCGCGCTCGCGACCGTGCATCGCGCGGGGCTCGTGCATCGCGACGTGAAGCCGGGCAACGTGATGATCGCCGACGACGGACGCGCGGTGCTCTTCGACTTCGGCATCGCGCGGCCCGCGGATCCCAACGTCGGAACGTTCGACGGCCAGTCGGTGCGCGGCGGCATGATGATCGGAACGCCGCGCTACATGGCGCCCGAGATCACGACCGGTGCGCGCGCGAGCGCCGCGGCGGATCAATACGGTTGGGGCGTCATCGCCGCGCAGCTTCTCACCGGCGAGCGGCCTTACGCCGAATGGGACATCGCGCGCGCGCTCGAGAACGCGGCGATCGCGAAGGACCTACGCGCGATCGTTCTCCGAGCCACGGATCGCGCGCCTCAAAATCGTTTCGCGAGCATGGACGAAATCCTCGCCGCGCTCGAGCCGGCGTTGCGCGAGCCCGCGCGCCCGCGACGGCGCCTCGTGCCGATCATCGCGGTGGCAAGCGCGTCGATCGTGGTCGGCGCGATCGGCGGCGCGCTCTTGATGCGTTCGGCGCGCGCTCATCAGGAGGCGCCGTCCGCGACGACGAGCGCGATGCCGCTCGTGCCGCTCTCTTCCGATCCGCTGCCCGCGCCGAGCGCGTCCACGGCGCCTAGCGCGAGCGGCGCGCCGAGCGCGACGGTCGTCACGCCGGCTCATCGCCTCGTCTCCTCGGCGCCCACGCGCGAATGCTCGGCCGACGCCGACTGCGCGTGCGGCGTGAGCAAAGCCAGCGGCATGTGCGCCGTCGGTCCGGTCACGCGCATCGACACCTCGCGCCAGTGTCCGGACTACTGCCTCGGCTTCGACGGCAACTTGACGACCGCGTGCCGCGCCGGCCGATGCGTGAACGTCCGCGCGACGCCCGAGTGAGGGTTCGCGCTATGCTCGGTGCGTGGGACGTCGCGGGATCGAACAGACGGCTGCGCCAGCGCGAAACTTCACGCTGACGACCGCAGAGCGCGTGGGCGCGATCGTCACGGGGGCCCCCGCATGGGCGCGGCGCCGCAAGTCGATCGAAGATTTGTCCGTGCAGATCGTCGAGCTCCATCGCGCGGGCGAAGCGCGCCTCGCGAAGAAGAAGCTCGCCGAGCTGGTGAAGCTCGTGCAATCGCACAACACGTACTATCCGATCGAAGCGAATTTGCCGCTCGATCCCGAGACGAGCCAGCTGCTCGAGCTCGGCGAGCCGTGGAAGCCGATGCCGACGCCGACGCTCGAGTCGCTCCTCGAAGAAGCCGCGGCGCGCGAGCGCTCACCGACTTCGCTCGCGTGGAGCGACGAACCGGACGCGCTCGTCGTTTCGTTCGATGCGACCGACGGCGAGCGCTTCATCGTGCGGCTCGACGAGGTCTCGCTCTCGTGCGCGACCGGCGCGGGCGAAGTCTCGCGTGTCGCGACGGCGGACATCGAAGAATTCGGCGCGTCCCGCACGCTCGAGATCGTGACCCACGACGCGCGCACCGTTCGCTTGCCGTTTCTCGTGGAGGAATCGGCGCTCGCGACGCTCGTCCGCGAGCTCGGCGCGCGGCTTCGTGCGATACGCGCCGCGACCGCGGACTATCGCGGCGCGACATGACGGCGCGTTCAGCGCGCGGCACGGCTTGGCACGCGACCGAGCGAAAATCCCGCTGTCGCGCGCGGCATGCATCGTGCTGAACGACGCGCGCATGATGCGTCTCTTTGCTTCGATTCTCGTCGCCGCTTCCATCGCATGCGGCGGACAAACGGCGCCGACCGATTCGGACGCCGGGTCCGACGCCGCCCCCGACGTGTCCGCTCCGATCAACGAATGTCACGGTTACTGTCCGCAGCCGAACGGCTCGCTCTGCACGAGCGACTGCGATTGTTACGACAAGTGTCTCGGCGGAACCGACAAGCCCGCGCGCTGCGGCGATCCCGTCGCGCCGACCGTTCCGTGCGACGAAGCCGGCGCGTGCCCGGCGGGTCAAACCTGCGGCACGTTCGGCGGCTGTGAAGGCATGGCGTGCGGCTCGACCGACGACTGTCCGAGCCAACAAACGTGCATGGCAGGAAAATGCGCCATCGTCGGATGCATTTGATTCAAGGCCCGACGACGCATCGCCCGCTCACGCATTTCGCGACGTAGTCCGGACCTTGGTTCGGCGGGCACTCGAGCGCGGGGCAGCGTCCCGAGGCGGGCGGCATCGCGCGGCATCGATCGTCCATCGCGGCGACCTCGCTGCTCGGCGCGGAGAACGGCTTGCATCGCGGGCAGCAGTCGGCGGTCCACGCGCCGAGCGTGCACGTCGCGTCCGACGAGCATTCGCCGCCGGCGTTCGCGGGGCTCTGCGCTTCGCACGCGAGGAGCGCGACCGACGCGAGGACGACGAAGCGTTTCACGTTTCGATTCTACGCGAGCATGGCTCGCGCGCCCTCCCAGATTCGGCGAACGACGTCGGCGGCGGGCTCGTCGCGCGCGAGCGCAGCGGACTGCCCCGCCCAAGCTTGCATGCGATCGACGTCGTCTTCTTTCACCGCGGCCGCGCGCATCGGTCCGGTGAGCCCGCGCTGAACTGGATACGGCGCGGGCCGAGGCGCCTCGCGCGACGCGGCTTCGCGCGCGTAACCGTTCGCGAGACTTCGGCCGGCGCGCCCGCTGAACGCACGCGTGAGAATCGTGTCCTCCGGCGCGGCGCGTCCGATCGCGTCGGCCCACGCGCGCGGCGTCTTCGCCTCGGGACATCGCAAAAACGCAGTTCCGATTTGCACCGCGCTGGCGCCGAGCGCGAGCGCCGCGACGACCCCGCGCGCGTCGGCGATCCCTCCGGTCGCGACGACCGGAGCTTTCACCGCGTCGACGATCGCCGGCACGAGCGACACCAGACCGATGGCCGCGCGCTCGCCGTCCGCCGCGTCGAACGCGCCGCGGTGCCCGCCCGCTTCGGAGCCTTGCGCGACGATGACGTCCGCGCCGGCAGTCTCCGCGAGGCGCGCTTCGGCGACCGTCGACACGTTCGCGAGCCACGTGATGCGCCGCTCCTCGAGTCGCGCGACGAACGCCGGCGGAAAAATCCCCATCACCGACGACACCATCGGCGGCGCGATCTCGAGCATCGCTTCGCATTGCGCGTCGAAGTCGGCGCGTACCGCGTCGCCCGCTTCGGGCGGCACCGGCGGACCGAATCGCGCGAGGAACTGCCGCACGCGCGACTCGTGCTCGGCGTCGCGCGCCGGCGGCGGATCCGGAATCCACGTGTTGATCTGAAATGGTCCGGATGCGTGCGCGCGCACGTCGGCCGCCCACGCGATCATCTCGTCAGGACGCATCGAAACCGCGCCGCACGCGCCGAGCCCGCCGGCGTTCATCACCGCGATCGACAAGGACGGCGCGCTCGACCCAGCCATCGGCGCGAGCAGAACCGGAACGCGCAGGTCGAAGCGACGGCAAAACTCGTCGGCGCGCGCGAGGAGGCTCATGCGCCAGTCATAGGACACGCGCGACGACTACCGGCGCGAGCGGTGATAAGGACGAAGGCATGCGCGCTCTCTTCTTGCTGCTCGCGTTGGCGGTTGGCGACCCGATCGTCGGCGAGACGGCGGTCGACGTGCCTGTCGGCACGACCGTCTCGCTCGACGTCGGTTACGCGCGCGGGCTCCAATGCGACGATCTTTCGATCGTGCGCGCCGAGCTCCGCGCAGCGTCGCCGACGTCGAATCACCTCGATTTGACGGGGATTCGCGTCGGTCGAACGCTTTGTCGCGCGGGGACGCTCGGGCCGCCCACCGTGCTCGTTCACGTGAACGTCACGAGCTCGAAGCGCTGATCAGCGGCGGCGCTCGCGTTCCTGCTCGCGACCGCGCGGCGGAGTCGTCGTCGCCGTCGGTCGTGCTTCCGGTCGCACTTCGACGCGTTGGCGCTCGACGGCCGCTCCGGGACGGACCTCCGCGCCGCGCGGCTCGACTTTCACTTGCTCGCGAACGTCGACCTGCGGACGAACCTCGACCGCGACACCGGGGTGCGCTTCGACGACGCCGCGCGGCCCTTCGACACGGACGCGCTCCTCGGGACGCACGACCTCCGCCGCGACCGCACGCGGAACGACGACGTGTCCGCGCTCGTCCGGCCTGACGCCGCGCGCGATCGCCCGCGACGTTTGAGCGACGTAAGTCGTGTGCGCGACGATGACCGTCGGCGCAACCGGCTCGAGCCTGAGGTGCACGCCCGGCTTCACGTTGATGTCGGGACGGTAAACGACGCCGCGCGCGGCGGGCGCGTAGTCCCATCGACCGGGTTGGAAATAATAATGGCCGCCCGTGTTCACGTAACGCGGCTCGACCCAGCTCACGCCCGCGCGCGGCGGACGCGCCCACGAGCCGGCGGTCCAAGCGTACTTGCCGCCGCGCCACCCGTAATATCCCGGCGTCCACACGAAGTCGGCGCCGGGCGCTGCCGGACGCACTTCGACTTGGAGCGGAGGAGGCGCGAGGTCGATCGTCTCGCGCGCGTAGCCGTGCGGTCCCCAATATCCCGGCGTCCACGCGTAGTGGCCCGAGACGAGGTTCCAGCGACCCGAGGTCCAAACTTGATCGGGCGGCGGCTGCCTCCACGCCCCACCGACCCAAACGTAGCGGCCGAGGGGCTTGCTCCACCACCAATAGCCGGGGACCCAAACGTCGTCCGCTTCGGGACGCGGCGGCTCGTCTTCGGCGACGGGCTGCGTGGGCGGTGCGATCGATGCGGTGTAGTCGGCGGGGAGCGGCGGCGTACCGGTGACCGCTTCGTTGACGGGGATGTTGGGATCCTGTGCGACGACC
>DASXHD010000093.1:0-80717 GCA_036488725.1 Polyangiaceae bacterium | reverse complement strand
CGTCGTCGGTCACAAGGTGAACACCTTCCTCGCGTTTCGCGTGGGACGACTCCAAGGAACCGCTCAGCGCCTCGGCAAGCTCGGTCACGAGAAAGTCGCGACGCGCGACATTTTCCCGGTGCGCGGAATGTTGGTGAGCCCGCTCCTTCCCGTCGTCGCGGGCGCCGCGCGGGTGCTCGATCGGTTCGCGCCGGACCCGACCGAGATGCTCAGCGTGTTCATGACCGTCACGAAACCTCGAAAGCCGTGACCGGTGAGTTCTGAGTGGGCGAACCGGGACTTGAACCCGGAGCCAACGGATTAAGAGTCCGCTGCTCTACCAATTGAGCTATTCGCCCGAAGAAGCGTCGCGTAGGTATCCGTGGCCGCGTGCCGTGTCAAGGAGCGACGGTGCCCACGGCCGAGACTGACGGGCTGTGCTACCGTTCAAGGACGGTGAGGCAAGCGGTCATCCTCGCGGGTGGGCTCGCGACGCGGATGCAGCCGCGGACCCTGACCGTCCCAAAATTTCTGCTGGAAGTCGCGGGACGACCGTTCGCCGACTGGCAGCTCGAAATGCTTGCAAACTGCAAGTATCAGCGCGTGGTCGTGTGCGTGGCGCACCTCGGCGAGCAGATCCGCGAGCACGTCGGCGACGGCGCTCGATGGGGCCTCTCGGTCGATTACTCCGAAGAAGGGCCCGAGCTGCTCGGCACCGGCGGCGCTCTTCGCGCGGCCGCGTCGCTGCTCGACGACACGTTTCTGGTCACGTACGGCGACAGCTATTTGCCCTTCGATTACGCCGCGCCGCTCGACGCGCTCCGCGCGCACGACGACTGCGACGGCGTGATGAGCGTCTTCCGAAACGCGGGAAAATGGGACCCATCGAACGTCCGAACCGACGGGACGTGGGTGCTCGCGTACGAGAAGGAAACGCGCGATCCGGCCTTCGATCACATCGATTACGGCGCGATCGCGCTGCGCAAAAAGGTCGTGCTGGAGCTTCCCGACGGCGCGCGCTCGGGCCTCGACGGGCTGCAGAGCCGCCTGGCCGCCGCTCACCGCTTGCGGGCGTCGGTTGCGCGTGAGAGGTTCTACGAAATCGGCTCGCCCGACGGGCTCGCGGCCCTCGAGCAGCGTCTCCAGGATCATCGATGATCGTCTCTCGCGCGCCCGTCCGTTTTTCACTCGGTGGAGGCGGCACCGATCTGCCCGCGTATTCGCGGCAGCACGGCGGGTTCCTCGTCGCCGGCGCGATCGACCAGTACGTGAGCTTGTGCGTCGCGCAGCGCTTCCACGAAAATTTCCGCCTCGCGTATTCGACGACCGAGCAGGTCGACACGATCGACGAGATCCAGCACCGAATCTTCCGCGAGGCGCTCCGTTTCATGAGCCCCATCGCGTTTCTCGAGCTGCACAGCCTCGCCGACATTCCGTCGAACACCGGGCTCGGCAGCTCGTCGAGCTTCACAGTCGCGCTGCTCAATGGCCTCCACGCGTTCAAGCGCGACTACGTGGGCGCGCGGCAGCTCGCCGAAGAAGCGTGCAAGATCGAGATCGACATCCTGAAGGAGCCCATCGGGAAGCAAGACCAGTACATCGCCGCCTACGGCGGAATCACGGCGTTCACGTTCGAGCGCGACGGTTCGGTCGGCGTCGAGCGCTTGCCGGTGAAGGACGAGGTGATCGACGATCTCGAATCGCATTTGCTCATCTGCTACTCGGGCGTCGACCGCGCCGCGTCCAAAGTGCTGGCCGAACAGGCGAAGACGGTCTCGACGAATCAAGACGACGCGGTCGCGCGCATGCATCGCATCAAGGCGATGGGCTACGAGACGAAGCAGCTCTTGCTCGACGGCGACATCGATCGGTACGGCGAGATCCTGCACGAGCACTGGATGAACAAGCGCAAGCTCGCGTCGAACATGACCGACCCGGTCATCGACGAGCACTACGAGGCGGCGCGGCGTGCGGGCGCGATCGGCGGCAAGCTGATGGGCGCCGGCGGCGGCGGCTTTTTCATGTTCTACGTTCGGCCCGCCGAGCGACGCACCGTCTACGAGACGCTCGTCGCGCGGGGCCTTCGACCGCTCCGATTTCGCTTCGACTTCGACGGCGCGCGCATCGTCGCCAATTTCCACCGGTCCTGAGGTCCCATGCCCACGTTCAGTGAGAGTTTTCTCGCCGAGACCGCGAAGATCGTTTCGACGATCGACTCGAGCGCGATCGAAGCCCTCGCCGCCGGCCTCGCCTCCGTGCGCGCCGCGGGCGGCCGACTGTTCATCCTCGGCGTCGGCGGCTCCGCGGGTCACGCGAGCCACGCGGTGAACGACTTTCGGAAAATCTGCGGGTTCGAAGCGTACGCGCCGACCGACAACGTCTCCGAGCTCACCGCGCGCACCAACGACGAAGGCTGGGACACGACGTTCGTCGAGTGGCTCAAGACGTCGCGGCTCTCGGCGAAGGACGCGCTCCTCATTTTTTCGGTGGGCGGCGGCAACAAAGAGAAGAACGTGTCGGTCAACCTCGTGCGCGCCGTCGATCTCGCGAAAGAGCGCGGCGCGAAGGTCTTCGGCATCGTCGGCCGCGACGGCGGGCACACGAAGCGCAGCGCCGACGCATGCGTGGTCGTTCCGATCGTCGCCGACGCTCGGATCACGCCGCACACCGAAGGCTTCGCCGCCGTCGTCTGGCACCTGCTGGTCAGCCACCCGAGCTTGCAGATCGCCGCGACGAAGTGGGAATCCACCAAGTGACGCGACGTCGAGGAATCATCCTCGATCGCGATGGGACGCTCGTCGACATCGTACGCGACGAAGAGACCGGCGTGATGACGACCGCGTTTCATCCTTCTCAATTGCGGCTGCTGAGCGGCGTCGTCGAAGGGCTGCGCAAGCTCGAGGCGGCGGGCTTCGTCCTCGCCATCGCGACCAATCAGCCGGGACCCGCCAAGGGCCACTTCTCGCGCGACGCCGTGAAGCAGACCAACGACGCGCTCGTCGCGATGCTCGCGCGCGAAAACGTGCAGATTGCAATGGTCGTCGCGTGCATGCATCACCCCGTCGGGGGTCCGGGCGGTGACGCTGCGCTCGTCGGGCCGTGCGCGTGCCGCAAGCCTCAGCCGGGGATGCTCGACGAAATCGTCGGTGCGCTCGACCTCGACCGCGCCGCGTCGTGGATCATCGGCGACACGACGAGCGACGTCGAAGCCGGTCGCGCGGCCGGCGTGAAGACCGCGCTCGTGTTCGACACGAAGCGCTGCGAGCTCTGCCCGCTGCGCGACGGCCCTGCAGCTCGACCGGACGCGCAGGGCTCGACGCTCGCGGCGCTCGCGGACGAAATCGCGCGCACGGCATGCTAATGTCGCGCGAATGAGCGGAAAGAGTCGCGTCGAGCGCATCGCCGACGCCCTCGCTCTTCTCGCAACAGTCTGGTTCGCGTTCACCGCGTTCTGGGGGATCAACGCGCAGCCGCACGCCGGGCACATCGGATCGGCCGGCGCGGCGATCGCGATGACCGCCGAAAATTCCATTCGGTGGCACTCGTGGTACCCGCTCCTCGACTACTACGCGCCCAAAAATCCATTCCCGCAGGGCGCGTACTGCCATCACCCGTTCGGCTGTTTCTGGGCGAGCGAGATCGCGGTTCGCCTGTTCGGACACGCCGACTTCGTCGCGAACCTTCCATCGGCGGTGATGAGCGCGCTCACGCCGCCGCTCCTTTACTTCACCGCGAAGCGCGCGTGGGGACCGGTTCCGGGTGCGGCCGCCGCGCTCGCGTTCGTGACCCTGCCGATCACCGTCGGGTTTTCGATCTTCCACAACCTCGAGGTGATCACGATCTTCGGCGCGGTGGTTTTCTTTTGGGGTCAGGGACGCTTTCTCGAAACGCGGCGCGCGCGCGATCTCGCGTGGTCGCTCTTCGGTGCGTCGATCGCCGTCTCCGGCGATTGGGTCGGGTACCTCATTCTCGCGGGTCTGCTCGGCTGGTCGTTCGTGCGAGCGTTCGTGCTGCCCGCGTGGGCGACACCCGCGGTTCGGCCGGCCCAATATCACCGGTGGTGGGCGCTCTCGGTCGCGCTCGCCGTGGGCTCGCTCGTCTTGTGGATCGCCCTGTTCAAGCACGCCGACAAGCTCTCGGAGTGGATCTCGTCGGCGGAGTCGCGCGGCGGCGGCGCGGATGTGCCGCTCTCGAAGGTCCTCGAGACGCGCAAGACGTGGATCGACTTTTCATTCACGCCGTGGGCGATCGCGATCGGAAAGCTCGCCGCGCCGATCGCGTTCATCCGGCTGATCTATTTTCGTCGCGACGCCGAAGCGTACTCGCTCGCTTTCCTCTTCGGGGCGACGCTGCAGTATCTCGTCTTCAAGCAAGGCGCCGACGTTCACATCTTTTGGCCGCATTATTTCGGCGCGTACTACGCGTATGCGGTTGCTCAGCTCGTCGCGACCGCGGGCGGTGTAACCCAGTGGGTGACGCGGCGAATCGCGCCCCTCGTGATTCGGCGGGCGGGCTACGTGGCGTCCTTCTCGGTGCTCGCCCTCGCGACGTTGCCGCAGGCGCCGGACGCGGCGCGCTCGCTGCGCGTTTGGCGCGGGAGCGCCGGGCGTTACGACGAGAAGGGCGGCTTTTATCGCACGCAAGCCGACGTGCTCTTCGTCGTGAAGCACGTGCTCCGTCATCAGCTGCGTCGCGGAGAGATCCTCGGGGTCGAGCCTGGCGTGAGCTGGGGCTGGGAGCACGATTGGGCGCTCGAGGGCCGCTCCGAGAGCGCCTCGTCGCCGTCGAACGCGCATCCGTTTTGGCTCGCGCGCGCGAGCGCGCTCGGAGCGGAGCGGATGAAATCGCTCGCCGCCAAATATCACCTGCGCATTTACGGCGACGCCGTCATCGTGACGCGCGGCGAGGCGCAGGCTCCCATCGATGCTTACGCGGTCGACGAGCGCGAGCCGGGGCCCATCGATTGGATGTTCACGAACAACACCGAGCCGGTCCGCTCCATTTCGAAGCAGCCCGATCCGTTTCTCACGTGGGAGTGGCGCTACCACTACGGCCAGCCCGCCGAGCGGCCGACGCTGCAGCCGCGAACGCTCGACGAGATTCGAATCGCCCACAACGCGGCGGTCGCGGCGCACGACGATGCGACCGCGGCGAAGCTGCTGGAGACGCTGCGCGACAGCATCGACCGCTCCGTCGAGAGCCACTTCGAAGGCGGCGACGAGCTGATGGGCGTTCGTCTGGTGAAAGGCGTTCTGCCGCGGATCGAGGTCTATTTCGAAGCGGGCGGGCCGACGTCCTCGGACACCAAGCTCACCACTCGCTCCGACGTCGTCGAGAAGGCTCGGTTCAGTCTGATCCCGGCGAGCCCCGTCGAATGCGACCTCGCGTACCCGCCGCCGCTCTCGACCGCCGTCTGGCAGGCGGGTTTCGTGTACAAGTTCGTCGCCCCGCTCCACCACCGCATCGGCAAAGAACGGTATTGGGCCACGTGGGCGGGCGGCCCGCGCCGACTCCAAGGCGAGCCGAAAATCGATTTGGCCTACGTGGAATGAATGACAGCCATGGACCGCGAAAACTCGTTCGGCCAATACGAAGAACCCAACGCCGTCGACCGCTTCGGCATCGCGCTCTCGCGCGCTCGAATTCGTCGGTCCGTCGGAAAATTCGCCGGCAAACGGATCGCCGACATCGGCTGCGGATTCCACGCGCTCGTCGTGCGCGGACTACTGGACGACGTCGACGCGGCAACGCTGATCGACGTCGCGATCTCCGACGAGCTGAAGGCGCATCCGCGCGTCGTCGCGATCGAAGGCGAGCTGCCGGGCGTGCTCGAACGAATTCCGGACGCGAGCCTCGACGTCGTCGTCTGCAACAACGTGCTCGAGCATCTCTGGGAGCCCTCCGTCGCTGTCCGTCATTTTCGGCGCGTTTTGCGGCCGAACGGCGTCGCGCTCCTCAACGTGCCTTCGTGGCGCGGAAAATTCTTTCTCGAGTTCGCCTCCTTCCGTCTGAACGTCGTGCCGAGGGTCGAGGTCGACGATCACAAGCACTACTATTCGCCCCACGAGCTCTGGACGCTCCTCGTGCAAGGGGGCTTTCGGCCGAGCGAGATCAAGAGCTGCCACACCCACAAGTTCGGACTGAACACGTACGCCGAATGTCGCGTCGGGACGGACGCGGATCCGCGCTAGCGCGCCCCGTGGTATGCAGCTAGGCCGATGAACGGCTTGGCATCCGTACTGCGCGCGTCTTGGGGGCGGCCGCGGCACGCGCTCGGTATCGGCAATCTCGACTGGACGCATCTCGATGGGATCACCGTCGCGGGGGACGACGCGCTCGCGAAGACGCGAGAGACGTTCGACGCCGCGGTCGTGGAGCTGCCGTCGTCCGACGAAGCGGCGCAGGACCGGCTTCGCGCAGCGATGCGCGTGCTCTCGGACGGCGGCCATGTGCTTCTTCCGATCACGCACGCGGTTTCTTTCACCGAAGGGCAGCGCCTCCGCCGCGGCTTCGAGCGCGCGAGCGAGCGCACCGTTCGGCTCGCCGAAGCGGCCGGGCTCGAGGTGCTGCGTGTGGACGTGCGACGCCACGCGGCGGTCGTCGTCGCGCGCGTCGCGCCGAAGCGACGAAAGCTCTCGCTGACCGTCGGCATGCTCACGCTGAACGAGCAGCAGAGCGTCGAGCGGATGATCGACGAGATCCGCCAGTACGCCCCCGACGCCGGAATTTTGCTCGTCGACAGCTCGACCGACGAGACGCCCGACCTCGCGCGCGCGAAGGGCGCCGACGTCATCCGCCAGCTGCCGGCGCGAGGCCACGGCCCGGCGATGGAGCAGCTGATGTACGCCGCGGCCGAACGCAGCGACGCGCTCGTCTACATCGACTGCGACTTCACGTATCCGACCGAGTACATTCCGCGCATCCTCGAGCTGCTCGAGGACGGCGCCGACGTCGTGAACGGCACGCGCACGCACAAGTACCCGAAGGCGATGCCCGTCCCGAATTTCATCGCGAACCGCGTGTTCGCCGCCACGGCGCAAATCCTCCACGGCATTCCCACGACGGATCTCCACAGCGGCCTGCGCGGCTATCGCTCGTCGGTCATTCGCGCGTTTTCGTTCAGCGGCGAACAGGACGCGCTTCCGGTCACGACGTTGATCGTCCCGGCGCGCTCCGGGTATCGCGTCGTGGATTTGCCGATTCCGTACGCCGAGCGCGAGGGCACCTCCAAGCTCGCGAAGTTCCGCGGCACCGCGTGGACATTCGCGCGCGTCGCCACGAGCTTCGGAAAAGGACGGCGCGTTCGACGCGGTCGCAACTACTCGCACGTCGGGCGCTAGCGCGCGCCGAAAATCTCGGTCGCGATCTCGCGCACGGCGCGCTCGACGGCTTGGTCCGACGTGTTGCGCATCGAAAACCCGAGGGCGGCGAGCTTGTCCGGGCGCAGTTGCGATCGCGCGACGTCTCCGGGCCAGCCCTGCGCGCTCGTGCCGAACGCGATCCGCGCGGCCGGGTTGGGCGAGCTCGCGACGCAGAGCTCGGCGATGCGACGGACAGACGTCGCGTCGGGCGGCGAGAGGTTGTAAATCGCGGGGTTCTCTCCCGTCGCGTGGTCGAGCACGAACAAGATCGCGTCGGTGCAGTCGCTCACGTGGACGTACGGCTTGCTCTGCCGGCCGTCGCCGAGGACGTCGAGGCAGTCGGATTTTTGCTGCAGCTTCTTGCAGAAGTCCACGATCGCGCCGTGCGTGCCGCGCCCGCCGACGACGTTTCCGAACCGGCAGATGTACGAGGTCAGCCCGAAGCACTCGGAGTACGCGGCGATCAGCGACTCGCCAGCGAGCTTGCTCGCCCCGTAGAGCGAGATCGGCAAGCGGCCGAGATCGTTCTCGCCGCAGGGCTGATCCGCGTTGCCGTAGACGGTTCCGCTCGAAGAGAAGACGAATTTACCGACGCCCGCGAGTCGCGCCGCCTCGAGCGAGTTGTAGGTCGCGATCGTGCCTTGCTCGAGATCGAGCCGCGTACGCTCGAGGCCCCAGCGCGCCTCCGGGTTCGCGGCCAGGTGAAACACGACGTCGTGCTCGGCCATGGCGGAGCGCAGCGCGTCGAGCTCGAGCGCGTCGCCGACGACGAGCTTGGCCGCGCCGCTCGCCAGGTGTTGGGCGACGAATTCCCTCTTGCCGATCGAGAGATTGTCGAAGATCGTCACCGGGCCGCGCGCGACGAGCCTGTCGACCAAGTGGCTTCCGATGAACCCCGCACCACCGACGACGAACGAGCGCATGGAGGACGGGGACCATAATGCGAGGCCTCATGCGCCGCAACCGGACGGCGTCGCGCGGCCGAGCCCGTTGCGCGCGTTCTTCGCGGGTCTTCGCGAGGTCATGTCTCTCCGCGAGGCGCATGCAGTCGTCGATGGCTACGGCCCCGCGACGCTCGCTGCGATCCGCGAGGCCAAGCGAAAGGCGTCCGCGCGACTGCGCGCGTCGCGCCGGCTCTCGAACCCGCGCGCCGCGCTCGAGCTCTTGGCCACAGCGCGCGCCTTGGCGGCGAAAGCCGCGTCGGCCGCAGGACGCGAAGAGCTTCCCGCGCTGGACGAGGTCGACCTCGACGCGCTGCCTTTCGCCGAGCTCGAAGCGCGCCGAGATCGAATCGAGCTCGAAGTCGGCGCGACGCTCGCGTCGACCGAATCGCGTTCACCGACGGAGCTTCGTGGCCTGACGATCGGGCGCTACGCGGCGATCGTCTTGGCCGTGTGCGCGGTGCTTTGGAGCGTATCGACTCCGTGGCGCATCCACGACGTCGCGCTCGGCAAGCCGGTGACGACGAGCCCGCTGCTCGCTCCTCCCGCGACGCCGGAGGGAATCGTCGACGGCCGCACGCGCGGCACGTTTGGTCTGCAAACGATGAAGACGCGCGCACCGTTCGTGACGATCGACCTCCAGCGCACGTATCGGATCCGTCGCATCAAGATCTACAACCGCGGCGACGGCTGGTTCGACGAAATCCTGCCGCTCTCGCTCGAGGTCTCCACCGACGGAATCACCTTCCAGCACGTCGCGACGCGCACCGATCACTTTGCCGTCTGGGACCTGCGCTTCGACGCGCTCGACGCGCGCTGGGTCCGCGTCTCCAAGGACAACGGCTACATCGCCCTCAACGAGATCGAAGTCTATGCGCGCGACTGAAGACGCGGCGACCCGCGATTGGGCGCGAATCGGGCGCATCGCGCTCGAGGTGTTCACCGCGGTGCTCGCGCTCGGAATGCTCGCGCTCGTGGTCGCGCCCATTTTCATGCACACCGATTCGTACGGCGTCCACGACTGGGACCAGATGGAGGCGCACCGCTATCTCGCGGTGAAGACGATCAAGCGCTACCACCAGTTCCCGTTTTGGAATCCGTATAGCTGCGGCGGGCACACCTGGTGGGGCGGCCTCGAGAGCGGCAGCTCGCTCGTGTCTCCGTGGCTGCCGATTTATTTGTTGGCGCCGTTTCCGTGGGCACTGCGGCTCGAGGTCGTGGGCGCCGGGCTTCTGTCGCTCGTCGGCACGTGGCTCTTCGCGGGTCGCTTCACGCGCAGCCCGGGCTTGCGCCTGATCGCGGTCGCCGCATTCGCGCTCGACGGCCGCTTCGCGCTCCAAGCGTCGGTCGGTCACACCTGGCACCTCTATTACGCGTGGACGCCGTGGGCGCTCTACTTTCTCGATCGCGCCATCGCGATCGCCCCCGGCGCTTCGAGCAAGACCGCGTTCCGCGACGTCATCTGCCTCGGCGCGACGCTCGCGATGATGGTGTACACCGGCGGCATTTACCCGCTGCCGCAGACGATCGTGATGATCGCGATCTACTCGCTCACGTGCGCGATCATCACGCGGTCGCTGCGTCCGGTCTCGGTGGCGGTCGGCGGCGGCCTTCTCTCGTTTGCGTTTTCGGCGCCGCGGCTGCTCCCGATGATCGAGATGCTGAGGCACTATCCGCGCCTCGTCGACTCACCGGAATCGATGGACCTCGGAGGCCTCATCGGCGTCTTCACGGCGAAAGAGAGTGATCCACGTCCGCCCGTCGGCCCGTGGGGCTGGCACGAGTTCGGGATTTACGTCGGCTGGGTGCCGTTCGCGATGATGCTGCTCGCGCTCGCGTTCGGCGGACGCGCCCGAGAACGCGCGCTTCGTGTGGCCGGCGCGTTCGCGCTCATTTGCGGCCTCGGCCGATTCCACACGTATTCGCCCTGGGGGCTGATGCACGATCATCTCCCCATCTTCGAGGCGCAGCACGTCCCGTCGCGATGGCTGTACCCCGCGGCGCTGATGCTCGTCGTCGCCGCAGCGGCGGTCAGCGAGCGCTGGCTCAGACGACAACGGCGGCGCGGGCTGCTCGAGGTCGCCATCATGTCGCTCGCGGCCTACGTCGCGCTCGACGTGGGGCTCGAAGCGCAGCGTCCTCTCGTCGGCTCGTTCGTACGGCACCTCCATCCGCTGCTCAGCGACAGCGTCGGCGAGTTTCATCAAGAGCGCACGGCATCGACCCGGCTTCGCTACGACGGCTCCGACTGGGCGCCGCCGAACATGCCGGCGATGGTCGCGAACATCGGCGTCCTCGCTTGCAACACGTTTCCCGGCTTCAATTCCTATTATCGCGACGAGCACGATCACGCGCCGGGCATGGGGGCGAAAGCGATCGGCGACGCCGACTATCACGGCGAGACGTATTTCGCGTCGGGCCACGGCCGAGCCTCGATTACGTCTTGGTCGCCGAACGCCGTGACGGTTTCGTACAGCGGCGCCGCGCCCGGCGACTTGCTCGTCCTCAACCAGAACTGGGACAGCGGCTGGCACGCTCGCGGCGCACGAGTCGAGTCTCACGCCGACGCCATCGGCGCCCGCGTCGAAGGAGGCGAAGGGACGGTCCGCTTCCGCTATACGCCGCCCTTCTTTTGGCTGGGCTGCTCGATCTTCGTCCTGGCGATCGGCGGCCTGGTGCTGTTTCGACGGCGAAACGTGCTAAAACGAGCAGAATCTTAGGAGGGCCTGCATGGCGATCTTCATCGACAGCTCCGACCCGAAGGAAATCAAAGACCTCTTCGCTTGGGGCGTTCTCTCGGGCGTCACCACCAACCCGCTCATCATCTCGAAGGAGCGTCCCGACGCCGACCTCGCCGAGGTCGTTCGCGAGGTGCTCGCGGTGAGCTGGGGTGACGTGTCCGTCGAGCTCACGACCGAGACCGAAAAAGAAATGCTCGCCGAGGCGTCCGGCTACCACGCGTGGGACCCGCAGCGCATCACGATCAAAGTTCCGATGAGCGAGACGGGCCTCCGCGTCCTTCACCAACTCTCGAAGAAGGGCGTGAAGACGAACGTCACGTGCCTCATGTCGATGAATCAGGCCTACCTCGCCGCGCTCGCCGGCGCGACGTACGTGAGCATCTTCTCGGGCCGCGTGCGCGACATGGGCTACGACGTGAAGCCGGTCATCGCCGAGACGCGCAACATCCTCGATCGCGAGGGCCTCGCGTCCAAGATCATCGTCGGCTCGATGCGCCACATGATGGACGTCAACGAAGCGCTCGAGGCCGGCGCCCACGTGCCGACCATCACGCCGCCCATCCTCCGCAAGATGGTGTGGAACCCGCGCACGATCGAGACGATCAACGAGTTCAACACCGCCTGGAAGAACCGCGGCAAAAAGTAGGCTCGCGCACTCATGGCGAAGCGAGCGTTGATCACGGGCATCACGGGTCAAGACGGCTCGTACCTCGCCGAGCTCTTGCTCGGCAAAGGCTACGAGGTGCACGGGCTCGTTCGGCGTTCGAGCTCGCTCAATCGAAGCCGCATCGATCACGTCTTCAACGGCGTGGGCGAGCGAAAGCACCTGCACTACGGCGATCTCACCGACGCGTCATCGGTGAACCGGCTTCTCCGCACGATCCGGCCGGACGAGATTTACAACCTCGGCGCGCAGAGCCACGTGAAGGTCAGCTTCGAGATCCCGGAGTACACCGCGGAGACGGCGGGGTTGGGCGCGCTGCGTTTGCTCGAGGGCATCCGCGAGACGGATCTCGTCACGCGGTTCTATCAAGCGGGCTCGTCGGAAATGTTCGGCTCGTCGCCAGCGCCTCAATCCGAGCTCACGCCGTTCCACCCGCGCTCGCCTTACGCCGCCGCGAAAGTTTACGCGCACACCATCGCCGTGAACTATCGCGAGGCGTACGGCATGTTCGTGTGCAACGGCGTGCTCTTCAATCACGAGTCGCCGCGTCGCGGAGAAAACTTCGTCACGCGAAAGATCACGCGCGGCGTCGCGGCGATCAAGCTCGGCTACCAAACGCAGCTCGCGCTCGGCAACATCGACGCGAAGCGCGATTGGGGCTACGCGAAAGACTACGTCGTCGCGATGTGGCAGATGCTCCAGTGCGACAAGCCCGACGACTACGTGATCGCGACCGGCGAGACTCACACAGTCCGCGAGTTCTGCGAGGTCGCGTTCGCGCACGCGGGGCTCGACTACAAGAAGCACCTCGTCGTCGATCCGTCGTACTTCCGTCCCACCGAGGTCGACGTGCTCCAAGGCGACGCGCGCAAAGCGCGCGAGGTCCTCGGCTGGACGCCCACGGTCAAGTTCGCCGAGCTCGCGAAGCTCATGGTCGACGCGGACCTCGAGACGCTTCGCCGCGAGCGTCCGCAGTGAGTCATCGCGCGATCGCGGCGTGCCGCATCTGCGGCGGGACGAACCTCGCGACGGTGCTCGACCTCGGAGAACAAGCGCTCACCGGCGTCTTTCCCGACGCGAAGAGCCCGGACGTCGAGGTCGCGCCGCTCGATCTCGTCAAATGCGTCGGCGGTTGCGGGCTCGTCCAGCTCCGGCACACGTGCGAGCCGTCGATGATGTACGGCGCGAATTACGGCTACCGCTCCGGCCTCAATCGATCGATGGTCGAGCACCTTCGCGCGAAGGTCGCGAAGCTCGCGACGCTCGCATCGCTCGCGAAAGGTGACGTCGTCCTCGACATCGGAAGCAACGACGGCACGACGCTTTCGTCTTATCCGGCGGACGCGAAGCTCTTCGGCATCGACCCGACGGCCGCGAAGTTCCTCGAGCACTACCCTCCGCACGTGAAAGTCGTGCCCGACTTCTTTTCGTCGGCGCGATTCTTCGAAGCGAGCGGCGGCGCGCGCGCAAAGATCATCACGTCGATCGCGATGTTCTATGACCTCGAACGTCCGATGGACTTCATGCAGCAGGTCTTCGACTCGCTCGCGGACGACGGGATCTGGCATTTCGAGCAGAGCTATCTGCCGATGATGCTCGACGCGGTCTCGTACGACACGATTTGCCACGAGCACCTCGAGTACTACGCGCTCGCGCAGATTCAGTGGATGGCCGAGCGTGTCGGCTTTCGCATCGTCGACGTGGAGCTGAACGACATCAACGGCGGGTCGTTCGCCGTGACCGCGAAGAAGGGCCGCGACGTCTCCGCGTCGCCGCGCGTTGCCGAGCTCGCCGCGCAGGAAAAAAAGCGCGAATTGGACGCGCTGGCGCCCTACGAGCGATTCGCGGCCGACGTCGCACGACATCGCGACGAGCTCCGCGCGCTCCTCGGACGGCTTCGCGACGAAGGCAAACGCGTCTTCGGTCTCGGCGCGTCGACGAAGGGCAACGTCCTCCTCCAATATTGCGGCATCGGCGTGCGCGACCTCGCGTGCATCGCCGAAGTGAATCCGGACAAATTCGGCCACGTGACGCCCGGCACGCACATTCCGATCGTGTCCGAGGCGGAGGCGCTCGGCCGAAGCCCCGATTACTTCATGGTGCTGCCGTGGCACTTCCGGAGCGCCATGCTCCGCGCGCACGCGAGCTTCATCGAACGAGGAGGGAAGATGATCTTTCCTTTGCCGCGGCTCGAAATCGTCACCGCATGAAACGCGCGGCCGTGATCGGCTGCGCCGGCCAAGATGGGCGCCTTCTCGTCGAGCGCCTCTCGCGCGACGCGGACGTCGTCGGCGTGGATGCGGGTGACGTCGATCTCGCGGACCCGGACGCTGCGCGCGCGTGGGTCGAACGCGTCGAGCCGAGCGAGCTCTACTTTCTCGCGGCGCATCACCACTCGTCGGAGGCGGCGCCCGACGAAGCCGCCGAGCTCCGCGCTTGCACCGAAGTGCACGTGACGTCGTGGGTCAACGTGCTCGACGCACTTCGGCGTCACGCGCCTGCGTGTCGCGCGTTCTACGCCGGGTCGTCGCACATGTTCGGCCGGCCGACCGAGACGCCGCAGTCCGAGAAGACACCTTTCGCTCCACGTAGTCCCTACGCCATCACCAAGGTCGCGGGCGCGCATGTCGCGGCGCTCTTTCGCGAGCGCGGCATGCACGTTTCGGTCGGCATTCTCTACAACCACGAATCGCCGCTTCGCGGGCCGCAGTTCGTGTCGCAACGCATCGTGCGCGGCGCGCGGAGCGCAGCGCGGGATCGCAGTTTCAAGCTCGTGCTCGCTGATTTGTCGGCGGTCGTCGACTGGGGCTGGGCGCCCGACTACGTCGACGCGATGATTCGAATGGTTCGGGAGTCGGTTCCTGACGATTACGTCGTCGCGACGGGAAAAGCTCACACCGTTCGAGATTTCGTCGCGAACGCGTTCGCCGCCGTGGGGCTGGATTGGCGCGATCACGTCGTCGAGGATCCGAGCCTCCCGAAGTCGAAGACGTCGGCGCTCGTCGGGGATGCGACCAAACTGCGCACGCGCACCGGTTGGTCACCTACGTCGACGTTCGAGGAGATGATAAAAGCGCTCCTGTTCGGTGACGTGAAGTGAACGGCTGGCAAGAAGCAAAGACCGTCGCGCTGGAGTGGGTCCTCCAGATGCAGGCGGAAAAACGAGCGCGAGAGCGCGAGCGCGATCCCCAGCGCGCGCGCGTCGTCGAAAATTGTCTGCGAGATGCCGACGAACATCTCGAAATGCTCGGCGACGTCTCCGAGCCGGAAGTCGCGCGGGTCGCGTCGCCCGCGCTGCGCGAGGCGACGCTCCTACTCCTCCGCGCCGCCGCCGTGGACGAGCTCACGCTCGATTCCGGGCCCGCGCTCGCTCGTACTTGCGAGCAGCTCGGGTTCTCGCCGGCGAGCACGAACGCCGCGCGACGGCTCTTCGAAACGACCGACCCTCTCGCGCTCGCCGATTGGTCGGACAAGGATCTCGTCGCCTCGGCGCTCGCGCTCGACGAGATCGCGCGCGCGCTCCGCTCGCACGTCGACGGCCGGACGGTGCAGCGAGTCGTGAGCTCGCGTCGCCGCCGCGTCGCGCTCGTCGTCGCGCTCGTCGTCTATGTGTTGGTCGAGACCGGCTCGTCGCTCTTCGCGCGCAAGAACGTCGCGTTCGGAAAAAACGTGGTCCTCAGCAGCGTCGACCGCAGCAGCGCGCCGCCTTCGATGTTGGTCGACGGCGTTCGCTCGGCCGACACACCACCGGGCTCGCCGAAACCCGACGTGGTCTACACGCAGCACGAGAGCAACCCGTGGGCGCTCGTCGACCTCGGACGCGAATACAGCGTCCACGAGGTGCTTCTCTACAACCGCGACGATGGCAGCTTCGACGACGGGCTGCCGTACATCGTCGATTTTTCGTTCGACGATCGATCGTTTTAAGAAGTCGATCGCTGCGAAACGCACTTCGAGAGCTAATGGATTGATCCCCCCTGCAGAGTGCCGTGCGACGACCGCAGAACGCGTTACGTTCGCGTTCGTGCGGCCGGTTACGTCGCGCTGAGCGAGATCGAGGTCTATCCTTGAATCGTCTGCGTCTCGTCGGCTGGCAGCGGCGCGTGCTCGCCATTTTTCTCACGCTGCTCACCCTTCGGATCACGGCGTATTTCTTCGCGATCCTCAACGACGGTTTCCTGCACGCCGGGCTCAACTACGACGAAAGCTATTTCGCGTGGTGCGGCTGGATGATCGACAAAGGCTACGCGCCTTATCGCGACTTCCTCGAATTCAAGCCGCCGATGACGTTCATCACGCACGCGCTGGCTTTGAAGCTGTTTGGCTTTCAACACTTCGAATATCGAAAGTTCTTTGCATATTTCCCGCTGGGCTCGCTGCTCGCGGTCCAGCTCGCGATGCTTTCACGGCGCATCGATCGATGGCTTGCGCTCGCGCTGACGCTCGCGTTCATCCAGATCTGGGTGAATCCGAGCTTTCACGACGTTGCGCTGTCCGACTCGGAATCCATCGGGCTGACGTACTACCTGTTCGCGATCGCGTTTCTCCTCGCCCGGACGCGTCTCGGCCCGGCGCTGCAATGGATCGGCGGAGCTTTCTTTGCGTGCTGCATCCTCTCGAAAGAGCCGTTTTTGCCGTGCGTCGGCATGTCGTGGATCAGCCTGTTCTTGATCGGCGACGAGCCTGGAACGCTCGGCGTGCGCGCGCGCCGTTACGCCGGCCGCACGATCGGCGGAGGGCTCGTCGTCCTCGGCATCCTCTGCCTCTACATGATCCCGAGCGGCGCGCTGCGTGCGTATCTCGACGTGCTCCACCGCTACTTTCATTTCTATCGCGACGTGAAGGAATCGTATTGCGTGGTGCTCGGTCGGTTTCACCCCACGAAACCGTTCAACGACCTTCACATGCAGTGGCGGGCCGCGCGGCAGGCTTTCGCCAACTCGACGCTGCTCGGTTTCCTCGCGCCCTTCGGCGTGGCCTCGACGATTTTCATTTTCAAGCGCTCGCGCGTCCTCTTCGTCAGCGTGCTCATCGGGCTCGCGTCGGCGCTGTGGGCGGTGACCGCGAGCAATTGCCAGTGGGCGCACTACTACACGATGACGATGAGCGGCTTGTTCTTCGCGCTCGTCGTGGGCCTCGACTCGATGACGCCCCACTTTCGCGCCATGAGCCGAGCGTCGCGCGCGTTCGTGAGCGCGGCCTTGCTCGCCGGCGTTCTCATGCACGTTTGGGTTCGCTTCGACGCCGAGCGCGACAAATACGGCACGCGCGTCGGACAAGACTTCGATTCGCAAGAGCCCATCCCCGGCGTCTTCGAAGCGGTGAAGCAATACACGTCGCCGAGCGATTACATCGTCACGACGGGCGCGCCGAGCTTGTACATGCAAGTCGACCGGATCAACGGCATGCGCGAATCGACGACCGACGACGAAGTGCTCGGCTTCTACAGCGGCGACACCGACAAGCAAAAGCTCAGCGTCGTCCGCGCCGAGCTACTGCGAACTCGGCCGAAGCTGATCATCCTCGACTCGAACCCTTCAGGGGACGGCCGCAAACGTCGCTGGCGCGCGGCGCTATGGGACCCCTTCATCAGCGAGCTCCACTATCGCGAGGTGAAGCCCCGCATCTACCTACGGCCGGATTGAATCAGTCTGGGCGCTTTGCCACGACGACCGCTTGTACGAAGAGATCCTTGGGCCCGAAGTCGTACGAGACGAGCTCGAGGCCGCCCGAAGCCAGAAGCTTCGAGGCCTCGCTTCGCGAGTGTACGAGCGACGGCTCCGGCGGATGGAGCTGCACGTTTTTGTCGAGCACGTCGTTCAAAACCCAGTGAGCTAGCCCAAGCACCTTCACGCTCGTCGCTTGCGCGTGCGGCCAAAAGACGACGACTTTCGCACCCGGCTTGAGCACGCGGCGGATCTCGCCGAACGCGCGACCGAGCTCTTCGTGCGTGAAATGCTCGACCACGCCGAGGTTGTACGCGCCGTCGAAGCTCCGCTCCTCGAACGGAAGGCTGAAGATGCTCGCGTGTCGCACCTTCGCGTGGGGATTCTCGCGCAAATACGTTCGCAGCGCAGACTCCGAGATGTCGACCGCGACGATGTTCGCGTGCTCGTGCAAGTTGACGTCTACCTGGCCGCTGCCGCATCCGGCGTGGAGCAGGCACGAGCCTTTGCTGAACTCGCGCTCGATCGTCTTCTCGAGACGGCGCTTGATGACCGCGTTGCGATAGACGGTCGCGATCGCATCGTACGTCGCGGTCGTCGCGCGCTCTTTCTTGTCCCAATATTCGTTCCAGTTCTGAACGTCGACGAGCTCCGAATCGATTTCGGGGACCCCGGCGAGCCGGAAGCGCGACGGCTTCGTCACGTTGGTGAACCAGAGCGACCCGAGCGTCTTGACGCTCCTCGCCACTTCGATGCCACTCATTTTCGAGCTGCCATAAGTGCGAGCGGGCAACGCGAGCGGAACCTCGGCGATGCGGAAGCCGTTGGTGTGGAGGATGAACAGGCTCTCGAAGAAAAACGCGTACCCACGCGACTGCACGAGGTCGAAGAGAGCGCGCGGAATCGTCTCCAAATTGTAAACGCGAAAAGCCCCCGTCGCGTCCTGCTCGATACCGAGGACGTTCGTCGTCAGCGCGTGACCGAGCGTCGTCAGCGCCCTACGGAAGAGCGTCCAGTCGGGCAAGCTGTTCTCGAGGAGATAGCGAGACCCGACGACGGCGTCCGCCTCCTCGGCGCGGGCGAGGAAGGTCGGAATGGCGTCGGGCGAGTGTGTGAAGTCGCAGTCGAGCGTGACCAGGCGTTGATAGCCGTTGTCGTAAGCGTAGGCGATGCCCGCGACATGCGCGCTGCCGATACCGCTCTTGGCCGGTCGATGCATCACCGACAACCGCTCATGCTTGCGGGCGATCTCGTCGAGGATCGCGCCGGTGCCGTCGGGCGAGGAGTCGTCCATGAAGACGATGTCCGCGTCGAGCCCGAGCGCGAACAATTGCTCGCACATCGGGCCGACGTTGTTCCGCTCGTTGTACGTGGGAATGAAGATCAGAGTCTTTTTCGCGGACACCAAGCCAACCTCGCCGCCGCGCAGCTTACGACGACGAAACCAGCCGAGCCAGCGCAGTTTCCTCGAATCGCCTCACGACAAGCGGACGAGCGCGCGCATGGCTCTGGTGTAACCTCGCACCATGATCCGCATCGAGTTCGTCGGCGCTGCGCAGACCGTCACGGGGAGCAAGCATCTCGTTCACACCCCGCACGCGACCGTGCTGCTCGACTGCGGGCTCTTTCAAGGGCGCCGGCGCGAGGCGTACGACGTCAACAAGAACCTCGGGTTCAACGCGAGCGAAGTCGACGTCGCGGTGCTCTCGCACGCGCACATCGATCACTCGGGCGCGCTGCCGATGCTCTGCAAGTCCGGCTTCGAGGGCACGATTTACGGGACGCCCGCGACGCGCGACCTCTGCGCCGTCATGCTCGAGGACGCCGCGGCCATCCAAGAACAAGATGCAGAATACATCAATCGCTCCATCGAAAAGGACCACGTCCAGATGGAGCGCGCGACGCCGCTCTATGGGCCGCAAGACGTCGTGCGCGTGCTCGAGCGGATGATCTCGGTGCCGTACGCGCGCACGGTGCCGATCGCCGACGGCGTGAAGATCACGTTCCACGACGCGGGCCACGTGCTCGGGAGCGCCATCACGGTGCTCGACGTCGAAGACGAAGGACAGACGAAGCGCATCCTCTTCACCGGCGATCTCGGACGCAATCACATCCCGATTTTGCGCGATCCCGAGAGCGCCGACGCGGTGAACGTCCTCGTCACCGAGAGCACGTACGGCGATCGCCTGCACCCGGCGCTCGAAGCGATGGATGAAGCGCTCGTCGAGCTCATCAACCGCGTCTACAAACGCGGCGGCAAGATGATCGTCCCGTCGTTCGCGCTCGAGCGCGCGCAGGAGATCGTCTTCGCGATCAGCCGCCTCCGCTCGAAAAAGCTCATCCCGAGCATGCCGGTCTACGTCGACTCGCCGCTCACGGTGAAAATCACCGACGTCTTTCGCATGCATCCCGAGTGCTACGACGAAGAGACGCGCGCGCTCATCGCGGGGCGCGAGTCGCCGTTCGAGTTCGAGAGCCTGCGCTACGTGTCCGACAAAGAAGACAGCAAGGCGATCGACGCGAATCATCAGCCGTGCATCATCATCTCGGCGAGCGGGATGTGCGAGGCGGGGCGCGTGCTGCATCACTTGAAGGCCGGCATCGAGGACCCGAAGAACGCGGTCGTCATCGTCGGCTTCCAGGCGCCTCACACGCTCGGGCGTCGCATCGTCGAGCGGCGGCAGCGCGTGAAGATTTTCGGCGTCGAGCGCGATCTACGCGCCGAGGTCGCGGTGATGAACGGTTTCTCCGCGCACGCCGACCAAAAAGATCTCGTCGCCTACGCCGAGCACACGCGCGACACCGGCAAGCTCGATCAAGTCATCTTGGTGCACGGCGAGCCGGGCCCGCAGCGCGTGCTCAAAGACAAGCTCGCCGAGCGCGGCATCAAGAACGTGAGCAATCCGGCGCCGGGCGACGTCATCGAGGTGTGAGCTCGCGCAGGAGCTCGATCATCCGATACGTGAGGCCCCAGACGACGCCGCCTTCGACGTCGAACGCCGGCAAATCGAACGGCACGCCTTCGCGCAGATAACGAAACGTGGTCGCGCCTTCGCCGCGCAAGATCGGATCGAGCGGCGACCAAACGGCTGCAGCCACTTCGTGATTGAGCGTCAAATTCGCGGGGACCTGCAGTGAAAATACGAACGCGGTCACCGTGAGCGGCGCGGGCATGCGCGAGTAAGGCGCGACGTCGGGGAGGCGCGCGATGGGTCGCGCGCACGTGTGGAGATCGAGCCCGACTTCTTCGAGCGTTTCGCGCACCGCGGTCTCGAGGAGCGTCGCGTCGGTCGCTTGGCGGCGACCTCCGGGAAACGCCATGTGCCCCGACCACGGATCGCCGTCGCGGTCGGCGCGTTTGATGAAGAGCATCTCTTCGCCCGCCGGGCCCGGCCGGACGATCGCCGCGACGGCCGCACGCAGGCCCGCCGCGTCCGCTGCAAGCGGCGCGCGAACTTCGTCCGCGCCGAAGCGCGACGAAAGCAGCTCGATGAGCGAGCCCATGAGTGCTCGATAACACGCGCGCGGCGCGCGTCCAAAACGCGGTATGCTCGAGCCATGAACGGCAAGAAGCTTTTGTTCCTTGCAGTCCTTTCAGCGGCGTGCGGCAACGCGGCGCCGAGCAATTTCGCGGGCTCGTACTCCGGCACCGTCGTCTCGGGCGACAACGCGTGTCAGTTTTCGGGCTGGACCGCGGGCAACTCGTCGCCGTTCCAAGCGACCGTCACGCAGGACGGCGCCGACGCACAGCTGCAGGTCCCCATCAACAGCATCGTCGGCCTCGTGATGGCCGCGGTCCTCGGGACCAACACGTTCACCGGCACGGTCAGCGGCAACGAGTTCACCGCGAGCGTCCTCGGCACGAAGCAAACGACGCAGGGCGCGTGCACCTTCACCGTCAACACGAAGCTCGATCTCACGATCGACGACAAGAGCAACGTCGTCGGCGCGCTCACGTACACGCCGGTGACCAACGGCGACCCGTCGTGCGCCGCGCTCAACACGTGCTCGAACGTGCAAAACGTGACCGGCTCGCGCACCGGTCCCTGAAAAAAAACGCGATCTCACAACTTTCACACAGGCTTCTGCACAAGTTGGTGTCTTGCGGCCTGCGCGATGCGTTCGTAAGAGCGCTCGCATGGTGAAGACCAAGTTGGATGCCGAGCTCGCCGAAGCGGAGCGCGCTCACTCGAACGACCCCGAACGCGCCGAGCTCATCGCGCGCACGCGCCGCTTCAAAGCGAGCTGGCTCGAGCTCGCCGAAGCGCTGACGCACGTTCGCAAGAACGACACTTGGAAAAACTGGGGCTACGAATCGTTCGAGGCCTACGCGTCACGCGAGCTGAAGCTCCGGCAAGAGACGGTCGAGAAGCTCACGGGCTCGTACGCGTTTTTGCAGCGTCGCGCGCCCGCGGTGCTCCAGCGCGACGGCGTGATCGACGCGATTCCGAGCTATCAAGCAGTCGACTTTTTGCGTCGCGCAGAAGAAAAAGAAGACGCGCCGCCGGAGGCCGTCGTCGAGATTCGCAAAAAAGTTCTCGACGAAGGCGTGCCGCTCCCGTCGGTCGCGCGCGAATATCGCGACGTCGTCTTTCCGATCGACGAGGAGACGAAAGACAAACGCGACAAGGCCGCGCTCAAGCTCACGGCGACCAAGCTGCGCGACATGCTCGCGTCGACGCGCGCCGTGTCGCAACGCCTCGCGGGCGATGTGACAGAAACGCTCGACGCGCTCATCGAAGCGCTCGCCGAATCGAAAAAGCGTGCGGCGTGATTCGGGCGTGATACTGGGAAGCGCGTGCCCCTAGGCGTCGCGCTTCTTCTCGGAATCGTCGAAGGTCTGACCGAATATTTGCCAGTGTCGTCGACCGGGCATCTCGTGCTCGCGGCGCGTGTGCTCGGGCGGCAAGCGGGCGCCTTCGAGATCGTGATTCAGCTCGGCGCGATCCTCGCCGTCGTCGTCCATTATCGCGCGCTCTTCGCCGAGCACGCGCGCGGCCTCGCCCACCGCCGGCCCGAGTCGCTGAGGCTCGCGGCGGCGCTCGCGCTCGGGTTCGTGCCGGTCGCGATCGTCGGCAAGCTCGCGGGGCACGCGATCAAAGATCGTCTCTTCGCGCCGCACCCGATCGCGATCGCGCTGGCCATCGGCGGTGTCGTGATGATCGTCGTCGAACGCGCGCGCGCCGCGCGAAAAGTCCACGGCGAGAGCGGTCTCGACAAAGTCACGCCGAGGCGCGCGCTCACGATCGGGGTCCTCCAGTGCTTCGCGCTCTTCCCGGGCACTTCGCGATCGATGACGACGATCGTCGCCGGCCAGCTCACGGGTCTCTCGACCGCGACCGCGGCGGAGTTTTCGTTCTTGCTCGGCGTGCCGACGCTCGGCGCGGCGACGATTTACGAAGGCCTCAAGTCGCGGCACGAGCTCCTCGCCCAATCGGGAGGACCCGCCGTGGCGGTGGGTTTGATCACGTCGTTTTTCGTCGCGTGGGCGGTGGTCGCGAGCTTCCTCCGTTATCTCCAGCGGCGCGGCCTCGAGCCGTTCGGCTGGTACCGCCTTTTGCTCGCCGCGGTCGTTTGGCGCTTCATGTGAGGGAACTTCCGCACGCGACTCCTGTCGTGATCGCGTGATTTCGTGATCGACGAGACGCTCGAGTGGCGCGACAGTGACGACACAGTGGAAGGCGCCGAGCTCGAAGCCAAACTGATCGAGCGGCTCGTCGCGCGCGACGAGCGCGCGTTCAACGAGCTCGTTCGCAGCTACGAGCGGCGCGTCTTCGGTTTGGTTTTTCGCATGCTCGGCTCGCGCGCCGAAGCCGAGGACCTCACGCAAGAAGTCTTCGTGCAAGTCTTCAAAGCGATCGGCACGTTTCGCGGCGACTCGAAGCTCTCGACCTGGATTTATCGCATCGCGGTGAACCTTTGTAAGAACCGCACGAAGTATCTTCGCGTTCGGCACGCGGGCGAGCAGGACCCCATCGACGACATGGCCGAGCGCCTTCAGCCGTCGGCCGCGCGTCACGCCAACGTGGCTCAGGTCGACAGGCCGGACGAGGCGATGGCCGGCCGGCAAGTCGAGGAGATCGTGCGCCAAGCGATCGGCGAGGTCGACGAAGGTTTCCGCGAGTGCCTGATTCTCTGCGACGTGGAAGAATTGTCTTACGAAGAAATCGCCGAGATCACGCAGCTCCCCGCCGGAACGGTGAAGAGCCGAATCTTTCGCGCGCGCGCGCAGCTGCGCGAAATCGTGGAGCGCAAGCTCGGAGAAAAAATCCGATGAGCGAGCAAGACCGAGAGGACAACGAGATCCGCGCGCTCCTCAAGCGCTCGCTCGGCGCCGAGGCGAAGCCCAAGCCGGTCTTGCGCGAGGTGCAGCGAAAGATCCGCCAGCGTTCGAAAGGAAAATTCTTTTCCGACGGCTGGAGCACCTCTCAAGCGCGCGTGAGCTATGCGCTCGTCGCGGTCATGATGCTGCTCGTCGTCGCGATTGCGTATTTCGCGATGGGCCCGATGGGCGTGCGCTAAGTGGTCGGCCGAGTGACCACTTTTCGCTGACTGGAACCTTGCTAACATCGTAAGGCGTGGCGCTCGGACATCACATTTGCGCAGACTGCAAAAAGCAGTCGCCCGAGACCGAGCTGAATTATTCGCTCCTCGGGCTCGCGGGTTGGCGCGAGCAGCGCACGACCGACGGCGCGGCGAAAGTCGAGTGGCGCTGCCCGACGTGCTGGGCCGCCTACAAAAAGCGGACGCGCGCGCGGACCCAGGTCAATTTGCCCTCGCTCGAGTCGATTCCGAAGAAGCGTCCGACGGAGTGATCAAATCCTCCGGGTGCGGCCATTTCCGTACATGAAGCTCGTTCTTGGCGCGGCGGTGCTCGCCCTTGCGACGACGGTCGTCGCGCCCGCGCGGGCCGAGACGCCGGTCGTGATCGAATATTCGGCGCCGCCGGAGTGCGCTTCCGACGAAGCGTTCGAGGCGCTCGTCCGGAGCGAGCTCGCGCCGCACGTTCGCGCGTGGCGATTCGTCGTGACCATTCGCCATGACGATTCGGGAGCCGATTGGCTCGCGACGATCGGGATGTCGACCGCGACGCGCGAGCTTCGCGCGCCGACTTGCGACGACGTGGTCGCGGCCGCCGCGCTCGTGATCGCGACCGCGGCGCCCGAAGGTCCGCCGGTGACGTCCCCTCCGCCCGCGCCCGCCCCGCCACCGCCGCCGGTCGCGATCGCTTCGGTTCGCCAGCCGGATCGCGTCGCGCCCGCGCCGCAGACGTCCGAGCCCGCGTGGCGCGTCGGCGCGCGCGCACAAGAATGGACGAACGGCGCCTGGCTCCACGCGCTCGGCGGCGGCCTCACTGCGAGCGTCGAGCCGACGTGGGGACGTTACCGCATGATGTTCGAGCTCGGCGCCGACGTCCTCGAGAGCGACTTCTTGTCGGTCGAGCCTGGCACCACGCCGGCGCCGCACGCGCTCACGTGGGGCGTGCTCGATTTTCAAGCGTGTCCGCTCGACGTCGCGCTCGGCTCGACGGGTCTCTCCATCTTGGGCTGCACGCGTCTCGCAGCCGCCGTCGATCACGACACGAGCGGCGGGACGAGCGGCGCGTTCTTCGTCGGCGCGGGCGGCCGCTTGCGTTGGCAGACGCCGATCAAACTTTTTCTCGAGCTTCACGGAAACGGCATTTACGGGACGCAGAGCGCGCCGCTCTACGGAAGCCCGGCTTGGTTGGACATCGGCGCGAGCGTGGGCCTTCGCTTATGAGGTGAGAGATGCGTGTCTTGATTTTTCTTCTTTCGGTGGGTGCGGTCGTCGTGATCGCGAGCGCATGCAGCAGCCCCGCGTGCAACGCGCAGTGCGCGAGCAACGCTCTCGACATTCAATCGGGCGCGAGCGATCTCGTGTCAGCCAGTGGATGCGGCCAAACTGCGGCGTGCGGCGCGCAGCAACCGTGCGGCGAGCTTTTTCTCCCGCCGCCCGTTTCCGGTGGGGCCTGCACGGTGACGGTGAAGTTCTCCGACGGAAGCACGACGACGGTCGACGCCGATTGGGGCGCCGCGCACAGCGGGCCCTGTTGCATGGGCTTCGATCATCCGCCGGCTGCGGTTCATCTCCACGAGAGCGACGGCGGCCAAACCAGCGACGGAGGCCTCGTCGCGCAGTGCGAGACCCAAGCGCAACACTTCGCGACGCTCTGCGCGGGCGACGACATCCGCCCGTGCCTGTGGAACGCCTACGCGAAGCTCTGCGCGACCGGCAAGACGCAGCTCCTCGTCGACTCGATGAACTGTCTCGACCAGACGACGTGCCGAACCTTCTCCGACCCGAACGAAGCCGCAACGTGCCTCTCGAATGTCCACGCGACGGGTGAGTCGCAAGCGTCGAAAGACTTCGTCCAAAACGAGTGCACCGCGTGCGGCAACCCGTGCCCGACGATCGGCGGCGACGCCGAGATCGTTCCGTACCTGACCGACGCGGACGTCGCCTCGCTCGCATCGTGCTCGTCGGGCGCGTGCACGATCGACGCGGTCATCCAGCAGTGCGCGAGCGTTCAAGACGTCGGGTACTTCGACGTCTGCGAAGAGTAACCTCGCCGTCAGCGACCGCGCACGACGGGCGTCGTTGCGTGGTCATGAATCGCGCACGTCGCCATGCCAAACGCGTCCTCGCGGAGCTCCGCAAGGCGGACGTGCGCGCGCACGCGGTCGTGGTCGACGACGCCGAATCGCGGATCGCCTCGGCTTTCGAAGTGTCGAACCGCCGGCGCTCGCCGCTGCATTTCGCGCACGGCAGCAGCCAGGAGCTCTTCGCCATCGTCGCGCGCCGCGCGCCTTGTCTCGTCTCGGCCGACACGGCGCCCGCGCTGCAGCTCGTCGCGTCGCTCCCGCAACTGCGCCCTGCGCGCGAATGGGCGCCGCAGAAGAAAGGTCGAGCGAGCCGGTTTCAATCGCTCTGCGAGCACCTCTTCGCGAGCTGCCCCGTGCCCTCGGTTTTGTGGCGCGGATTTTTCGACGAGGACCGCGACGCGCTCGCGCCGCTGATCGTATGGGTCGCGTCCGGCGGTTCGCTCTTCCAGTTCGCGAAGGCACGCTTCGCCGTTCCGTTGACGCGCAAGATGTGTCATCTCGCGCTCGCGTCCTCCAGTGCGTCGCTCATGCGCGCGATTCGCCGCGCCGAGGTGCTCGCGCTCGAAGGCAAAGATTGGCTCGCGAACGCGTGGGCCGCGAGCGTGCACGCCGCTCGCATCGCGCCGCGCGACGACGAGACGTTCTTCGTCGAGCTTCTTCAGTGGCTCGCGAGGCGCGCCGTCTCGCGCGACGACGCAACGACGCTCCTCGACTACGCCGTCGCTCGCCATCGGGAGGACCCGGCTTTTGCAATGAAGGGTCGCAGCGTCGCGGCGCTCTTGCGCGACGCACACGCGTGGCATCGCGAGCTCGCGGCGAGGCAAAACGTTCGGCACGCGACGTTTCCCGCGAGCGGTTACGCGCCGCTGCTTCTCCGGCAGACCGAGCCGGAGCGCGTCGTCTGGCGCGTGGACGAAATCCGCTCGACGACCGACCTCTTTCACGAGGGCCGGCGGATGGGCCACTGCGTCTTTTCGTACGCCCACGCGGCCGCGAGTGGGGCCACGTCGATTTGGTCGATGACGCTGGAGGACGGCAAAGGTCCGACGGGCCGGTGGGCGATGCTCACGATCGAGGTGCGGAACGCCACGCGCGCGGTGGTGCAGGCGCGCGGCCGCTTCAACCGACTGCCCACGCGTCGCGAGGTGACCATTCTCGCGCGCTGGGCGTCGGTGAACGGCTTGCGACTCTCGACCTGAGCTATTCCGCTGGGTCGGGCGCGAGGACGTGCGCGCCGATCGAGAACGAGCGGAGCGTGACCCCCGCCGCGCAGAGGCACCCGAGCGCGCCGACTGCGACGGCGGTGCGCTCGCCCCAGCGCGCCGCGATCGCTCCGCCGAGCGACGCGCCCACGATCGCCGACGCGTAAAACGCGAGCTGGTAGAGCGCGGTCACGCGCGATTTGGTCGCCTCGCGCGCGACGAGCTGCACCGTCGCCGAGAGCGTGGTGAAGCACGCGATCCAACCGAGGCCCGACGCGAGAAAGAACGGCATCGCGCCGGGAACGTGCGCGGCGCGCGACGCGAAGAGCACCGATGCGCCGAACACGCTCATGCCGACGATGACGGTCATGCGCGGTCCGAGCCGCGAGCGCACGCGAACGAGGAAGACGCCGCAGAGGATCGCGCCGCCCCCGAGCGAGCTCAAGAGCGCGCCGTACCCGGTCGCCGAAGCGCCGAGCGCGTGCTTCGCGAACGCGGGAAGGATCGCCATGATGATCATGGCCGAGACGCCGAACGCGATCGACGAGAGAAACGCCCCGCGTAGCTCGGGCGTGCGCCACGATTCGCGGAAGGGCTCGGCGAACGCGTGCAAGAGCGGCGCGCGCTCGGTCTCGCGCGGGCGTGCCGACGCGACCTTCACTTCGTCGTAACGCCAGAGCACCCAGACCACCGCGAGGAAGCTCACCGCGTTCACGATGAAGGTGATCTCCGCGCCGGTCGCGGCGAGCAAGACGCCGCCGATCGCCGGTCCCGCCACGCGCGCGATGTTGAACGCGATCGACCCGAGCGTCACCGCTTCGGCCGTTTTCTCGCGCGGCAAGAGCTCGGGCACGAGCGTCGTCCACGCGGGCGCGCCGATCGCCACCGCCGCCCCGAGCGCGCCCGAGCACGCGAGCAGCACCACCGGCGACATGTGATGCAACCGAATCGCGATGGCAGGTCCCGCCGCCGCGAGCGCAGAGAGCGACTCGCTCAAGATGAGGAGGCGCCGCCGATCCGCGCGGTCCGCGAGGAGCCCCGCCGGCAGCGTCAGCACCATCGTCGGCACGAGGAAGCACGTCGCGAGCATCGCGACGAAGCGCGGATCCGGCGTCATCGAGAGCATCGTCCAGCTCTCGCCCACGTCCTGAACCCAGGTGCCGATGAACGAAAAGACCGAAGCCAGCCAAACGGCTCGAAAGGCGGAGTTCGCTAAGGGAGATCGTGGGCTCATGCGTGAGTAGACGCAGCGTGTCAGCGCGTCTGACGGAAGACAGTCAGTCGTCCCAGCTTGAACGCTTATAGGGCCGAAAGCGATCGCAGCAGTAGTATTTGGCGACGCTACCGCTGTCTCACGCGAGCCAGCGCGCGAGCACGACCGTGATGTTGTCGGGGCCGCCGTGCTCGTTCGCGCGCTGAATCAATCGGCTCGCGGCGGTCTTCAAGTCGGCCGAGCTCGTGACGATGTCGAGCATGTCCGGGTCGGTGACCGGACCGGAGAGGCCGTCGGAGCACAGCAAATACGTGTCGCCGGCGCGCGGCTGCTCGTAAACCGTGTCGACCTTGACGGTGTCCTTCATGCCGAGCGCGCGAACGATGACGTTCTTGTGCGGGAAGTTCGCGATCTCTTCCGGCGTGAGGCGCTTCATCTTGATGTAGTCGTTCAAGAGCGAGTGGTCTTCGGTGAGCTGCTCGATCTTGCCGTCGCGGATGCGATAGCCGCGCGAGTCGCCGACGTGCGCGACGTAGACGCCGTCCTCGACCGCGAACATCGTGACGATGGTCGTGCCCATGCCGCGCTGACGCGGGTCGCGCTGCGCGCTCTCGTAGATGCGAAGGTTCGCGAGCTTGATGCCGGTGATGAGCCGGTTCTCCTCGTAACCTTTGCTGCGATCCATTTTGTACGGCCACGTGCGCTCGGGGTCTTGCGCCGTCGACGCGAAGAACTCCTTCAAGGCGTCGACCGCCATCTTGCTCGCGACCTCGCCGGAGGCGTGACCGCCCATCCCGTCGGCGACGATGTAGAGGCCAGCGTCCTCCAGAACGGAGAAGTTGTCCTCGTTGTGGGTACGCTTCATCCCCACGTTGGTTTCGCCCGCGACTTCGATGCGCAGAGCCATCGTAGCCGACGAAGCTAGCACGATTTCATTCAAGGGGGCGCGCCGAGCGTGACGTTGACCTCGCGATAGCGGCCCGCCGAAAAAACGCTCAATTTGAGCGTGTCGCCGACCGCGTGTTTCGCCACGATTTCGGCGAGGCGCTCGGGCGTGTCGAGGGGCTGGCCGTCGGCGACCACGATGAGGTCGGTCGTCGTGTGGAGGCCGGAATGCTCGGCGGGCGAGTGGGGCGCGACGGCCTGGACGCGGACGCCGCGGATGCCGTTGACCGAGTCGGACACGCCGTTGATGCCGAGCCACGCCGAAGGTGCGACCGCGCTCGCGGGGGTCCGCGACAGAAAAATTCGAATCGACAGGATCGGCACGACGACGGTGACGTCGCTGCAGGCGGGCCCGCCGCCGTCGAGGTTCTTGCAAGCGTGGCCCGCGATGCCGAGCGCGCGGCCGTCCGGATCGAGGAGGGGGGCGCCGGACGGCGGGGTGCGTTCGAGCTCGTAGGCGCCGCTCAGGAAGGTGCCGTCTTTCGCGTGCGCGTCGACGCGGCCTTTGAGCTTGGCCGCGACGACGCCGATGCGGCCGCCGCTCAGCGACGCGGTGCGGAGCTCGACGGTCGACGCGTCGAGCTCGCTCGCGAGAAGCCCGGTCGTGTAACGGCCCGATTGCGGCACGAGGAGCGCGAGATCGAGCACGGGGTCTTTGTGCATGACGCGCGCGTGCGCCGTGTGCGAATTCGCGTAGCGGACGTCGACCGTCTCGCGGCCGCCGAGCGACGAGAGCGACGTGAGCACGCGGCCGTCGCCCTCGAGCACGACGCCGACCGCGAGCGCGCGGCCGCCCGCTTCGACCGTGACGAGAGCTTGGCGAATGCGCTCGGTGGAGAGGCCGCTCGACGGGGACGCGCTCGTGGCGCTCGGGTCGGGCAGGGTCCCGAGCGGGTGCCCGTCGCCGGCGGCGGTGCGGGCGAGACCGAGCGCAAGGAGCGAGATGCAAGCGAGAGCAGCGAGACCGCGAAGCTTCACGCGCGAAGCATAGCGTGCTGCCGTCGACTTGACATGCGAGGCCATCTGATGATGAATCCGCGGCCGATGGACCCGCACGACGCCGCACCGAACGACGAGCCGCAAACGCCGATGTGGCTTCCGGCGCTCGGCGCCGTGCTCTTCTTGGCAGCGGGGATTTACTGGGTGACGCGGCCCGAGCCGGCGCCGCCGCCGCCCGCGCCCGCCGCCGCGTCTGCCTCGGCTTCGGCCGCGCCCGCGCCGTCGGCGAGCGCTGCGCCGGTGATGTTGCGTCACTGATCGTCGCCGCGCCGCGCTTCTCCGTTGAAGCGCGCGTAGACGTGGGCCGTCGCGACGCCGACGAGCGCCGCCGCGGGAAGCTCGCCCACGCAGCACGCGACGAGGCCGAGATACGAGACGATCGCCGTCGCGAGCAGAAATCCGAAAAGGTGCAGCCGCTCGCCGCGCGCCGAGGCCCACGCGAAACGAACGGCGTCGACGAGCCCGTCGTCACGATCGACGAGCGCGAACGGCGCGAGCGCGAGCGGCGCCCAGACGAGCACGTACGGAACCGCGAGGAGCGGCACGCTGAGCGCGAGGACGACGAGGTGCACGACCTCGAGCACGAGCATCGCCGGAAAAAAACGCATCCCGCGCGCGAGATCGCCGAGCCGCACGGGCGCGCCGCGGCACGCATCGAGCGACATCCGCGCGAGGCCGCCGCGAAAAAACGCGCCCAAGACCGTGCCGCACGCCGTGACGAGGATCGTTTGCTCCCAATACGCGCGTGACGCGAAGTGCGGCTGCCCGCGCGCCGCGCGGAACGCCAGCGCGACGCCGGCGCCCGGAAGGGCCGCGACGAGCTGCGCGACGCTGAGCACGACGCCGCTTCGGCGCATCGCGCGGAGGCCGTCGTCGAGCGCTTCGCCGAGCGAAAATTCGAGCCGCGGCCGCGTCGGCTCCGCGACCCAGAGCTCGCCTTGCATCGCTGGGGATCGCTCGGGCATGGTTTGGATCGGTTTACCGTGCGTTTCTGGCAGACGAAAGACTGGGCCTCGCTACGCCGAACGACGCGCACGCGATTCGCGCCGTCGCCTACCGGGGATCTCCACCTCGGCGGCGCGCTTTGCGCGCTCGCGTCCGAGCTCGTCGCCCGCGGAGCAGGCGCGTTCGTCGTTCGCATGGAGGACCTCGACCCGCCGCGCGTCGTCGCCGGGTCGGCCGCGCGCATTCTCGACGACCTGGCGTGGCTCGGCCTCGCGGGCGACGAGGGCCCGCGCGCGGGAGGCCCCGTCGGACCTTATGTGCAGTCTGCACGTTTCGCGCGTTACGCCGCCGCGGTCGACGCGCTCGCCGCCGCCGGCCGCACGTACGCGTGCGACTGCTCGCGCTCGGAGATCATGCGCGTCGCGAGCGCGCCGCACGAAGGCGACGACGTGATTTACCCGGGGACCTGCCGCGAAAAAGACCCCACGCGCGCGATGCGCCGCCTGCCGGCGATCCGTTTCCGAGGAGAAGGCGTGGACGACTTCGTACTTCGCCGGGCCGACGGCGTCTTTTCGTATCAGCTCGCGGTGAGCGTCGACGATCTCGAGATGGCGATCGCGTGCGTCGTGCGCGGCGCCGATCTCGCGCCCTCGACGCCGCGGCAGCTCGCGATCATGCGTGCGCTCGGCGCGCGCGACGACGACGTCCCGACGTACGTGCATCTCCCGCTCGTGCGCGACGCCAGCGGCGAGCGCATCGCGAAGCGCACCGCCGGCTCGCGCGTGTGCGCGCTGCGAGAGGCCGGCATCTCGGCGGAAGAAATTCGCGCGACGCTCGAGCCGTTCACCGACGGCCACGCGCCCTTCGTGATTCCCGCGGCGTGGCAGAACGCGGGCTGAGTCAGAGCGCGCGCGCCATGCGACGAAGCGCGGGCGCCGCGAAGCCGGCGGTTTTGCGCGGCGCGAACGCTCCGAAGACGAGCGCGCCGATCACGAACGTCAATACGGCGCTCGACCCGCGCGCGTCGAGCGGCGCTCGAACGATCAGGAGCGGAGCGCTAGCCACACGCCGCCGGCGATCGCGGCGCCGAGCACGAGCGCCCAGACGAGCAGCCACGTTTTTTTCGACGGCTCGCCCGCGGGCAGCGGCGTGACGCGTGGCGGGGTCGGTCGCGTCGACGGGGCGGGCTCGGGCGCGGGGACCGTCACGGCGTGAACCATGTCGTCGCTCATGATGCGCGGCACGCCGCCGCTCGCGCCGGCGCCGATTTTCGCAGGCTTCACGGCGTCGAGAATGTCCGGCTCGCGAAGCGCCTGCGAGACCGCGAGGGCGAGCGCCGCCGCCGTCGCGTACCGATCGCGCGGGTCTTTCGCGAGCGCGTGCATGACGACCGCGTCGAGCGCCGGCGAAATCGATCGGTCCGGCGAGCGCACGCGCGGCGCCTCCGCCACTTGCGTGAGCTGCGCCGTCAAAACATTGAGCGGCGTGTTTCCCGTGAACGGAACTTGCCCGGTGAGAAGCTCGTAAAGCATCACGCCGACGGCGTAGACGTCGCATCGCGCGTCGAGCTCGTCGCCGCGCGCCTGCTCGGGCGCCATGTACTCGGGCGTGCCGAACACCATGTTGTGCGCGGTGAGCCCGGTCGTGCCCGTGCCGCCGCCCGTCAGGATCTTCGCCATGCCGAAGTCGACGACGTAGACCTCGGTGCCGTCTTTCAAAATCACGTTTGCGGGCTTCAAGTCGCGATGAATCACGCCTTGCGCGTGCGCCGACGCGAGCGCCGCGCAAACCTGGAGCGCGATGTCGAGCGCGCGCTCGAGCGGCAGCGGGCTCTGTTCGCGCAAAACCGTGTCGAGCGCCGGGCCGTGAATTTTCGGAAGCGCGATGTAGAGCAAGCTCGCGCCCTCGCCGTGCGGGTCCGGCACCTCGCCGAAGTCGAGCACCGCGCCGAGGTGCGGCCCGCTCAAGCGGCTCAGGATCTTCGCCTCGCGCGTGAAGCGCCCGCGAATTTGTTTGTCGTAGAGAAGATGCCCGTGAATCACTTTGAGCGCGACGCGCTCGCCGTTCGTCTCGAGCCGCTTGGCTTCGTAGACGATGCCGGTGCCGCCTTCGCCGAGCACGCCGCACAGCTCGAACTTGCCGCCGATGACGCGACCGCTGCTGAGCGGCGGCGCCGATGGGCGCATCACCTTCGGGGTGTCGACGGAGTCGGCGCTCACGCGTCAACGATAACGCAATTTTCAGTCAGTGCGCCCAGCGGCACGCTTCGCGGATCTTCGGCGAGACGTAGGCGGGGTCGAGCGTCGCGGCGGGATCGGCCTCGTGCCACGCGTCGCACGCGGCGGCGGCGAGGCCTTTGGACTCGAGCGCGACGTACGCCTCGACGAGCGCGCGCTGGATCGAAGCCGACTGCGCGCGCGTGAGATCGCTCGTCGCAAGCAGCCGATTTCCGTGTCCGACGGCCTCGACGTAGCGCCCGGCCCGCACGTCGGCGAGGAGCGCGGGGATCTCTCCGCCCACTTTGCGCTGCTTCGCGAGCGCCGAGCCGCCCGACTCTTCGCGCGTGCGCGCGTCCGACGACGCCGCCTCTTCGCGCCCGGCCTCGGTGAGATCGAGGCTCGAGATCGGAACGAGCACGACCTCGCCACGGATGAGCTTCCACTGCTTTTTGCCGTTGTACGCCTCGAGCTGCCACGCCGCGTTCGGGTCGCCGAGGAAACGCCGCGCGATCTCGACGGTCGTGTCGCCCTCGGCCGCGATGTACCCGAGCACGTACGGGATGCGCACCTCGCGCCCCGGCGAAGGCGCGATCCAAGCGAGCGCGTCGTTCACGCGAGCGAGCGCGTCGGCGCGCTCCTCACTGCCGAGGTATTTCTTGGCGATGCCGGGCCACGTCTCGTGCTCGCCCACGCGATGATACGTGCACGCGGGGATCTGCAGCTGCATTCCCGGCACGATCGCGCTGCCGCCTTGCACGTCGAGGGCGTTGGCGCTCGCCACGAGGCCCTCGCGCGTCGCGTCGCCGTACATGCGTTTGGCGATGTCCGCGAGCGACTCGTTCGGCCGAACCACGTGAACGAACGCGCCAGCGTCGCGGCTGAGCGAGAAAAGCGCCGCGAGCGCGAAGAGCCGAATGACCTTCATGCGCCGCATGATACCTTCGAACCTTCGCGATGAAGTTGTCGGATCTCGCCGGCGAAGCCGTTCGCTTGCACAATCGTTATTTGATCGAGATCGTCGAAGAGCTCGGCTTCTGCCCGTGGGCTCGGCGCGCGCGCGTCACGGGCCGCACGCGCCAGCACGTCTCGATGGCGGCGACCGTGCCCGACGCGATCGTCGCGGCGACCGAAGCGATCGAAGCGTGCGGCCGCGAGTCGTCGGTCGAGGTCGCTTTCGTGATTTATCCGCAGCTCACGCTCGAGCGCCGCGCGTTCGACGCGTTCGCGGCGCGCGTGATCGAAAACGAAGGCGCGCGTCACCCGATCGGCGAGGTGCCGTTCATGCTCGCCGCGTTTCATCCCGACGCGCCGGCCGACATGAAGACGCCCGAGCGTCTCGTTCCGTTTTTGCGGCGCACGCCCGACCCGTGTCTTCAGCTCGTGCGCGCGAGCGTCCTCGAAGCGGTGCGCGAGAACACGCCCCAAGGCACGCAGCTCATCGACCTCGAGCACTTCGATCCGTCCACGCTGAGCGACGAGCCGCCGCTCCGCGAGCGCATCGCGCGCTCGAACCACGAGACGGTCGTCGCCCTCGGCGTCGCCGAGCTCACGCGCCGCTTCGAAGAAATCCGCGCCGACCGCGAGCGAACTTACTCCGCGCTGGAAGTCTAGAAAGGCGTATGCTTGGAGTGCCGTTCTTCACTTTAGGGAGGTCGAATGCGTGCGATTCGCGTCGGTAAGCGCGTAGCCCTCGCGGGGCTCATCGCGGCCGTCTCGATCGCATGCGAGCTCGTCGTCGGCATCGGTGACGACGCGCACCTCGCGGGCGACGCCGGGAGCGACGTCGAAGCGGGCCCGAGCGTCTGCACGCTGCCGGCGACCGGCGATGCCCAAGTGCGCCTCGCGAGCCTCGTTCCGTCGCTCGACACGTACGATTTCTGTCTGACGCCCACGAGCGGGCAATCGCCGGCGTCCGGCGTGCTCGCGTCGAGCGGCAGCGGCTGCCCGACGGGCCTCGCGTATCGCAACGTGCTCGCGCCTTTCGCCGTCGCGTCCGGGAGCTATCGCGTCGACGCCGTCGCGCCCGGCGCCCCGTGCTCGAGCACCCCGCTCGCGACCGCGCCGAGCGTCAACTTCGACCCGTCGACCACGACGACCGTGGTCCTCTTCGGCACAGCGAGCGGCGCGCAGCTCCAGCTCAAATCGTTCCGCGAAGAGAAGGGCACGATTTCGGATCCGAAAGTGCGCTTCATCAACGGCTGGAGCGATGGCCCGTCGAGCCTCGAGTGCGGCATCGCGTCGTCCGACGAATTGCCGACGAGCATCGTCGCGCTCGAGCTCGAAGGTCAGGGCGCGGCGTTCGGTTCGGTCGCCGCGCAATCGCCGATCGTCGATCCATTCGGTTATTTTTCGGTCATCGGCGGCGTCACGGTTCCGTTCGCGTTCGCCGAGACCGGCAAAGGAACGACCGGCGGCGTCGCCGTCGCGCGCGACATGACCACGTTCGGCAGCCTCAGCACGTTCGCGATCGGAACGTCGAGCGACCCGCGATTTCCGGTCGACCTGATGATCTGCAACCAGGACCAAACCGACGGCGTCTTCACGCGCTGCTCGAACCAAGTCCCCGACGACGTCATCGTCACCGAGTACAACGTGCAGCTCCAAGGTCGCTTCACGCCGACTGAAGCCGATCGTCGCACCGCCGTCGCGAGCGCGATCGCCGGCCTCGACGCCGACTTCGCGTGCATCACCGAAGTTTGGGACGAGGCCGACGTCGACGCGATCACGCAAGCGGCGAAAGCGCATTTTCCGTACGTCGCGCGCTTCACCACCGACTGGACGACCAAGCCGAACGACCCGCGCGACCAAAGCGGCAACGTCCCGCCGCCGTACACGAACCCTCCTTGCGACGCGACGAGCGGCCCGTGGTCGCAAGCGTTCCTCGATTGTCTCGCGCAGAACTGCACGACCGGCACGCCCGGCGACCCGAACGGCCAGCTCGTCGAGAACGCGACCCAGTGCGTCGTCAGCAACTGCTTGAACGAAGGCGTGACGGTGATTCAGGACCCGGGCTGCTACTCGTGCGACGTCACGCAGACCGAGTCGGGCGTCTCCTTCGCGACGACGCAGAGCTCGTGCACGACGAACCCGCTCGCGCGCTACGCTTACAACGGCGACACCGGCGTCATGCTCCTCTCGACGCACCCGTTCCTCAGCGGGACGCAGAGCGACGCCGGCGCGCCCGACGGGGGCCTCCCGCCCGACGACGCGCCCGGCCTCTGGGTGTTTCCGGCGACCGAGTACCGCGCGGGCGTCATTCGCGCGCCGGTCGATCTCACCGCAGGCACGACGCTCAGCACCAAGCTCGACGTCTACTGCGCGATCCTGACGACGCCCGCGACCGGCGCCGAGCGCCCCTACACGGGCAACTACGGCGGCGGCGGCACGACCTCGGCCGACCAGTGGCTCGCCGAGAACGTCCTTCAGGCGAACCAGCTCGTCAGCTTCGTCACGAGCACGTCGGGCGCACGGAAGCGTCGCGCGATCATCGCCGGCGACTACTACACCGGCCCCGCCCTCGGCAGCCTCCAAGCCCTCAATCAACAGTCGTTCGACACGCTCACCAAATCACTGCCGCTCGCGATGGCGCCGAGCTACTCGCCCGCATGTACGCTTTGCGGCGACAACCCGCTCGTCAACGCGGCCGGCTCGGGCAACGAGAGCGTTTGGAGCAGTTATTCGCTGCTGAACGGCCTCGCAGTCCCCGAGGTGCAGTCGAACACGGTCGTCCTCAAAGAGCTGACCGCGACGACGAACTTGAGCGAATTCGGCGGCGATGCAGGCGCGTTGCAGATTCCGCCGTCGTTTTATTACGGCATGCGGACCGTCGTTCGCGTCCGACCGTGACGTGATAACCTGAAAAGGCCGTGACTGCGCCTATCGACAGGCCATCGTCCACTCAGAAGCGCGCGCCTCCGCTCGAGATCGGGGCGCGCGTCGCCGACAAATACAAAATCGAATCGCTCGTCGGCGAAGGCGGAATGGGTTTCGTGTTCGCGGCGACGCACGAGCAGCTCGGGCATCGCGTGGCGATCAAGGTGCTGCCGTCGTCGTTTCTGTCCGACAAGGACGTGACCGAGCGATTTCTCCGCGAAGGACGTGCGCTCGCGCGGCTGCAGGGCGAGCACATCGCGCGCGTGTCGGACGTCGGCACGCTGCCGACCGGCGAGCCGTACCTCGTCATGGAATTTCTCGAGGGGCGCGATCTCGCGAAAGAGCTCGCCGACCGCGGGCCGCTTCCGCTCGTCGAGACGGTCGAGTTTCTCGCGCAGGCGTGCGAGGCGCTCGCCGAAGCGCACGCGCGCGGCATCGTGCATCGCGATTTGAAACCGGCGAATTTGTTTTTGACGCACAAGATCGACGGCGATCCGTGCGTGAAGGTGCTCGACTTCGGCATCGCGAGGCTCGCGCCGGCCGACGGCGCCGCCGCCGAGAACGACAACATCACCGTCACGTCGACGATCGTCGGCACGCCGAAATACATGTCGCCCGAGCAGATTCAGGACAGTCGCTCGGTCGATCAGCGCACGGACATTTGGGGGCTCGGGACGATTTTTTACGAGCTCCTCACGCAGAATCGTCCGTTCGCGGCGCCGTCGCTCGCGCTCGTCTGCGTGAAGGTCTTGCAAGAAGAGGTGCCCGCGCCGAGCACGATTCGCAGGGATTTGCCGCCCGAAGTGGACGCGGTCATCGCGCGCTGTTTGAAGAAGGATCCGGCCAATCGCTTCGCGACCGTCGGCGAGCTCGTCGAGGCGCTCGTTCCGATCGGAGGGCCGAACGTTCGCGCGTCGGCGACGCGCGTGACGCGCATCCTCGTGGCGCGCGCGGGCAAGTCGTCGCCCGATTCGAGCAACAGCGTGCCGGGGATTTCGTCGGTCGGGCTCACGCGGACGCCGTCGGCGCAGCGTCTCGAAAACAAAGACGGCGCGACGCTCGCGGCGGCGACGCTCCTCGAGACGACCGGCAAGAAAAAGAAGACGAGCCGGTGGCTCGCGCTCCTCGCGGTCGTGCCGGTCGTTGCGGTGGTTCTCTTTTTTGCGCTCCGTTCGAACAAACCGGAACATCCCGTGACCGCGGCGGCGCCGCCGCCGCCGACGCCGTCGGCCGTCGCGCCGAGCGCGCAGCCGAGCGCTGCGCCGCCGCCCACGGCGAGCGAGGCGACCGTGGTCGCGAGCGCCAGCGCGGCTCCGGCGGTTCATCACGTGCCGGCGATTCACCACGTTCACACGGCGCCGCATCCGACGGGCACCGCGCCGCCGCAAGGAACCGGAGACAATGTCCTCGAAGATCGTCGCTAGCCTTCTCGTCGCGCTCGTCGCGTTCGAGGCCGGTGCCGCGCGCGCGCAGACCACGTCGTCCGACTCGGCGATCGCGCAGTCCCTCTTCGACGAAGGCCGCAAGCTGATGAACGCGAAGCGCTACGCCGAGGCGTGCCCGCGTCTCGAGCGGAGCTACAAGCTCGACCCGGCGACCGGCACGCTGCTGAACCTCGCCGTGTGCCACGAGAAGGTCGGCAAGACGGCGACCGCGTGGGACGAGTTTCGCGACACGATCGCGATGGCGCGGCGCGAAAATCGCGAGGACCGCGTTCGCTTCGCGCAAGCTCACTTCGACGCGCTGAAGGAGCGGGTCTGCACGCTCACGGTTCGTCACGCGACACGCGAGCCCGGGCTCGAGCTCAAGCTCGATGGCATCAAGCTCGGACCCGAGTCGCTCGGCCTCGCGCTGCCGATCGATCCGGGGGCGCACACGCTCGAAGCGAACGCGCCGGATTACAAAAGCTGGAGCACGAGCGTCGAGCTCCGCCGCGACGGACAAGCCGAGACGCTCGACATCCCCGAGCTCGCGGCGGTCCCGAAGCCGAAGCCGCTTCCGCCGCTCCTCACGGTGCAGGTCGTTCCTCCGCCGCGGTCGCGCGGCGTCTCGGCTTGGATCGCGCTTCCGATCACGGCGGGCGTGCTCGGTTTCGGCGCGATGGCGCTCGGCGGAGTCGAGTCGCTCTCGGCGTGGCACGACCGCACCGCGGCGTGCGGCATCGGCGGCGACGCCAACGCGTGCACGCAGGCGGGAATCGACGCCGACGCGAACGCGCGGCGATGGGCGCTCGTCGCCGACATCGGGCTCGGCGTCGGCGTCGCGGGCGCGATCGGCACGCTCGTCGTCGCGCTCGTCTCGCGCGGCTCTTCGAAAGAAGCCCCGGCGCACGTCGCGATCTCGCCTTTCGGGGTCGGCGTCGTGGGGACGTTCTGAGAGAAGAATTCACATAAAGAGTGAAAGAGTGAAAGGAGAGAGAAGGAGTTTTGTGATTTGGAAATCAAATCCAAATCTCAAATCAAAATCTCAAACCTCCATCTCTTTCAATCTTCATGTCTCTCCTCTTATGGCGCGCCTGCGTCTTGACCGGCGATGTTCATCGTGACGTCGAGGGTTTCGGTTTCGTTCGGGGCGATCGTCACGCGGCGCGTTTGGGAGGGCGCGCTCGGATGGGTGAAGCGGACGAAGTGGACGCCGGGGGCGAGGGGAATCGGGCGCGCGACGGGCGTGATCGCGGCGCGCTGACCGTCGACCGCGACCTCGGCCCACGGCGTCGCGAGCACGCGCAAGAATCCGCGCTGCGCGGGTAAGAGCGGTCCTTCGCTCGCGGCCGCGGCGTGCTCGGCGGCGCGATCGGTCGCGTGGACTGCGGCGAGGCCGAGGCCGAGCGCGGCGCCGAAGAGCGCGAGGGTCCACGGCGTGCGAAAAAACGAAGGCCGCGGCTCGCTCGCGCGGACGAGCGGGGGCGGATCGCCTGGAACGAGGCGCGCCGACGCGAGCGCGCCGCGCACGAGCTCGCGCATCGACAGCTCGGTGCGCGACCGAACGAACGCGGTGAGCTCCTCGGCGACCGCGTCGGCCGACGTCGGACGATCCGCCGGATGCTTCTCGATGCACCGCATGACAACGCGCTCGAGCGCGCGCGGAACGTCCGGCGCGCGCTGCCGCAATTGCACCGCGGGGCTCGTTCGCGCCGCGTGCGCCGGCGCGCGTTTCTCGCCGGGCCGCTCGAACGGCCGCACGCCCGAGAGGAGCTGATAAAGGACCACGCCGAGCGAAAACAAATCGCTCCGCGCGTCGACCGCTTCGCCGAGGAGCTGCTCGGGCGCCATGTACGCGGGCGTTCCGAACGCGGTCTGCGACGTGCCGTGCGCCGGCGTACTTTGATCGAACGCCGCCGGCTCGTCCGCCGACGGAAGCCGCTCCCGATGCGCGATGCTGAAGTCGACGATCTTCACCTCGCCTTGCCGAGAGAGGATCACGTTCGCCGGTTTGACGTCGCGATGAATGACGCCGCGCTCGTGCGCGTGCGCGAGACCCTGCGCGACCTCGGCGCCGATCGCGGCGACCATCTCGCCGCGTAGCTTCGGCTTCTTCGCGAGGAGCTCCGAGAGCGAGAAGCCCGAGATGTACTCGAGCACGAGATACATCTGCGCCTCGGTCTTCACGTAATCGAGCAGCAAGACGATGTTCGGATGCGAGAGCCCCGAGAGCACGCGCGCCTCGCGCTCGAGCTGCGCGGCGAACGTCGACGACGGCGGGATGGTGCTCTTCAGCGCCTTGATCGCGACTTTGCGCGCGAGCGGCTCCTGCGTCGCGAGGTACACGGTCGCGATCGCGCCGGCCCCGAGCTCCGAGACCGTCTTGTAAATTCCGAAGCGCGGGAGCTCGGACATTATCGCGAGAGCAGCGGAACGCCCGTCATCGCCGCGGGCTGCGCGATGCCGAGGAGCGCGAGCATCGTCGGGGCGACGTCGCAGATGCGGCCGCCTTGCCGGATGCGCGCGCCGGTGTCGGCGTCGTTCACGTAAAGGAGAGGCACCGGGTTCAGCGTGTGCGCGGTGTGCGGCTCGCCGGTCGCGGGATCTTTCATGAGCTCGCAGTTGCCGTGGTCGGCGGTGATCAAGAGCGCGCCGCCCTTCTCGCGCGCGGCGTCCACGATCGCGCCGAGCTGCGCGTCGACAGCTTCGACCGCGTGGATCGCGGCGTCGAGGTTGCCGGTGTGGCCGACCATGTCGGGGTTCGCGAAATTGACGAGCACGAAATCGAAACGATTCGACTCGATCGCGCGGACCACCGCTTCGCCGACGCCCTTCGCGCTCATCTCCGGTTTCTTGTCGTAAGTCGGCACGTCCTTCGGCGAAGGAATCATCGCGCGCTCTTCGCCGGAAAAAGATTCCTCGCGGCCGCCGTTGAAGAAGTAGGTCACGTGCGCGTACTTCTCGGTCTCGGCGCAGCGAAACTGGGTGAGCCCGGCGCGCGCGATGACCTCGGGAAAAATGTCGGCGTATTTTTCTTTCGGAAACGCGATCGGAAGCCCGAGCGACGCGTCGTACGTCGTCATGCACCCGTAGCGCCCCAAGAACGGCGCAGGTCCCCGCGGAAATCCATCGAACTTTTCGACCGCGAGCGCGCGCGTGAGCTCGCGTGCGCGGTCCGGGCGGAAGTTGCAATGCTGCGCCGAGTCTTTGCCAATCGCGACGCCCGCGTAATCGCCGACGACGAAGGGCTCGACGAACTCGTCGGTCTTGCCCGCCGCGATCGACGCCTCGATGCCGGCGAGCGCGCTCGCGTGTCGCGGGCCCTTCGCGTGGACGATCGCGTCGAACGCTTTTTGCACGCGCTCCCAGCGATTGTCGCGGTCCATTCCCCAGTAGCGGCCGCTCACCGTGCCGACGACGCCTTTGCCTTTCAAGTGCGCTTCGAGCTCGGCGACGTAGCGCGGCGCGGTCTTCGGCTGCACGTCGCGCCCGTCCAAAAATGCATGCATGATGCAACGAACGCCCGCCGCGTGCGCGGTGTCGATGATCGCGTAGATGTGCGTGAGCATCGCGTGGACGCCGCCGTCGGAGCAGAGACCGAAGAGATGAAGCGCGCCGCCCGCTTCTTTCGCTTGCGCGATGCGATCGCGGATGACCTGATTTTTTCCGAGAGAGCCGTCGAGCACCGCGTTGTCGATGCGCGAGATGTCCATCAGCGCGATGCGCCCGGCGCCGAAGTTGAGGTGCCCGACCTCGCTGTTTCCCATTTGTCCCGGCGGGAGCCCGACGTCCGGGCCGCTCGTGCCGATGACGCCGTGCGGGTACTTGGCGAAGAGCTCGGCGAGGCGCGGCGCGTTCGCGAGCCGCACCGCGTTGTCGGCGCTCTCGGCGCGCTCGCCGAAACCGTCGAGGATGACCAGCACCAAAGGCCGTGGCTTCGCCATGCGGCGCAACGTAGCGCAGGGATTTCGGCTTCGCTACCGCTCGGGCAGACCTTGCTCGGCCAAGAACCCGTCGAGCGCCGTCTTGCGCGTCGCGAGGGCCTCGACCGTCGCGGCGCGTGCGATCGGGACCGAGCGCTCGTCGCTCAGCAGCAGCATGAGAACTTGCTCTTGGTCGACACGCGGCGCGTCCGGTGGGACCGCGCGAATCGCCGAGCCGAGGAGATCGCCAAACCTGAATCGCGTGCGCTGGGCGGACAAAAAGCTTCGCACGGTGATCACGCCGGTGCGCTCGTCCGGGCGAAGCTCGATGAATCCCGAGCGCGCCGACGCCAAGATCCCGAGGCCGGGAAGCGGCAACAAGATCGCGATCTCGAAACGCTCGCCGCGGAGCATGAGCGCGATCGCGCCGATGATTCCCCCCGCGAACGAGACCACGCCGACGCCTTCGGCGAGGAGACGAACGGTCTCGTTGCCGAAAGCGTGCTTCGTCCTCGCGCTCGGGGGTACGGGCTCATCGCGATTCCGACATTCTATCCCATCTGGTATCCATCGCTTCGCATGCCGTGGAGAGAGGCGACGCTCAGGGGGCAGCGCGTTCTTGCGCGCGTGAGGGCTGACGGCACCTTCGAACAGAAGGAGGGCCGCGTCGAGATCCGCTATCGCGCGACCGACCCGCGCGCATACCACGCGCGCGCCGGAAACCTCGTGCTCGGCGACGGCCAGGTGCTGGGCGACGGCGAGGTCGTCGCCGCGGGCGCGCCCGCCGCGAAAAAGGCGGCGAAAAAAACCGCCGCCGCGCCGGTACATGCAGACTACAAGAATTCGTGGATCGCCTACACCGACGGCGCGTGCACCGGCAACCCGGGCCCCGCGGGGAGCGGCACCGTGCTCATCGCGCCGGGCGGAAAAATCAGCGAGACGTACGACTACCTCGGCGAGGGCACGAACAACATCGCCGAGCTCACCGCGGTCTTGCGCGCGCTCGAGCGAACGCCGTCGGCCGAGTCGCTCGTCCTCCACACCGACAGCCAGTACGCCATCGGCGTGCTCACCAAAGGCTGGAAGGCGAAGGCCAACGTCGCCCTCATCGAAAAAATTCGCGGCGCGCTGCGCGGCCGCGACGTGCGGTTCGTCTACGTCCCCGGCCACGCGGGCGTCCCGATGAACGAACGCGCCGACGAGCTCGCCCGCGAGGCCATCAAGACGCGAAGCTCGCGCTCGGAGTGAGGGCGCGGTAAAACGCGGGCCATGCCGTCCATTTATCGGCCCGGGCTCTTCGAAAATCGCGTCGCGGTCGTGACGGGCGGCGGGAGCGGCATCGGCCTCGCGATCGCGCGCATGCTCGGCGAGCTCGGCGCGAAGGTCGCGATCGGCGGGCGCAAGCAAGAGCGTCTCGACGCGGCCAAGGCCGAGCTCGGCGCGCGCGGCATCCGAGTCTTCGCGAAGACGTGCGACATCCGCGAGCTCGAGCAGGTCGGCGCGTTCGTCGACGCGACCGTCGAAGAGCTCGGCGATATTGACATTCTTGTCAATAACGCCGGCGGGCAGTTCCCGACGCAAGCGGAGAACCTCGCGCCCAAAGGCTGGGACGCGGTCATCCGCAACAACTTGAGCGGCACGTTCTACATGACGCAGACTGTGGCGAACAAAGTCATGATCCCGCGTAAAAAAGGGCGGATCGTGAACATCATCGCCAACATCGCGCGCGGGTTTCCCGGCATGGTCCACACCGGCGCGGCGCGCGCGGGCGTCGAGAACATGACCAAGACGCTCGCGATCGAGTGGGCCCAGTACGACATTCAGATCAACTCGGTCGCGCCCGGCGTCATCAAGTCGACCGGCACCGATCAGTATCCGCCCGAGATCGTCGAGATGAGCCGGCAGCGCACGCCCGCCAAACGCTTCGGCACGCCGGACGAAGTGGCTGAGCTCGTCGGCTGGCTCGCGAGCGACGCGGCGAGCTTCGTCACGGGCGAGACGTGGTACATCGACGGCGGCGCGCATCTCTGGGGCGACACGTGGCTGATTCCGGACCGAGCATGACCGAACCGCAACCGGTCGACGGATCCGCCCAAGGCGGGCCGTCGCAAACGCCGCCGGCGAAGCCGTCGTTCGGCGCGCGGGTTCGTTCGCTGCCGCGTCGCGTGGTGCAGTACGTCATCACTTACTTCCGCGACGAGCCGCTCACCTTCGTGACCGCGCTCGTGCCGCTGTGTTTTTTGTCGATTGCACTCTACACGCGTCACCCGCGGACGAATTTCATCTTCGACGAGCAAGAGGCGCTGCTCGCCAATCCGTTCGTGCGATCGGTCACCGATCACTCGTCGCACCTGCACTGGATCGACGCGTTTCGCCGGGATTTCTGGGGCCTCCCGCACGATCGCACGATCGGGTCGTATCGGCCGCTTCCGGATTTGGTGTGGCGTTTGTTTTGGTGGATGGGCGCGCGCGAGCAGAGCCCGTTCTTGCATCACTGGGTGAACGTGCTGCTCCACGGCGTGAACGGGGCGATCGTCGCGGTCCTCGCGCTCCGCGTGACCAAAGATCGCGCGACCGCGTGGCTCGCGGGGACGCTCTTCACGGCGACGGCGGTCGTGACCGAAGCGGTGAGCGGCGTCGTCGGGCTCGCGGACGTGCTCGGCGCGCTCGGCGCGCTCCTCGCGCTGTGCTCGCTCGCGCTCCCGATGTGGGCGATGCCGTTCGCCGTGCTCCTCTCGACGCTCTTCGGGCTCTACTCGAAAGAGAGCGCGCTCTGCATCGTGCCGATGATTCCGTTCGCGGCGCTCGTCTTGTCGCAAGTGACGCACCCCGAGCATCCGCGCCGGTGGATTCGCGCGGGCCTCGCGGGCCTCGCGACGGCCGCGGCGTTCGTTTTTTACGTCGAGCAGCGACGTAGATCGTTTCCCGCGACGCTGCCGCCGGATTTGTCGGTCGCCGCGAACATCGGAAAACCGTGGGCGGTTCGCTTTTATCACGGGCTCCTCCGTTGGTACGCGCAGCCGATTTTGCCGAAGGACCCGCTCAACAATCCGCTCGTCAACGCGACCGGACCGTTTCGCGTCGCCGGGGGTCTCCGCGTTTACGCGCGCGGTCTCGGCGAGGTGCTCTTGCCGTATCGACTCTCGGGCGATTACTCGTCGCCGCAAGAGCCGATCCCCGCGCACCTGATTTTTCCGGAGAGCATCGTCGGCGCGCTCGCGCTCGTCGGCCCGATCATCGCAGCACCGATCCTCGGCTTCCTCGGCATCAAGCGAAAAAAACCGCTCTACGCGCTCGCGGCGGTTTCGATGCTGTGGATCGTCGTCAGTTATTTTCCGGTCTCGAACATTCCGATTTTGCTGCCGACGGTGCGCGCCGAGCGCTTTTGGTATTTTCCGGCGATCGGCACGAGCTGTCTCCTCGCGATTTTTTTTGCGTGGCTCATTCGAAAGACGCGCGCGAGCGGGCAAGTCTGGGCGGGCGCGACCATCCTCGCCGTTTTTCTTTTGTGGCAGTGCGTCGCCGCGCGCGCGCACGCGAACGACTACACCGACGATCTCGTCTTTTGGGACGCGACGCGCAAAGCCGTTCCGCGCAGCGCGAAGGCGCACCTCAATTATTCGGTCATGCAAGGCGCGCGCGGCAACCTCGAGGAGCGCCGCAAAGCGAACGCCGTCGCGCTCGCGCTCGCGCCCGAGTGGCCGATGGCCAACATCTACATGGGCGACACGCTCTGCCGCATGCATCGCCCCGCCGAAGCGTGGCCGCATTACAAGCGCGGCTTCGAGCTCGCGCCGGGCGACCCGAATTTGATCGCGCTCGCGCTCCAGTGTCTCTGGGACGAAAAATATTTTCAGACTGTCGCGCCCGAGCTCTCCGACATGGGCGAGCAGCGCCCGGGATCGTGGCTCGATTTCTTGCAACGCGACATGGCCGAGCACGGCCAAGAGCACAACGGCGTCGACCCGAAGTACCGCCCGCGCAGCTACAACGAAGGCCCGAAGGACGACAACTGAGTCACTTCGTGGTCGAGCCGACGAGCGTGTCCGACGACCAGTAGACGCGCGACGAGTCGACGACGACGGTTCGCAGCGTTCCGGGCTGAGCCTTCGTGATCGGGACCGGGATGCCGCCGGTGACCGGCATGCGATCGATGATGCCGCTCGCGTCGCCCCAGTAGAGCGCCACGCCGTCGGTCGCGAGGTTGGTGACGATCGGCTGTCCGGACGCGAGCTGGGTCGCGGTCGCGCCGGTCTTCGTCTGCCGAAAGATGTTGCCCGACCCCGTGACCCAGTAGACGTGCGTCGCGTCGAGGGCGATCGTCGCGCTCACTTGGGCGCCGCTCGCGAACGGCGTGGGCGGCACGTTTTGGGCCGAAACGGGCACGACGAAGAGGTCCCCGGCGCCGTCGGCGAAATAAACGTTCGCTCCGTCGACCGCGATCGCCGACGGGTTCGTCGCGCCCGTGAGCGTCACCGGCGCCGAAGAGCCGTCCTCTCCCGCGCGCATCACCGGGCCGCTGCTAAGTGTATAATACACATATCCGCCTTCGAAGGCCAGGCCGCGAACGCCGCTCTTCTGGTCGAGCTTCGTCGTGCTGCCGCCGCTAACCGGCACCGAGTCGATCTCGTCGTTCAGATGCAGCCACACGATCTGCGAGGCGTCGACGCCGAGCACCGTCGCCGCGTTGTCCGAGACGATGCTCGTGCCCGCGCCGCCGCCGATGGGCGCCGAAAAGATCGCGCCGCTCGCGCTGCGATCGGCCCAGTAAACCGACGTCGCATCGACTGCGAGCGGGCCGAGCGTGCCGCCGGTCGCGTAAGTCGTCGCGCCGCAGAGGCCCGCAGAGCAACCGCCGGTGAAGCACGAGCGACCGCACGCGCCGCAGCTCGACGCGCTCGTTTGGAGATTCGTCTCGCAGCCGTTGGTGCCGTTGCCGTCGCAGTCGGCGAACGGCGCGGCGCAGAGGATCGAGCATTGGCTGTTCGTGCACGTTGCGATTTCGTTGGCCGCGCCGGATGGGCACGCGTTCGTGCACGAGCCGCAATGCATCGCGTCGTTCGTCGTGTCGACGCACGCCGTTCCGCACGTCGTCAGCGGGCAGACGCACTGCCCGGCTTTGCACGACGTGCCGAGCGCGCACGCGTTACCGCACGAGCCGCAGTTTTGATCGTTGGCAGTGAGGTCCGCGCAGAAGGCCGCGCCGGTCGTTCCGCACGCGGTCTCGTTCGGCGGGCACGCGACGCAGGTCGACGAGACGCAAAGCGCGAGCGGCCCGCACGAGAAACCGCAGGCGCCGCAGTTGTCGCGGTCGCTCGAGACGTCGACGCAACCCTCGCTGCACTGGGCGTGAGGCTTCACGCACATGCCGCCGGCGTCGTCCGTATACGTGGTGTCGTACGTACGGCACGCGCACGCGAGCGCGACGAGCAGACAGAGCGCGAGCCCCTTCACGACCGTCAGCCTACAGCCTGGCCCGCGGGCCGGCCAACGGGCCGATTGGCCACCCCGTCGTGCGAGGTTTCTCGATGCGCGAGCGCGGCACGCCTTTCGCGAAGGGGCGCCCGCATGCGGACGTTCATCCTCTTTGGTGTTTCGGGTTTCATCATGTTGGCCGCGTGCTGGACGAACGGGCCGCCGACGCCTTCGTCGGCGGACACCGACGGCGGCAAGGCGCTCGCCGATTCGCTCGCGTGCGCGTCATGTCACGGCGCGGATCTCGCGGGGTCGGAGACGCCGATCGGCGCGGGCGGCGCGCTCGCGTACCCGCCGAACCTCACGCCCGATCCCGACACCGGTCTCGGCTCGTGGTCCGACGATCAAATCGCGACTGCGGTCACGACCGGCGTCGACGATGAAGGCGCGACGCTGTGCAACGCGATGCCGCGATTCAGCTCGCTCGGCGCCGACGACCTCGCGGCGCTGGTCGCATATTTGCGATCGCTCCCGGCCATCGCGCACGACGTGCCGGAGAGCGACTGCGCCGAAGAAGATCTCGACGACGCGGGGCGCGATGACGCGGGCGTCGTGATCGTCACCGACGACGCGCCGTCGTGCGAAGGTTACGCCGACCCGACGACCGCGAGCGTCTGTCATGCGTGCAGCGGGGCGACGTGTCAGCCGAACGGGTGCTTCGGCGGGTGGTTCTGCGAGCTCGCGAGCGCGCGTTGCGTTCCGCAACCGAGCGGGTGCTAAGCTCGCGCCGGGTGGAATCTCTCGTCGACGTCCGAGTTGCGGACCTCTTGACCTTCCTCGCGGTGCAGCGGACTGGCTCGATCACCGCTGCCGCGCGCGAGATGAAGGTGACGCCGTCGCAAGTGAGCAAGGCGATCTCTCGGCTCGAGCGGCAGTCGGGCGTGAGGCTTCTTTCGCGCAGCACGCGCGGCATCTCGCTCACCGACCCTGGTCGCGCGATGGTCGGTCGCGTCCTCAACGCCGTCGCGGCGCTGCGCGCGCTCCACAAGCCGAGCCCGACCACCGACGTCCTCGAGCTCGCCATCGCGGGCCCGTCGTACCTCGTGACGCATTTGATGGCCGTCATCGCGGCGTCGCACCCGCGTCTCTTGTTGCGCGGTCTCGAGCTCGCGCCGGCGTACTTGCGCGCGTACATCACCGAGAACGTCTACGACATGGCGATTTGCGTGGGCGGGCTCGAGGGGCGCCCGTCGACGTGGACGACCGACGAGATCGGCGAGATGCACGCGGTGCTCTTGGCTTCGCCGGCCGCGGCGGCGAAGCTCGGGCCGCTTCCCGCGACGCTCGAGCGTGTGCGCGCGGTGCCGTGGGTGGTGCCGACGGTCGCGCCGAGCGATCGCTTCGTGCCGCTCGACGACGCGTGCCCGCTTCCGCGCGATCAGCGAATCGTCGGGCACGAGACGCAGACCATCGGCGCCGCGCTCGAGTTCGCCGCGCAGTCCGACCATCTCGTCTTCGGCCCGCGCATCGCGGCGCGCAGGTTGATCGAGAGCGGCCTCTTGGTCGAAGTGCCGGTCGAGGGCTGGGACGTTCACGAGCCGCTTTGTCTCGTTTGCAACGGCAACCGCGTGCTCGCGAACGTGCGCAGGTCGGCGCTCCGCGCGCTCCGCGAGGCGCTCCCCAAGATGATGGCTTAGCGCCGCCGAAAGCGGGCGACGCCGCGTGCGAGCCACGCGAAGCCGGAGACGGCGAGCGCGACGACGATGCTCGTCGCGAACACGAAGACGTCGAGCCACAGGCCTTGCACGGCGCTCTCAGCGGGAAGGAGAAAAGTGATCGCGAAGCGAACGCCGAGCGCGCCGAGCGCGTAAATCGCGAGGGCGAAGAAGAGCGCGCGCCGCCTGTCCGCGAGGAGCTCGAGAACGCGCACGCTGTTCGGCCACGCCTCGCGCGTGCGCCCGAGCACCGACGCGCTCAGGAGAAACGTCGCCAGCCCGACGCCCGCGAGCACGAGGAAGCTCTCGGTCGACGTCACGCTCTGCGCGTGCCGCGCGTGGCGAACGAGGGCCGCCGCCGCGGTGGAGGCCCCCGCGACCCAGAAGAGCCCGAGCACGACGGCGTAAAACAAAACGGCGGTGCGCGCGCCGCGCGGCGACTCGATCTGCGCCGACGACTGTCTCGCCGACGGCAGGCTCGCGACCTGCGGCCTCGCGGGCTCTTTGTCGAACGCGCCGAGCGCGGCCTCGAGCTCGAGCGCGCTCGCGTAGCGGTCGCGCGGATCGCGCGCCATCGCGCGCTGCACGACGACCTCGAGCTCCGGCGGCACGTGCGGCGCGATCGAGCGAAGTCGCGGCGGCTCCTCGCTCACGAGCTTCGAGAGCGCCATCGCGGGATCGTCGCCCTCGAACGGCGCGCGTCCGGCGAGCGCGGTGTAGAGCGTCGCGCCCGCGCCGTAGACGTCGGTCCGCTCGCCGACGTCGCCGCCGCGCGCTTGCTCCGGTGCCATGTACGCGGGCGTCCCGAGCACGGCGCCGGTGCGCGTCAGCTTGGCGCTCTCGCCGCTCGTGATTTTGCTGATGCCGAAGTCGATCATCTTCACGAACGGCTGGCCGTCGACCTCGACCACGAAGACGTTCTCCGGCTTCACGTCGCGATGAATCACGCCGCGCGCGTGCGCCGCGGCGAGCGCTTGGCACGTCTGACGAACGAGGCGCACGGCGACGTCGGTCGGCACCGGCTCCTTCGTCCGCTCGATGCGCGCGCCGAGGTCTTCGCCTTGGAGCAGCTCGGTCACGAGAAAGTGCACGCCCGCCGCCGTGTGGCCCGCGTCGTAGACCTCGATCACGTGCGGGTGAATCACGCGGCTCGCGCTCTCGACCTCGCGCTCGAAGCGCGCGACGATTTCCGGATCGCGAACGTATTCTTCGCCGAGCACTTTCACCGCGACGTGCCGATCCGGAAGACGCAGGTGCCTGGCCTCGAAGATGCGGCCCATCCCGCCTTCGCCGAGCTGCCGTTCGATGCGATACGTGCCCTCGAGCACGCGCCCTATCCACGGGTCGGCCGAGTGACCATCGCTCTCGAGCGCCGTCGCGTCGCGCGGGCAAACGACGAAATCCTGCGGATAATGAGCGCCGCACGTCGGGCAGGTACGCGTCTCGAGCTTTTCGGCTGGTGAAGCCACCAACTCATTTCGAGCACGAAAGGGGAGTGCTCCGCAACGGTGCTCCTGTGCGCGCGAGTACGCCCCGAGCATTCGAAAAAAACTCCGCAAAATGGTTCGAGGTGCGCAACACGGTTGCGTCAGAAAACGCACGCGCACCCACGAAACGCGGCACTTCTGCGTTGGCGCGGCTGTTGCGTAAGCAGTCTTTCGTCATGAACGACTTTGCTTGGAAAAGTTCTTCCGAGGCGCCGGCGAGCAGCCGTCCGCGCTCGCAAACGAGAATGCGCGTCGCGACCGGCCGCGCGTCCGAAGTGTCCCTCAGCGTCCACGAGGTGGACGTCGCGGTGCACGAAGGCGGCACCGCCGACGACGCCGGCATCGTGATGGTCATGCGGCTCATCGAGCGCGCGAGCGCCGACCTCGACCGCTGGTCCGTCACGCTCGGCGCACAGCATGTCTGCGACGGATGGCTCGACTCGTGCGCGCAGTGGGTGGCTGGCGTCGGCGGGACGCTCGTGTCGGCGTTTTCGTACGGCGACGGGCCGGAGCGAAAAATCGCGCTCGCTCTGGCTGCGGAAGAGTCGTCGATGCGACTTCTCATGGGCATGGAGCGCGAAGGCAAAGAGACGATCTCCGTCTTGAAGAACCTCGACGGCAACGCGGCGCGCGCAGCCGGCGAGCTCGCCGCGCGCATCGAGCTCGCGGATCGGATCCTCCAAGCGCGACTGTGAAGCGGCTTGCGCCTTGCAGCTTCGCAAGGCGCCATGAAGCTCACACTCGCCAGCGGAGTCGCGGTCGCGCTCGCGCTCGTCGCCTGCCAACCGAACTACGCGTATCTGCCGGTCACGAACGCCACGATCATCCGCGGCAACGTCGCCGCCGAATATCCGATCCCGGCTGACATTCCGCACGGCGACGTGCGCGTCGCGTCGTACGGGATCGTCGACGTCGGTCCGCGTCACCCGAAAAATCCCGCGGATCGGCTTCGCGCGCTCCACTTGCGATTCACCGTCGAGAACAGCGGCGACCGCGACTGGACGTTCGACACGAGCCAGCAGCGCATCACGCTCGCCGGCTACGGCACGAACACGCCCGGGTGGGCGTCGGCGAGCGCGGGCGGCGCGCCGCCGCTCGTGCACATCCCCGCGATGCAGAAGCGCACGGTCGATCTCTTCTTCCCGCTGCCCGCCGCGCTCCAGCGCGCGAAAGAGCTTCCCGCGTTCGACGTCGTCTGGCACCTGCAGGCTTACGACAAGCTCGTCTCGCACCGAACGCCGTTCGAGCGCGTCGTCATCCAGCCGCCGTCCGATTATTACGGGCCGTACGATTACGGAAACGACTATTGGTGGGGCCCGCCGTATTGGTCGAACCCGGCGTACGGCGGCGAAGCGTTCGTCGGCGGCGTCACCGTTCCGCGTCGCTTCTACGGCGCACCGGTGCAGATTCACCGTGAGCCGGACGGCGGCCGTTTCATGGAGCGCGGCAACGCCGCCCCCGCGCAGCCGCACTGATCAATCGCGCTCGATGCGTTTCTTGAGCTTCTCGGCGATCGCGCGCGCGAACGGCGTCTGCGGCTCGTAGACGTCGTCCCACTCCATCGACGCCGCGATTTTTCCCGGGCGCTTGCCCATCGCGCGCTCGAGGTCCTCGAAGAGATCTTGCATCGACGGATAGCGATTGCGCGGGAGCTTGCGGAGCGTGCCCATGACGATCACGTCGATGTCGTGCGTCACGCCGACGCGGAGCTCGCTCGGCGGTCGCGGCGTGAGATAGAGATGCTGCGCGAGCAGCGTCGCCGCGTCGCCGTTGAACGGGAGCGCGCCGGTGATCATCCGATAGAGAACGACGCCGAGACCGTAGATGTCGGTGCGATGTCCGGTCGGATCGTGGAGCGTTTGCTCCGGCGCCATGTACTCGGGCGTGCCGACGATGAAGCCTTTCGCGGTGAGCCCCTCGGCCCCTTGAAGCCGCGCGAAGCCGAAGTCGAACACTTTCGCGCGGCGCACCTCGCCGGCTTCTTCGATCAAAAAAATGTTGTCGGGCTTCACGTCGCGGTGAATCACGCCGTACGCGTGGGTCGCGGCGAGGCCGGCGGCGACCTCGGTGGCGATCGCGAGCGCCGCTTCGATCGAGAGCAGCGGCGTGCGTCGCATGAGCTGGCCGAGCGTTTCGCCTTCGAGATATTCCATCACCAGATACGGCGAGCCGTCGTCGCGACGCCCGCCGCCGAGGACGCTGACGACGTTCGGGTGGCGAATCGTCTGGAGCAGCTCGACCTCGCGCAAAAGCCGCTCGGCCCACGTCGCGGTCTTGGCCTGCGGGCCTTCGATGACTTTGACCGCGACCGGTTTGCCGCTCCGCACGTCGAGCGCTTTGTAGACGCCCGCGGTCCCGCCTTCGCCGAGCTTGCGCAGGATTTCGTAGCGACCGGCGAAGAGCGGCTGCGCGAGCGGCTCCTCGTTTGCGTCGAGCGGGTTGGCATCGAACGGGCAGACGCGATAATCGTCCGGCAGCTTGCGCTGGCACCGCGCGCACGTTCGCATCGAACGATTGTCGCTCCGGGTGTAGGAAGGTCAACATGCACGTTCGGATGGTCGACCTCGCGGCGTTGCATGCGCCAATCCGCGCGGAGGTCGACGCGGCGATCGCGCGCGTCGTCGGCTCGGGGCGATTCGTCCTCGGCGAAGAGGTCGACGCGTTCGAGCGCGAGATCGGCGATTTTCTGGGCGTATCGCGCGCGGTCGGCGTTTCGTCCGGAAGTGACGCGCTCCTCGCGTGTCTCTGGGCGGAGGGTGTTTCGTCCGGCGACGAAGTCGTCGTGCCGGCGCTGTCGTTCATCGCGACGGCCGAGGCGGTGGCGCGACTCGGCGCGACGCCCGTCTTCGCCGACGTGGGCGACGACTGCAACCTCGATGCGGACGCGGCGCTCGCGCGCGTGAACGAGCGAACGCGCGCGATCGTCGCCGTCGATCTCTTCGGTCGGCGCGCCGACGTCGCTGCGCTCTCGCGAGGGCGCGTGCCGATCGTGGTCGACGCTGCGCAAGCGATTGGTCCGGGAGTCGTCCGCGGCGCGCGCTCGGCGGCGATTTCATTTTTTCCGACCAAGAACCTCGGCGCGCTCGGCGACGGCGGGCTCGTCGCGACGAACGACGAGGTGCTCGCGAGCACGGTGCGCGCGCTCCGGGCGCACGGCGCGTCCAAAAAATACGTGCATGATGCAATCGGTTGGAACATGCGGCTCGACGCGCTCCAAGCCGCGGTGCTCCGCGCGAAGCTCCCGCATCTCGGTGCGTGGACCGCCGCGCGCCGGCGCATCGCCGCCGCCTACGCGAGCGAGCTCGGCGGCATCGACGGTTTGGCGCTGCCCGAGCCTGCGGACGATCACGTGTGGCATCAATTCGTCGTTCGCACGGCTGCGCGCGACGCGCTCCGCGCGCATCTCGAAGCGCGCGGCGTCGAGAGCGAGATTTATTACCCGCTCGCGCTGCATCTTCAGCCTTGCTTCGCACACCTCGGCGGTCGTGCCGGCGAGCACCCGCGCGCCGAAGCCGAGACGCGAACTGCGCTCGCCCTGCCGATTCACCCGGCGCTCCGCGACGACGAAGTCGCGCACGTGATCGCGAGCGTGCGGAGCTTCTTCACCTGACGCGCGGGCGCAGGAACGCGCGCATCGATTCGATTTCGCGCTCGAGCGCGTCGCGGAACGCGCGGTCGCGCGGGCGCTCGCCGACGAACCCGAGCGTCACGTCGTCGCCGACGTTCGCCCAGCCGATCACGCGATCGCCCCACGCGAGCGGCATCGCGTAGTAGCCGCGAACGCGCTTCGACTTCGGCGTGTATGCCTCGAAGCGGTAGCGCCAACCCCAAAGGTGCTCGAAGCGCGCGCGGTCCCACACGACCGGATCGAACGGTGCGAGAAAGCGAACGACGCGCGCGGGCGGCGCGAGCGCGACGTCGAAGTCGAGGTACTCGATGCCATCCACCGTCTCGCGCACGAAGGTCTCGTCTTCGATCATCGCGTCGAGCGCCGCGCGCGGCGCGCCGAGATGGCGAAAACGCCCGATGTTCGCGCGCAGCGTGCGCAACGGGACGGGCGCGAGGAGGTTCGCGATCGCGCGGATGATCGCGCGCAGCCGCGCGTCGCTCGGCGCCGGCTCGTGCGCGGGGACCGGCGCGTAGACGCGAACGCCGCCTTCGCGGCGCGCGACACGGAGTAGCCCTCGATGATGAAGCGCGTCGAGCGCGTGCGTCGTGGCCTTGGAGTAGCCGCCCCACGCGTTGACGACGCGCTCGGCGCCGAGATGCTCCTCGAGCGCGCGCGGGTGCGTCTCGCCGAGCTCGCGCGCGATCGCCAGCACTTTTTTTTGCAGCGCCGTGAGCGGCCGCGGCGCTCGCGGGTGAAGCACCGCGCGGAGCTCGCGCGACACGAAGCCGTATGCGTAGAGATAATCCTCTTCGATCGGCAGCGTGGCGTATGCGCGATCGAGGTCGCCGCTTCGATAGCCTTTCACGCGGTGCCGCAAGACGAGATCTTGCGCCGTCGCGGGCGAGCGGATCGGATCGGCTTGAACGAACCCGAGGCGCTTCATCGCGCCGCCGAGCGTCGTCGGCTGGAACAACGTCCGCGCCATCGCGCGCGCGCGAAGGCCGCTCTTCACTGCCAATCGAGCGTGACGTTATCCATCGTTCTTTGGTTCGGGCGCAGGGATTCGAACCCCGATAAGCGGCACCAAAAACCGCTGTCCTGCCGTTAGACGACGCCCGAAAGTGCTGGCAAAGCTAGCGAACCCGCGCGCAAAGGCAAGCACACGGACGCGCCCCGCGGCGCGAGCTGACCTCGGACGTCAGTACGGGTTGTCGTCGGCCGGGGGCTTCGGCGGTTTCGCCGTGGTCGTCGGCCTCGGAGCCGTCGCCGTCGCCGTCGCGGTCGCCGTGGCCGTGGCGGTCGCGGTGGCCGTTGCGGTTTCGGTCGCCGTGGCGGTGGGCTGCGCGGTGGCGGTCGGGTGCGGGATTGCCGTCGCCGTCGGTTGCGCCGTGACGACTGCGGTCGTCGTGGGGGCGGCCGAAGCGGACGCGGAAGGCGCGGCGGACGCCGACGCGGCGGCGCTCTCGGTCGCCGTCTCGGTGGGCGCTGCCGACGCGGACGCGACGACGCTCGCCGAGGCGCTCGGTTGAGCGGACGCAGTCGGCGCCGGCGCTTCGCTGCCGAACAAACCCGCTTTGTACGCGACGCCGCCAGCGATGCCCGCGGCGATGATCACGCCGAGCGCGATCATGCCGACGTTGCTCTTTTTCTCCGGCGCCGGCGGCGGGAACGACGAAACCTTGCGCGACGCGCTCGGCTCCGCAGCCTTGGGACGCGTCGACGGGATCTTGCGCGGCGGCGGCTCGGAGATCGGCTTTTTCGTTTCGAGCTGCTCGACCGCAGACGCGACCGGAGCCGGTTCTTTTTCGACCGCGGGCGGCTCGGGCGCAGGCTCGGGAGTCGAAGGCTCGGGCGCGGTCTCGGCGGCAGGTTTTTTCTCGGCGGCAGGCGCGACCGCGCCGACCTCGGCCATCGATCCGCCCGCTTCTTTCAGCGCTTCTTCGAGAAGCTCGGCCGCCTGCTTCATCACCGTGCGCTCTTGCGGCGGCGGCATGTCGGCGACGCTGTCGGTCTTCGGGAAGAAATTCCCGCTCGCTTCGGCGTCGGTGCGCTCGCTCTGCTTGGAGACCGGCGCTTCACGCGAGGTCTTCGTGAGCGGGCTCTGTCCGAGGCCCATCATCGTCTTTTTCACGGTGAACGCGGGCTTCGCCGCGCCCATGCCCGGCTTGGTCGGCGTCGTGCCGGGAACGACCGACCGCGTGATGTTCACGGGCGGCGTCGACGTGCTCGGCTCCGGCGGGTGCGACGCGTTCGGCGGCGGCGGCGTCATCGACGCGCCCGCTTCGGACAAGTACTCGCGTCCGGCGTCGGCCTTCGCGCCCGTCAGCTTCTCGATGGTCGTGCGCGAGTTGTCGTCGATCTTGATGAACTTCACGCCCATGCCCGCGGGCCGCTCGGCCGCCGACGTGCCCGCCTCGCGCTTCCACACGACGCGCCCGACGCCGGCGATCACCGGTTGGTCGGCGGCGAGACGAATCTCGAACTTGAGGAGCGTGCCGACCGCGAAGGGCTTGTCCGTCTTGATGAAGACGCCGCCCTTGCTCACGTCGTGGGAGTGATTCTCGATGAACTCGTCGACCGTCGCGCTCTTGTAGCGGACGTTCAAGCTCACGATCTTGGCGCGGGGATCTTTTCGCGTGTCCTGCGTCATAGTTACCTCCGCCCATCGTAACGCGCTATCGCATGAAAACGCCAATTGAGTACGATGCCGGCGTGGCGGACGACCAACGGCCCAGAGAGAAGCCGCGTTTTCGGGCTCATGCGCGAAAACCCGTGCGCCTCGCGGCCGTGGTGGCGCACCGCGAGCGGGGGTGGCAGCGCGACGTCATCGTCTACGACCTCGGGCTCGGCGGGGCGTGCGTGGAATCGACCGACGCGCTCGGCGTCGGCGACCGCGTTCAAGTTTCGTTCGTGACGGCCGAGCGTTGGGATCCGCTGCAGATCCCCGCGCGCGTCGCGTGGACCGGCAACGCTCGAGCCGGTCTCGCGTTCGAGTACGCGTCGCCCGAGAGCACGTGGGGCATCTTCGAGCTCTTGCTCACGAACAAATGAAAGACGATTCGCGCTCGGTCATGGACTCGCTGCGGCTCATCGTCCGCGACTTGCGCGTCGGCGCGCGCGAGGTCGAGCGCGCGGCGGGCGTGACCGGCGCGCAGCTCTTCGTGCTGCACCAGCTCGCGGGCGATCGCGCGCTCTCGCTGAGCGATCTCGCCGAGCGCACGAAGACCGATCCGAGCTCGGTGTCGGCCATCGTCAAACGTCTCGTCGCCGCGCGTCTCATCGTCCGGCGCGCGTCGAAAGAAGACGCTCGTCGCGCCGAGCTGCGGCTCACGCCCGCGGGGCGCAGGACGATCGGACGCGCGCCCGAGCCTTCGCAGACGCGTCTCCTCGCGGCGGTCGCCCGACTTCGCGCGCGCGACCTCGCGGCGCTCAGGAAGTCGCTGCGCGCGCTCGTTCGCGAGATGGGCTTGGACGACGAAGCCGCCGAGATGTTCTTCGAAGACGGCCCGTCACGCCGCCGTCGACACTAATCCTTCCAAGCGCGCCGCGAGATCGAGCACCGCGTCCTCCGAGCCGGGAGGACCCAGGATTTGCAGCGAGCGCGGCAAGGTCGTGCCTGCGAATCGGCCGAACGGAATCGCGATCGCGGTCGCGTCGACGAGGTTGCCGAGCATCACGAACGACGGCGCGCGAAGGGCGAGGACCGCGCGACCGTGCTTGGGCGGAAGCGCGGTCGTCGTCGGCGACACGATGAGCCGTCCCGTCGACCAAGCGCGACGCGCGGCTTCGCGCAGCGACTCGAGCCGCGCGATCTGCGGCGCGGGATCGCGATAGCGCACGAGCTTCCCGAGACCGACGAGCGCGAAGAGCGACGCGCTCACCGGGTGAAGTCGCTTGTCGAGGCGGCCGTTCGTGAGCACGCCGAGCGCGGTCGCCGCGAGCCCGTCGGCGAACGACAGTTCTTCGCGACCGATGAAGTCCATGAAGTGCGACGCGACGTAACCGCCGAACGTTTCGTTCACGTGGCTCGGCGGCGGCAGCGCGTGGTCGGTGCTCACGTCCACGCCGGCGCGGTCGAGCAGCGCCTTCGCGTCGCGCTCGAACGTCGGCCACCGACCGAGATGCGCCGCATCGGGTGAATAGAGAAACACGCGCGACGAATCGACGTCATAGGCTTCGCGCGCGCCGAGCGCGGGCGCGACGGCCGCGACGATGCGCCGCGCGGTCGCCACGTCGCGCGCGAGCGGGCCCATGCCGCAGAAGGAATAAAATTTCGGCGAGATGCGCGGAAAATGCTCGCGATCGACCGGCCACGTCTTCGCCGAGAGTCGCAACCCGACGACGCCGCAGAACGCGGCGGGCAGCCGAATCGAGCCGCCGAAATCGGTCCCCCAATCGAACGCGGCCATGCCCGACGCGACCGCCGCCGCGCCGCCGCCCGTGCTTCCGCCCGCCGTGCGCGACGGGTCGATCGGATTTCGCACCGGCCCGAAGATGTGATTGTCGCTCTCCATCGAGAACGCCATGTCGCAGAGGTTCGATTTTCCGAGCAGCGCGGCGCCCGTCTCCTGGAGCGCGACGAAGATGCGGCTCGACTCGGTCGGCACGCGGTCTTTGTGACGAAACGATCCGCCGGTCGTCGGGATGCCCGCCGTGTCCCAGACGTCTTTCAAAACGTACGGCAGGTCCCCGAGCGGCGCGCGCGGATTGCTTGTATTCTGCAAGGGCTTCTTGAGCACGTGCAAGACGGCGCGGAGCTCGTCGTTGCGCGCGGCGATCGTCGTTCGCGCCGACTCGATCGAAACGGTCATGCCTTGCGCTTGCTCGCGACGTTGCGCGGCATCTCGGTCGTCTTGAGGAGCATCTTCTTGCGCTTGTCGACCTCGCGCTGGAGATTTTTGACGGCGGCTTCGCGCGACTCGTAGAGGCGGCGATGTTTTTTGTGAACGCCGGCGTCGCTGAGGAGCGCGTAGGTGAGCCACGGAAAGACGGCGGTCACGTCGGCGTGAACGTAGACCGAGCCGTACTGAACGCTCTCGGCCGAGACTTTGCCCCACGTGTGCCCTTCGCCCGCCGGGCACGACGAGAGCGCTCCGTTGTCGACCGGGTCGACGCAAAACTGAAGATCGAAATCGAAGCCGTGCGTCGGCACGCCGAGAATTTGATCGAGCAGCGGCTCGCCTTGGAGCGTGTAGTTTTTCGGGACGCCGCCGCCCAAAATCCAGACCGCCATTTTTTTCTTCAGCGTGCCGAAGCAGTGGTGCTGCATCGCGCCCATTTCGAAGACGTCGTCGTTCACGTCGATCTCGAGCTTGAACTCGCTGCCGAGGAGGCGCCTCAGCTTCACGACGTTGAGGAAGATCGATCCGTCTTGCACCGCGCCGACGAAAATCGGAACGGCGTAGCGATACGCGGTCGCGAGGAGCGAGGGCGACTTCACGCCGAGCGCGTTTTCGATCGCGGCGATGTGCTTGCCGAGCCGGTAGTGGAGCTCGACGGTCGTCATGCGCTTTTGGAATTCGGGCTGGCGCAGGATCGCCGAAAAGAGTTGGTCGGTCTCGAGCAGCGTCTCTTCGCCGAAGCCGAGATCGTAAATGCGGATGATGCGCGCGACGCGGTATTCGAGGTCGCCGCCGTTCGGGTCGATCTCGCGGATGTGGTGGCCGATGATGCGGTGCGCGTCGTGATAGAGGTTCGCGCCGGTCGTCGTGATGCAGTCGACGAGGCCGCGCTCGACGAGCGGGATGAGACACGACTGGTGGAGGCCCGCCGGGGTCATCGCGCCGGAGAACGTCAGAAAGACGCACGTGTCGTCTTTGGCGCTCCGCTGCATGAGCTCGAACGCGGTCCGCTCTTGGCGGCCGACGTAAGCCGGAAACGCGCGCGCGATGATGTCGGTCGGGCGCTCGCGGCCGGTGATGCCCGCGGGGCGGACGTCGCGTTGTTTCTCGAAGTTTTTTCGAAGGCCGGTTTTCGCCATGAGCGAGCCCTTTTACGGCGGCGCAAAAATCGGGTCAATTGGAGTACGACATGAAGACGTTCGAGCAGCTCGCCGCGAGCGATGGGGAGCTCGACGTGGCCCTCGGCGCCGCGCTGATCGCGCGCGACGTCTACGGCTCGCTCGACGTCCCGAAGCTGCTCGCGCGGTTCGACGAGCTCGCATCCGGGCTCGCGATCGCGGGCGCGGGCGCGCGCGAACGAGCCGAAGCGATCTCGCGGCACGTCTACGGCACGCTCGGGTTCAGCGGAAATGAGAGTGACTATTACGACCCGAAGAACAGCTTGCTCTCGGACGTGCTCGATCGAAAGACGGGCATCCCGATTTCGCTCGCGCTCGTTTACCGCGAGATCGCGCGGCGCGTCGGCGTTCGCGCGGAGGGCGTCGGGTTTCCGGGGCATTTTCTCGTGCGCGTCTTCGGCGCGAGCCCGCACGCCGACGAAGTGCTCGTCGATCCGTTTTTCGGCGGGCGCGTGCTCGACGACGACGCGCTCGCGGCGCTCTTCGCGCGCGTCTCCGGCCAATCGGCCGACGCAGCCGCGACGTCGCAAGCACGAATGACCGCGGAGATGACCGCGGCGACGACGGGCCGCGCGTTTCTCTCGCGATGGCTCATGAACCTGCGCGGCATCTATCTTTCGCGGGGGGACCTGCCGCGCGCGCTGCTCGTCGTCGATCGGCTCGTGTCGCTGAGCCCGCGCGACCGCGGTCTTCTGCGCGATCGCGGTCTCCTCGCTGCCCGCCTCGGCGCGACCGCCGCCGCACGCGAGGATCTCGCCCGCGCGCTCGCGCTGGATCCGGCCAGCGAAACCGCAGACGAGCTTCGCAGCGTCCTCGAGAAGCTCGACCGAAAACCCGGCACCTCCAATTGAAGCTCGCAGCGTTCGCCGCCGTTCTTCTCGTCGCCGCACCGGCCGGCGCGCAAGTGCGATGGGATGTGGGCGCGCTCGGATCATTTCAACAACGCTTCGTCGGCAGCACGGTCGCAGAAGGCGGCGCGCTCACGATCGATGGGCACGTCGCCGTGTTTCCGCTCGTGCGCGTCGGCGCGTGGGCGACGGGCGAGGTGAGCAAGCGACTCGACGATTCGCCCGTTCGTGAGATTTTCGGCGGGGGCCTCCAGCTCAGGGTGACGTCGCCGTGGCCGCGCGGCGCGTGGCGCGTGTGGCTCGCGACCGGCTTCGGTTACGACGGCCTCGTCAGCGACGCGGGCGGCGGCGGGTTCTTCGAGGTGCCAGCGATCCTCGGCGCGTCGTATCGCTTTCGCAGGCCATGGGTCTTCTTGATGGAGCTCGCAGCGCGACCGTCGTTCGGATTTTGGGGGAGCTATTACGCGCCCGGCTCGACCGACGCCATCGCGGTCGCGCTTTCGTTCGGGGTCGGCATCTTCCAGTAATCGCCGTATGCTACGAGCCGCTGCATGAGCACCGCCACGACGCCCACGGCGGAGCCCGCGAAAGGAATCGTCGGGACGACGATCAGCGGCCGCTACCACATCGAGCGTCTGCTCGGCGAAGGCGGCATGGGCGCCGTCTACGCGGCGGAGCACACGCTCATGCACAAGCGCGTGGCCGTCAAAGTCTTGCACGCCGAGATGAGCAAGATGGATGAGGTCGTCGCGCGCTTCGAACGCGAGGCGATGGCCGCGGCGCACATCGAGCACCCGAACGTCGCCAACGCGACCGATTTCGGCAAGCTCGACGACGGCTCGTTTTTTCTCGTGCTCGAGTTCGTCGAGGGGAAGAGCTTGCGCGAGGCGATCGCCCAAGGTCCGTTCGCGATCGGGCGGGCGGTCCACGTCGCACGGCAGATCGCCTCGGCGCTCTCGCGCGCGCACGGGCTCGGCATCGTGCATCGCGATCTCAAACCCGAGAACGTGATGCTCGTGACGCGCGACGCGGATCCCGATTTCGTGAAAGTGCTCGACTTCGGCATCGCGAAAGTTCCGGTCGGAGAGATCGCGCCGAAATCGAACGCGGGCGAGCGAGCGCTCACGCAGCTCGGGATGGTCTACGGAACGCCCGAGTACATGCCGCCCGAGCAGGCGCTCGGACAAGAAGTCGATCGACGCGCCGATTTGTATTCGCTCGGCGTCATTCTCTACGAAATGCTCGTCGGGCGGCGGCCGTTCGACGACGAGAGCAAAGTGAAGCTCCTCGGCAAGCACATCACCGCGCCGGTGCCGCCGCTGCCGAGCGAGCTCGGCTTGCCGCCGGAGCTCGCGGCGCTCGTGATGAGGCTCCTCGCGAAAGAAGCGAGCGAGCGCGTTCAAGAAGCGCGCGATGCGATCGATGCGTTCGACCAGCTCGTGACGCCGCCGCCGGGAATCGTGTCGTCGCCGCGCGTATCGCTCGCCGGCGTGAGCGGGCCGCAGCTGCCGATCGTCACCGGGACGAACCCGACCGTGTTCGCGCTCCGCGCGCACGCGCAGTCGCTCGCGTCCGACGTGACGAAAACTTTTTCGCCGCGCGTGCTCGCGATCGCGGGCGCAGTCGTCGGCGCGCTCGTGCTCGTCGCGGTCATCGCGCTCGGGGTTCACGCGGCGTCGTCGACCGACGTCGCGACCGACGGAGGCGTCGCCGTCGTGCCGCACAAACGCGACGCGCACTTCGACCGCGAGCTGAAGAAAGCCCAAGGCGAGCTCGGCGCGGCGCAGTACGACGTCGCCATCGCGCACGCGCAGACGCTCGCCGCCGAGCAGCCGACGCGCGGCGAGCCGTATCACATCATGTTCCGCGCGCACCTCGCCAAGGGCGACGCGAAATCGGCGCTCGCCGACGCGACGCAATGGCTCGCGCTCGACCCCGGCGCGCGAAGCGATCCGCAGCTGCGCGACGCGATTCACGACGCGATCGTCTCGAAGCAAGAAGACGCCGCCGCGTTCGCGCTGCTCGAGAGCGGGAAGATGGGCGCGCAAGGCGGCGACCTTCTCTACGATCTGGCGTACGGGTCGAGCACCGCGGGCCAGTCGCGCGCGAAGAAGGCGCTCGAACGCGAAGACGTCACGCGAAACGCGTCGCCCGCGCTGCAAGTCGCGCTCGAGCTTCGCGCGTCGAAGGGATGCGAGGCGAAGAAGGAGCTCCTCGATCGCGCCGCGACGCAGGGCGACGCGCGAGCGCTCGCGATCTTGGACGGCTACGCGGCGAAGGGCGGCTGCGGTTTCCTCGGCATGAAGGATTGCTACGCGTGCATGCACGACGACGGCTCGCTCTCGCGCGCGACCGACAAGCTCCGCGCGCGCGTCAGCCCGTGAAGCGTCAGTCGGCCGACCTGAACGACCACCGGCTTCCGTCGTCGTAAGGCACGACCGACGTGGCGCCGTTCATCTCGAGCGTCGTGCCGTCGACCACGACGAAACCGGTGGAGGCCCCGTCGACCGCGGCGTCGTAGATTTGCTCGGCGTCGGTCGTGTCGTTGGCGGCCACGACGCAACCCGAGCGCGTCGTCACGCCGTGCGCGCCGGTCACGGCGACGGCGCCATTGCTCGGATTGTCGGGATTCATCGTGTCGCCCCAGGTGCCGCCGTCGAACCTCGTCGTCTCGGTGCAGCCCGCGAGGTCGAACATCGGCGAGGTCGAGTACGTCTGCGTGAGGACCGCGCTGAACGCGCCGGCCGCGCCGGCGCCGCCGAGCGCGACGTCGCCCGCGTCGAAGTTGATCGTGTAGCTCGACATGACGACGCCGTCGCTCTTCGCGGTCGTCGAAATGTCGGTCGTCGTCCACGATGTTCCGGAGAGGACGTTGCCCGCGGTCGGCAAACAGATCATCGTGGTTTCGCCGTAGCCCGTCTCGTAGTTTTCGCAGAGCTCGCCGGCCGGGCATCCCGTTCCCTGCGGGCATGTCTGGTAGCAAAACGACGTCGTGCCGCCGAGACTCGCGCAGGCGCCCGACGCCGGACAGTCGGTCGAGTCATCGCACGAGTGCGTGCAGAACGGCCCGATGGGCGGGTTGCCCGCCGTTTCGCACACCGTCCCGCCGGAGCACGACTCGCCCGCGCTGCACATCGCGTAAGGTGCGGCTGTGCCGGCGCCGGCGCACGCGAGGATCAAGACGGCTCCCGACGCGAGGGAGGCGATCGCCTGGACCGGTCGCATCAAAACACCAGACCGCGCGGCGTGAGCTCGACGATGCGCCGACCGCTCGTGGTCGAGAGCGTCGACGAAGGATGCAGCGAGGTGAGCACGATTCCCGTGATGAGGAGCGCGGCGCTCACCGTGTAAAACGCGATGGCGACGTTCGTGTCGGTGCTCGCGAGCGCTTGATGCGCGGCCATCTCCTGCGGCGTGCGCGGCGTGCCGCCCTGCGCGTCGAACGCGCCGAGGTTGATGGCGAGGCCGAACGGCGCGGCGATCAGGCTCGTCGTGATCATCGTCCAGCCGATCGCCGAGAGCACGCGGTGCCCGCCTCCGGTTTCGACGAGATCCAGCGGGGGCCCGGCCGGAAATCGAAACGCGTCCGAGTTGCGGAGCTTGTATTCGATCTTCGGATCGACGGCGGTCGTGCACGGCATCGTGCAGACGCGCAGCCAACCGCTCGTGCTCTCCATGAAGAGCGAGCTTTCGCCGTTGTTGTCTTTCGTGACGTGAATCTGCACGGCGTCCGGCCCGCCGTACGTGATGGGCGGTCCGCCGGGCGCGCCGGGTAACGGCGCGATGCCTGCGGCTACCGCGAGGGCTGCCACGTCGGGGAGCGGCGCCGGCGTCACGGGCGGCGGCGTCACTGGCGCCGGCGCGGCGACGTTGCCTTGCGACTTCACCTCGCTCGCTTGGAAGCTGCGAATCTCGCCCGACGCGAGCTTGATCGTGACGTGCTGGCCGACGATGTTTTCGACGAGCTGACCTTGGTACGACGAGCCGTCGTTCGTGACGACGAGGTAGAGCGGCGTCTCCTGGGCGACCGCGACGTGAACGAAAGTTACGATTGAAAGGACGAAGCCGAGCGCGAAGCGCTTGTTCATGAGGCTGGACCATAACGACGCTCGTCGCGCGCGCCCGTGATCCAAACGTAAAAAACAGTCAAGCCGGCGGCTTGCGGCGCGCGACGACACGAGCCAAATCGCGGCGCGAGCGCAATCCGAGGCGGCGCAGCGCGCGGCTCACGAGGACGCCGACGGTCGACGTCGCGACGCCGAGATCGTACGCGATGGCCTTGTTCGACTGGCCCATCGCGGCGAGCGCGACGACCTGCCGTTCGCGTTGCGTCAGGAGGGCGATCGAAGCCGGCTGGCAGTCGTTGCGACGCGCGACGAGAAACCGCGTGCCGTCGCGCTCGAAGTGATCGACGAGCGACCAGCGCGCGTCGACGAGCGCCTTCCAGTGCGCCATGGCGGCTTCGGGATCCTCGAAGCGCGTTCGGCCGCGCACGAGCGCCAGTCGAACGGCCGCGCGTCGCAGCTCTTCGCGCGCTTCGCTCGTGCGCGCCGCGCCGACGGCGTGCGCGACGTCGCCGTTGGGTTTCACCACCGCGTCCGCGTCGTCGATGCCGACCGCCGCGTCCGGCTCGAGCCGCGATCGCAAGCGATACGCCGCCGCGACGTGACGCGCGATGCGCGCGATGGTGCGACGCTGCGCGGGCGCGAGCGGCTCGAAGCGTTTCGGCAAGTAGACGCGGAGCAGACAACCTTGGCCGGATGGATTGCGCGCGTTGACGCCGTAGACGTCGCCCATGTCGAGATCGCGGAGCACGCCGGCGAGCCGCTCTCGGCCGTCGGCGGGGATGTCGAGGCCGAGGCCTTCGTCGAGCGCGCCGTATCCGGCCGCGGTGCGCTCCGGATCCTTGCTGTAGAAGTCGACGAGCTTCGTCCAGCGCGTCTTCAGCCCGTCGACGTCGTCGGTCGCCCAAGCCACCCCGTCGCGCACGAGGTCCGGGCGGCGCCGATCCGAAATGTCGTAAGCGTTCGCGACGACGCCGAGCGTGCGACGAAACGGAATGTTCGCGTTCGTGACGCTCGCGAGGCGATCGAGCCACTCCTGATGCGTGCCTTCGAGCGTGTAAGCCGCGTCGACGATGGCCAGCAGATCTTTCCCCCGCCGCATGCGACGACGGTACAAGATCGGCCGGCGCGTGTCAGTGGAGCGTGCCTTGCGTCGCGCACGGGCCGAGCGCCGGCGAGAGCACGCCGGTGATCGACGCGGCGCCGCTCGTCGTGTTGATGCGAATGTAACCCGCGCCGCCGCCGCCACCGCCCGCGACGTCGCGCGTGCCGGTGCCCGTCGTGTCGCCCGTTTTTCCGTCGGCGCCCGCGGTCGTCGCCGCGGCGCTTCCGTCTCCGCCGGCCCCGTCGCTCGTGGGCTCGCCGCCCGCGGCGGGCGTCGCGTCGGGGGTTGCGTCGGCGCCTTTTGCGCCCGTGCTCCCGCCGCCGCCGCCGTTCACGGCGAGCGTGCCGCTGACGGTCACGCTCGGCGCTTCGAGCAAGAGCGCGCCGCCGCTCCCGCCGCCCGACGAAGCTTGACCCGCGGAGTACGGTCCGCCGTTGGAGCCGCCGCCGCCGCCGGCCGCGACGACGCCGCTGATCGTGATCGCGTGCGCGGCGACGAGCTGAATCGCGCCGCCGCCGGCGCCGCCGAAGAGCTCCGCGCCGCCGCCTGCCGATCCGCCGGAGAGCGGAACGAGCGTCGGCGATCCGTACGGCGTTCCGCCGACGCCCATCGCGCCGCTCGTGTCGCCGCCCTTGCCTCCCGCGCCGCAAAACGCACCGCCGCCGCCGCCGACACCCGGCGTGTCGTCGACCTCCGAGCCGATGCCGCCGCCGCCGGGTCCCGCACCTTTGGACTGCACCGTGCCGGAGTAGCCGCCGCCGATTCCTCCGAAGTCCTGGCTGCTCGCGTCGAGCTTGCCGAGAATGTCGATGTCGTTCGTGGCGACGATCGCGATCGGAGTCTTGGCGGTGACCGTGAGCTTCGCGGTTTGTTCGACCTTCCACGAGCGGGCGACGTAGACGTGCAGCGTGCTGCCGTCGCTTTGCGTCACGTCCGCCTGAAGGCAGAAGCCCGGCGCGGTCGCGCCGCAGTCGACGTCGACCAAGTCTTGTCCGGTCGCGTCGATGTCGCCGAGCTTCGACAAGTCGAGCGTGGAGAGGAGGTCGCCGAGGTTGGACGGCGCGAAACCGAAACCGCCGGCGTCGCTCCCCGCGTCCGCCGGGGTGCCTCCGCCGCTGGAGCAAGCACACACGAAAAGGCTCAAAAGAACTGCGCTGGAAGCGTTCATGCGAAAAAGCTAACGCCGACTGCGCGCCTCGCCCGTTCGTTTTTGCTTACGCGCTCGTAAGCAAGAGCCGCTTGGTCGATCGCACCTCCGGCGGTGCGACGGTGGGAATCGTGAACGAACGTCGTTCCGCGGCGAGGCACGGACTCCACACGAATCGAGCCTCGCTGCGCCTCCACGAGACCTTTCACGATCGCGGCGCCTTGACGCTGCGTGTTCTCGGCTCGTCAGAATCGATCGAACACGTGCGGCAGATCTCGGTGAGCGACACCGGCGCCGGAATCGGCGAGGAGGATGCGGCCGCCGCGCGCCATGAACTGGTGTTGAAGGTGTTGTCCTTCGCGATGGCGACGTGCGGCAGCGTCGGGCACGTCGGCGAGCTCGAAGTGTCCGCGCTCGTCGGTCGTCGCGACCACGAGCGGTTTGCCCGACGCCGGCGCTTGGCAGGACGTGCAGACCGCGCCGCTCGTGATCGGATGGAGCGCGTTCGGGACGTAGACGAAGACGTAGAGCGGGAGCGCTCCTTTCGCGTCGTGACGACGCCGCTGATTTTCGTGCCGCGATTGTGCTGCTGACATTCGAGGTTCACGCAATCGGCGGAATGGCGTTCACGCCGCCGTCGCCTCCGAACGTCGGCCCGCTCCCGCCCGCGGGCGTCGCCGAGCCGCACGCGACGACGGCGAGCGCTTTCATTTGTATTTGCACCCGGTGATCTCGTCGCTCCCGTCGCGCGTCTCGACTTGTCCGCCCTGCGGGCCGCAGATCAATTGGTCGCGCTGACCGTCGGCCGCGTAGAGGTGATCGAAACCTTCGCCGCCCTCGATGACGTCGTACCCGCCTTCGCCGTAGAGACGATCGTTTCCGGAGAGACCGAGGATGTGATCGTCGCCCCCGAGCCCGTGGATTTCGTCGTCGCCTTCGCGGCCCCAGATGATGTTGTCGTTGTCGTTGCCGTAGAGGAGGTCGTTCGCGGAAGACGCTTCGAGAATTTCGAGATCGGGGTGCAACGTCGTTCCTTGGGCGACGGTGCAGTACGCGCCCGAGTAGCCGGGGACGCCGTTCGGGTTGTACGACTTGCCGTAGAACGGCATCTTCACCGACGGGTTGTCGCCCGGTTGCGCGAGCTGCGCGTGGATCGGGAGGTTGCCGCTCCGCGCGAAGCCGGCGATGTCGATGCCGGGTCCTCCCGAGAATTCGTGGCCTCCGCAGGGGAAGTCGGCGACGAGCTGATCGTTGCCCTCGCCGCCGAAGAGATGGTCCGCGCCGTCGGTGTAGGGGACGTTCTGCGTGAGCTTGGCGGCGTTGAACGACGGCTGGCTCTCGCTGAGGAGCGCGTCGTCGCCGCCATTTCCGTAGAGCCAATCTTCGCCTTCGACGCCGGTGAAGAAGACGTCTTGTTCGTCGCCGCCGGTGAGCACGTCGTTGCCGCGGCCGCCGTTCGCGTGCGCGGTGAAGTCGCGCGGGAAGTCTCCTTGGAAGGTGATGGTGTCGTCTTGGTCGTCGCCGTACGCGGCGACCCAGCGGAGCGTGCTCGGGATCGCGCAGCGCACGACCGTGTCGCTCACGGCGTTGCACGACGCGTTGGTGCCGAGCTTGGTGCCGCCTTTCGCGTCGACCTCGAGCTCGTGATTTTGCGTCGGATGAATGGTGACGTCGTCGGCCGCCGCGGTGCCGAGCACGACGACACCGAGATCGCGCGCGTGGCCGTCGACATAGACGAACACTTTGCTCGGATCGTGCGGTCCGTTTCCGTAGCCGTCCAAGATTTGGCTGTTCTTGTGCGGCACGTCGAAGACGTCGGCGCCCGCGCCGCCGATGAACTTTTCGTTGCCGCCCGTGCGGAAGTGGTCGGCGTAAGGCGAGCCGACGATCACCTCGACGCCGTCGAGCGGCTCGTATTGTCCGTCGCCGTACGCGCAGCCGTCGTGCTTCACCACGGGCGTCACGTTCGGGTTCACGCACGGGTCGGTGAAGTCGACGACGACGCCGTCGATGCCTTGCGCGAGCGTCGAGTGCGTCGGATCGCCTTCGACCGGCGGCATCGCGGTCGTGAAGGACACGACGTCTTCGCCGTCGCCGCCGTCGAACGAGTCATTGCCGGTGTCGCCGCGCATGTAGTCGTTGCCCGCGCCGCCGTGGAGCTCGTCGGTGCCGTGGCCGCCGATGAGAAGATCGTCGCCGTCGTCGCCCCAGATTTTGTCGTCGAGGATGTCGCCCATCAAGATGTCGTCGCCGTCGCCGCCGTGGATTTCGTCGCTGCCGGCGCGGCCGTGGACGATGTCGTTGCCGCCGTCGCCGAAGAGCACGTCGTTGCCGGCGCCGCCGTCGATGTAGTCGTCGCCGTCGCCGCCGTGGACGACGTCCTCGCCGCCGCGCGCGCAGATGATGTCGTCGCCGCCTTTGCCCCAGATGACGTCGTTTCCGTCGGTGCCGAAGATGACGTCGGGCCCGTCGGTGCCGATGAAGACGTGATCGCCGTTGTGATCGAAGACGGTGGCCTTCAGCGTCGGATCGCCGCACGGGTCGTTCTTCCACACCGGCGGGCCGTCGCCTGCGCCCTTGCTGAGCGCCTGGGAGTCTTGCGAGACGTCGTCGCCGCCCGAGCACGCCGCGGCGAATGCGACGCACATGGCGAGCGCGAGCTTGGTGAACGCGTGGACCGACATCGGAGGCTCCTTCTTTTCAGTTCGGTGAGACGTTGCAGCCGCAGCACGTCTGATTGGCGATCGACGCGAGCGATTGTTTGAGCGCGGCGCCGTCGCCGGCCTTGAAGTAGAGCGGCGTCGCCGATGCGTTGACCGACGCGCTCGCGGTGCACGCGCTGCCCGTGCAGGTGCAGCTCGTTGCGAAATTCGACGCGGTGTGACCGGCGCACGCGAGGTCGTTGAGCAAGACCGGATCGTCGTCGCCGCCGAAGCCGACGACGTAGGTCTCGACGCCGGCCGCGTAGAGCTGCTGCGCAATCGAGACGTCGTAGTCGTTGGTGTTGCACGAGCAGCACTCGCCGCCGTCGGTGACGAGGAGGACGTATTGCTTGCGATCGGGCGACTTATTTTTCGCGAACGTTGAGAGCGCGGCGGTGAGCGCACCTCCGATGGGCGTTCCGTAATCGAGCTGCGGCGACATCGTCGCGAGCGCGTTGCCGATCGCGGCGCTCGTGCCGAGCCCCATCGGGACGACGAGCTGAGTCGAGCATTCGGCGCCGCCGATCGCGGGGAGCACTTGGAGGCCGAAGCGCAGCGACGTATCCGTCGGCGGCGCGACGATATTTTCGATCGCCGAGATCGCGAGCTGAATGCGCGTGCCTTGGTTGCCGACGAGCGACGTCATGCTGTCGCTGCGATCGAGGATGACGAGCATGTCGGCCGGGTCGCACGATGCAGCCTCGGCCGGCGGCGCGTCGACTTGTGCATCGGAGGTTTGAAATTTCGCCGCCACGGCGTCGGCGCCCGCTTCGACGGGCTCGCCCGCGTCGGTCGGAATGAACGGCGTCGTGGGACCGCAAGCCAAGAGGAAGAGTGCGATCGAGAGACTTGGAATTGAGCGCATGCATCTCGTTTTGCAGCGCACGTGCCACGTGAATCCGGCGGGAAACACGGTGGATCGTGCGTGCCCTTGCGGATCGCGAGCGGGCCGCGCGCCGAGCTACGGTCCGTGGGGCCCGAGCCCCACCCCTGGGGATTTCGCCTCCGCGCGCCGCCGCGTGATAATGCGAAGCGATGCACGAGGGCGACACGCTCACGATCGCGCGGCCCGGCCGCGTCGTCCCGCATCGGTTGAAGCTCACGGTCGTCGCCGGACCGGATCAAGGCGCGACGATCCTCGCGAAGCTCGCGGTCGTCGGCCGCGCGCCGCAAGTCGATTTGAAGCTGAGCGATCCGTCCGTCTCGAGCTTTCACGTCGAGCTTCGCGTGGAAGAGAGCGGAGTCTCGGTGCGCGATCTCGAGAGCCGCAACGGAACGTCGTACGAAGGCGCGCGCATCGAACGCGCGATCGTGCCGATCGGCTCTCAGCTCACGCTCGGCGGAACGACGATTCGCGTCGAGCAAGAGACCTCGGAAGGCGAGGCGAGCGCGATGCTCGCGACCTTCGGTCCGCTGCTCGGCGCGAGCTCGGCGATGCAAGCCGCGTTCGCGTGGCTCGCGCGCGTCGCCAAGACGGACGCCGCGCTCCTCCTCGAGGGACCTCCCGGGTCGGGCAAAGAAGCAGCCGCGCGCGCGGTCCACGCCGAGAGCCGCTTCGCGAGCGGGCCATTCGTCGTCGTCGACTGCGTCGCGATTCCGGCCGTCGAAATTTTCGACGACGGCAAGGACGGCGTCTTCGCCGCCGCCGCGGGCGGCACGCTCTTGCTCGACGATCCCGGCGAGCTCGACCTCGCGATGCAAGCGCGGCTGCTCCGCGCGCTCGAACGCGAGGGCGCGCGCGCGAGGCTGATTTCAGCCTCGAAACGCGAGCTCCGCGCGGCGGTGAACCAAGGACGTTTTCGCGAGGAGCTCTATCTGCGGCTCGCGCAAGCGCGCGCCGTCCTGCCGTCGCTCGAGGAGCGCCGCGAGGACATCCCGATGCTCGCGATGCACTTCGTCGCGTCGCTCCCGAAAGACGCGCGCGCCGCGCGCCGCATCGCGCCCGACGCGATGGAGGAGCTCGCGCGTCGCGAATACCGCGGCAACGTGCGCGAGCTCCGCGCGGTCGTCGAGCGCGCCGCGATGATCGCCTCGGGCGCCGCGATCACGACCGCCGACCTCGCCTTCGAGCACGTCCTCGCGACGCGCGCCGAAAAAGGCGTCGAGACGTTCAAAGACGCCAAGCGCACCGTCGTAGACGACTTCGAGCGCCGCTACCTCGAAGAGCTCCTCGCGCGCGTCGGCGACAACATCTCGCGCGCGTCGATCCTGTCCGGCGTCGACCGTCACCATCTGCGCGACCTGTTGAAGAAGCACGGGCTGCGAAAGAGTTAGTGTCGTTAGCAGGGCGCTAACAGGGATTTTCCTGCGTGGCGTGCTTCATGCAGAAGCGAGCGTCGCCACTACACGCCCCAAGTCGCCGCGAGCTCGAGGGTCGTGGCGTGCTCGGGGACGTTTGCGAGGAACGTGCGATGGAGCTCCGGTCGGCGAATCGTCGCGGCGCGGGCGAGCAAGCGATCTCGGGCGACGGCGAGGACGGCGCGGGCTTCGTCGCCGCGGCCGGTCGCGAAGAGCGCGCGAGCGAGCGTGAGCCGCAAGAGCGGCTCGCCTTCTTCGATGCGGCCGCCGGAGTCGGGCCAGAGCATCGCCTCGCGCGCCGCAGCGAGCGCTTCTTCGGCGCGGCCCATCGCGAGGAGCACCGTCGCGAGCACGGCGCCGGCGAGCGGCTTCAGCGCGAGCGCGGCGTCGAGCAAGACGAGCGCGCGGCGCGCTTCGCGCTCGGCGGCGTCGAACGCGCCCATCTCGCGGAGCACGAGCGCGAGGTAGACGTGCGAGCCGCCCTCGTGACGGCGGTCGCTCGACTCGAACGCCACGATCGCGCGGCGCGTCGCGTCCTCGGCTTCGCGCGCGCGACCGAGCCGCAAATAGACCATCCCGAGGTTCGACGTCGCGGTCGCGGCGACGGTCGTGAGGCCGAGGCGCTGCGCGGTCGCGAGCGTCGCGCGCAGGATGCCTTCGGCCTCCGCGTAGGCGCCGAGCTCCGAGAGCGCGAAGCCGCGAATGCCGCTCATGAGACATGCGTTGCGCAAATCGCCCGCCGTGCGGAACGCGGCTTCGGCTGCTTCGGCGTGAGCGAGCGCTTCTTCGGGTCTGCCCGCTTGGCGCGCGTGCGGTGCGCGCGCTTGGTGGATTCGGGCGACGACGTCGGCGCCGCCGTCGTGTGCGGCGCGTTCGGCCGCGTCGAGCATTTGCGCGGCGCGATCTTGTTTCCCAGCGAAAAATAGGAGCGACGCGATGCGCCCGCCGGCGCGCGCGAGCGCCGTGCGGTTCGCGCCTTCGCGCGCGAGCATCGCGTAGAGGTGCTCGGCGACCGACGTGAGGTCCGCCGTGCTCCCGAGCCGCTGCTTGCCGACCGCGAGCAGCGTCATCGCGTCCGCCCAGCGCGCGTCGTTCGGCGAGAGGAGCGACACCGCTTCGGATGCGGCCGCTTGCATCGCTTCGGTCTTTCCGAGCCAATGGTGCGCGTGCGCTTGGACGACGCGCAGCGCGCCGCGGAGCTCGCCGTCGGCTCCGAGCGAGACGCCGCGCTCGGCTTGTTCGATCGCGCCGCCGAGATCGCTGCTCTCGAGCGACTGCTCCGCCGCGTCGAGGTACGCGGCCGCGGCGCGAAGTCGTTCGCCCGCGCGTTCGAAGTGCGCCGCGATGACGAGCGGCGACGCGCCTTCGGACCGCGAGAGCCATTCGGCGGCGAGCCGATGCCCGAGCGCGCGATCATCGTCGGTCAACATCGCGTACGCGCCCTCGCGCACGAGCGCGTGACGAAACGCGTAGTCGAGGCCGTGTCCGCCTTCGCGAGGATGCGACGCAAGCACCTCGCGATCGACCAGCGTGGTGAGCCACCGATCGACGTCGACGCGATCGTCGCCGAGGAGCGCTCGCACGCCTGCGCCGCCGAACGATCCGCCGAGGATGCTCGCCGCCCGGAGCACGCGCCGCGCTTCGGGCTCGAGCGCGCCGAGACGGCTCTGCACCATCGCGACGAGCGTCGCCGGAACTTCGCCCGCGCGCCCGTCGACCTCGGCGCGGAGGAGCTCTTCGAGAAAGAACGCGTTGCCCGCCGCCTTCTCCACCAAATCGCCGACGACCGACTCCGGCGCCGCGTCGCCGAGCACGGCGCGCGCGAGACGCGTCGCGGCGCGCTTCGGAAGCGGCGAGAGCGGAAGCGGCTGCAGGCCCCGCTTGTCCCAGAGACCTTCGAACGTCTCCTGCACGTCGGGGCGCGCGAACGCGACCACCGCGAGCGGCCGCTCCTCGAGCACGCGCAGCGCGGCGTCGACCGCGGCCACGGTCGGCGCGTCACCCCACTGCAGATCTTCGAGCACGAGCACGAGCGGCAGCGCGCGGCACTCGGCGTCGACGAAATCGACGAACGCGCGCTGCATCTGATCGCCCATCAGCTGCGGATCGCTTCGCGCCGCGCGGAGCTGCACGTCGTCGTCGAACCGCACCGCGACGATCTCGCCGAGGAACGCGGCGACGCGCGAGACGTCCTCGGCCGCGACGTGATGCGCGACGCGCGCGCGAAGCTTTTCTCGCGACGCCTGCGCCGGCTCGTCGGCGACGAGCCCAGCTTGCGTGCGGATCATCTGCGCGAGGATCCCGAACGGCACGCCCGCCGACGCGACGTCGGCGCGGCCGAGCCACACGGCAGTTCCTCGCGCGGCGCAGCGCGTGACGATTTCCTGCCGGATGCGCGACTTCCCGATTCCGGCGGGCCCAGTCACGAGCGCGGCGCGCGCGACCGACTCGTTTCCCGACTGCGCGATCATCCCGTCGAGCGTCGCGAGCTCGGCGTCGCGCCCGACGCACGGCGTCGGTTTGCCGAGGAACGTGCGCGCCGCCTCCGCGCGATCGCTCGCGCGCCGGAGCACGAGGCCGTCGGCGTCGCGCGTCACGTGATGTCGCGCGCCGAGCAAACCCGCGGTCACGTCGTCGACGCGCACGGCGTCGCCTTCGAACGGCGCGAGCGCGACCGCGCGATCGATCGCTTCGCCGAGCGGAACGCCTTCGCTGGTCCGCGCGCTCCCGGTGGCGAGCCCGATCGGCGTCTCGGGCAGCGCGAGCTTCAGCTCGATCGCGCACTCGGCCGCGCGCGCCGCGAGATCGCTCGCCGAGCCCGACGCGAGCACCGCGACCGCGGCGCCGTTCGGCAAGACGGTCGCGTCGGCGCCGAATCGCTCGGCCACCGAGCGCAGCGCCGCGACGTCGACCGCGACCGGCTCGATCTGCCGCAGCGTGTCGCCCGCGTCGCGCAGCGAAGGCGCGCCCGCGACGATCACGCTGACGACGCGGAGCTCGGCTGTGCTGAGGTGCGCGCTCGCGACGGTCACCGATGCCGGCGGATGATCGAAGTCCTCGAGCGCCGACGCCACCTCGCGCATCGTCGGCCGCTCGGCGGCGTTCTTGCGCAGCATCGCCATGATGAGCGCCGAAAGCGCGGCCGGCGCGTCGGGCGCGATGCGATCGATCGGCACCGGCTCGTCGAAGAGCACGCGCGTCAGCACCGCGGTCGCACCGTTCGCGGCGAACGGCGTCGTCTGCGCGAGGCACTGGTACATCACGCAACCGAGCGCGAACACGTCGACGCTCGGCGTCACCGCGTTGTCGCGCACTTGCTCGGGCGCCATGTAAATGGGCGTCCCGACGAGCATGCCGGTCCGCGTGAGCTCGTCGTCGCCTCCGCGCGCGAGCCCGAAGTCGATGAGAACCGCGCTCGCGAAATCGGGCGTCTGCAACACGATGTTCGACGGCTTGATGTCACGGTGCACGATCCCGCGACCGTGCGCGTGCGCGAGCGCGTCGGCCAAGCGCCTCGCGAGCGTCGCGACCGATCCGCCGTCGAGCGTGCCCTCGCGCTTGAGCCGAAGCCGCAGCTCTTCGCCGTCGACCCACTCCATCGCGAGGTACGGAAGGTCATCGTGCGTGAGCCCGTGCGCGACGTGCCGCACGATGCCCGGATGATCGAGCCGCTCGAGCGCCGCGCCCTCGCGCTGAAATCGCGTCGCCGTGTCCGAGTCGATCACGGAGAGCTGCTTCAGCGCGACGACGGCGCCGGTCGTGGTGTCGCGCGCGCGAAAGACGCGGCCCATGCCGCCTTGTCCGGCGAGCGAGAGGATCTCGAAACGGTCGGCGACGAACGACATCCCGCCCGTACAAGATATCCTCAATCCGCGTCGATGCGGTCGATCCAGAACGGCAAGACCGGATTCGCGGCAGGTCCCCCTGCGAGCTGGGTGATGATCGCGCAAACTTGGGACTCGACCGCCCAATAACTGCCGTTCGCGACCGTCACGCTCGTCGCGCCCATGATGCCGTTCTTCAGCACGGTCGTCGTCCAGGCGTCCGCGCCGGATTGCGTGAGCTCGGCGACGGCGCCCGAGCCGCACCAAACGTCTTCGGCGACGAGCAAGTGCGTCGCGTCGAGCGCGACGAGCCGCTCCGGGTTCGTGATCGAAGCGGTCTCTTGGACCATCGCGTCCGCCGACCCGTCACCCTTGACCGGAATGCGGAAGAGCGAGCTCGTGCTGAAGTTCCCGACGAACACGTTCGTCCCCGCGACGGCGACGCCGTGCACGCCGAACGGCGGCACCGGGTTCGAAAAGTTCGCCTGAAGGAGCGCGTCGGTCTTCCATGTCGTGACGGTCGACCCGGCGAGCACGTCCACCGCGCCGAGAAACGGATCGGTCACGTACACAGTGCCGCCCGCCCCGATGGCGATGTCCTCGCAGAGCGAGCTCCCTTGGTTCGGAAGCGGATACGAAGCCTTCGGTTTGCCGTCGAGATCGAATGCGTAGAGCGTCGCGGCCGGATTGGCGAACGGGTTCTCTGCGGTGCCGGCGAAGAGATCGCCGCACGCGTAGAGCGTGCTCGTCGCCGGGTCGACCATGAGATTCGCGAGCACGGTGCCTTGCGGACCGACTTGCGGAATCACGAGCGAGCCGTGCGTCGAGGTCGTGTCGAACTTGACGACTTGACCGAGCAAGCCGCCGACGAAGAGCGTGCCGTCGGCCGTCGACGAAATGCTGTTCGGGTACGGCGCCGATTCGGGCAAGTCCAGGCTCGACACGAGCGACGTGACGTTCGGCGCGCCGGCCTCGGGAGACGCTCCGGCCGGACCGGAGGGGCCTTGCGCGCCCGCCGATCCAGCGGGACCTGCCGGACCTTCGGGCCCCGCGGCGCCCGAGCACGCACAAATCAAAACGGCCGCGACTGACAGGAAATGACGCATCGAATTCTCCTCGTTTGATGTGGACGAAGAGTTGGACTCGGGGCCCCACGATTTTGTGACCGCCTGGGCGCACTTTACGTGCGCGCCATGCTCGACAATTTTGAACGCGTTCAAAAATGGTTGACCCCGCAGCCGGACGCACTACGTTTCGGGGTGCCGGGTTTTTGAACGTGTTCAAAATGGAGTCACAGCCATGTCTACCCCGTATCTCGTGCCCGTTTACGCTACGTACGCCGCGATCAGCGTCGGGCTCACCGTCTATCTCGCGCGCACGCTCTCGCGGAACGGCGCGGTCTTTCTCGAGGACGTCTTCAAAGAGACGCCCAAGCTCGCGGTCGCGGTGAACAAGCTCCTCGTCGTCGGGTTCTATCTCGTGAACCTCGGCTACGCGGCGCTCATCATGAAGAGCGATCCCGCCGAGACGTCGGTCGCGGCGGTCGAGGTCCTCGCGTGGAAGCTCGGCGCGCTGCTCATGTCGCTCGCGTTCATGCACTTCGTGAATCTGTTCGTGTTCTATCGGATTCGCCGCCGCTCGCGCGTCGCCCAGCTGCCGCCGCCGGTCGCGCCGCAGATGCACCTCGCGCCGCAAGCCGTCGCCGCGGGCCCGAAGTGGTGAAGTCGTGGGCATCACGCTGCTCTACGATCCGAAGTGCGCGCTCTGCGTTCGCTGCGCCGCGTGGATGTCGACGCAGGAGGCGTTCGTTCCGATTCGGTTTCTCCCGTGCGACTCGCGCGAGGCGCGCGAGCTCTACGGCGCGGTGCCGTGGCTCGGAGAAGAGCTCGTCGTCGTGAGCGAGCGCGGCGAGGTGTGGGCCGGGCCCGCCGCGTTCATCACCGCGCTTTGGGCCCTCTGCGAATGGCGCGAGTGGTCGTATCGCATCAGCGGTCCGGAGCTCGCGCCGCTCGCGGAGCGATTCTTCCACGCGATCTCGAGCAACCGCCGCGCGATCGCGGCGATGATCGCGCCCGATCCTTGCGCCGGCGGCACGTGTAGAGTGCCGCACGCGTATCGATGAAGAAGAGCGACGCAACCCGCGAAGCCATCCTCGAAGCCGCGCTGCGCCTCTTTCGCAAGCGCGGCTTCGAGAAGACGACGATGCGCGACGTCGCCAAAAGTGCGGACGTCGCGGCCGGCGCCGCTTACTATTACTTCCCGTCGAAAGACGCGATCGTCCTCGCGTACTACGCGCGCACGCAAGACGCGCACGCCGAGCTCGCGCGCGCAGGGATGAAGCGGGCGCGCACGCTCGACGGCCGCCTCCGCGCCGTGCTCCACGCCAAGATCGATTCCATGGCGCGCGATCGAAAGCTACTCTCGGCGCTCTTTCGCAGCATCGGCGACCCGGCGAGCGAGCTCTCGATTTTTTCCGCGAAGACCCGCCGCGTGCGCGACGAGAGCATCGCGCTCTTCGACGAGGCGCTCGCGCCGGAGGAGCTGCCGCCGGATTTGAAGCGCGTCCTCGCGCTCTCGTTTTGGTCGCTCTCGATGGGCCTCGTCCTCTTCTTCATTCACGACACGTCGCCAAAACAGCGGAAAACGCGCTTGCTCGTCGATCGCGCCGTCGATCTGCTCGCGCCGATGATGCCGATGGCCGCGATGATGGCGCCGATGGGAACGTCGGTGCTCGAGGTCTTGCGCGAGGTCGGCCTCACGCCGTGATCCTGCTACGGCGCGCTCAACCGATGCCGTAGCGCGCCGGGTCCTTGCGGACGATCTCCACGTACGCTTCGCAGGGCATCCGCGATTCGATCTCGCCTTTGTCGATCGCGTCCTCGAGCTTTTTCTTGATGTCGCCGATGAGACGCGACGGGGGCAGCGCGAACGCTTTCATGATTTCGTCGCCCACGCCCTTCGGCAGCGGGGGCTGTTTGCTGTCTTCGAGCGCGAGCTGCTTGATGCGCTCCTCGAGCTCTTGGATTTGCATGAGGCCGCGGCGCTTCTTCTCGGGGCGCTTGGTCGTGATGTCGGCGCGCGCGAGACAGAGGAGCTCGCCGAGGTGCGCGCCGAGCTCGCGCGCGAAACGCCGGACGGCGCTGTCCGTCCAGCTCGGGTCGTATTGATTCGCGCGGAGGTGGTGCAAGATGAGAAAGCGCACCGTGTCCTTGAGCGCGGGCTCCGGTCCGAAGAGCGGCATGCGACGGTCGAGCTTTTCGAACATGCGCGTGCCGACCTCAGCGTGGCCGAAGAAGTGCACCTTGCCGTCGGGCGAGATGCTGCGTGTCTTCACTTTTCCGATGTCGTGGAAGAGCGACGCCCAGCGCACCTCGAGCTGAGGCACCGCCTGACGGACGACCTGCTTCGTGTGCTTCCAAACGTCTTTGTGGCGCCACTCGCCGTCGCCGAAGCCGACCATGGCTTTCACCTCCGGCAAGAGCGCATCGAGCACACCGCTCGCCAGCAATGCATCCAGACCCGCATCGGGGAAGCGACCCATGATGATGCGATCGAGCGGGACGCGTACGTCGTTGCCGCGCAACGCGGACAAATCTTCCGCCGATACGAGCAGGATTGGCCGATCCGGGCTGCCGGCCTCGGCGCACGCCACCGCCCGTTCGAGCGCATCACGAGCGCGCGTAGAGCTTGCCTGGGTCGCAGCCAATTGTCCCTGCATCGATGTTCGTAGCCTCTGCGGATGACGAGCGCGAGTGCTCTCGGAGGGG
>DASXHD010000039.1:0-31058 GCA_036488725.1 Polyangiaceae bacterium | reverse complement strand
GCTCGACGGGATCATCGCCGAGCTCGACGATCGCATCGCGCAGACGAGCCGCGAGCTCGGCGGGCTCGAAGCCGGCGCCAAACAATTCGATCAATCGCCCGCCGTCGAACAAGCCGCCGAAGCCCAGCGCCAGCTCGCGCGCGTCCGCGATCTCGCCGAGCACTACGCGCGCGTTCGCCTCGCCGGCGCCGCCGTCGCGCGCTTGCTCGAACGCTACCGCCGCGAAAATCAGGGCCCGGTGCTCGCGCGCGCGAGCCAGCTCTTCTCGATGCTCACGCTCGGATCGTTCGAGAGCCTCGAGGTCGGCTTCGGCGAGTCGGACGAACCGGTCCTCGTCGCCGTGCGCGACGGACGGAAGCTCGAGACCGCCGCGCTCTCCGACGGCACGCTCGATCAGCTCTACCTCGCGCTCCGCGTCGCGAGCCTCGAGCGGCTCACCGAAGCGCGCGGACCGATGCCGCTCCTCCTCGACGACGTCCTCGTTCACTTCGACGATCAGCGCGCCGCCGCGGCGCTCGCCGTCCTCGCCGAGCTCGCCAAACGAACGCAAGTCATCCTCTTCACGCACCACGAGCGCATCGTCGAGCTCGCGCACAAAGCGGTTTCGGATCGCGACGGGCGCGCTGCCGGAATCCACGATCTCGCCGCTCGCTGAAGCTGTATGCTGCGCGCCCGATGACGCAGCCCTTTTCGACGACGAGCCCGCTCGACGGCGCGGCCCTCGACTCGGTCGAGCCGACCGCAATCGACGACATCAAGACCCGCGTCGCCGACGCGCGCGCCGCGCAGCCCGCGTGGGCGGCCCTGGGACCTGCCGCGCGCGCCGAAGCGATCGCCGCGGTGAAAGATCGCGTGCTCGATCGCGCCGAGCTCGTCGTCAAGACGTTGAAGAGCGAGCTCGGCAAGCCCGAGGCCGAGTCGCTCCTCGCCGAGGTGCTGCCGTCGGGCGACGTCGTCGACTTTTGGTGCAAGTCGATCGAAGAGATGCTCGCCGCGTCGCCGGTCGAGCTCGACGCGCTCGCGTATCCCGGAAAAAGCGGGGCGATCGAGCGCGCGCCGCGCGGGGTCGTCGCGGTCATCATGCCGTGGAACTTTCCGGTCGCGCTTCCGCTTCGCACGATCGTGCCGGCGCTCCTCGCGGGCAACGCGGTCGTGTTCAAGCCGAGCGAGGTCTCGCCGCGGGCGGGCAAGCTCGTCGCAGATTTGTTCGAGGGCGTCGTGCCGAAGGGCGTGCTCGGTCTCGTGCAGGGCGGCGGCGACGCGGGCGCCGCGCTCTGCGAGGCCGACGTCGATCTCGTCGTCTTCACCGGTAGCGTTCGCGCGGGCCGCAAGGTCGCGCACGCGTGCGCCGAGCGTTTGATCCCGTGCTCGCTCGAGCTCGGCGGAAAAGACGCGGCCATCGTCTTGGGCGACGCGAACGTCGAGCGCGCGGCTCGCGGCGTCGTCTGGGGCGCGATGAGCAACGCCGGCCAAAACTGCGCAGCCATCGAGCGCGTCTACGTCGAAAAGTCGATCGCCGACGCGTTCATCGCCAAGGTCGCCGAGATCACGAAGTCGCTCCGCTTCGGCGAAGACTTCGGCCCGCTCGCGACCGAAGCGCAGCGGTCGATCGTGAAATCGCACGTCGAGAGCGCGCGCGAAGCGGCGGGCACCAAAGTGCTCACCGGCGGCGAATCGCTCGACGAAGGCTACGGCTACGCGCCGACCGTCGTGCGCGTCGAGAGCGACGCGACGCCGCTCATGCAAGACGAGACGTTCGGCCCGGTGCTGCCGATCCACGTCGTCGCGAGCGAAGACGAAGCGGTGAAGCTCGCGAACGACTCGAAGTACGGTCTCACCGCGAGCGTGTGGACGAAAAAAATCGAACGCGGCAAGAAGATCGCCGAGCGCCTCCGCGCGGGCGTCGTCACGATCAACAACCACGCCTTCACCGGCGCGCTCCCGCAAGCGCCGTGGAGCGGCTACGGCGAAACCGGATACGGCATCACCAACTCGCCGCTCGCGCTCGACGCGCTCACGCGCCCGCGCTTCGTGCTCGTCGACAAGAACCGCGCGAAGGCCGAGCTCTGGTGGTACCCGTACACGCCCGCGCTGCGGACGATCGCGTCGTCCTTCGCGAAGCTGCGAAGCAAGACGACGCCGATCGTCGAAAAAGTGCGCGCTGTCTTTTCACTCGTGGGTGCATTCGTCACGCGAATGCGCGGAGGGTGAAGCATTTGGGGCCCCTCCCTGCCGTGCTCGGCGTCGTGCTCGGCCATGCTCGGCGCCGCCTTGTTCGAAACGAACGCGAGCGCCTGCGCGTGGCCTTGCGCGCGACGCCTGCGCGCGGCAGACCTCCCCTCGGCGTCGCTCCGCGCCGCCGGGGAGGTGAGAATCACCCGGGCTGAAGCCGGGGCAAGCGAAGGACTGCGATGAGGTCGCGATTCACGTCCGCCGACGGCGGACTTCCCCTCACGGCGCGCAGGTCTGCCCGGGGATTTCGCTGCAGAGCGGATCGCCCGGAGCGCACCGGCAGCGCGGGAGGCCCGGACGTTTTTGGCGCTCCACCTTGGTGGGCCAATCGCCGAACTGCGAGCCTTGGAGCTCCCGGAGGCGGCGCGCGTTTTCGTCTTCCGAGGCTCGGAGCTTGGCGCGCTCCGCTTCGATTTCGGCACGGCGGGCGCTCGCGCGCAGGTCGAAGGTGACGACGCCGGTGAGCGCGGCAAAAAATGTCGCGCCGATCGCAATCGTCGTCGCGAGACGTGCGCGCTCGGGTCGCTTCTCGGGCGCCGCGGAGATCCGATAAGGGCTCACCTCTTGGTCGACACGCGCCGCCCGGGTCGGCTTGGGTCGGCCCCCGCGAGCACGCGCTTGGGCGCGATGAGCCTGTGGCTGTCGGCGAGGATCGAGGCGACCATCTTCCAGTCGGGCTTCGGAGTGTCGAGACGAACGCCGATCCAGCCGCGCGGGCCGACGTACGGCGGAACGAAAAAGCGCTTCGGATCCGATTCGACCATGTCGCCCTGATCGCCCGGCGCCGCCTTGCACCATATCGCGACGCGTCCGTCGCCGTGATGGTTGTCGAGAAACATCGCGAACGTTTTCTTGGCGACGGTGAAGCACGGCCGGCCGTGGTTGATCTCTTCGGTCGTCGCCGGCAGCGCGAGGCTGAGTGCGCGAACGCGCGCGAGAAGCGGCAGACCGGCTTTGGACGTGGGCATCAGCGGGTGCATGCCGCGACGATAGCGACGTCAGCAGCTCGTGCCTACCGCGAGCAGGATCACGTCGGCGAGCGCGATCACGACGGCGGCGACGACGAGGATCGCGCCCGCGATGCTGCGCGCGAGCGTGCGCCTCGCGTGGCGGAGCAACAGCACCGCGGGAATGAACGGTGCGGCGAAGGCGACGACGCCGATCACCCCGACCGTGAGGAGCTCGCCAGCGTGTGCGCCGATCGGCTCCGGACCGCACGTCATGCGGGTCATGCCGAGATCGAAGAAGACGAAGACGCCCATCGCGAGAAGCGCCGGAAGGGTCGCGAGCCAGCCGAGGGCACCGATCACGTCGGCTGCGCGGCGCGCGCGCACCGCCGCGCGATGAGCCGCGAGCTCGGGGAGACTTTTCGCGGTGGCTTCGTCGCACGTGAGGAGCTCGCCGAAATCTTCGCATCGTTCGAGCGTCTCGCGCACGAGAGCCCGCGTCTGCGTCAGCGCTGCGCCAGCGCCGCGTCGACAGATCGCGAGGCGGTTCCGCGCGCCGCCACGCGGGACCTCGAGCACGTCGAGCGAGGCGCGGCCCTCGGGAAAGCTCACAGTGACGCGCGTCGTCGTGGCAGACGAGACCGTGCGCGTGTCGAGTCCGCGCCGCCTCGCCTCGGCGGCGATGCGCGCGGCGATCTCACGCGCGCTGCTCTCGCCGCCTGCGAACGCGAACCAGCCGTGCGCGGGGTTTCCGGTGGCGAGACGGTCCACGCCTACCGCTTCTTGATCCCGTGCGTGACCAAGTAGCGCCGCACGTGCGTTCGCTGAAGCTTCGCGCGGCGCGAGATCTCGGCGATGTTGCCGCCGGTCTTTTCGGCGAGCGCGGCGAAATAATTTTTTTCGAAGTGGTCGAGCGCGGCGCGTTTGGCCTCGTGATATGGGAGCTCGGTCGACGCTTCGCCGCCGCGCGCGCGTCCCGCGGGCGTGAGCGCGCCGAGGTGCGCCGCGAGATCGATCGGCGCGCCCTCGTCGGCGAGCGCGACGGCGACCGCGACGACGTTGCAAAGCTCGCGAACGTTGCCCGGCCAATCGTGCCGGAGGAGCTGCGCCATCGAGTCGCGCGGAATGCGGCGAAACGCGTTCTTGTGCCCGGTGCGGTCGAGCACGAATTGAACGAGGCCCGGGATGTCCTCGACGCGCTCGCGGAGCGAAGGCATCGTGATGCGCATCTGCGCGATGCGGAAATAAAGGTCGGAGCGAAACGCGTCCTCGTTCACCGCGCGCGAGAGATCGCGCCGTGTCGCGGCGACGATGCGCGCGTCGAACGGCGCGTACCCGCTCGCGCCAACGGCCTGCACGCGCCGCTCGGCGAGCGCGCGAAGCAATTTCGGCTGCGTGTCGAGCGGCAGCTCCCCGAGCTCGTCGAGAAAAACCGTGCCGCCCTCGGCGAGCACGAACGGCGACGTGCGATTGTCGGTCGCGCCGGTGAACGCGCCGCGTACGTGCCCGAAGAGCGTCGACTCGGCGAGGCCGTGCGGGATCGATCCGCAATCGACGACGACGAACGGCCGCTCGCCGCGCGGGCTGCGATCGTGAATCGCCTTCGCGACGAGCTCCTTGCCGGTTCCCGTCTCGCCCTCGACGAGCACGGTGAGATCGCTCGGCGCGCTCCGCTCGATGCGCGCGAACACCTCGCGCATCGCCGGGGTCCTTCCGTACAAACCGCCGAGGTTCTCGTGCTCGAAGAGGCGCAGCCGCTCGGGTCGCGCGGGCTCGAACAAGATCTCCGCCGGCCCGAACATGAGCGTCGTCGCCTCGGTGAGGTAACCCTCTTGCAGGTTCACGTCGGCCGACCAAATCCCGTTCTTGCTGCCGAGATCGCGGACGCGGACGCCGCGCGCGGTCGCGACGAGCTCGCCGTGAACCGCGCTGACGCGCTTGTCGTCGATGACGAGCGTGCACGACCCGTCGCGCCCGACGAGGACCGGATCGCCGCCGATGACGACGCGCTTTTCGGGCCGCGCGGCGAGGTGAATCGTGCCTCCGCGGAGCTGAATCGCCTTGGTCGTTGCGACGGTCGATCCGCTCATCGTGGTTTTCGCGGCGCGCGCGTCATCGTCGCGGTGGTGTCGCCGCCGTCTTCGCCGGCCATCGTGATCTCTGGCGCGGTCCAACCGCTCTGCGCGAAGACGCCGCGCCACGCTTCGAGCATCGAGGCCGCCGTCGGAAATCGGTCCTCGCGATTTCGGGCGAGCGCGCGCGCGACCATGCCGGCTACGGCGCTCGGGTAGGGCGCGTGCGTGACCTCGCTGAGCGTCGGCGCGTCGAAATCTCGTTTGAGCGTGAGCAAGCGGATCGCGTTCTTCTCGGGGAACGGGAGCGTTCCGGTGAGCGATCGAAACACGATCGTACCGAGCGCGTAAAGGTCCGCGCGCGCGTCGACCAGACGCGGGTCGAGCCACTGCTCCGGCGCCATGTACGGGAGCGAGCCGATCGTCGCGTCGGCGGGCGTGAGCGGCTCGCCGTCTTGGAGCTTGCCGACGCCGAAGTCGATGAGCTTGGCGATTTCGCCTCTCGGCGTTCGCGCCAAGAAAATGTTGTCCGGCGAGAGATCGCGGTGCAAGACGCCCGCGGCGTGCGCGTCGCACAGCGCGACCAACACTTGGTCGACGATCGGCCCGAGGTCCGCGAGCGTCAGCACGCGTGCGCGCTTCAGACGATCGCCGAGCGTCTCGCCGACGAGCCGCTCGCACACGATGAACGGCCGGCCCGCCTCTTTGAAGTAGCCGTGAAACCGCGCGACGTACTCGCTCTGAATGCGCGAGAGGAGCGCCGCTTCGCGCTCGAACATCTTCAGCAAGTCGGAGCGCGCCATCGCCGACGAACGCGGCGTCTTCACGACGACCGATGCGCCCGTGCCGTCCTCGACCGCCGCCCAAACCTCGGCCATGCCCCCCTTGCCGATGCGTTCGGTCAGGCGATAACGGCGACCAATGATTGTTCCCGGCGTCATTTCCTCGGAACGATGGGCGCGCAGAACGGCGTTTGGGGAGAGATCGACGCCGCGCCCAAATCGCGCGAGTCGATCGCGAACGAGACGGCGGATTTGGCGGCGCCCTGGTTGCATTTCACGAGCACCGACGAAGTGAGCTTCGCGGCGACGCCGTCGTCGAGCACCGTGAGGGTGCCGTCCATCGGCGCTTCGGCGCCGCCGAGCGAGAAGCGCCCGCGCGCGTCGAGCGGCGCGCCCGCGTGCCCGGTGAACGCGAGCGCGAAGCCGAGCGTCGATGGCGGCGCGTTCGGCACGTGAAATCCGTCGACGACGAAGTCGGTGCTCGCCGTCCACGTCGGACCTTTTCGCTCGGCGTGGAGCGTGAGATCGATCTTCACCACGTCGGCCGGCGTCGCGCCGAAAACGTCCGGCTTGAGGCCGATGTCCGCGGGCGTCGCGCGCGCAGCGACGGCGTCGATCTTGGTCGTGTCGTCGGTGCCGCTGAGATCGAGGCCGAACGTCTGCTGGTGCGCCTGACTGAACGACAAGTGCGCGGCGTACGCCGGACCCGTGCGGCTCGCGTCGAAGAGCCACGGCCCGAGGCGCCCGATCGGCGTCATCACGTCGACGCTCGTCGGCGACAAGACGAAGTCCTGCCCGAGCGGCCGCCCTTCTTTGGGCGACAAGTCGACCGTGAGCGACGTCGCCTCGAGCCGCGTGCCGGCGCCCGACGGCGCGTTCCACACGACGTGCGCGCTCTCGATGCGTGCATGTTGCAACGATTGCGGAAAGAGCTCGAGGTTGGTGCCGACGGGATGCTTGGCCCACCACGCGTCGAGCGACTTGAGGAGCGGCGCGTAACCCACGTCGACGTTGACGTCGACGTCGCGCGCGACGAACGATTTCGTCTCGAGGCCCGAGCCGAGCTCGACGAGGATCTCGCGCGCGTGCACCGTCGCGCCCGGCACGTCAGGCGCCGTGAGCGTGACGCCCGAGAGCCGCGCCGTGCCGACCTGCGAGTACAAATCGATTTCGTCGATGCTCGCGACGATGCCTTTCTTGGCGAGCGAATCGATGATCGCGCTTCGCACGATCGCCGGCGCCGCGAGGACGAACACGAGGAACGCGAGGAGGAGCGTGAGAATCGCGATCGTTCCGACGCGGCCGGTCCGCAGTTTGACGACCGTCGTCTTCGCGGGCTTCGCGAGCTCGGTGGGCATCGGCGGCGGCTCGAGCATCGGCGCGCCGAACGGACTCGGCGGGGGAGGCGCGAGCGGCGCCGCGGGCGGAACGTAGAACGGATCGTGCACGCTGGGCGCGTTGGGCGCGATCGGCGAGCCGCCGAACGACGGTGACGACACGCGCCCCGCGGGCCGATCGAACCGCGTCGAGTTGTCGGGCCCGCGCATCCCAGGCGGAGGCGTCGGCGTGAGGTGCGACGCGGGCGGAGGCGTCGGCGTCATGCGCGGCGGAGGCGTCGGCGTGTGCTGCGACGCGCGCTGCGGTCCGGAGCGCGCAGCGGGCGGCGGCGGCGGGTCGGGCAAGCGTCGCGATCCCGAGATGCTGCGCGCCGAGAGAATGTCCTGCGTGAAGACGCGATCCGAAGCGATGTCGGCGACGAGCTCGCGCGACGAGCGACCGCTGCTGTCGGCGCCGGCCGATTCGATCTCGTCGATGCGCCGCTGCCGCTCGTCGAGCGCTTTCGCCGCGACCTCCTCGACCCACGCGCCGACCTGCGCGGGCGTCGCCGGCGACACGGCCTCTTCGAGCGCGAGCGCCATCGCGCGCGCGGTCGCCCAGCGCTCTTCTTGGCGCATCGCGAGGCCCTTCAGCACGATCTGATCGAGCGTCGGCGAAATTTCCGGCGCGAGCTCGCTCGGCGCGTCGACCTTCTGCATGCGCGCGCGCGCGAGGAGCGCCGACTGCGAATCGCTCTCGAACAGCTTCTGCCCGGTGAAGCACTCCCACAGGACGATGCTCGCCGCGAAGATGTCGGTGCGCCGTGTGAGCTGCTCGCCGAGGAGCTGCTCGGGCGCCATGTAAATCAGCTTTCCTTTGAGCTCGCCTTCGCGCGTGAGGTGGACTTGGTCGGCCGCTTTCGCGATGCCGAAGTCGAGCACGCGCGCGATGCCGTCGACGCCGACGATCACGTTTTGCGGCGACACGTCGCGATGGACGATCCCGAGCGGCTCGCCGCGCTCGCTCTTTGCTTCGTGCGCCGCGTGCAGGCCGTGGAGCACGCCGGCCATGATCGCGACCGCGATGCGCAGCGGGATGCGCTCGTTGCGCGGACGAAGCACGCGGTTGATGCGCGAGAGCGCGTCGCCATGGATGTACTCCATGACGAGGAGCACCTCGCCGTGCTCGACGATGACGTCGAGCGGCTGCACCACGTTCGGGTGCCGGATGCGCGTGACGAGGCGCGCCTCATCGAGAAACATCGCCAAGAAATCGGGATCCTTGGCGAACTGCGGGTGCATGCGCTTGATCGCGACGAGCTTCGCGAAGCCGCCGGCCGCGCCCATGCGCCCGATGTGCACCGTGGCCATGCCGCCGGAGGCGAGCTCTCCGTGGACCGTGTAACGTCCCACAGTCCAGGCGACGTGGTCCTCGACCGGCATCTGTCCTTCAGACCTACCACGAAGCGCGGCTCGTTGCCGAAACCCTGACGGCTCAGCCGCCGTCGCCGCAGCTCAGGGCGCAGGCCGCGAATGCGACGCACTCCGGGTCGGCTTTGCACGCCGCGTTGCCGGCGTCGGTGCAGTCGCCCTGGTTCGGGTCGTCGAGGCACGTCTGGCAATTCGCGTTGGGCGCATTTCCTTGGCAGACCGTGCCGCCGCACTTGTTTCCGGATTTGCAGTCGCCCGGCGTCGTGCAGGCACAGGCGAAGATCGCCGCTCGTCGCACGGCCCCGCCATCCGGATGCAGAGCTTGGCAGCAGGCGAGGCAGCCCGCGTCGGAGCCCACGCATCCCGAGCCCGCGTCGGTCGCGCCCGTGTCGTTGCCGGTGCCGGTGTCGTTACCGGTGCTCGTGTCGTTGCCCGTTGCCGTGTCGCTTCCGGTTCCAGTGTCGCTCGTCGTCGCGTCGTCCGCGGCGTCGGCTCCGCCGCTCGTGTCGTCGCCGCACGCGGCTGCGAACGCGGCGAGCATCGTGGTAGCGCCAATCGAGAACAAAACGAGGAAGCGTCGGCTCATCATGAGCCTACGATCGCCCGTATTTTTGCCGGAAACAATTGGTCGACGGAGCGACCAGCGGGCAACTCAGGCGACCAGCTCTGCCACGAGATGAAGCGGAACGAGACGCCGCGCCGCGAGGGAGCTCGCGAGCGCAAACCCTTGGAGCGTGAGCCGCATTCGAGCCGCGTCGACGAATCCCTCTTCGTCGAGACGTCGCACGATCTCGCGCACGTCCTCGCGTCGCGTCGTCCTCGCGCGAACACCCTCCCGAACGGGCGCGCTGCCGACGCCGAGCCCGTCGCACAAATCATCGAGCGTGATGCGCTCCGCGCGCCGAGCGTAAATCGCCCGAAGAACGTCAGCCGAAAGCGAAAGCTTCTGTTTCGAATCCATGAGTGCCTCCAAGAATCTCCGAATGCAAAGATGTGGCCACGCCGCCGACATCTACCGAAAGCGCGCACGCGTGTAACATGCACGCATGTATTCTGCACTTAGAAACGTGCAGTATGCATCTAGTTATATAAGTGCGCCCCGGAGTGGTGGATCCGAGTTCCATCGGGGGCGAGCTGACGGCTCTCAGCTCAATGAAGGATCCGAGTCTTGATGCTCGTCGGGAGCTTCGCCATCGCATCGGCCACCGCGTCGCTCACGTCTTGCTCGAGGTCCATCACGAGGTAACCCACGTTCGGATCGGTCGCGAGGACTTGCGTCCGGATGTTCGCGCCGAGCTCGCTGACGACGCGGTTCACCGCGCCGAGGACGCCGGGCACGTTGCGGTGCACGTTCAAGATGCGGTGGGTGCCTTTGACTTGCGGCACTTCCACGACCGGAAAATTCACCGAGCCGGTCGTCGTGCCGAGGTTGGTGAACTTGACGAGCGCCGTCGCGACCTCGCGGCCGATCGACTCTTGCGCTTCTTCGGTCGAGCCGCCGATGTGCGGCGTGAGGATGACGTTCGGCAAACCGCGGAGCGCCGAGGCGAAGCCGTCGGAGTTCGACTCCGGCTCCTCGGGATAGACGTCGACGCCCGCGCCGGCGACGCGGCCCTCGCGGATCGCCGCTGCGAGCGCGTCGATCACGACGACGGTGCCGCGGCTCAAGTTGAGCAGGTGCGAGCCGCGTTTCATCTGCGCGATTTCTTTCGGGCCCATCATCTCGTGCGTCTCGCGCGTCGCGGGCACGTGGAGGGTCACGAAATCGGACTCGCCGAGAAGATCCGCGAGCGTCGCCATCGAGCGGTTGTTGCCCATCGGCAGCTTGGTTGCGATGTCGAAGAAGACGACGCGCATGCCCATCGCCTCGGCGAGGACGCCGACTTGCGAGCCGATGTGGCCGTATCCGACGATGCCGAGCGTCTTGCCGCGGATCTCGTGGCAGTTGGTCGCGACCTTGCGCCACTGGCCGTCGTGCACTTCGCGCGAGCGATCGCCGAGCTGCCGCGCGAGCATGACGACCTCGGCGATGACGAGCTCGGCCACGCTGCGCGTGTTCGAGAACGGCGCGTTGAAGACCGGCACGCCACGCACGTTCGCGGCCTCGAGCTCGACTTGGTTGGTGCCGATGCAAAAGCAGCCGACCGTCAAAAGGCGTTTGGCGTTTTCGTGCTCGAGCACTTCTTTGGTGACGCGCGTCTTGCTGCGGATGCCGAGGACATGCACGCCCTCGAGTCGCGCGATCAAATCCGCGGGCTTGAGCGCTTGTTTGACGAGCTCGACTTGGAAGGTCTCTTTCTCGAAGAGATCTTTGGCGCCGGGGTGGATGCCCTCGAGGAGGAGCACTTTGATTTTGTTCTTGGGCAGCGAGTGGCGCATCGAGAGAGCGGATTTAGTCTCGCTTTCGCGCTAGATCAAACGCGATGCGCGCGGCCGCCGTTCTAGCGTTGCTGGGCGTCCTCTCGGGCTGTGAGTCGACGCGCGTCGCGCCGGCCGACGGCGGGGTCGAGGCGGGCGTGCCGTGCTCGGGGAGCGGCGTGACGAAGGGCCCGTGGGTCATCGCGGTTTCGGAGACGCACGCGACGATGCGCTGGGAGACCTGCCGCGCCGGAACGAGCGCCGGCGTCACGCTCGCGCCCGAGGCCGACGCCGGCGCATCCGTCGCGGCGCAAGCGACCGAAACCGAGACCGATTTGCCGACCGAGCACGTCGCTCAGCTCGACCCGCAGGCGACGCCCGACTACGCCGGCGCGTTCTTCATGCACGAGGCGTCGTTCGACGCGCTCGCGCCGGGGACTTGTTACGACTACGCGATCGACGCCGACGCCGCGCGCGGCGGCCGCTTCTGCACCGCGAAGCCGAGCGGCGCGCCGGTTCGCGTCCTCGCCATCGGCGACACCAACGTCGGCCTCGGCGCGACCACGTCGAACATTCTCTCGCACGTGATGCCGATGGCGCCGGACCTCCTGCTCCACATGGGCGACATCGAATATTACGACAGCGGCTTCGACACCTGGCAGCTCTGGTTCGACGTGATGCGCCCGGCGCTCTCGCAAGTGCCGTTTTTCCCGGCGATCGGCAACCACGAGAGCGAGACGCCGGATGAATATGCAGACTACACGCTTCGATTTTTCCACGGCGCGGGCTTCGGCGGCAACGACGAGTACTACGAGCTCGAGTCCGGCGGCGTGCACTTCTACGTGCTCGACACGCAAGACGCGACCGACGGCACGTCGGCGCAAGCCGTTTGGTTCGCGCAACAGATCGCGCAAGACGAGCAAGAGCCCGGTTACCGGATGGCGATCGTTTATTTTCACAAACCGTTCGTCACGTGCGGCGACACCGGCGACGACCCGGTCGCGCGGCAATTCTTCGAGCCGCTTTTTTTGGCCCACAAGGTTCCGCTCGTCTTGCAGGCGCACATGCACGGCTACGAGCGATTCGATTTCGGGAACATCACGTACGTGACGACCGCGGGCGGCGGCGGCGCGATCGGCGACGTGAACGCGAACGTGTCGCGGAGCTATTGCGACGAGCGCGTCGTGTCGGGCGGGTTTTTCCACGCGACCGTGCTCGACATCGGCGCGACCAGCGTGAAGGGCACGGTCGTCGACGACCACGGCGTCGTCCGCGACAGCTTCGAGCTCGCGATTCCTTAACTGGAGCGAAGCACGCTCGCGACGAGGACGCCGGTCGCGACGGCCACGTTGAGCGACTCGATCGTTCCTTCGCCGCCGATCGCGACGAGCGCGTCGCACTGCTCGCGAACGCGCGCGCCGAGGCCTTCGCGCTCGTGGCCGACGACGAGGACGAGCGGCCGCGCGAAACGAAACGTGGCCGCGTCGTTCTTCGCCTGGCCGTCGGCGCCGACGATCGCGACGCCGCGGGATTTCAGGCGCGCGAGCGTCTCGGCGAGATCGGTCGTTCGCGCGAGTGCGACGTGCTCGGCGCCGCCCTCGGCCACGCGCACCGCGTCGGGCGCGAGCGCGGGGTGCGGCGCGGGCGCGCCGAGGATCATCGCGTCCACGCCGAAGAACGCCGCGGTCCGCACGATCGCGCCGACGTTGTACGGATTGCGCACGCGATCGAGCGCGATCGCGAAGCCCTTGCGACGCACGAGGAGCTCGCTCAAATCGGGCGCCGCCAAAAATCGTCGCGGCTTGGTCCCGACGCAGAGCCCCTCGTGATGCGGAGAGCGCGCGATGCGCGCGAGCTCGTCCTCGCGCGTCTCTTTGCACGGGAGGCCCCGCGCATTCGCCCACTTCACGAGCGCATCGGCCTCGCCCGAAACCTCGCGCGAAAACGCGACGCGCTCGATGTCGCCGCGTCGCGCCTCGAAGACGGCGAGACCCGCGCGAAGGCCATAGACGATGTCGGAGCTCACTCGAGCTCAGCTACGTAGCATCACGCGAGCGCGGCGGCGACGCCGCGGATCGTCGCGGCGATTCGGACCGCGTCGTGAACCGCGTCTTCGGTGACGCCGGCCGCTTCGAGCGTCGCCTCGTGCGCGCGCACGCACGCTTCGCATCCGTTGATGGCGCTCACCGCGAGGCACATGAGCTCGAAGGTCGTCTTGTCGCTCGCCGGCTTCGCGATGCGCGTCATGCGGAGGCGCGCAGGCTTCTGCGCGTACGAAGGCTTTCCGACGAAATGCCGGAACCGGTAATAGACGTTGTTCATCGCCATGAGCGCGGCCGCCGCGTGCGCGTCGTCGACGATCGCGTCGCCTGCGATGCGAACGGCGTCCGGGCCGAGCGCGTCGCGCAGTGGCTTCGATTCGGTGGCGAACGCGCAAGCGAGGGCGACGCCCCAGCGCGTTCGCTCGTCGAGCGCGCCGTCTCCCAGCACGCTCGACAAGTTGAGCGCGAGATCCTTCGCGAACGGAGGGATCTTGTCCCGCAGCTCCTCCATCACGCCGCCTCCAAGGTCTTGTCGCCCTTTTGCCAATTGCACGGACAGAGCTCGTCGGTCTGCAGCGCGTCGAGAACGCGGAGCACCTCGGGCACGCTGCGCCCGACGCTCAGGTCGTTCACGCTCGCCCAGCGAATGACGCCCTCGGGGTCGACGATGAACGTCGCGCGAAGCGGCACGCCGTCTTTTTTGTGGAGGACCCCGAGCGCGCTCGTGAGCTCGCGCTTGGTGTCGGCGAGCATGGGAAAGGGAACGTTCGCGAGGTCCGGGTGGCTCTTGCGCCACGCGAGGTGGACGAAATGCGTGTCCGCGCTGAGGCCGAGCACTTGGGCGTCGCGCTCGGAGAAGTCTTTTTCGACTTTGGCGAACGCGGCGATTTCGGTCGGGCAGACGAACGTGAAGTCCATCGGCCACGAAAAAAGGACGAGCCACTTTCCGGTGTGGCTCTTGTCGGTGACGGTCTCGAACTCTTTGCCGTGCTCGGTGCTCACGACGGCCTGGAGCTCGAAGCTCGGAATCTTGTCTCCTACGGTCAGCATGTCGTTCTCTCCTCTCGACTCCTTGCAACGTAGGTTTCCGGCGGTGATTGTTCCAAGACGATGTTTGGATTACATCGATAGAAAATGCCTATCGCCATTCACGACGTGTCGCTGCGGCAGCTGCAGTACGCGGTCTCCGTCGCGGACGAGCTCGGCTTCCACAAAGCGGCCGCGAAGTGTCACGTGTCGCAGCCGACGCTCAGCGCTCAGGTGAAGCAGCTCGAGCAAGTGCTCGGGGTCGCGCTGTTCGAGCGCGACAAGCGGCGTGTGCTCGTGACGGCCGCGGGCGAGACGCTCGTCGCGCGAGCGCGGCGCGTCTTGGTCGAGGTCGAGGATTTGGCGGCGGCGGCCGAGCGGCTGCGCGAGCCGTTCGCCGGCACGCTTCGCGTCGGCGTCATTCCGACGATCGCCCCGTATCTCTTGCCGGACGTGACGCCGGGCCTCGCGAAAAAGTGGCCGAAGCTCAGGCTCGTCTTCCGGGAAGAAAAAACGGCAGACGTCGTGAGCGAGCTCGAGGGGGGACGGCTCGACGCGGGCATCGTCGCGCTCGAGGCCGATCTCGGCGATCTCGCGCACGAGATCGTCGCGAAAGATCCGTTCGTGGTCGCGCTGCCGAAGGGTCATCCGCTCGCAAAAAAATCGCGCGTCGAGGTCGCCGATCTCGATCGCGAAGAGGTGCTGCTGCTCGACGAGGGTCACTGCTTTCGGGCGCAGGCGCTCGCGCTGTGCGAGCGGGCCGGCGCGCGCGAGAACGAATTTCGCGCGACGAGCCTCGCGACGCTCGCGCAGATGGTGACGAGCGGCGCGGGGCTCACGCTCTTGCCGTCGATCGCCGTGCCGGTCGAGAACCGGCGCAGTCAGCTCGAGATCCGGCCCTTCAAGCCGCCGGCGCCGGTTCGCACGATCGCGGTCGTCTTCCGCAAGAGCTCGCCGCTCGCGCCGACGATCCGCGCGCTCGCCGCCGCGATGCGAGCGACGCCGCGACGAAAATGGTAAAAGGCAGCCCCGTGGAGCTCGACCCCAAGGACGACGACGATCGCGCGCTGCTCCGCGCGCTGCCGGCCATCGGCTCGGCGCTGATTACGCTTCTCGGACGCGCCGAGGAGCGCATCGTGGTGCTCTTTTCGACGCGCCCGCGCGAGACGGCGCTCCGGGTCCTCCCGGCGCGCGAAGCCGCCGCACAAGCCGGCGCCGATCAAGCGCTCGCCAGTGCGATCGCCGGCGCGCCGTCGAACATCGTGCGCGTCATCTCGCTGCGCCGCGACGGCAGCGTGCTCGTTCGAGACGTTCCGGCGTCGGATCTCACCGAAGCGGAAGACACGTTCCCGGCGTGATCAGCTGCCGTCGGCCGAGCCGACGGTGATCGCCGAGCCGTTGCACGGGACCTCGTAGGTGCGCGCCTTCGACGTGCCCACGGCGATCGAGTGCCTGCCGCACGATGTTTTGACGTGCGCGCCGCCGATGCCGGCCGCTCTGCCGTCGACCCAAATGGTCTTGCCGTGGCCGACGGCGAACGTTTGAAGCACGCCGCTGCCGTGCGGAGCCGGGGCGGCGTGCACCGTCGTGACCGGAACCGTCGCGCGCGGGGAGACCGCGAGCGGCTCGAGCTTCTCGGTCGGAGACGCCGTCGCGGTCACCGTCGGCACGGGCGCGGGGGCGGCCGTGTCGGTCGCTTCGGCCGTGGCCGCCGTCGCGTTCGTGGTGTCGGCCGTTTCGTCCGCGTGACGATGTTGGACGAACAAGAAAAGCGCGGCGCCGACTGCGGCCAACGCGAAAATGAAGGTCGCTCCGACGACCGCAGCCCAAATCGGCGCGTCGCTCTTCTTCGGCGGGTGCACCGAAGCGGTCATTGCGATCGGTGGGTACGACGCCATCTGTGCCTTCGGCAGGACGCGCGTCGCCATGGCTTCGAAGTCGTCTTCGATCAAGTCACTCAGGGGAAGCTCTTCGGGCTCGTTCATCGGCAGCCTCGTGTTACGGAAGAAGCGCCCACAGTATTCCCGAGGGCGCGGCTCCAAAGCACACGATTCAGGCTTGGAGAAGGTGCGCTGCGCCCACGATGCCCGCCCGGTCGCCGAGGGCACTCACGAGAAGAGGGATTTCCCCGAGGGGTTTCGCGTGCGCGCGCGCGCGGAGCAGCCGGCGGAGGCTCGGCTCGACGAGGTCGAACGACTTCGAGACGCCGCCCGAGAAGACGATCGCGTCGAGATCGAGCGTGTTTTGGACGGCGGTCAGCATCCAGCCGAGCGACTCGCCCATTTCGTCGAAGACTCGTTTCGCGCGTTCGTCCCCGCGGCGCGCGGCGTCGGCGATGTCGCGGATCTCGCTGCAGGTCCCGCCGAGATCGCGATAGCGCGCGAGGAGCGCATGCGTCCCGGCGAACGCCTCGACGCACCCGCGGAGGCCGCAGCCGCAGACGGGCGCGTTCGGCGCGCGATCGATCGGCAAGTGACCGATCTCGCCGCCGAAGCCGTGCGCGCCGCGATGAAGGCGTCGCTCGGTGACCACGCCGCCGCCGATGCCGGTGCCGAGCGTGACCATGACGAAGCTCGGGTGCTCGCGGCCGTGACCATAGAGCGACTCGCCGAGCGCGGCCGTGGTCGCGTCGTTTTCGACGCCGACGGGGCAGCCGATGCGTTCGGCGAGCTCGGCCGCGATCGGCACGCCCTCGAAGCCGTGCACGTTGGGCAAGCGGTAGCAGCGGCCCGCGTCGTCGCACTCGCCCGGGATCGCGACGCCGACCGATTGCGGTTTCGGGTCGAGCTTTCGCGCGAGGGCGGCGATTGCGTCTAGCACTTCATCGGGTGAGCCGTGCGTCTCGACCGATTCCGCGGCGACGATGCTCGCGCCGTCGACGAGCCCAGCTTTGATACGGGTGCCTCCGAAGTCGATGCCGATCATGCGGCGCAACGTAGCACCGCGCCGGGCGCTATGAAGGTCGGCCGTGCGCTAGACCATTTCGCGCTACCGACGAGGCCCGCGAGCGCAGGCGCGCCGCTCGCGCCGCCCGTTCCGCTCGGTGCCGCGTCGGCGCCCGCCGCGAGCACGCGTCGCAAGAGCGAGGCTGCTGTCTTCATGCGCGTCGCGATCACCCCGGGCGCGACCGCCGGCGCGGCCACGACGAAGAGCACGTGCCACGCGTCGAGCGCGACACCGTAGCTGCACCACGCGCGCGACACCGGCAGGTTCACGACCGTCGGCACGTCGTCCACGATCGACGCGCACGGCACGCGGTCGAACGTCGGAAGTAGGCCGCACGCGCTGTCGTCTCGCGCCGAGCAGAAGAGCACGGTGCCGGCGCGTGAAACGATCGCGGCCGATCCGACCGCACCGAGATACTCGTCGATGAGCCGCTGCGTTTTCTCGGCGAGCCGCTCGGACAGCATTCCGAAAGTCTACGACGATCAGTCCGAGAAGTCGTTCGTCAGATAGAGCTTGCCGCCCGCTGCGCGCAGCAGGCCGGCGCCGAGGCGGTGGAACTTCGGGTTCATCATGTTTTCGTAGTGCCCGTGCGCTTCGCCGGAGCCGGGGCCTTCGTCGAACATCATTTTTTGGATCGCGTCGATTTGCGCGATCTCGTTCGCGTTCGGATCGCCTTGGATGAGCTCGGGCCAGCCGTTCGGGTCGCCTTGGTTTTCGCCGGCGAGCGTTTTGAAGCCGTCGTCCCAAATCGAGCCGTCGTTCACCGCGTTGATGAAGTGCTCGTGCGGCACGTGATCGGCTTCGAGCTCTTTGGAGCCGGCGAGCGCGAACTTGCAAAGCTTCGACGACAAGACGAGCGGCGCGATGCCTTTGGTCTTGCGATACGAGTTCACGACTTCGAGGTTGTGCTCTTCGAACGTGTTGAAGTTGACGAGCGCTTCGTCGGCCGATTCCGTGTCTTGCGTGTCGACGGCGTCGCCGCCGCTGCAGCCGCCGAGCGCGATCGAGCCGACTGCAAGGAGCATGAGGAGCTTTCGCATGCGTGACCTCCGCCTCGCTCGAGTGCAACCGCGATGCCGTTCGATTTCGGCGGGATTTCCGCGTTGCCGCAGCATCGAGCGCGAACGAAAGTTTCGCGAGTCGCGATCGAATCGATCGCGCTAAGCGAGGTGCTCGCGGAAGAACGTCGTGATCCGCCCGCGTGCGTCGAGCGCGGAGGGCTCGTGGTAGCCGAGGCCGGTGAGCTTCGCCATCACGCGAAAGAGGACCGACGTATCGCCCTTGTCGTGAGCGTTGAGAAAACCGTGACCGGCGTCGGCGTATTCTTTCACGTCGTGCGCGACGCCCGCTTGCGTGAGCGCGCGCTCGAGCTTTGCAGCTGCGCCTTTCAGGCCGCCGTCTTTGCCGCCGAAGCTTCCGACGATCGGACACGCGCCGGAGAGGACCGCGTCGACGTCTTTCGGAATGCGTCCGTAGTTCACGCTCGACGCCGCGTAGCCGTGACCGGGCGCGAGCAAGAGCGCGAAGCCGCCGCCCATGCAGTAACCGATGACGCCGATCTTTCCGGTACAGTTTTTTTGCGAAGTGAGCCACGCGCGCGCCGCGTCGATCTCGTCGAACGTTCGGCCGTTGGCTTTGAGCATGTCGCGGAAGATGGTGCGCAAGCAGGTGATCTTGCCGCCCCAATAAAAGAGATCCGGCGCGACGGCGAGGAAGCCTTCGCCCGCGAGCCAGTCGGCTTGCCTGTGCAGATCGCGGCTCATGCCGATGACGTCGTGCAGCACGACGACGCCCGGCCACGGCCCCGCTCCCTCGGGCGTCGCGACGTAGGCCGGCATCTCTCCGTGCGGGGTCTTGATCGAGATATCGCTCATGCGAGGCGGCAGACGTTAGCACCGACGGCACACGCGATGCACCGCATTGCACGCGGAGGCTACGGCCGTGATCACACGCAGCTCGTTCCCCGCATTTCTGTTCGTCGTGACGATCGCCGCCGGTCTCGCGCTCGCGGCCGCGCTCTTCCGTATCGTCGGCATCCCCGGCGGCGTGGCGATTCTCTGCGTCACGGTGCTCTGCGCGGCGATCGTCGGCAGTGCGGTCAAAGTCGCGTCGCCATGGGATCGCGCGGTCGTGCTGCGGCTCGGTCGCTTTCACCTCCTGCGTGGACCCGGGCTCTTCGGCATCGTGCCGATCGTCGACACGATCCCGTATTGGATCGACACGCGCGTGATCACGAGCTCGTTCAACGCTGAAAAAACGCTGACGAAGGACACCGTTCCGGTCGACGTCGACGCGGTTTTGTTTTGGAAAGTGATCGACGCCGAGCGAGCCGCGCTCGCGGTTTCGAATTACGCGGCCGCGCTCGAGTGGGCCGCGCAGACCGCGCTCCGCGACGTCATCGGCAAGACGGTGCTCGCCGACATGCTGGAGGGCCGCGAACGAATCAGCGGCGAGCTCCAGAAAGTCATCGACGCGCGCACCGAGCCGTGGGGCATCGAGGTCATCTCGGTCGAAGTGCGCGACGTGCTCATCCCGGCCGCGCTCCAAGACGCGATGTCGATGCAGGCGCAAGCCGAGCGCGAGCGCCAAGCGCGCGTGATCCTCGGCGACTCGGAGCGTCAGGTCGCAGAAAAATTCGGCGAAGCGGCGCAGACGTACGAGAGCAACCCGGTCGCGCTGCACCTCCGCGGAATGAACATGCTCTACGAGGGTCTCAAACAAAACGCGACCATCGTCCTCGTCCCGAGCAGCGCGCTCGAGACGATGCAGCTCGGCGGCGTCGCCGCGATCGCCAAGAGCCTCGGCCAGAACGGAAAAGAAACGAAGCCCGTCGCCCAAGCGACGCGCGCCGAACGTGCCGCGCACTGAGACGCTAGATGTCTTTCAACGCGGGGTTCCAGATGACTTCCCAAAGGTGCCCGTCGGGATCCTGGAAATAGCCGCTGTAGATCCCCCACGGCCGTTCGCGCGGCTTCTCGGTCACCGTCGCGCCCGCCGCCTTCGCCGACGCGAGCAGCGCGTCGACTTCCTCGCGCGAGCCCACCGCGTGTCCGATGCTGAACTCGCCCGCGCGCGCAGGCCCGACTGGCACGTTCGCATCTTTCGCGAGCTCGCTCCGCGGGTAGAGACACAACATGAGCCCGCGCTCGAGCACGAACATCGCGACCGCGCCCGCCGCGTTCGTCTCGTCCCCCGCGAGCTCCGCCCCGAGGATCCGCCCCGACTCGAGCCCGAGCCCGTCCTTGTAAAACGCGAGCGCCCGCTCGAGATCGGCGACCGCGAGCGTGATGACGTGAATCCGAGGCTTCATCGCGGTGTTTTTACGATCAGCTCCCCTCAGCACGCAACGGTCCGTTGCAAAATGCGCGCGCATGTGAGACGGCTGGGGTGCGCCGTGCGCGGTCCCGTTCGAGCTGGAGGTGCTTCGTGAGCAAACGCATCGACGTCCCACACGGCGGCCAAACCTACGAATGCTTCCTCGTCTCGACGTCGGACGCGACGAGCGCGGACCCGATCGACCACTACATCATCGCAGGCCTGGGGTGGGCGAAGCTGCGGACCACGAGCGGCACGATCGTCGAGCTTGCTCCGCTGTCGCCCGACGGTCTGCCTGTTCTCGAAGAGCTCGTGCCCCTGCTGTGCTCAGCGGCGCGGCCGCGGGCGCCGTTTTTGCCCGAGTGATCGCCGCGCGGGGTTGACCTTCTCGAGCGCGCCGGCGAGCAGCACGTCGACGAAGCGGGCGATCGCGACGTCGTCGACAGCCTCGTCTTTCATGATCAAGCGCGTGTGCAGCGCACCGGCCAGCATCTCGAGGAGAAGGCCGAAATCAGCCGCCGATCGTATCTCGCCGCGCTCGACCGCCGCGCGTCCGAGCGCGTCGATGTCGCCGACGTTGCGCGCGTGGAGCTCCGTGGCCATCGCCGCGAGCGCCGGCTCGGGGTGGTGGAGGAGGCGCACGCGCAAAAGACACTGGCCCTCGAACGAGCCCAAGAACTCGCGCGTCGCGCGCCCGAACTGCATGAGGTCACCGCGCAGCGAGCCCGTCGTCGACGCCACGCGATACGTTTGCGCGACCGACATCAGCGCAGCTCGAACGAGCTCGACCTTCGTCGGCCAACGGCGGTAGACCGTCGTCTTGTTGACGCCGGCGCGCGCCGCGACGTGCTCGAACGTCAAGCCGCCGTAGTCGGCGCGGGCAAGCTCTTCGATCGTCGCGCGCAGGATGGTCCGCTCACGTTTCGCATGGGCCGGTTCACGCGCGCGGCGCGGCATGTCGTAGCCATACCACGCCTCGCGGAGAGTAAAGATGCGCAACTATTCGTTGCATTTCAGCACCAGCCCGATAGCGTGGCGTGCGACTCGGATCCGCCATGCAATGGCTTGCCTCAATCTGCATCCGCCATCCGGTCCTGACCTGGGTGCTCATGCTCAGCGTCGTCGTGTTCGGCCTCGTGGGCTACAGCTCGCTCGGCGTCGACTTCTTTCCGAACATCGACATTCCGGTCGTGTTGGTCACGACCACGCAGGCCGGCACCGCGCCCGAAGAGGTCGAGACGAGCCTCACGGACAAAATCGAAGGCGCGGTCAACACGATCGGCGGCATCGACGAGCTCCGCTCGACGTCGAGCGAAGGCGTATCCACCGTCATCATCGCGTTCGCGCTGGACAAGAACATCGACGTCGCCGTTCAAGAAGTGCGCGACCACGTCACGACGGCGCTGCCGCAGTTGCCGAAGGGAATCGATCCGCCGCTCGTGTCGAAGCTCGACCCCGACGCCGCGCCCATCCTGCTCGTGACCCTCACCGGCCCGGGCACGCGCCGCGATCTCACCGAGCTCGCGGACAAAACCGTTCGGCGACAGATCGAGAGCATCAACGGCGTCGGACAGGTCACCATCGTCGGCGGGCAGAAGCGGCAGGTGAACCTGTGGCTCGACCCGATGAAGCTTCGCGCCGCGGGCATGACCGCGGTCGACGTCGAGCGCGCGCTCGTGACCCAGAACCTGACCGCGCCCGGCGGCGCCATCGAGACGGGCCCGCAGCACATCGCGCTGCGCGTTCAGGGGCGCGTCACGAGCGTCGACGCCATCGGCAAGATCGTCATCCGAGACGCCGCGGATCACGCGACGCGCGTCGCCGACGTCGCGCGCGTGGAGGACGGGGCGGAGGAGGCGCAAACGTCCGCGTCCGTGGACGGGCGCTCGACGATCGTCCTCTCGATTCGAAAGCAGTCGGGGCAAAACACGGTCGCGGTCGTCGACGCCGTGCGAGAGCGGCTCGATCGCATCGAGCACACGCTGCCGCACGGGACAAAGCTCGAGGTCGTCCGCGACAACTCCGCTTCGATTCGCACGAGCGTCAGCGCGGTTCGCGAGCACTTGGTGCTCGGCGCGCTCCTCGCCGCGGCCGTGGTGCTCATTTTTCTCGGCAACGTTCGGAGCACGTTCATCGCGGCGCTCGCGATCCCGATTTCGATCATCGGCACGTTCGCGGCGATGTGGGTCGCGCATTTCACGCTCAACCTCATCACGCTGCTCGCGCTCGCGCTAGCGGTCGGCATCGTCATCGACGACGCGATCGTCGTGCTCGAGAACATCGTCCGCTTCATCCAAGAGAAGAGACAAAAGCCGTTCGTCGCCGCTGTGCTCGCGACCCAAGACATCGGCCTCGCCGTGCTCGCGACCACGCTCTCCTTGATGGCCGTCTTTCTTCCGGTCGCGTTCATGCAAGGCATCGTCGGCCGTTTCCTCTTGAGCTTCGGCGTCACGATGGCGTTCTCGATCGGCGTCTCGCTGCTCGTCAGTTTTTCGCTCACGCCGATGCTCGCCGCGCGTCTCATCGAGCCGGCGCCTGCCGAGGGCGTACGCCGAACGGCGCTCGAACGTGGCGTCGACTTTTTCTACAAACCCCTCGAGCGCGTCTACGTCTCCATCTTGCGATGGGTCATGGGTCATCGCTGGGTCGTCGTCGTCGCGTGCGCGGCGACGCTCGGCTCGTGCGCGCCGCTCCTCGGCAAGGTTCCGAAGGGCTTTCAGCCAGACAACGACGCCGCCGAGTTCGAGGTGCACGTGCGCGCCCCCGAGGGAACGAGCCTCGCGGAGACGGGCATCATCAGCGAGCGCGTCGCGCGTGACATCCGGGGAATTCCCGGCGTCACCCACACGCTCGTCACGATCGGCAACGGCGCGCAGCAGATGCGCAACCTCGCGAGCATCTACGTTCACCTGACCAATCCCGAGACGCGCGCGGTCTCGCAGCGCGACATCATGGAGAGGATCCGCAAGGAGATCGTGCCGCGACAGCCGAGCGACTTGCGCATCGACGTGACGCAGTCGTCGCAGATCAGCAGCGGCCAATCGCAAGCGCAGATTCAGTACACCATCGCCGGCCCGGATCTTCGGCGCCTCGAGACGTTCGCGAGAGAAGCCGTCGAACGATTTCGCAAAGTGCCGGGCGCCGTCGACGTCGACTCGTCGCTCGTCGTCGGCAACCCCGAGGTGCGCGTCGTCATCGACCGCGAGCGCGCCGCCAACCTCGGCGTCGACGTGGCGAACGTCGCCGACACCGTCGACTTGATGGTCGCCGGGCGGAAGGTCTCGACGTACGAAGAGGGCGGCGAGGACTACGACATCGACGCGCAGCTCGCGCCCGATTACCGGCACGGCTTCGAAACGCTCTCGCTCCTCACGGTGCCGACTGCGCGCGGCGGCACCGTTCCGCTCTCGTCGCTGTGCACGCTCGAGCGCTCGACGGGCCCGTCCGAGATCGACCGCGCCGCGCGCCAGCGGCAGATCACGATCACCGCGAACGTCGCGCCGGGATACGGACAGAGCACCGTCTCCGACGGCCTGGTCCGAATCGTCGCCGACATGCACTTGCCGCCCGGTTACACGGCAGCTCCGGCGGGGTTCACGAAAGAGACGGGTCGCGCGGTCACCGGCTTCCTCGTCGCGATCGGAATGAGCTTCGTCTTCATGTACCTGATCCTCGCGGCGCAGTTCGGATCGTGGCTGCACCCGATCACGATCATGCTCTCCTTGCCGCTGACGATTCCGTTCGCCCTGATTTCGCTGCTCCTCTTTCATCAGGAGCTCTCGCTCATGTCTGCGCTCGGGGTGATCGTGCTCTTCGGTGTCGTGAAGAAGAACGCGATCCTCCAAGTCGACCACACGAACCATTTGCTCGCGGAGGGGAGACCGCGGCTCGACGCGATCCTCGAGGCGAACCGCGATCGGCTTCGACCGATCCTCATGACGACGCTCGCGTTCGTCGCCGGCATGATCCCGCTCGTCACGGCGCGCGGCACCGGCGCGGGCTTGAGCCGCGCGATCGCCGGGGTCGTCGTCGGCGGTCAGATGCTCTCGCTCGCGCTCACCCTGCTCGCGACGCCGGTCGCGTTCTCGCTCTTCGACGACGTTCGCCAATGGGTGCGACGACTGCGCCCGGGCCGCGACGTCGATCGCGGCGAGCGCGATCTCGACGGCGGTGCAACGTGACGGACGCTCACCTCTTGCGGTCTCGGGCGCTGAAGCGCGCTCAGGGCGAGCTCCACGCGCGTTTGCTTCGAGAGGTCTCGCCGTCGGGCTTCGAGCGGACAGCCCGAGCGCTCGGCTTTTGGCCAAGAGACCGCACCTCGCTGGAAGACGAAGAGCGACGACCGTTCGAGGATTTCGCGATCTACGAGCTTCGCGAAGGCGGGCTCAACGCGCCCGAGCGACTGCTGCAGCATCATGACCTGACGCCCGCGCAACGGACCGTCCTCGAGGCGATGGTCCGCGCGCGGCTCGCCGTGCTCGAGATCGACGAAGTCCAGCCCGACGTCGGCCTGCACGGACGCGACATGCTGCGCGAAGAACGTTGGTGGGTCGCCGACCCGTCGCTATGTCGGCTGACGGCCGTTGGAGATCTCATGGCCACGCGCCTGCTCACGTTCGGCGACTTCGCCCTGACCACGGGCGGCGAGCTCCGCTTCGATCGTTCGCTGGCGCCCGCGATTCTGCAGCTCTGCGGCGTATGACCATAGGAGCGCCGCGGCAAGGTCGCGTGCTCATGCGCAAGACCATGTCAGCGATCGGCGAGACCATGTCAACGGCGCGAAATCACGTGAGCGACGTTTGCCGAGTGTCACGCGTCGCGCCATCGCTGCAAGTGATTGGAATCTCGTCGGGGATCTTCGCGTTCGCTCGCTGAGCTTCAGCGAGCGGTGACGAACCTTCGCCGAGCGTTGACATGGTCTGAAGAACCGGCAGCGCCGACGACCGAACGATGCGAAACGGATCAGGGGCACTTCACGAGCGGCGTGAGGGGCGCGAAATTCCAACCGTCGGCGGTCGTCTGCTCATCGGCGGTCTCGAGCCCGAGCTCGAGCGCCGACTGGATCTGCGCGTAGGTCTCGCCGAACTTGTCGGTCGCCGTTCCGTTCGCGCGGGCCACGCAGAGGAACTTGCTCGTGCCGCATGCATCGAACGTCTCGCACGACGAGACCAGCGACGCGAGGTCCGCGTCGCCGTAGAGGATCTCTCCGCCGACCATCACGAGGCGAACGCTCGGCGGTGCGGCCGCGACGATCGCGTCGTACGGCTTCGATCGATCGCCGCTCACGACGACGATGTCCGCGAGGTAGCCCGCCTGGAGGCGTCCGAGCTCTTTCGAGAGGCCGAGCACGCTCGCCGCATTGGTGGTCGTCATCTTGACGATGTCGGCCGTCGAGAGGCGATCGTTCCAGTGCGCGTCGTCCCACGCGTTCGCGAAGCGCATCTCGTCGAGGAGGTTCTGACTTCCGCCCATCGACCAGTCCGGCGCGAGCGCGACCGTGACCCCCGCGTCGAGCGCGGTCGGGACGTCCGCGGTCGCGCCGTAGAGCGCGACGTTCGACGCGGGCGACCAGGTGAGCTTCATGCCCGTGTCGTGCATCGTCTGGAACTCGGTCGCTGTGAACGCGACGCCGTGCGTGATCGTCGTCTCGGGCGCGTACAAACAGTTGGGTGTGGTCGACACGCTGCCGAGCTTCGCGAACTCGGCGAGGCTCGTCGCGTCGGTCCCTTCGCCGACGTGGATCAAGAACGCGTCGGTCGTGCCTTGCGCGAAGTCGTCGCACACCGAGTCGGCGGTGGCCCTGGACGGCGGGAACGTCGCGCTCGTGCGGACCTTATCGGTCGCAAGCTCGTTCTGCGCGACGTCGATCGAACGTGCGAGCGAACCGAAGCACGCAGCCGACGTCCCCGGCAAACCGACGATCGACGTGGTGCCCGCGATGATCGCCTTGAGCTCGCCCCACTTGTCCATCTCGCAGCGCAGACTCCCAGTCGCCGTGCCGTAGGGCGTGTTTGCGCACCATGCGGGCTTGCCTTGCGAGTCGTCGGCGAGGCACTGTTTGACGTCGAGCATCGCGGTGTACTTCGGCTCGGTCGTCCACTGGTTGTGGTTCGTGTAGAGCTTCGACGGCAGCCAGTCGTCGCCGTCGAAGATGTCGAAGAGCACGTGGTTGTGCGTGTCGATCAACCCGGGCGCGATGATGCCGTTCGTCTGGACGATCTTCGCGTTTGCCGCAGCCGGCATCGCGTCGCACACCGACGCGACGTCGACGCACGCGATCGTGCTCCCGACGACGAGAACCTCACCCTCGATCACTGCGTCCGGCGTGATGACCGTGCCAACCAGCATGAACGTGGGCGGCGGCGGCGGAGCCGCGGCGTCCGCATCGACTCCGGCGTCGACGAGGCTCGAGTCCACCGGCGCCGACGAATCGGCAACCGAAGCGTCGGACCCGTTCGACGAATCACCGCAAGCGAGGATCAGCGCCATGAGCGCGATGTGCACGCCAGCCCGCATCCTTCCAAGCTACCGTGCTCGCGTGAAACACGCACGGCTCTTATGTGACGCAGGCGAACATCAACCGGGCACGGACGCACGCTTCCACATCCGAGGCGAGATTGGTCGCCGTCGGCTACGCTTCGAAGGGCGAGGTTTTGCCGCGCTTCGCGTTCGCCAACAACGTATTGAGCGCCGTCGGATCGAAGTACGTCTCGTACCAAACGATCTTGCCGCCGCCCACGCGGAAAAACGACGAGATGCGCAGCGTGCCGACCGGCTCGGGCATGTCGCAGTCGTAGAGCATCGCGGCGCGGTCGCCTTCGACGACGAGCTCGACGACGCGCGCTCCCCGCGCGAGCTTGGCGAAGCCGATCAGCGCAGGCCGAAACTGCTCCGCGCTTTCATACGACGCGTTCGGTCCACGGAAATGCAGGCTTGCGTCGAGGAACGCATAGGCGTCGTCGATCCGCTGCTGTCCACCCCGCGAAATACCCTTCGACGACGGCGCGTGTTTCGTTCGGCGTGCTCATGCGAGGAGCGTAGCCGTTTTGCGCGAGCTCAATTCGGGCTCTTCTGCGCGCAGTGGCCATTGACGCAGGTGAGCGTCCCTGCGCCGCAGCAGTCAGCGTCGGTGGTGCACGCCTCGTACTGTTGTGAGCAGCCGCCTGGATTGCTCGAGCAGACGAGCGCGCCACCGTCGCCTTGTCGGCAGAAGCCGTTACAGCACTCGTCGCCGGTGACGCAGGAATTCCCGTTGGCCTTGCAGGGATCGACGACCCAGAAGCCGCGCGAGTTGCCCGCGTTGATCTCCTGACCGGGCAAATAGAACGCCGGGTGCGATGGATCTTTACCCGGCGTCGGGTTGATGTCGATCGCAGCGACCCACAGCTTCTTCGGGATCGGCGCCCCCGTGTAGCCGCTCCACGGATCGCCGGTCGCGACGTTGCCGTACATGCGGCGCGACGTGAAAACGACCCAGAAATAGCCGCCGGACGCGATCGGGTTCGTCGTCGGCTCGTAGTTCAGGATCGTGTCGTCGGGGTGGCTGGCGTTCGTCGGCAGATAGCTCGTGTTGGACGCGTCGCGACCGTTGAGCGAGTTCATGCGAAGCGGCTGCGGTGTCGATCCCAAATCGGTGTACCAGAGCTCGGCTTCGGCGCCGGTCCATGTCGAAATTTGATCGTCGGGCCAGCCGCCCGAGCCGCTCTTGACGGCGTCGTGGAAGATGATGCCCTTGGAGTCCGGCGTGAAGCCCGGCCAACCCATGTAGCGGTTCGGGTCGTAGTAGAGCTCGCGCAAATTGCTGAAGGCGTACGCGTTGCCGCCGCACTGCACCGCGGAACCACCGTCGACCGAACCCTGGCCGCAGTTGAAATCGATCACGTCGAGCGAGTGACCGCCGCGCGCAACGGTCGTCCCGTCGCCCGCGCCTGACCAGAAGTTGAACGCGAGGTGGCGCCCGTCGGGCGAGAATGACGGCGTCACCGCTTGCGTCACGACGTTGGACCAGCCCGTCTCGGTGATGCCGCTCTGATAGGTGACCGCGGCGCCGTCGCTCCGGCGGTAGAGATCCGAATTGAGCGTCGTGTAAACGACCGTGTGCGTCGAACTCGTCATCGCGAACGTCCCGTCCGGATAAACGCCGGACCAGACGAACTTCGCGTCGTTCGCGGTGCCGTCGGGCGCGGTGGTTCCGCCCGCGTACGACTGGATCTGCGTCCCGTTCGCCGTGAGATCGTACGAGCCCTCTGTCGTGTACGTGTGGTCCATCATGAAGAGCGAGCCGCCGTTGGCCGAGACTTCGTGGCACACGTGGCAGTCGGTGTTGCTTCCGGGGATGGCGAGCGATGGCGCGATCGCGCCGGGCTTGATCGCGAGGACCGCGCCGTTACCGCTGCCGGAGAACTGCGAGTTGTACGAATTGTAATAGACGGTCCCTTGCAGGACGCCGCGCGCGACGACCCAATGCTCGGTGATGGGCCCCCAGCTCGTCTTGCCGTCGGTGATCCACAAATCGACCTCGAGTGGGTCGCCTTGATTGCCGTAAAGCGCCTTGCTCCACGCCGACTCGTCGACGGGCTGGTTGGTCCAGCCCGGCGCGGCGTAGTAGCCGTCGAACGTGAAGCCCTTCTCCGCGAGATGAATCTTGACCGCCGTCGTCGCCGACGCATGGGTCGACTGCCATTGAACGAGCGGCGCGAGGATCCCCTGCGGCCACACGGTTTGATCGTACGGATAGAGAAAGCCGAGCTCGGACGCATTCGCGGGAATCGTCGCGGGCCCGTCGAGGATCGCTTTCGTCGATTGATCGATGGCGCTCCCGTAGTCGTTGCCGCCGACGCCGTTGTTGCCGCCGAGCGTGCCCGTGCCGGCGTCGCCCGCGGGCTTGCCGTTCTGCGACATGCTGATCGTGACGGTCACGTTCGTCGACGCGCTGAGCGCTCCGCCGTCGGACGCGCTCGCCGCCGTGTCGATCGCCGTCACGGTGCCGACGCCCGGCACGTTTCCCGACGCGGTGAAGACGCCCGTGCTCGCGCCGAGCGTGCCGAGCTCTCCGCGATCGAGCGTGAACGATGCCGGCACAGCGCCGCCCGCCGCGGTCGCCGTGAACGTGATCGGATTCGTCGACACGACGCCGTCGGCGACGGTCACCGCAACCGTCGGGTTTTGCGGATTGATGGTCAGAGACGTCACGGACATTCCGTCGCCGAACAGGTTGCTTCCGTCGACCGTCGCGTCACCGCCATCGGCGGAGTCGCCACCGCCCCCTCCGCAATGAAAGAGACATGCCGAAAGACCAAACACGACCGCCGTCACCGCGATCGAAACCGCGCGCCTTGCCATGCGCGAAGAATAGCGCGTTCCGTCGTCGTGATGAGAGCCAACGGCGCGTGCTCCGCGGGGCGATGGGCGCCTCGCGCGACGACATTCTCCACGTGACGCCGGCGATGCTCGCGGCGCAGACGCTCGGTCCGGAGCTCGCAGGGACCGCTCCTGCTCCCACGCCGCCGACCGAAGCCGAAGTGCGCGACGCCCTGGCCCGCCACGACGGACACAAGACTCGCGCAGCTGCCGCGCTCGGCATGACGCGCTTCGCGCTCACGCGTTTGCTGCGGAAATTCGGCCTGCGCGCAGCCTGACGAGCCTTGCGCACGAGGTGATCACGCCTTGCGCACGCGCGCCGAAGTCATCTCAACTCGGCGACAAGGCGTCCGTTTCGCGAGCGCACGGCGTCGGCGGTGCGAGCGCATGCCGTCGGCCAGCGTCACGAAAGCCTTATTTTCAGCCGCGCTTTGCGAGCGAGCATCGGCTCGAGCGGCTGCATCGCCCAGGCCGGTGGTGGAGCGGCGGCCGGAACGCGCCCATTGAAATCGGTCAGGAGCCGATCACTTCCACCCGTGCGCGCGAAGATGCGGCCGCCGCTCGCGAACACGAGCCGATTGCGCCGGTCGCGCCCGCTCCACTCGGCTCCGTCGACCTCGCCGGTCGAGCGATGTTCGTCCGCGACGCCGCGAACGATCTCGAGCCCTCGCGGCGGGTGATCGTCGTGCGCCTTGCCGGCGCCGCGAAGCACGAGCCGCCGCTCGCCGGTGAAGCGACCTCCGCCTCCATACGTCGTGCCCATCGGCCAGAGCGCGAGCGCGTGCAACCACGGTGGACGGCTGACCGCCGTCCACGAATCCGTGTAGCTCGTCTTCTGGCGATTGCCTTTGTAGGCGGCGTAGACGAACAGCGCTCCGTAGGGCGAGAGATCGCACTTCTCTGCGAAGATGCGACCGCGAAACCACGCGCCTTCGGTGAAGAGGTCGCACGCCGTATCCCAAAGGGTGATCTGCGCCCAGCCGCTCGGCCCTCGGCCGATGACGACGGCAACCGGCGCGTCAGCCGCCATGATCACGAACAGCCGCGGCGCGACGTTGGGCATGCGTCCCACCTTTCTTTTTCTTGCGGCGGCTATGGGAGACAGCAGACGGTCAGCGGCGCATTGAAGGCGACGCCGGCGTCTCCTTGTACCGGAGCGCATCCGACCGTCGGCACCGTCGGCGTGTAACGGAAGCTCGCCATGCCGGTACCGCCCGTCGTCTCGCACCCG
>DASXHD010000035.1:0-38643 GCA_036488725.1 Polyangiaceae bacterium | reverse complement strand
TCGTACGGATCGTTCGGAGCCGAACGATCGCATCGAATTTATCGGGAAAGATGCCCGATTTCTAAGCGGGACGGCGGTCGACCGGGCCGTCCAGCGGTGGTCTTTGCATGGCGCCGAGGGGTGACGTGCGGGCGTGCGCGGGCGCCACCGCGTGGACGCCGGGGAAGTCGCTGCCGACCGCGACGACGAACCGGGCGACGTGGCCGAGGGCCGTGGGGAGCGCGTCCGGCGAGGCGAGGGGCCGAACGAGAAGATGGCGGCCGGTCGGCGGAATCGCCGGGGCGTCGAGCACGCCCACCGCGCACGAAGCTCCGCGATGGAGCTCGCCGGCGTAGGCGACCGCCCCTGACCAGCGCGCGAGCTCCTCCGATTCGGCGCGATCGAGGGCGCCGCGCGGCACCGCGCGTCCGCGGGATTCGAGCGCGTCGAACATCGTGCGGCCGAAGGCGCGCGCGTCTCCGACGACCCACACGACGCGCGGGCTCAGACACCCGCGTTGGTCGAAAGCGGTGACGTCCTGGGCGAGCGCTTCGGCCGCGCGCGCGAAATCGCCGGTCACGAGCGCGACGCCCATTCCGGCGCCGTGCCCACGCACGATCACGCGGGGACCTGCCGCGCGGCGCACGCTCTCGATCGTTTCGTCGCGCCCGTAGACGTCGAGCCGCGCGACGTGCATCGGCGAGCGCGCCTCGATCGTCACGCGCGGATCACCGAGGGCTTCGACGAGGGCGTGCGCGAAGACAGGCTCGCGGCGCGACGGCTTCACGACGACGCGGTCGCTCGCGGCGAGCGCGAGCGCGATCGCGCGAAGCGGTGCGACGAAGACACTCGCCGAAAGGACCACGCCGACGCTCTCGGCGCGACCAGCCGACGAGACCAGCGCGTCGATCTCCGCTTCGGTCACCGTCGTCTCGAGGTGACGCGCGAGACCGATCTCGACGTTCTCGCGCGAAAGCCCGGTCGACGCGGTCAAGCGTGCCACGATCGTCGGATCGCGCGCGACGCGCGCGGCGGCATCGATCAGCGCGCGAACGCTCGCGCTCACGGACCGAGCATCTCCTCGGTCGCGATCGAGCATCCGCGAGGCGGCGCGCCGATCTCGCGGCCGAGAAGCTCGAAGCCGCCGCCGACCCGGCGGACGCGATCCGCCGTCACGATCGCCACCGCGCTGTCCACGTTGAGCAAGTCTTCGATGCGCGCGACGCCGATTTCGCCGTCCTTCACCGGCGCGAGCGTCTCGCCGTCGACCGGAACGACGCGCGCCCACGGCGGCTCGAGGTAAACATTCGGCGCCCCGCCACCGAGCGACATTTCCCAGAATTGGCTCGAGAGCTCGGTCATGCCGTACTCGCCGACGATGGCGCGCGGCTCGACGCAGAACGCGCGCGCGAGATCGCGCCGCAGCTTGGCCGCGTCGACCTCGCGACCGAGCGCTTTGAAGCCGCCGGTCTGCATCACGCGCGTTTCGTCGGGCATGCGGAAGCGCGCGTCGTCGAGCGCCTCGAGCAAGTGCACGTAGGCGAGGGACGTCCCGAGCACGAGCGCGCCGCGCACGTTTCCCATCATCAGCCGCGTCACGCGCTCGTCGAGACGCGCGAGATCGATGACGCCGTCGCGCAGAAAATAAGTGTCCTCGACCGATGCTTGGAGTCCCATGCTTTTCGCGAAGCACGCGATCATGTGCGTGAGCGACGAATCGGGTTGGTCGGCCGGAGGCGGCCCAATCACGAGGACCGGCATCGGCTCACGCGCGTCGAGCGCGACGCGACCGAACGCGACCGCACCCGCGTCGTACGTCTCGCACGTCCGAAACCAGTGGGCGCCGCGCGCGCCGATCGTCGTCCCGCTCGTTCGAAACACGATGGGCGTCTCCGCCTCGTCGAACGTCGAAACGCGCGCCACTTTGAACGCCTCGGTCGGTACCGCCGGAAGCGCTTCGCCCCGCGCGTCGCGCAACCGCGCGTACCCAGCGTTATTTCGCGCCTGAAAATCGGCCAAATCGCGCGCGATCCTCTCGAACGGCTCCGGCATCTGCGCGTCGCGCTCGAACGCGTCCACGAAGGCGCGGGCCCTCGTGTGAAGCGCATCGCTTTCGGCGCGTCGATCCATGAATTCGAAGTAAAAGAGATGGGACCATGGCGCGCAAGCTCATCGCCGTCATCCCCGGCGACGGAATCGGCCCCGAAGTCATCGCCCAAGCCGTTCGTCTGCTCGATCTCGTGAAGGAGCAAAAGAAGCTCCCGCTCGAGCTCTGGCAGCTCGATCTCGGCGCCGACCGTTATTTGAAAGACCGCACGACGTTCCCCAAAGAAGTCGCCGATCGCATTCGCGACGAGGCGAGCGCGGTCCTCCTCGGCGCGCTCGGCGATCCGCGCGTCCCGAAGCTCGAGCACGCGCGCGACATCCTCTTCGGCCTGCGATTCGGCTTCGATCTCTACGCGAACATCCGCCCCGTCAAAGCCCTCAGCGATCGGCTCGTGCCGCTCAAGGGCCGAACGAAAAAAGACGTCGACCTCGTCGTCTTCCGCGAGAACACCGAAGGCATCTACGTCGGCATGGGCGGTCAGTTCAAGCGCGGCACCCCCGACGAGATCGCCATCAACGAAGACGTGAACACGCGCAAAGGCGTCGAGCGACTCATCCGCGCCGGCTTCGAGTTCGCGAAGCGTCACGGTAAAAAAACAGTACACATGGCCGACAAGTCCAACGCGATGGCCCACGCGCACGAGCTGTGGCACCGGACATTCTTCGAGGTCGCCAAGGAATATCCCGGCATCGAGGCCAAGCACGTCTACGTCGACGCGCTTTGCCTCTACATGGTGCAGGACCCGTCGCAGCTCGAGGTCGTCGTCACCTGCAATCTCTTCGGCGACATCGTGACCGACCTCGGCGCGGCACTTCAAGGCGGGCTCGGCGTCGCGTCGAGCGCCAACGTGCACGCGAGTGATCCCTCGCGTGTCGCCATGTTCGAGCCGGTTCACGGCTCGGCGCCACCGCTCGCGGGCAAAGACCTCGCAAATCCCATCGCGAGCTTCCTGACGGTCGGCATGATGCTCGCGCACCTCGGGTTTCCCGAAGAAGAAGCGCGAATCGAAGCCGCGTGCGTGAAAGCGCTCGATGACGGCCATTGCACGAAAGACGTCGGCGGCTCGCTCGGGACACGCGCCGCGGCGGACGCCGTCCTTGCCCATCTGCGCTGATCTCCCACCTATTTTTTTCGGGAGGGGGATCGCCTTCCAAAGCGTTGCGTATGAGAACCAAGACGGCGACGCCTGAGGTGTCTCAATTTTTCCGGAACTTCGCCTCAGCCACGTTGTCGGACTCCGTTAGCCCGGCTTTCTGGCACAATCCGTAGCGAGGAATCGATGGGTGGTCTGCGCGCGCTGAACACGGTCCTCTTGGTCGCGGTCTTCGCGCTACTCCTCGCGAGCGGCACGCAGCGCGAAAAATCCGTGCTCGCGCGCGGGCACGAAGACACCGTGCGCGGTCTCGAAGCGCGCTACGCGATGCGCCACGACGCCGCGTCGATGAAAGATCTCGCGCAGGCGTATCTCGACGCTTCGGCGCCGGGCCTCGCGGTCGCGGCGATCGAAGGCGCGCCGGACGACGTTCGTCACGACGTTTACGTCGAGCACACGTACGCGCGTGCGCTCATCGATTCGGGCCGTGCGAGCGACGCGCTCGTCGCCGAGCAGCGCGTGCTCGACGCGTGCGACAAGCAAGGTTGCGACGCGTGGCTCCTCGCGTCGGCGATGCGCCGCTCCGACATTTTGCGCGAGCTCGAGAAGCTCGGCATCGACGACGCGCAGGCGCACCCCGAGAGCGCCGCCGTCGCATATCACGCAGCCACCCGCGAAGCCCGGTTGTCGATTCAATGAAGGGGCTGCTCGTCGAGTGGTTGCTGTGTGCGACCGCGCTCGCGACGAGCGGATGCTGGCACGCCACCGTATCGAACGTACGGCCCGCGGCGAAACTGGATGAAGACCCGCTGCTGTCGCCGCGATTTTTTTCTCCGCCGATCGCGCTCGCGGTGCCCGAGGACGCGATCGTGCGCATCGTCGGGCCGGTCACGACATGCAGCGGCACGCTCGTCGACGAAGACGTCGTGCTCACCGCGCATCACTGCGTCGTGCGTCTCGGCCCGCGCGGCGACTTCACCGCGAACGCGCTCGCGCCGAACGAGCTCCACATCGAGCTCGGCGGCGACTACCTCCCGTGGGGAACGGTCGCCGTCAAAGCGGTCGTCGCTCCGCCGTGCGGCGAGCGTGGCGGACGCGGCGACGTCGCGTTGCTCGTTCTGTCGCACAAGCTCATCGGCATCGCGCCGTACAAAGCGCGTCTCGACGGCCCACCGCGCATCGGCGAGACGCTCGACCCGACCGGCTTCGGCCGCTGCTCGCTTTCGCCCGACGGCATCCACCGCTCGCCGCGCGAGGGCGGCACCGTCGGATGGACCACCAGTGGCACGATCGGCATGACCGCTTCGATCTGCCCCGGCGATTCTGGAGGCCCCGTGCTTTCGCGCGGCAGCCACGAAATCGTCGGCGTCGTCAGCCTGAGCGCGATGGACGGCGACGAGCACACGCGGAGCGCTTCGATCATGGCGCGTATCGACGCGTTCCGTCCGCTCTTCGGCCTCGCGCGCCAGATCGCCGACGGCGCGTCCCCGAGCGAGCTGCCCCCGCCGACGTGCGGGGAGTGACCGATACGCCCGGTCGCCCGATGGCGTTGAAGATGCTAGAGCCCTCGAAACATGTGCGGGATCGTTGCATACGTCGGTGACAAACCCTGCGCGGCTCTGCTTTTGGACGGGCTGCGCAAGCTCGAATATCGCGGGTACGACTCGGCGGGCCTCGCCATTCACTCGGGGCGCTCGGTCGAAATCGCGCGCGCCGTGGGCAAGCTCCACAACCTCGACGCCGCGCTCGCGAAAGCGCCGCTCTCCGGCACCGTCGGGATCGGGCACACGCGCTGGGCGACGCACGGTCGACCGATCGAGGCGAACGCGCATCCGCACATCGCGGGCGGTGTGGCGGTGGTGCACAACGGCATCATCGAAAACCACGTCGTCCTCCGCCAGGAGCTCGAAAAGAAGGGCGTGCACTTCGCGAGCGACACCGACACCGAGATCGTCGCGCACCTCATCGCCGACGCGCTGAAAAATGGAAAAGCCGAGAGCCTCGAGGCCGCCGTTCGCGCGGCGCTCGCTCGCGTTCGTGGCGCTTACGCAATCGCCGTCGTGTCGAGCGACGCGCCGGACCGCATCGTCGTCGCCAAGAACGAATCGCCGATCGTGATCGGCCTCGGCAACGGCGAGACGTTCGCCGCGAGCGACATCCCCGCGATCCTCGAGCACACGCGCGACATGGTGTTTCTCCACGAAGGCGAGATGGCCGTCCTCACGAAGGAGGGCGCCGCGCTCTCGACGATCGAAGGCAAACCGATCGAGCGCGCCCCGCGTCGCATCGACTGGTCGCCGACGCAGGCCGAAAAAGGCGGGCACAAACACTTCATGCTCAAGGAGATCCACGAGCAACCGCGCGCCGTCGAAGACACGCTGCGCGGTCGCGTCGATCTCGCGAGCGCGCAAATCGTCCCCGAGGAAATCGGGATCCCGAACGAGCTCGCCGAGCGCATCGGGCGCGTCTACTTCGTCGCGTGCGGCACGAGCTCGTACGCCGCGATGGCCGGCCGTTATTGGGTCGAGCAGCTCGCGCGCATTCCAGCGGTCGTCGAGATCGGCAGCGAGGTTCGTTATCGCGATCCGGTCTTCCAGAAAAATGATCTCGTCGTCGCCGTGAGCCAGAGCGGGGAGACGCTCGACACGCTCGCCGCCGCGAAGACCGCCAAAGCCGCCGGCGCGCACGTCCTCGCGGTCGCCAACGTCCTCGACAGCGCCATCCCGCGCATGAGTGACGCCGCGCTCTACACGCACGCCGGCCCCGAGATTGGCGTCGCGTCGACCAAGTGCTTCACGACACAGCTCGCCGCGCTCCTCTTGCTCGCGGTCCACATCGGCCGCCGTCGCGGCGCGCTCGACGAAGCGGCCGCGCGCCGCATCACGGGCGCCCTCTGGCGCGCGCCTCAGATCATGCGCGACGTGCTCGAGACGAGCGACCACGCGCGCGTCATCGCGAAGAAACATCTCCGCGCGAACGACTTCCTCTTTCTCGGCCGCGGTACGTGCTTTCCCATCGCGCTCGAGGGCGCGCTCAAGCTCAAGGAAATTTCGTACATCCACGCCGAGGGCTACCCCGCCGGCGAGATGAAGCACGGCCCGATCGCGCTCATCGACGAGAACATGCCCGTCGTCGTCCTCGTCCCGAAGGACGCGCACCGCGAAAAGACGCTCTCCAACCTGCAAGAGGTCCGCGCGCGCGAAGGACAAATCATTGCAGTCTGCACGCAAGGCGACGACGAGGCCGCGCACCTCGCCGACGACGTGCTCCTCGTGCCCGACGCGGACCCCGAGATTCTGCCGCTCGTGACGGTGCTGCCGCTGCAGCTCCTCGCCTATCACATGGCCGATCTCAAAGGGAACGACGTCGACCAGCCGCGCAACTTGGCGAAGACCGTCACCGTCGAGTGACGACTATTTGCAGGTCGAGTTGCAGCTCGCGGGAAGCGCGGGCGCGCCGCTCACGCAAGCCGCGCTCTTGATGTCGTCGACGCATTGGCCCGCGGTCGATGAGTCGAAGGTCGTGTTCGGGGGGCACGCGAGGTTCGCGCAGTTGGCCGTCGCCTCGAACTTGATCTCGCAATCGCTCTCGTCAGCGTAGCCGAGCTGCGACTTGATGACCGACGGATCGACGCACTGAAAGATCTTCTGGCAGATCGCGTTCGCCGCGTCGTCGCACGCGTCCCTCGGCGTGCTGGGACCGCCGCACGCGCCGAGAAGCACCAGCGCCGCCGAAGCGGCGAAAATCGAAACCTTGATCATGTTCCCTCCAGTCAATGACAGAACACAGACGTGCTGCACGAAGTAGGCTGAAACCCGGGCTGCGAGACGTCCGTGCAGCTCGAATTCTTGTAGTCGCTGACGCATTGCTCGTAGAGCCCGGTGTCGAAGTTGAGGCCGGCGCCGCACGGCGTCTGCGTGGCTTTGCAGTTGAGCGCGTCGTAGTTCGCGACGCACTGATCTTGATTCGAGCCGTAGGCCGTCTCGAACGTCTGCAGGTCCGCGCCGGTGAGGCACGCGAGGTTGCGGCTGCAGTACACCACGCCGAAGTCGTCGCAGGCCTGCTGCGCGCTCGGGCCGCACGCTGCGGCGATCGAGATCGCGGCGAGGACGAACGCTTTCATGCGCCCGTTTATCCTCTCAAGGCGCGCTCGTGTCGAGCAAGATGGTGACCGGTCCGTCGTTCAGCGCGTCGACGAGCATGTGCGCGCCGAAGCGGCCGGTCTCGACGCCGATTCGCTCGCGCGCCGCCGCGACGAATTTTTCGTATTCGCGCTCGGCCTCGGCTGGCGGCATCGCGCCGTCGAAGCTCGGGCGCCGCCCGCGTCGCACGTCGCCGTAGAGCGTGAATTGGCTGACGACGAGCAGCTTGCCCGAGACGTCGAGCACGCTCCGATCGAATTTGCCTTGCTCGTTCGGAAAAATTCTCAGCCCCAAAATCTTGTCGAGCATCCACGCGCGCTCGCGTTCGCCGTCGCCGTGTCCGACGCCGAGATAAATGAGCAAGCCGCGCTCGATCGCGCCGGAGACCTCGTCCGAGATCGTCACGCGCCCGCGCGCGACGCGCTGCACGACGGCTCTCATGCTTCGCGCAACCCGAGCTCGCGACGGAGGCGCTTCACGAGCTCGAAGTATTCGTCGCGTGCGTACGGCTCGTTGAGGACGTGGAAATCTTTTCCCGCGAGGCCAACGCACCCGAAGCAGTAGTTGCATCGCGAGCAAGAGACGCATCGCTCGAGGTACGCGCTCTGCGAGCAGCGCTCGGAGCTCTGGCAGTGCGTGCACGAGAGACAGCCGCGCGAGCCGGTGCAGTGCGAGCAGTCGGTGCAGTCGTCGCACGCGCGGCAGTAGTGGCATCGCGCGATTTGCTTGCATTCTACACAGAACGTCGAGTCGACCGCGCCGGTGCAACGCTCGCAGCCGATGCACCCGGTGTTCGCCGTCGCGGCGCCCTGAGCGGACGTCAATTTTCGAAATGCGGCCTCGAACTCGGAGCGATTCACGCGGCGTAAGTCGCTGAAAGCTCAAGCCTTGTCAACGCGCGCGGCCACAAATTTGGCCCAGGTACGCAGATGTAGGCATTTGTACGTGCATGAAGGCTCTTCCGATCACCGTCGCCCTCACGCTCGTCTCCGTGCCGGCCATGGCCGCCCACGGTCATCATCACCACGCCAAAGCTCGGCACGTCGTCCACCCGCCGACCGCGATGCACACGACTCAAATCCACATCAAGGACGAGTCGGCGGTGCACACGAAGAAAATCGAAAAGCCGAAGGACAAAGAAAAAGAAAAAACGCACGCCCGCGCGACGCCGCGTCCGTGCGTCCACGAGCCGGTCGAAATCGCGCGCGGCCTCGAGGTCGAGTCGTTCTCGCTCACGCGCTGCGACGGAAGCCCGCTGCCGCAATCGATCGACGAGGTCTCGGTGCTCGCGCGGCCGGGCAACGTCACGAGGCCCCCGAACGGCGCGAAGCTCGCGGGCGTTCGCCGCGTCGACCCAGGTCTCCTCGAGCGGCTGCAGCAAGTCGCAGATCACTTCCACGCGCGCGGCAAAGAAGTCGCGATGCACATCATCTCGGGTTATCGCCCGACCAGCGTCGGCAGCTATCACGCGAGCGCGCAGGCGCTCGACTTTCGCGTCGACGGCGTGCGCAACGAGGAGCTCGTTGCATTCTGCAAGACGCTGCCCGACACCGGCTGCGGGTACTATCCGAATAGCTCGTTCGTGCACATGGACGTGCGCGCGACGGGAACGGGGCACGTCGCGTGGATCGACGCGAGCGGGCCAGGCGAGTCGCCGCACTACGTCGCTTCGTGGCCGCCGCCGCCCGAGCCGGAAAAGGGCACTTTCGCCGAGAAATTGACGAAGATTCTGCCGCCGCTGCCGATGGACCAACATCCGAGCGACGTGGCCGCCGAGGCCGCCGATTTCGCGACCGGCATGGCCTCGCTCAAGCGGTGACGAGCGCGAGGGCGGCGCGCTTGACGTCGCTCACGTGGCAGTCGATGCGAAGCTCGTGATGAAAAACGTTTCGCACGATGCCCTCCGCGTCGGACACGAAGGTGACGCGCTTGGCGATGCCGACGACCGGCCAGAGCACGCCGAAGAGCTTCGAGACCGCGCGCGTCGCGTCGGCGACGAGCGGGAAGGGCGCGCCGGCCCACTCGGCGAAGCGGCACTGCGCGTCGAGCGGATCGGTCGAGATGCCGACGATGCCCACGCCTTGGCGCGCGAGGCACGGGTACTCGTCGCGGAAAGCTTTCGTCTCGCGGACGCAGCCGGGCGTGAACGCGCGCGGAAAAAAGAAGAGCACCGTGGGACGGCCGAGCAGCGACGACGTGCGGATGGCGCAACCCGCGGTCGTTTGAGCCTCGAAGTCCGGCAGCCGTTCACCCACCTTGAGCATTGCCTATGCCTGTGTTGATGCCGCAAACCCGCTGCGAGTTGCGCGCTACAATGTTACGGGGAAAACCGTGACGGAAGAGAAGGATCCGATCTTCGAAGCGCTCTGGCAAAAAACGCTCGAGACGTGGGACGACGAGAAGCGTCATGCGGCGCTGCTCGAGCATGCTTTGCGCGAGAAGATGCTTCCCGAGCTCGCCGGGCGCTACCGCAAGCTGTCGGACGACGAAAAATACGGGGAAATCGCCAAAAAGCGCATCGACGCCATCCTCACGGCGGCGACCCAGATGCTCTTTTCGATGAAGACGCCGAAGCCGACGAAGACGCCGTCGTGGCTCTTCTGGAGCGCGCTTTTGACGTGCGCCGTCATGTTGATGTACGTCGCTTACGCGATGCTCCACCGATGAAGGCGATCGCGATTTTCCTCGTTTTGGCGGCTTGCCGCATGACCGACGACGCGGCGCCGGATCCGAAGCCCGCGGCGTCGACCGCGGCGGTCGCGACGGCCGCGCCGATGAAAGCGAGCGGCATCGAGCTCGTGACTGCGCCCGCCGGCGACGTGCACGCCGTGGTCGCGGCGGCGAAGAAGCAAGCGCGCGAGCGCGGGCGGACGCTCCTCGTCTACATCGGCGCGAGATGGTGCGAGCCGTGTCAGCGTTTTCATCACGCGGCGGAGCTCGGCGAGCTCGACGCGAAATTTCCGAAGCTCACGCTTCTCGTCTTCGACGCCGACGACGACGGCGAGCGTCTGCACAGATCGCAGTATGCGCCGGGTTACTTGCCGTATTTCGCGATGCCCGGTGACGATGGGAAGCCGACGCGGCATTCGATGGAGGGGTCGATCAAGGGCGACGGTGCGGTCGCGAACATCGCGCCGCGGCTCGAGCGGCTGATCGATGAAAACTGAAGGCATGCTGATGCGGGCCACCGGCGGCCCGGACGTGCTCGCGTGGGGCGCGTTCGAGATCGCCGAGCCGGGACCGCGCGAAGTGCTCGTGCGCGTGCGCGCGGTCGCGATGAATCATCTCGATCTCTGGACGCGGCGGGGCCTGCCGAACGTGAAATACGAATTTCCGTATCGGCTCGGCTCGGACATCGCCGGCGAGGTCGAGGCGCTCGGTCCAGGCGCGCGCGGAATTTCGGTCGGGCAGCGCGTGATGGTGAATCCCGGGCTCTCGTGCGGCGTCTGCGCGCGGTGCCTCGAGGGCGACGACAATTTGTGTGCAAAGTACAAGATTTTCGGCGAGGGCGCGCAGGGCGGCTACGCGCAGCACCTCGTCGTGCCGGACACGAACCTCGTTCCGATGCCCGAGGGGCTCTCGTTCGAGGACGCGGCGGCGATTCCGCTCGTGTTCATCACGGCGTGGCAGATGGTCGTGCGACGCGGCGAGGTCGGACCGGGACAGACGGTGCTCGTGCAGGCGGCGGGGAGCGGCGTCTCGAGCGCTGCGATCCAGATTTGCAAGCTGCTCGGCGCGCGCGTGATCGCGACGACGGGGACCGACGAAAAAGCGAAGCGCGCGCGCGAGCTCGGCGCGGACGAGGTCGTCAATTATTCGACGCGCGACTTCGTTGCAGAATGCAAACGTTTGACCAGCAAGCGCGGGGTCGACGTCGTGATCGAGCATGTGGGCGGCGAAGTTTTTTCGAAGAGCGTGCTCGCGACGGCGTGGGGCGGGCGCGTCGTCACGTGCGGCGCGACCGCGGGATTTCGGCCCGAAATCGATTTGCGGCAGATCTTCTTCCGGCAAGTGCAGATCCTCGGCTCGACGATGGGCCGCAAGTCGGACTTGCTGCGCGTCGCGTCGTTCGTCGAGCAAAAAAAGCTGCGGCCGGTCGTCGATCGCGTGATGCCGCTCCGCGAGGCACGCGCCGCGCACGAGGCGCTCGAGCGCCGCGAAGCGTTCGGTAAGATCGTGCTGGTCCCATAAATGAAATCGTACAAGGCGCATTTTCAAAAATTCATCGGCGCCGATCCGAAGCGGCTTCACTTCGCTGCGCACAGTCATCACTTTTGGCCGGACGTGTCGTTCGATGCGCACGTTCGCGCGTGGACCGACGCGGCGACGCTCGTCGACGACAAATGGGACCGCGTGTTCGGAAAGCTCTGGCCGCGCGCGCAGCGTCACGTCGCGCGGACGCTCAAGCTGCCGAATCCGTCGACCGTCACGTTCGCGCCGAACACGCACGAGCTCGTGATGCGCGTGCTCTCCTGCTTGCCGCGCGAGCGACCGATTCGCGTGCTGACGACCGACGGCGAGTTTCATTCTTTTGCGCGCCAAATCGCGCGGCTCGCGGAAGAAAGGCAAGCCGAGGTCGTCCGCGTTCCGGAGCGGCCGCTCGCGACGTTCGTTTCGCGCTTTTGCGAGGCCGAAAAGGCGGGGCACTTCGATCTCGTCTACGTGAGCCAAGTGTTCTTCGACTCGGCTTACGCGATTCGCGATCTCGAGCCGATCGTGTCGAGCGCGCCGGCCGAGGCGGCGGTGATCATCGACGGGTACCACGCGTTTTGGGCGATCGACGTCGACGTCTCGTCGATCGCGTCGCGCGCGTTCTACGTCGCGGGCGGATACAAATACGCGATGAGCGGCGAAGGTTGCTGCTTCATGCACGCGCCGCCCGGCATCTTTCCGCGGCCGATCGACACCGGTTGGTTCGCGGCGTTCTTCGCGATGCAGCAAAAGCAATCGAGCGTCACGTACGCGGAAGACGGTTCGCGCTTTCTCGGTGCGACGTTCGATCCGACGCCGCTCTATCGATTCGATGCGGTGATGACCTGGCTCGAGCGTGAAGGCGTGACCCCGCGCGAGGTCGACGAGCGCGCCAAGACGCTCCAAGCGCTCTTCGTTCGTGAGCTTGGGAGTGACGGGGACCTGCCGCTCGCCGAGAAGCAGCTCGTCGTGCCGATCACCGAGCCGAATCGCGGGCAGTTCCTGGTCTTCGAGACCGAGCACGCCGCCGAGATTCACGCGCGGCTCGCCTCGCGCGGCGTGATGACCGACGTGCGCGGCGACCGCTTGCGCGTCGGCTTCGCGATTTATCACGACGAGAGCGACGTCATCGAGTGCGCGCGCCGCATTCGCGAGGCGCTCGTATGAAGGCGTGGTTGCCGCTCGTCGCCGCGGCGCTCGGCGTTTCGCTTGCAGAATGCAACAAACAGGAAGTCGCGCCGCAAGCGCGCGAGGTGCCGGCTCCCACGTTCAAAGCGCCGCCGCCTCACGACACGGTTTGTTCGGTGTCGGTGGAGCAGCCGCCGTTCGTCGTCGGCGTCGGCGGAGACAACGAGGGCATCTGCTTCGCGCCGCCCGCGCCCAATCCGCACCCGAGCGCGAATTGCGGGCCGGCGCCCGGTCGCGAATCGCCATGCTCGGATCGCAGACCGTGGAAGCCCAACGTGCGCGCCGTCGTCCGATCGAGGCAGCGCGCGCGCTCGCAGATCGAAGCGTCGCTCCGAGATGCGCTCGCGAAGATCCTTCCGTGCGCGACCGGCGGCTGGACGCATCGGGTCGAGCTCGCGGTCGACGCGTCGGGGAAGGTGACGAGCAAGTCGAGCGTCGCGTGCGTCGCCGAAGCGTTCGACGCGATGAAGCTGCCGGGCCCGGACTCGATCGTGATCGATCTCACGAGCAGCTGAATTTCACCTAACATGAAAGCATGACCCAACAAGCGGGCGAGAACGCGTCGCAGATTCAGCTTCATCAGCTGCTCCGCGCGATGATCGAAAAGGGTGCGAGCGACCTTCACATCACGACGGGTCAGTCGCCGCTGTTGCGCATCGACGGGTCGATCGTGCCGCTCAAGCTGCCGAAGCTCGAGCCAGTCGACACCAAGCGCCTCTGCTACACGATCTTGACCGAAGAGCAGAAGATACAGTTCGAGCAAAACAACGAGCTCGACTTCGCGTTCGGCGTGCGCGGGCTCTCGCGTTTTCGCGCGAACATTTTCATGCAGCGCGACAACGTCGCGGGCGCGTTTCGTACGATTCCGTTCAAGATCCTCACGTTCGAGGAGCTCGGGCTCCCGGCGATCGTGCCCGACCTCGCGAACAAACCGAGCGGGCTCGTGCTCGTCACCGGTCCGACGGGCAGCGGCAAGTCGACGACGCTCGCGTCGATGATCGACAAGATCAACGCCGAGCAGCGCTTGCACATCATCACGATCGAAGATCCGATCGAGTATTTGCATCCGCACAAGCTCTCGGTCGTCAATCAGCGCGAAGTCGGCACCGACACCGAGAGCTTCAAAATCGCCCTGAAATACGTGCTCCGGCAAGATCCGGACGTCGTGCTCGTCGGCGAGATGCGCGATCTCGAGACGATCGAGGCGGCGCTGACGATCAGCGAGACGGGTCACCTCGTGTTCGCGACGCTTCACACCAACAGCGCGGTCTCGACGATCAACCGCATCATCGACGTGTTCCCGCCACATCAGCAGCAGCAGGTTCGCGTTAAGCTCTCGTTCGTTTTGCAGGGCGTCGTCAGCCAGCAGCTGATTCCGCGCATGGGGTCGCCCGGGCGCGTGATCGCGATCGAGGTGCTCATCCCGAACCCGGCGATTCGAAACCTGATCCGCGAGGACAAGATCCACCAGATTTATTCGCAGATGCAGGTCGGCCAAGAGAAGCACGGCATGCAGACGCTCAATCAGGCGCTCTATTCGCTTTGGGCGCGGCGGATCATTTCGCTCGAGGAGGCGACGGGGCGATCGCTCGAGCCGGACGAGCTCCGCATGATGATGGAGAAGGGGACCGCGGCGGCCGCGGCGGGTCAGAGGCCTCCGGGGCGGTAGGCGGATGCGTCACGCGCGGAGATGCCAGGACTCGAGCTCGGCGTCGGACGCGTGATGAAGTCGGCGGTAGCGTTCCGCGAAGCGCGCGTCGATGGCGCGAACGACGAAGACGGCGAGCGCGGCGCTGGCGACCGTGAGCACGGTCGTGAGCAAGTCCATCGCCGGCGTATCGACGCGACCGAGTAGGCGCGTCGCGAGGAAAGCGCCCCACCAAGCGCCGATGGAGACGTGCGGAAGCGCGCGCGGCGGCGGCGGGCTCTTCATCGGAACGTTGCGGTAGCCGCCGGAACCGTCGAGGACCGGCTGTGGTGCGGGCTCCGGAACGCCGCTGGGCGCGAGGACCGCGTGCAAATCGCGGATCACTTGGTACGGTCGCCAGAGCCCGGCGATCGGCGTGAAGAAAGTCCAAACGGCGCTCGACGCGCTCCACGCGAGCGGCGTCGGGCTCATCGCGGACGCGAGCGAGATGGTGTGCGCGAGCCATCGCAGGAACGCGACTGCGGTCAGCACGAGCAGTGCGAGCTCCGCGAACGCGCCGACGGCGACCACCGACGGCTCGGCGATCTCGTGCCCCGCGAGGACGAACACGCGGCAAGCCGCGGTCGCGACGAGCGCGTAGATCGCCCACCGTGCGCGCGACCGCGCAACCGCTCGCCCCGCATCCCAATCCGCCCGACGTCGCTCCCACCCGTCTTGCATCCGATCGAGGATGCGCGAAACACCGCGCGGAGGCAACGCCCGTTAGACGAGGGCGCCGAGCGCGCGGGCAAGAAGCTCGTACTCGTTACGTGTATTATACAACTGCGCGCTGATGCGCACCAAACGCTTCGGCGGCGCGGGCCACGTCGTGATGGGCACTTCGATGCGGTGCTTCTCGAAGAGCGCGGCTTGAAGCGGGTCCATCGCGAGCGCGTCGCGCGCGGAAGCCGAGCCGTCGGGCAACGGAACCGCCGCGAGCGAGCCGATCATGGACTCGGGCGCGGGCAGCGGGACCCCGAGCGCGTCGCACAGAATTTTTCGAGCCTCGAGCGCGAGGGCGCGATTGCGCGCGCGGAAGTCGGGCGCGAGGCCGCGGAGAAAATCGATCGACGCCGGGATGCACAGCGCCGGCGTCGGATCGGTCGTGCCCGGCCAGTCGAACTCGAGGACGAAGCGCGAGCGATCGGCGCGCGCGGTGTTCGCGCCGTGGCTGATGACGTGCGGGCGAATTTTCGCCTGCTTGTCTTTGCGCACCCAGAGAAACGCGGCGCCCTTCGGCGTGCAGAGCCACTTGTGACAGTTCGCCGTGTAGTACGAGACGTGCGGCGCGAGCGACGCGATCGAGAGATCGATCATGCCCGGCGCGTGCGCGCCGTCGACGAGCACCTCGACGCCTCGCTCGGCCATCGCTGCGGCGATGCGCGCGATCGGGAAGACGAGACCGGTCGGGCTCGTCACGTGATCGACGAGCAAGATGCGCGTGCGCGCCGTCGTCGCGGCGGCGATCGCGCTCACGACTTCGTCTTCGCTCGCGAGCGGAAACGGAACTTTGGCGACGACCACGCGCGCGCCGTCTCGCGCGGCGGCGAACTCGAGCACGTTCTTGCACGCGTTGTACTCGTGGTCGGTCGTGAGGAGCTCGTCGCCCGGCTCGAATCGCAGCGAGCGCAAGACCGCGTTGACGCCGGTCGTCGCGTTCGGAACGAAGACGAGGTCGTTCGGCGACGCGGACACGAACGCGCCGAGCGCGGCGCGCGTCTCGTCGAGCATGCCCTCGAGGTCGCGCAAGAAAAACTGCATCGGATTTCGTTCGATGCGCGCGCGAAGATCGGATTGCAGCGCTTGCACCGATCGCGGCGTCGCGCCGAACGAGCCGTGGTTCAGAAAGACGATCGACGGATCGATCGACCAGTGCTCTTTCATCGATGCGCCGGGCGCTCGCTCACGTGGAGGCCGAGGGCGGCGGCGGCGGCCGCGGTGTCCGGATTGAACGCGCCGCCCGAGACGACGTCCTTCACGAAATCTTGGCCGCGTCGGCGATCCTTCATGGCGCCGAGGGCGACGGCGACGATCTCGCGCGCGACGAGCGGCGCCGCCGCGGGCGGCGGCTCGAGGCTCGAGGTCTTCGCGCGCGCGTCCTCGACCTTGCCTGACGCCGCCGAGACGTAACCCGCGAGCCAACCGGAGAGCGAGCCGAGCACGAGCGGATAACGCGCGAGCAAGAGGTGCGCGTCGTGCGCCTTGTTGCGCGCGACGAGGACCATCGATCGCTCGAAGAGGGTACGCGGCGTGACCGTGCCGATCATCGCCGCTTCGCTCAGGGCGTCGGCGTCGTCGAGACGGTTTTGCCAGCGCGCGAGCCGCGAGAGCCGGAGCGCTCGGAGAGGCCTATTTTCCGTGCCTTTCCATTGCGCGGCGATCTTCGACGCTGTGTCGAGATCGCCGCCGTCGAGCGCGAGATCCATCGCGACGAGATCGGCCCACGGCGCTTCGTCGTCGGCCATGTCGAGAATTTTCGCGGCGTCGAGCTTGGGCCTCGTGACGAGGGACGTCTGCGCGAGGTTGAGCGCCTCGAGGAACGGGAAGTTGCGCGCCTCGGCGGGGATTGCGTCGAGCGCTCCGCCGAGCGCGGTCGGATCGACGCGCTCGTACGCGGTGGCGGCGCGAACGACGGCGACGTCGGGCGAGCTCGCGTCGAGATCTTCGGTCGCTTTGAGCGCTTCATCGAGTCGGTTGCCGAGGAGCGCGACGCGCGCCGCGAGCACGCGCGCCGGCGGATAGACCGCCGAAAATCCGACGGCCGCGAGCGCCGCTTTCTGCGCGAGCGCTTCGTCGCCCGCTTGGAGCGCGATGATGCCGAACCAAGACGCCGGCCCCGGCCCGTCGACCACCGCGAGTCCTTTTTCGACCTCGCTCTTGGCCGTCGGCGCGTCGTGCTTGTCGAGCGCTTGCAGCGCGGCGACCGCGTTCGGCACGAACTTCAGCCCGTTCGGCAGCTCGGCGGCGCGCGTGCGCGCATCGTCGATGTTCTTCGCGACGTCCGACGGCGGCGTGTCGGCGCGCGAGGGATCGCGCGCCCACGCGAGGGCCACGAGCGCGCCGCCCTCGGAGCGGTCCGGATATTTCGCGACGAACGCTTTCGCGAGGTCCATCGCCTTGACCGGGTCGCCGTCGATCGCGGTCGACCGAACGAGCCCGATGCGCGCGGCGACGAGCTCCGGATCGATCTTCGTCGCGGCCTCGTAGCGCTCTTTCGCGCCGTTGGACCCGGCGCGCTCGAGCGTGGCTCCGGCCATGAGCTGGTACCAAGCGTCGCCCTGACACTTCTGATCGTTCTTCGCGAGGAGGCTCGCCGCGCCGACGGTGTCGCCCTGGAACAAGAACGAAGCGACCTGCGCGAAGACGAGATCCTCTTCCTTGATCTTGAGCTCGCGCGCGCGCGTCAGGCCGTCCTCGAACGCGACGTCGCTGCCGCCGCGCAAAACGCCGGACAGCGCGCGCTCGCGCAACCAGTCGAGCGCGACGCGCTCGTTGCGCGAATCGAGATCGAAGACCCGCGAGAACTGCTGCTCGGTGTTCGGCAAGAGCGACGCTTGGCTCTTGTGCATGTCGGTCTCGATTTGACCGAGCATCGCTTCGGCTTGGACGTGCGCTTTGTCGCGCTTCGTCTTCACGTAACGGAAACCGCCGATGCCGCCGCCGACCAAGAGGAGCGTGAGCGCGACGAGCGGGAACGTTCCGCGACGTCGCGTCTTCGGCGCGCGGTCCCACTTGAGGACGCCGCCCCCGCCGGGCTCGTAGATGCCGGCGAGCTGGAGCGAGTCGAGCACGTCGCGCGCGTCGGGGACGCCCGGGTTCGCCGAGCCGCGAAACGGCGAGCGCGACGGGTCACGCGCGACCTCGACCTCGCGCGCAGGCGCGAACGGATTCGCCGAGCGTGCTTCGACCGGATTCGCGAACGGATTCGGAGCAGGCGGTGGCGGCTCGGGGATCGGCGGCGGGCGCTGCGACTTCGGCTTCGCTGCCGCAGGCGGCGGCGACCGGAACGGCTCCACGGTCGGAGCGTTCATCGGATACTTGCGATCCTTCGGCGGAAGATTGACCGGCGGAAGGTCGACTGCCGGTTTCGGCGGAGGCGGCAGCGGCGCGCTCGCGATGCGCACCTCGGTCTCGGCTTCGTCGAAATCGCCCGACCTCGGTTCGACCCGCCCGTTGCCGCCAGTGGGCGTGAGCGGCGCCGTCCGCGCGATCTCCGCGGCGACCGCGCGCGAGCCAGCCTTCGCCTGCATCGGCTTGAAGACGTGCGCCCGTTCGAGCCAGGTGCTCGTTTGATCGTCGCGCGCGCCGAACTGCATCGCGCGCTCGAAGACTTTTTCGGCGCGCTCGGCGTCTCCTCGCCGGAGGAGCACCTCGCCGAGCACGCGGTACACCATGCCGTCGCGCGGCGCGACCTTGCCCGCCGCGACGAGCACGCTCTGCGCCTCCGCGAGCTTGTTCGACCGCATGTACATTTGCGCCACGGCGACGAGCACCGGCACGTTCGACGAGTATTTCGCCTGCGCGAAATCGGCGACCTGCTGAACGAGCGTCGTCCGAACCGCAGAGAGCGCTCCGCAAAGCTGGATGGTCGCATCCTCGTCCGGCGCCTTGCGCCACCGCTCAGCGAGATCGTCGATGGGGTCGGTCATGCGTGGCACCGCGCGAGACCGGAGACCGGCAAGCGCGAGGGCCAACGATAGCAGGCCGCCCTCGCGTCTTGGAACCCTTTACCGACTCGCGCCCGCGCGCTAGCTATGTAGGGTGACCCTGCAGAAGCGAAGACGAAACGCTCGCGCAACGGCCGAGCCGTCATCCGCGCTCGCGGCGCTTCGCGCGACGTTGCGGAAAGCTGGGCTTCGCAGCACGGGCCCGCGACTGACCGTCCTTCGCTGGCTCTCGCGTACCGGAATGCCGGTGAGCCACCCCGAGCTCTTCCAAGCGCTCGCCGACGCCGGCTTCGACCGCGCGACGCTCTACCGCAACCTCATCGACCTCGCCGAAGCGGGAATCGTTCGCCGCACCGACCTCGGCGATCACGTTTGGCGTTACGAGCTTCGGGCGTCGGAGGACGGTCACGTGGTCGAGCATCCGCATTTCGTTTGTACGGGGTGCGGCGAAGTGGCCTGCTTGCCGGGCGTGGCGGTCAAGATTGTCTCGACCGCGGAGGCGCCGCGCTCGGTTCGGACGCGCAAGGTCGCCGTGCAGCTCTCCGGTCGTTGCAACGCGTGCGCGTAGTTGCAACACAATTGCATCTGGGCTAACTCAGGCGTGTGCGTCGCGCCGCGTTCGTCTTTGCGTTGCTCTTGGTCGGGGCGCGGACGTCGTTCGCGCAGCAAGAAGGCGAGATCACGCATCCCGTCGTCGTTCACCAGAGCACGGCGGTCTACCCCGACGCGATGACGCCGCAGCACGCGGACGTGATCCTCCTCGTCACGCTCGACGCCGACGGAAAAGTCACCGACGTGAAGATCGCGACGTCGGGCGGTCCCGCGTTCGACGAAGCCGCGGTCGAAGCGGTCAGGCAGTGGACGTTCTCGCCGGCGACGCGAAACGGAAAGCCGTTCGCCGCGCGCATCAAGATCCCGTTCCACTTCGCGCCGCCGCCGCCCGCGCCTCCGCCCCCGCCGGCCGAAACCGTCGCACCGCCGCCGCCTCCGCCGCCGACTGCGCCTCCGGCACACGTACGGCCCGCGCACGCTGACGACATCGAAGAAGTCCACGTCATCGGCCCCGCGCCGCAGCCGAAGGTCAGCGCGTCCGACGTGCACTACACGCTCGGCGAAATCCGCGTCGTCCACGAGTCACCGACGACCAACGCGTCCAAGCTCCTCGAGTCGGCGACGCCGATCTTGCTCACGAACGAGAGCGGCGCCGGTCACGCCGAGCAAGTCTTCATGCGCGGCTTCGACGCGCGCGAAGGCGAGGACATGGAGTTCAGCGTCGACGGTGTCCCGATCAACGAAGCGGGAAACGTCCACGGCAACGGCTACGCCGACACGCACTTCATCATCCCCGAGCTCGTGCAGTCGATCCGCGTCGTCGAAGGTCCGTTCGATCCGCGCGAGACGAACTGGGGCGTCGCGGGCGCGGCCGACTTCGAGCTCGCGCTGCCCAAGCGCGGCGTCACCGCGAGCTACACCGGCGGCTCGTGGAACACGCATCGCGGCGTCGTTCTGTGGGGGCCTCCCGGTTCGAGCGAGCGAACGTTCGCCGGCGCGGAAATTTTTTCGACCGACGGCTTCGGCCAAAATCGCGACTCGCTCAGCGGCAGCGCGATGGGCCAGTACGAAGGCCGACTCGGCGACCGCGGCTTCTGGCGTCTCACCGCGCAAGGCTACGCGACGCGCTTCCACTCGGCCGGCGAGATCCGCGAGGACGACTACGAAGCCGGGCGCATCGGCTTTTACGACAGTTACGACAAGACCGCCGCCGCGCACGAGGCCGTCCCGCAAGGCGGCGACGCGACGCGCTTCTCGGTCGCCGGCACGGTCGAGAGCCGCGTCGGCAGCACGATCCTCCATCAACAAGTCTTTTTGATTCAGCGCGACCTGCGCTTGCTCGAAAACTTCACCGGCTTCTCGCTCGACCCGCGCGGCGACGAGCTCGATCTCCACATGAACGAGCAGACGTTCGGCGCGCAAGGTTTCGCGCGCATGCGCACGACCGCGATCGGGCAGCGCCAAGAGCTCGAGGTCGGTTACTTCGCGCGCGGCGATCTCACGCACGGCGTCCAGCAGCGCCTCGAGGCCGCGACGGGCAACCCGTACACCACGTTCACCGATCTCGACGCGACGATCGGAAACGTCGGCGTCTACGCCGACGCCAACTTGCGCGCGACGCGCTGGATCAATTTGCGCGGGGGCCTCCGCGCGGATCTCTTCACGTACGACGTGATCGACAACTTGAAGCCGGCGAACAACAGCGCGGCGAGCATCGCGCCGATGCCGCGCGCGTCGATCCTGATCGGACCGTTCGAGGGCTTTTCGTTTTCGGGCAGCGTCGGCACCGGCGTGCGTTTGCAAGACGCAGCCGACATCGTGAACAACAGCTCGCCCTCGTTCGCCAACGTCCTCGCGTTCGACGGCGGCGTCTCCTACACGCGCGCGCTCGCGCAAAACACGATGCTCGAGGCGCGCTCGGTTTTCTTCCAGACGCACACCGACAAAGACTTCATCTTCGATCCGAGCGTCGGCGACATGGTGCTCGGGCCGGGCGCGACGCGCGACGGCTGGGTCGGCTCGGTGCGGCTCCGCAGCGCGCACGTCTTCGGCTCGGCCGTCGGCTTCGACGAGTCGACGAACCTCACGCTCGTGCGCGCGACCTACGACGACACCGGCGCGGACGTCTTCTACATCCCGAGCACCGTGTTTCGATCCGACACCGCGATCTACGGGGACCTGCCGTGGAAAATCTCGCACTCGAAGGTCAAAGCGTCGGTCGGCGCGGGCGTCACGTACGTCGGCACGCGACCTCTTCCGTTCGGAACGCGCAGCGGCGAGATCTTCACGCTCGACGCGAGCCTGAATTTTTCGTGGCGCGACATCGGCATCGGCGTGACCGCGCAAAATCTCACGAACAACCAGTATCGGCTCGGCGAGTTCGACTACATCTCGAACTTCCACACGCAAGCGACCCCGCCGAATCCGGTGCGCGAGTTCACGGCCGGGCCGCCGCTCGGCGTGTTCGGGAATCTCACGATCCGCTTCGGTACTTAGATATGCTCGGTCGGTGATCGACGCGAGCGAGCTCGAGCGGACGATTCGCGCGCGCGTGCAGTCGCTGTCGGCGGTCGCCGCGACCATCGCGAAGAGCCCGCGCAGCACGCTCGTGCCGACCTCCGACGCGCCGCCGCACAGCGGAAAAACCGCGCTCGACACGCTCCGCGGCATCGCGCGCGATCCCAGCGCGCTGCGTCTTCATCGCACGCTCGGCGAAGGCGGCATGGGAATCGTCCACGAAGGACATCAAGTCACGCTCGACCGGCGCGTCGCGGTGAAGACGCTGCGCGGCGAGCACGTCTCTGACGAAAATATCGAGGGCCTCCTCGGCGAGGCGTGGCTCGCGGGCTCGCTCGAGCACCCGAACGTCGTTCCGATTTACGATCTCGGGCTCGACGAGCGCGGCGCGCCGCTCCTCGTGATGAAACGCATCGAGGGCGATACGTGGTCGGACCTCTTGCGCGACGAAAACGCGATGAAGCGCCACGCGCTCGAGCAAGACCCGCTCGAGTTCAACTTGCGCGTCTTGATCCAAGTCTGCAACGCCGTGCACTACGCGCACTCGCGCGACGTGGTTCACCGTGACCTCAAGCCGGACAACGTGATGATCGGTCACTTCGGCGAGGTCTACGTGCTCGACTGGGGCGTCGCCATGCGCGCGGGTCCCGTGCGTCACGTGGCCGGCACGATCGTCTACATGGCGCCCGAGATGCTCGGCGGCGCGGGCGATGTCGGGGCGCGCACCGACGTCTATTTGCTCGGCGCCGTGCTCCACGAGCTCGTGACCGGCAAGCCGCCGCACGACGGCGCGAATCTCCAAGCGATGGTCTCGAGCGTGATCGTCTCCGCGCCGAAGCTCGAGGCCGGCGTCCCCGAGGAGCTCGCGGCGCTCGTGACCGAGTGCATGCAGCGCGACCCGGCGCTGCGTCCGTCGAGCGCGCTCGAGGTGCGGCGCGCGCTCGAGCTCTTTCTCGAGCATCGCGGCGCGCTCGCGCTCGCGACGCAAGCCGAGCAAAAGCTCGTCCAGCTGGAAGCGCTCCTCGCCGCACCCGAAGTCGAGATCGAGCGCGCGTACAACGTCTTCGGCGAGTGCCGCTTTGGTTTTCGCCAAGCGCTGCGTGTCTGGCCCGAAGCGGACGTCGCGCGACGCGGGCTCCGGCGCGCGGTGAGCGCGATGGTTCGCTTCGAGGCCGAGCGCGGAGACGCGCGCGCCGCTGCGCTCGTGTTCGCCGACGTCGAAGAACGCGATCCGGAGCTCGAGGCGCTCGTCGACTCGGCGCGCCGCCGCGCAGAGAGCGAAGCGAAACAAATCGAGAAGCTTCGCGAGCTCGAGAAAGATCTCGACCCGCGCGAAGGCCGCCGGCTGCGCCTCGTCAGCAGCGTGGGCTTCGGGCTCCTCTGGGCTTTGGTTCCCGTTCTCGGTCCGATGTACGCGCGGAATCACCCACAAAACGAGGGTTTTGCGACGATCGGGGTGTGCATCGTGTCGCTCGCGATCATCGGCGTGACGTGGCCGCTCTGGCGCGCCACCTCGCGAATCAACCGGCAGCTGCTCGCGATGTTCGCCTTCGCCCTCGCCGGGCAGCCCGCGTTGCTCCTCGCGCTGAAGTACGCGTTCGACGTTCCGACGAGCTACACGCTCACGGCGCTCATGGGCTACTGGTGTCTCGCGATGGGCTTCATCACCGTCGCGACGGAGCGCAGGCTCGCGCCGCTTCCGATCGCTTACGCCGTCGCCTTCTGGATCGCGCTGCGCTACCCCGAGCATCGCTTCGCTGGCGCGACGTGCGCGAACCTCGTCGCCGTCGTGACGGCGGCGATCATCTGGTCGCGTCGCGGAACCGAGATCGCCATCGAGCGCGATCAGCGGCGCCGCGAGCGTGGCCGAACCTGTTGATCAGTGATTCTTCGGCAGTGACGTCGCGCCCGTCGCCGGGGCCTCCGACGGCATCAGCGCGGCGAGCACGAGAACGAGCGCCGCGCGCTTCGCCGTCGGCTTGAACCCGACGAACTTCAGCTTGCCGGAGTCTTTGTCTTGCTTGCCGTCGGGGTTCACGAGACGAACCGCGCCGTCGTCGCCGACGAACATCTTCGCGCCGTCGCCGACCATGAGCTCGTCCTTCTCGTTGAACTTGGGCGCCTTGCTCGCGCCCTCGAGCGTCACCGTGCCGTCGGCGGCGACCGAGACGAGCGTCTTGCCGTCCGCGCCTTGGAGCGCCGCGCCGACGAACTTCATGACGAGCTTGCCGTTGACCATCACGGTGCCGTCGTCTTTGAGATCGACCGGCGCCTTGGCCTTCGGGATCATCATCTTCATCGCGACGACGACGAGCGGCGGCGCGGGAGCGACCGCTGCGCTCGACGCCGCAGGTGCCGTGCTCTCGGCAGGCGCAGCCGACGACGCGGCGGGCGCCGAGCTCGAGCCACCCGCGGGCGGATTCGCTTCTTTGTTGCCGCCTCCGCACGCAAACGCGAACGCGCCCGACCCTACGAGCGCCGCTGCCGTGATCCACTTCGTCGATTTTTTCATCGTCTCGCTCCCGTGATGAGCCCGAGCGGCTCGCCCTCACCCTTGCGCCTGCGCGGCTCGATTCCGGCGATGCGCCCGAGCTCGCGATGAATGCGCGCCACGCGCTCGACTTGTCCCTTCGCGGGAAAGCGCTCGTAAAAACCTTCGTTGCGGAAGTTGCGCGCGTGCTCGCCCCACTCGGCGAGCTTTTTCTCCCAGCGCTTCTGTCGTCCGTCGGCCGGGTCGGCGTCGACGTGTGCGAGGTCGATGCAAACGCGCAGCATCGCCTTGAGCGTCACCGGTCGCGTCACCATGTACGAAGCCGATCCCCACGCGTTGCCCCACGCCTTCTCCGCCGCCTTGAAGAAGTCGCGCACGATCTCGTAGTAGCGCTCGGCCTCGCGCTGCCAATTCGACTTCTTCGCGATCTGTTTCCAGTCGCCCGCGGCCCACTTGTGGAGCTCGTTGAAGAGCTCGGCCTGCAAAATCCATTTCTCTTGTTTGCTGCGCCCGCCGAGGCGGTTGATTTTGTAGCGCAGCGGGCTGTCGCCCTCGCTGTAGAGGAGGTCGACGAGGCGCGCGGCGAACTTCTTGTCCGGCGCGGCCCACGAGACGCGCTCGTAGAGATCGACGAGGTGCGACTTGTTGATGCGCGTCGGCGTCGAGTTGATGATGACGAACATCTCGGTCGCGAAGTCTTCGCTCTTGCCGTCGAAGATGATGCACGGCACGTGAATCGTCTTCGCGTCGTCGCGCCGATGCTTCATGTAGAAGTGGAGCGCCGCGAGCCGGTGCTGGCCGTCGATGATGAGATATTTTTGCTTCGGCTCGTCGAGGTTGCCGACGTTGTCGAAGGGGCGCACCGCGTCGAAGCGGAGCCGCTCGGCCGTGAAGAGGAGCACCGTGCCCGGAATCGGCGGCTGGCTCACGGCCGTCTCGTAGAAGTTTTTGATCTGCGCGACCTTCGCCTTCGACATGGCGCGCTGGAATGCTTTGTCGGTCGACTCGATCTTCGCGATGAAGCCGGCGACCTCGTCGTCCGACGCGGCCTCTTCGGCGGCGATTTTCTCCCCCTCGCCATAAAAACGGCTGATGAAGCGAACTTTGTCGAGCAAGTCTTCGGCGGGATAAGCGGCGAAATAAAAGACGCCGTCCTTTTGCCTTACCTGGGTCGCAAGCATGAGGCCGGACCTTATCCGGATTTTCAGCCTCTATCTAGGCGTGGTTAGATTCGGGGCGTGACCCTCACGTCATTCGTCGTCTTGCTCGTGATCGCAGGGATTTGCGGCGCGATCGGCCGCGCGCTGGCCCGTTACGGCAACGTCGGCTGCCTCGGGTCGATCGCCCTGGGATTCATTGGGGCCCTGCTGGGCAACTGGATCGCGCGGCACCTGCACATGCCCGAGCTGCTCACGATCCGCGTCGGCGGGGAGCGTTTTCCCGTCGTTTGGTCGATCGTCGGCTCGGCGCTCTTCGTCGGCGTGCTCGGCCTCCTCAGCGGTGGCCGGCGTCAGCCCTGACCGAGCTTCGCGAGCAGCGCGTCGATGTCGGTCGCGGCCAAGCCGATGCGCGTCAGGTACGCGTGCGCGCCGCCGTACTCGCCGTCGAGCGCGTCGAGGAACGCGCGCATGAGCTCGGGCGGGCTCTGGTCGCCGTCGCGACCGAGCTGGTGCGCCGAGATCGCGTAGTCGCGCACGATGGTCGCGCGCTCGACGCCGGCGAGGTCGAGCAAAATCGCCGTGACCATGCCCGTTCGATCTTTGCCCGACGTGCAGTGATAGAGAACGCCGCCGTCGTGCGTCGCCATCGCGTGGAAGACCTCGCGAAAGCCGTCTTGGTGGTCTGCGAGCGTGTGCAAGTAGAGGTTGTGCATCCCGCGGAACCAATCTTCGACGCCCACGCCGAGGAGCGAGATGTGGTCGTACGAAAAACGCGGGTCCTCGGAGAGCTCGTCGCCGCGGACGTCGGTCTCGATGCCGGTGCGAAGATCGATGTCGAGCGTCACGCCGCGCGCCTTGAGGAGATCGCGGTCGGCGCGGCTGGCGTGTGCGAGCGTCGCCGAGCGATAAAAGCGCTCGTGCGGGATGATTCCGTTTCGTCCGCGCAGGCCGCCGAGATCGCGCACGTTGAGCACGCCTTGGAGCTGCACGTTGCGGAGCATGTCGTCGACGGTCGGCGCGACCACGTGGGGCGAGGCGCCGACGCGAGTGGAACAGCCGAGGAGAATCAGTGCCGCGAGCGTGGCAAAAAGGGGCGTTCGCACGTGGCATCTTTTCTGATGCGTCACCGGCGCACGGTCAAGCTCAGCACCGCGCTACGGTTTGTCGATCGTGCGAAGCGTGGCTGCGGGGACCCAGCCGTGGAGCCCGCCCCAGCGGACCTCGGTCCAGCCGCCGTTTTGATCGACGACTTCGACGCGCGCGGCCTCGGGCAAAACCGGCGCTTGAGGTAGCGCGATGCCGTGGGAGTCGCTCGGTCGTACGCTCGGGCTGACGACGACGGCTTCGCGCAAGTACAAGCGATCGTGGCGCGCGGTTCGGGCGAGCGCTGCCGCGACGACCAGCATCGGCGCCGAGACCGCGATGGCGATCGCCGCGCCCGCGCGCGCGCGCGACGCCTCCGCGAGCCAGCGCGCGAACAAACCGGCGCCGAGCAAAATCGAAAAGCCGACGGCGACCGCGGCCCACGCGTTTTCGCCGAGGAGCTGGCTCAGCGTGCGCCACGGCGACGCGCGCTGCTCCATGTCGACCGTCACGCCTTCGCGCGCTTTGCGCCGCGCGACCTCCGAGCGGATCGACGCGAGCGCGGACTCGGCGTCGGACGCGAGGCGCGAGTCGTTCGAGAGCTCGCGCGCCTCTTCGAAGCCGTGGGCTGCACGCCCGAGGTCACCCGGTTGCTCGGCGTTCATGTGCACGCGCAGCGCGTACGCGAGGCCGCGATCGTAGCTCGCGGTCGCGTCGACGACGCCGCGATCGGCGAGCGCCTCGAAGCTCGCGATCGCTTCGTTCGGCCGCTCTTGCTGGAGCGCGTGCACGCCGTCGTCGAAGAGCTTCTTCGTCTCCGAAGGCTCTTCTGCGCCGAAAGCCGGCAGCGCCAGCAGGGATACGACGAGCACGAAAAGAGCGGCGCGTCTCACCGCTCCGACGGCCGCCCTTCGTCTGCTGCACCCGCCAATTTTTGAATCACCGCGCGCGATCGTTCGGCGCGGTCTCGCGCATCGGAAAGCTCCGCACCGTCGGGCGAGAAGCGCGCGGCCGCGCACGCGTCGAGCAAGTCGCGCAATTGTCCGGAGGTCTCCGGCGACACGCCGGCGCGCGTGAGCACCGACGCGACCTCCTCGCCGCCGACGCCGCGCACGTTGACGCCCGCATGCGCCGCCGCACCCGACTCGAGCGCTCGAATCGACGCGCCGTCGATCGCGCGCGCGTCGTCGCCGGCGACCGCCGCGTCGAGCGCGCGTAGACGGAGCTTGAGCTCGGCGGCGGGCGACGTCTTGCGCTCGCGCGCGCGTTCGGCCACGACGCGCGAGACGCGGCGACCGGAAATCGCGAGCCCGAAGAGCATCGTCGGCATCGCGAGAAGTCCCCAGAAGACGTTCGAGTCGTCGAGGTGCGCCTCGGCGCTTCGCGTCGCGCCCATCTGCAAACGCGGCTGCGGCATGTTCGAGAGGAGCTTCGCCGATTCGCTCGCGACGGGCGCGGCGCCCGGCTTCACGTGAATGGTCCCGAGCGTCGCCTTCGCGATGCCGTACGCGTGCGCGTGCGGGTCCCAATACGAGACCGCGATGTCGCCGAGATCCAAGTCGCCTTCTTTCGTCGGCTGCACGATGTACGAAAATCGCCGTGTGCCGCCCCACACGTCTTGGTCGGCGTGCAGGTCTTCCTTCACGTCGGGCTCCAGCCACGTCACGCCGGGCCGCGTCGGCACGACGAGCGACGACGGCAAGTTGCCCGTTCCGCTGAGCGCGACGTTCACCGCGACGGCCGCGCCGCGCTCGACCTCGCGCGGCGCGACGTCGGCGCTCAAATCGAAATGCCCGACGTCGCCGACGACGTAACCCGCGGGTCGATGATCCATCGGCGGCTCCGTCACGTGCACGGTGAGCGTCTCGCTCGAACGCTCGCCGCGTCCGATGTTGAGCCGCATCGGCTGGATCTCCAGATCCCCCGCGTGGAGCGGAAAGAGCGCGTACTTGCGCAGCAGCGCGACGGCGTACGTGCGGCCGCCGACGCGCGCGTACCCGCTGCGCTCGATCGACGCGTCGTCCTTGACGAGCGAGCGCCGCAAAAAATCGCTCGTGCCGACCTCGTGCGGATCCGCGAGCTGCGGCTCCGACTGCGTTACGTCCGCGTAGATGTAGACCGAGAGCGTGACTTGCTCGCCGACGACGGCTTGCGTCTTGTCGACGGCCGCGTGGAGAAACGTTCCGGCGTTCGGCGCGTGATCCAGGCTCAGCTTCGGATCGATCGGAAAATTGGGCTCGAGCGTGTCGTTTGGAAACTGATCGAGCTGCTGTCCGAACTGCTGCTGAAACTGCTGGAACATCCCGAAGGGGTCGAGCGGATCCGGCTGGCGCTGCGGAAGCGTGCCCTTCGCCACGACGCGCAGCGTGGCGCGCTCGCTCGTGAGGCGCGCACCGTCGGCGACGACCGTGACCGGCCCGAGCGTGTACGTGCCCTCGCGCGTCGCGCGGATGCGGAACGTCGCGCGCGCGGTCACGACCTGCGAGAGCTGCCCGTTGTTGACGGTGATTTGAAACGACGGCGAGAGCGACTGACCGGTGAGCGAGAGCCCCGCGGGCGGCTGGTGCATCTCGGCTTCGGTCACTTTGTCACCCGGCGCGACCGCGACCGAGAACGTTGCGCTGTCGCCGACTTCGATCGTGCCGGGCGTGACCGACGTCTTCATCTGCGGCGCGGCGAGCGCGAGCGCCGGCACGAGCAAGAGAATCAGCGCGACGAACGAGGCGAGCGCGCGCGTCATTTGTCGACCATCCCGCGTACGCGGTGAGCCTTCGCCATGCGCTTGGCCGCTTCTTGTTGGAACGTCGGCGTCGCCTCGAGTCGATCGAGGATGCGATCGTCCTCGCTCTGCGAGGGCGGCGGCGGGCCGGCGTCGGGACCGCTGCTCGGTGGCGGCGTCGCGCCGTCGCTCGCGTCAGGTGCTCCCGAATCGGGGCCGCCGTCGTCGCCTCCGCCTCCGCCGCCGTCGCCGCCGTCGCCCGCGTCGTTTCCGCCGCCGTCGCCGCCGTCGCCCGCGTCGCTCGCCGCGTCGTTTCCGCCGTCGCTCGAGCCGTCGTTGCCCGCGTCGTTTCCGCCGTCGTTGCCGGCGTCTTTCTTGTCCTCGATTCGGCGCATCGCGATCGCACGATTCCACGCGGCGTCGCGTCCGACTTCGTCTCCCGCGTCGAACATGCCCGGCGCGAGCGTGAGCGCTTTGTCGTACGCCGTCACGGCTTGTTCGTACTCGCCGCCGAGAAAATGCAAATTGCCTTCGAGGTATCGCGCGCGCGCGCGCAAATCGATCGGCTGCGCGTCGTCGTTCGCGATCGCCTCGACGATGCGAAGCGCGCAATCGATCTGCGCCATGCGCTGCTCGTGCGTCTCGGGCGCTCCGGCGTCCTCTTCTTCCTCGCCGAAGCGTCGGCCGTACGCCTCGCCGATGCGAAAGAGCGACAAACCGAGATCGAACGAGCCGTTCGAGAGCTTCTTCAACGTGTCGGGCGCGCCGATCTTTCCGTCGGCGCATTTCCCGGTCGAGAGATAGGCCTCGAGCACCGCGCTCGCCGCCGTCGCGTCGCCCGCGTCGAGCGCGACGATCGCCTCCTTCACCGGCGGCGCCTCGCGCTCGAATGGTTTGGACGGGCTCCACCCGCTGCAAGCGACGGCGCCCCAGAGCGCTCCGCACGCGGCGAGTATTCCGATTCTGGGCAGCCTCGGGCTGAAGCCCGAGGCATGCGAAGAGATCGAAGGAGCGTTGCGTCGAGCTCGCCGCGCGGTCGCGTGCGCGGCAGCAAGCCCGCCTCCGGCGGGCTCGGAAAATCCGGAGACTCGCGTCTTCCGAGCCGCCCGGAGGGCGGCTTGCTGCACCTTTCTCCATCCCGCCGACAAAATCGGCACGAAGCGGCGCTGATCTCTCTGCCCAAAATTCTTCTTCGGGTCAGACACGGGCGCCTCCCGGTTTTCGGGAACGCGTGCGCCACAAGTCGGCGAGCAGCACGACGAGGCTCACGATGCCGAGCGTCGCGATCACGGCGAGCACGATTTTTCCGGGCGTCCAGGGCTTTCGCCACGGCGTGTCGAAGAGGAGCGCGTCGTTGAAGAGGAGCGCGAGCGCCGCGAGGAGCGGAATCCAAAAGACGTCGTCGTAGACCGTCTCGACGCGCTCGCTGAACTCTTCGCGCATCATCTTGCTGAGGCGCGCGGTGATTTTGTCGATGCCCGTCGTGCCTTGCTCCGAGCGCACGATCATGCCGCCCGTCGTCTCGGCGACTTTGGCGAGCTGCGCTTCGCCGTCGGCGGAGAGCTCGGTCGTGAGCGGCTTGCCGTCGTCGTCGCGGCGGATGCCGGTGACCTTGCCGTCGGGCCCGACGTCGGGGATCACCTCGGGCGCGCGACCGCCGATTTGCACGACGTCGATCACGGTGCCTTCTTGCGCGCACTTGGTCGCGACGCTCACCGGATCGCCCTCGAGGTCCTCGCCGTCGGTGACGAGCACGATGCGCCGCACGTGATCTTTGGTCGTCGGATCGCGCGCGAAGAGCTCGCGCGCGCGCTCGAGCGCTTTCGCCGTCGCGGTGCCGCCGACCGGCATGTCGTTCGGATCGAGCTGTCGGAAGAACTGCGCGATCGCGCCGCCGTCGCTCGTCAGCGGAAAACTGATCGGCTCTCCCGCGAACGCGACCGCGCCGAACCTGACGCCGGGCACCGACTGAATCAAGTGCGCGACCTCGGCCTTCGCCCGCGCGATGCGCGACGGCACGACGTCGCGCGCGTACATGCTCTTCGAATAATCGAGCACGACGACCACGTCGACGTTGGTCGCCGGAATGAGCCGCGTCCCTTTTCCGTATTGCGGCCGCGCGAGCGCGAGGAGCGCGAAGCCGAGCGCGATCACCATCAGCACGCCTTTGGCCGCGCGCCGCTGCGTCGCGTCGAACGTGACGAGCTTCTCGACGAGCTTCGGCTCGCCGAATCGTTTCTCGGCGCGCGCGCGCGCGAACGACGACCACACGAGCATCCCAGTGAATCCCGCGAGGAGAAGCGCCGCGAGGATCACGAAGATCACCGCCGGGTACGACCACAGATCGTACGCGAACCTCACGGAAACCTCCGAATCACGAGCGCCCGCGAGAGGGCCTCCAGCACGAGGAGCAGCGCGGCCGGCCCGAGCAAGAGCGGAAACAAATCTTCGGTCGTCGCCGTCTGCGCGAGGAATTTCGTCTTCTCGAGGCTGTCCAAAATCGAGTGCATGCTCGACTCGAGCCCCTTCTTGTCGGTCGCGACGAACGCCTCGCCGCCCGTCTCGGACGACATGTTCTTCAGCAGCTTGGGGTTCACCGGAAAGTGCATGCGCGCGTATTTCGGCTGCCCGAAAATGTCGACGCCCTGCTGCACGTCGACGTCGTCGCCGTTGCCGATTTGGACCGTGTAGATCTTCACGCCCTGCGTCTTCGCGAGGTGCGTTGCGTACTCGGGCGAGAGCTCGCCGGCGTTCGAGTCGCCGTCGGTCAGGAGCACGATCGCTTTGGACTTCGCGTTCGAGCGACGAAGTCGCGCGACGCCGCTGCCGACCGCGTCGCCGATCGCGGTGCCGTTGCCGTCGATGAGGTCGAGCTCCATCTTGCCGACGAGCGTCGTCAAGAGCTGGTAGTCGAGCGTCGGCGGCGCGAGCACGTACGCGTTCTTTCCGAACACGACGACGCCGATGCGGTCGGTCTTGCGACGCGAGATGAAGTCGAGGATGACGTCCTTCGCGGTGTCGAGGCGCGTGAGGCGCTTGCCGCCGGTCGCGTCTTTCGGATCCATCGGCGCGTCCATGATCGCGCGCATCGAGCCGGACAAATCGAGCACGATGACGATGTCGATGCCGCGCTCGCCGGACTGCTGATCGCGGAGCATGAGCGTCGGGTTGGCGAGCGCGGCGAACGCGAAGAACATCGCCGCGCCGCGGAGCACGCCGGGGACGTCGCGGAAGTACGTGCGCGTGCCGCGCGGGCCGGTCACGAGCGGCGCGATGGTCGGGATGCGGAGCTTCGGCACGCGCGCGTCGGCGCCCACGGTCATCGCGAGCACGACGATCGGCGGAATCACGATCGCCGCGATCCACCAACCCCACGACGCCCACTTCACCGCGGACCAATCGTTCGCGCGCAGCCAGAACGGCACGATGCCCACCGCCGCGACGACGAGCCACATCGTCACGACCAGCGCGAAGCCGCGCAGCCAGGGCCACCACCATCGCTCGTTCACGGCGGCGGCGCTCCTTTCGGAGGCGTGGGCGGTTGCGTCATCGTCGCGCGGACGAGCGTCTCGGCGCCTTCGAGCACTTTTTCGCAATCGTCGGGCGTCGGCGTCATGCGCGCGAACTTCACGAGGTCGCACTGCTCGAGGAAGAGCGCGATCTCCGGCATCGTGACGCCGGTGAGCGTCGCGTGCGCGAGCTGCTTCATCATCTCCGCGGTCGTGCACTCGAGCCCGTCGAACCCGTAGCGCGCGCCGAAGTACTGCCGCACGGCGTCGCCGACGCGGTCGTAATACTCGCTGTAGCGATGGGTCGTCAGCAGGCCCGCGTGGCGCACCTCGTCGAGCTTCTCGAACGCGATCTCCCACGGCGGTCGCGGCGGCGGGGGCGGCGGCACCGGCTTCGGTCTGCGCAGCCAACGTGCGACGAGCCACGCGAGGAGCGCTCCGGCCGCGATTCCGATCGATCCGTAAATCACGGCGCGCTTCAGCGCGGTCCACTCCTCGCGCTGCGGGCGTGGCGGCGGATTTCCTTTCGGCTTCGGATCCGGCGTCTCCGCCGTGGGATCGTCGATCGTGATCCGATGCTCGTGCGTGCACACGGTCGCGACCTCGCCGCTCGCGCGCGCGATCGAAATCGGAAGCGCCGGCAGCGTGAGCACGTGACGACCGGGCTTGTCGGGAAGCGCGAGGAGCGGGAGCTCGAGCGTCGTCGTGACTTTGTCGGGATGCGCGGCGTCGGGCTTCGTCGTGAGCCGCGCGCCGGCGCTCCCGTCTTGATCCGGAAAAACCCAACCGGCCTTGCGAAGCTCGTCGACCGCCGCCGAGTGCGCTTGGAGCGAAAGCCCGCTCGGCAAAACCGACTCGCCCTTTCCGTGCTTCACGGTGACGACGAGCGTCGCGGCGTAGCCGCTCCGTCCGCGCGCTGGCAGCGTGTCGGTCACGTCGGGCCGGCTCGCGCCTTGCGGCACGATCTCGGTGCACCCGTTCACCGAACCCGCCGCCCCCGCATCGAGGGTCGCCGCGAGCGCGAGCGCCGCGAGCATCATCGGTGGATCCTCCGCGCGCGCCGCGCAAAGAGATCTTGCAGCGGCTTCACGAACGAGCCGCCCGTCTGAATCTCGACCGAGTCGAGCCCGAGCTTGCCGAAGAGCTGCTGACGCGCGCGAACGAGCTGCGCCATCGCGCGCGCGTGGTGCGCCCGCACGGACGCGTCCGACGTGTCGACCAAGATGCTCTGCCCGCTCTCGAGGTCCTCGAACGAAACGAGCCCCACGTCCGGCAAATGCAAATCGCGCGGATCGGTGAGCACGACCGGAATCACGTCGTGCTTGGCCGACACGAACGCGAGCGCGCGCTCGTAATTCTGCGCGTAGAAATCGCTGATCACGAACGCGACGCTCCGCCGCCGCGACACCGACGCGAGCGCCTCGAGCGCGCCCTTCAAATCGGTCGCCGCGCCGAGCTGCGGCTGTGCGCTCGGCCGCTTGCGCTTGGTCTTGCTCTCGAAGCCCAAGATCTCGCGCACGACGCGCATCACGTGCTTCTCGCCCTTTTTCGGCGGGACGAGCCGCTCGACTTTGCTCGTCGACAAAATCATCCCGACCCGGTCGTTGTTCCGAATCGCACTGAACGCGAGCAGCGCGGCGACCTCGCTCGCGACCCGCGTCTTCGGCGCGCGCTTGGTCCCGAAGCGCTCGCTCGGCGACAAATCGACGACCAGCATGACGGTCATCTCGCGCTCCTCGACGAACACTTTGACGAACGTCTCGTTCATCCGCGCCGAGACGTTCCAATCGATCGCGCGCACGTCGTCCCCCGGCTGATACGGCCGCACCTCTCGGAACGCGAGCCCCTGCCCCTTGAAGCTCGACGTGTAAGTGCCCGAGAGGTTTTCGTTGGCGAGCCGCGCCGTGTGGATCTCGATCGTGCGCAGCGCTGCGAGGAGCTCCTTGGGGATCATTTGAGACGCAAATCGGCCGCTTTTCGACAAGCGAGGAAGGCGGAGTATTCCATGGGTGGCCCATGAAACAATCCGCGGGATTGCTTCTCTACGTCGCTTCCCCCTCCGGTGTCACGGTTCTGCTGGTTCACCCTTCCGGGCCTTACAATCGCAAGGCCCCGTTCGGCATTCCGAAAGGCGAGCCGAACGAAAACGAGCCGCTCGAAATGGCCGCCCGCCGCGAGACGCTCGAGGAGACGGGAATCCACGTGACCGGCCCGCTCCAGCCGCTCGGCCACATCGACTACAAAAAAAGTCGCAAACGCGTCCACGCGTGGGCCGCGCCGATGCCCAAAGAAGCCGTCCCGCGCTGCGCCTCGTGGGAAATCGACGAGGCGCGCATGTTCACGGCGGACGACGCGAAAAAGATCATTCACCCGGACCAGGCGCCGTTCATCGAGCGGCTGAACGTGGCTATCCTCGGCCGATGAGGCAGCTCGTTCTCTTCGCCTTCGCGATGGCATCCGGCTGCTTTTACGACTCGTCGTGGGGCTCGGCCAAGCGCGCGCAGAGCCACAACGCGGCGCACGCCGCGCCGGCCGCGATCGGAAGCGACGATCACGATCACCGCGCCGCCCACGTTCGCCGCTGTCGACTCGTCGCGTACGTTTCGGATCGATACGCCGCGCAAGAAATCGACTGGGACCGCAGCGTGCGCGACGTCGTCGCCGGCGCGAGCGACGTCCTCGGCCCCGAGCTCGGCATCACGCTCGACGTCGAGCGCGCGAAACCTTGGAATCCCGGCGACGACGCCGAGCTGCCGCGCGTCCTCGACGCGCTCCATCGCGAGGACGACGGCACGAGCGACGATTGGGTCGTCGGCTTCGTCGGCGCGCTCCCGAAGCTCAGCAAGTCTTTCCACGACGCGGGTTACGCCGACGTCATCGGAAAGCACCTCGTCGTTCGCGCCGCGCCCACCGAGCGCGCGGCGATCGACCAAGCCTTCGACAAGCTCAGCGACGCCGAGCGCGAGCGCCTCGCCCGTGAGCGCAAGAGTCACCGCGCGATCGCAGTTTTTCTGCACGAGATCGGCCACACGCTCGGCGCGATCCACGAGACCGACGCGAAGAGCCCGATGGCGCCGACGTACGACCCGGCGATGAGCGGCTTCAGCGACGACGCGCTCGCGCTCATGCAGGTCACGCTCGATCATCGCGGGAACGAGCAGACCAACGACGAAAAAAAATCCTACGCGACGGACATGCTCGCCGTGCTCAATCAATCCTCGCGAACCGGGTGGCTCCCAGCCGAGCGCGCGGCGCTCATCGCGCGCCTTCGTCCGCCGCCGATGGCGAGCGCTGCGCCGAGCGCGCCGCCGACCGACGACACTCCCGAGCTCAAAGCGGCCGATCGCGACGCCTGGCGCAAAGCCGCGCAGCTCGCGCGCGATGGCGACTTCGATGGCGCGTGGCGAGTCGGACAACCGATTTTCAACGCGTATCCCGCGGTCTACAAAGTCCAAGATCTGCGGTGCACGATCGCGATGAAGGTCGTCGGCTGGCCCGGTGCGCAGGCCGAGTGCGAGCCGCTCATGAAGCTCACCAGCCCGCGCTGAGATCGCGCAACCCGCGGACGGCGCGGCCGATGGGCTGCATGAGCATCGACGGCGTCTCCAACTCTGCCCCGCGTTACGACACGAGCGACTCGACGGTCGCCGAAGAAAAACCGATTCAGCACGTCGCCGAAACCATCGCGACGCTTCCGCTCCGCGCCCCGACGCTTCCGATCGGCGCGTTCGGCCCGCACGTCACGCTCGGCACGGTCATCGCGGATGTCGGCGAGGTGAAGCACCAAGTCGAGCGCATCCAGGCAGACCTCAAGTCCGACAAAATTCGTGCGCTCGCGTCGAAGGACGAGGCGCTCTACGTCGCGTATGTCAAAGCCAACGTCACCGCGGCGAGCCTCTTCGCGACCGGCTACATGTTCAAAGAGCGCGGCCTCCAAGTCACGGCGCTCCTCGCGGTCGTCTCGAAGTTCGTCGATCTCTCGAAGACGCTCCAGCCGTTCTACGATCTCGCGACCGCCGACAAATCCGCGCGCAACGCGGCCGCGGACGCACACGCCGACATCCAAAAGCTCGGCCACGATTTGCTCGCCGCCGGAGAGAGCGTGCTTCGTCTCGCCGCCGACGCGGTTCGCCTCGGGCCTTGAATCAGGGAACTTCGACGACCTCGAAGACGCGACGCACGACTTGTTCGACCGCGATTTCTTCGGCGTCGGCTTCGTAGGTGAGCACGACGCGGTGGCGGAGCACGTCGGGGCCGACGGCCTTCACGTCCTCGGGCGTGACGTAGCCGCGGTGACGCAGGAACGCGTGCGCGCGCGCGGCCATGTTGAGCGCGATCGAAGCGCGCGGCGAGGCGCCGAAGTCGATGAGCGGCGCGAGGTCCTTCAAATTGTATTTCGCCGGCTCGCGCGTCGCGAAGACGACGTCGACGATGTAGTCCTTCACTTTGTCGTCGACGTAGATCTGCGAGATCGTCGACTTGGCGCTCGTGAGCTCGGCGGGCGTGACGACCGACTCGGCCTTGACCGGCTCGAGCGCGGTCATGCGGTCCATGATTTTTCGCTCCTCGTCGCGCGAGGGGTAACCGACTTTGATCATCAGCATGAAGCGATCGACCTGCGCCTCGGGCAGCGGATACGTGCCTTCTTGCTCGATCGGGTTTTGCGTCGCCATGACGATGAAAGGCGAGGGGAGAGGGTAGCTCTTGTCGCCGATGGTGACTTGTCGCTCCTGCATCGCTTCGAGGAGCGCGCTCTGAACTTTGGCGGGCGCGCGGTTGATCTCGTCGGCGAGGACGAGGTTCGCGAAGACCGGGCCGAGCTTCGAGGTGAACTCGCCTTTTTGTTGGTTGTAGATCGTGGTGCCGATGACGTCGGCGGGAAGCAAGTCCGGCGTGAACTGGATGCGGGCGAACTTCGCGCTGATCGCCTCGCAAAGCGTTCGCACGGTGAGCGTTTTCGCGAGGCCCGGCACGCCCTCGAGCAGCACGTGGCCGCCGGTGAGCAGGCCGATGAGCACACGCTCGAGCATGTGCGTTTGGCCGACGACGACCTTGCCCACTTCGTTCAGGATTTTGTCGACGAAGGCGCTCTCCTTCGCCACGAGCTCGTTCAATGCTCGGACGTCATACATTCCGCTGCATCTAACACAGAACTCGCGGAAGAATTCCTAGGCCAACACTTCGCCCGCGCGGGTGGCGGCGCCGGGGCTCGGAGCGACCGCGTGCGAGAGGCTGAGGACTTGGGCGAGGAGGACGCGGTAGATCGCGTAGACGTCGTCGACGTCGACGCCGTTTTTCGTTTCGACCGCCACGTCCACGTGATCGTGGATCAGCTCCATCAGCGCGGGCTGCTCGCGTGCGACGACGTCCTCGGCCTCGATGGGGCCGCTCGGTTGTGCTGCGCGGAGCTCGCTCTCGAGCTCGAGTGAAGCGGCCGCTGCGCGCGCGGCGGTCTCGTCGACGCGGCCGAGGCGACCCTCGAATTGTTTGTCGAAGGCGAGCCATATCGAGACGCCGAGAAAATAGCCGAGGGTGCGCGCGGTGTCGTCGAGGCCGCG
>DASXHD010000108.1:0-3680 GCA_036488725.1 Polyangiaceae bacterium | reverse complement strand
GGCCGGGCTTGGGGTGGCCCGGGCCGGCCAGTTAGCGGGTGCTGCGGGGGGCGCGGAGGCTCGGGGGCACGGATTCGTCGCGGTTGGTTCGCGGGGCCATGCTCGGAGGCGGGAGCGTGGCGCGGGGGCTGACCTTCGAGGCTTGGTCGACGATTTTGGTCGCGGCTTCGGCGCGCGCGCGCTTTTGCTGCAGCGTTGCGTGGTCCACGACGGCGTGGCTTTCGAGGAGGTCTAGGTATTCGAGGTTGAGCTCGCCGCCGCTCGGCAGGATGAAGACGCCGAAGAGATGCGCCTGGCGGGCGACCTCCGCGACGAGAGGGCGCGGCACGTGGAGCGCTGCGTGCGTGATGAGGTGAATCACGGGGTCGCGCGATTCGCGCTGGCGGAGGAGCTCGATTTCGGTCGCGAGCTGCGCGAAGACGCGCGCCGGGTTTCGCCCGCGCTCGCCTTTGAAGCCGAGCAAATAAGCCGCGGGCAACTGGCCGGGGCGCGGGCGCTGAACGTCGTAGAGGCGCGAGTCGAAGAAGCGCATCCACACTTCTTCGCCGGAGAGTTGGAGCTTCTTGCCGAGCGCGATGGCGAGACCGCGCGCGAAGACTTGGCGTTCGCCGCGCATGCTGGCCGACGCGTCGATGAGCAGGTAGTGCAGGCGGCGCGCTTCGTCGGGCGCTTGTTCGCGTGTATAATACAATAATTCGTTTTCCAGCATGCGCCGGGCGAATTCTGGGTCGTCCCAGGCGAGCTCGGTGAGGACGAGCGAGTCGAGCGAGCCTTTGCTGCCGATGCCCGAGTAGCCGTGGACGGCGTGCGTGCCGGCGGCGACGCTGCGGCGCGTTTCGAGGACGCTCGGGAGGAGCTCGAGCGAGAAGTTGACGATGTCGTTCGCGGCCGGGGATGAAATCGCGGAGAGAAGATCGACGTGCGCGAGCGCGCCGGCGGCGGACGATTCGGGGCCGAGCATGCCGAGGAGACGTAGCGTGTCGAGGTCGAGGGCGTCGGCGAGCGTGAGCACGTGGAGGCGGGAGCGCGCGAGGGCGTCGAGCGCGGCGGTTTCGTATGCGCGCGGCGCGGCCGCGAAGAGCGACGGGAGCTGCGCGTCGACGTCGCGGACCATTTCCGGGTCGAGCGGGATCGCCGCGGGGTAGGGGGGCCTCCCGCTCCGCTGAGCGACCGCGCCGAGCACGCGCGCGAGCACCACGACGACGAGGTCGTCCGAGAGACGCATCGAGCGGGCACGCGCGCTCGCTTCGCTTTGGCCGATTTCGTCGATGATCGATTGATACGTCTTGTGGAGCTCGAGCAAGCGGGGCTGCTTCTCGAGCGTCATCGCGGCGCCTCCGCGCAAGCCCATCGCGAGCTGCTCGCGCGGCGCCGCGTAGAGAAGGCCGACGTCGTGCACCACGAAGAAAGGCAGGTTCACGCCGAGGCGCGCGAGATCGCGGTACCAGCGGAGCGCGCGCACGACCATCATCGGCGTCGCGGCGCGCACGCACGAGAGCAGTAGACCCCCGAGCGGACCTACGATGATCGGATCGCGACTCTGCGTCTGCGCGACGGGCACGGGCTCAGTGGAAGCCGCTGCCCGTGTCGTCCGCCGAGCCGCCCGGCGTCTCGCCGGTGATCGAGTTCAGGTCGGGCGTCGCGGGGACTTTGCCGTTCATCTGCTTCACGCAGTCCCACGTGCTGCCGACCTCGTCGCCGTCGATGCCGTACTCGCCTTTCAGCTGGGCGATGTTGTCAGGGCCCATCTTGTAGACGAAGTAGCCTTTGCCTTTGACCGACGCGCTCGGCCCGACGAGCCCGTACTTGTGCTCGGTCCACTGGAAGTGCACCACGTTCCCGACTTTCGTACCGGAGAGCTCGCCCCACGCGCTCTTGTCGGTGCGCTGCCACTTGCCGACGATGTTGTTGCCTTCTTCCACGATGTGCAGGTTTCCGAACACCGGGTGGAAGTAGACGCCGTTCCACGACTCGCCCGCAGGCATGTCGCCGGCGACGACGTTGGCCGTCTTGCCTTCGGGGCCGCCGCAGCCGAAGCAAGGCGTCGCCGCGATCATCGCAGCCGCCGCGAACGCGAACAATTTGTTCATGGCACCCGACTCTATGCCTCCTGCCAGCTATGCTCAAGGCGTGAGCGACGCTCGCCGGCCAGTGCTCGTGCTCGGGATTCTGTGCGCCGTGCTCGGACTCGCGCTCGCCGGGACCGGCGTTTGGCTCGCCGTTCGCGACGGCGGGTCCGACGCGCACGCGCGCCCGTCGAACACGCTTCTCCTCGCGACGCGCGACATGGCGCGGCTCGAGACGACCGAGCTTCACGTCGAAAAAGTCATCGACCTCACCGACACGCAGAGCCGGCTCTACGGTTTGGTCGAGGGCAGCGACAACGTTCTCCTCGTCGCGGTCGGCGACGTCTCGCTCGGCGTCGACCTCGGCAAGCTCGGCGAGGGCGATGTCACCGAGGACGAAAAAACGCACGCTGCGCACTTCCGCTTGCCGCAGCCGGAGGTCTTCAGCTCGCGCCTCGACGAGAAAGCGACGTACGTCTACCACCGCGAGACGAGCCTCTTCGCGAAACGGAACGAGCAGCTCGAGAGCAAAGCGCGCGCCGAAGCCCAAGACACCATCGCCAAACAAGCCGACAACGAAGACGCCAAAGCTCGCGCGCGCGGCCAGGCGGAAAAAATTCTCCGTGAGCTCGCGACCTCGCTCGGCGCGCAGAGCGTCACCTTCGAGTGGAAGTGAGCGATGCGATGGGCTGCGTGCGCCGTGATTCTTCTCGCGTGCAGCGAAGGCGCGGGGCCCGGGCAGCCGACGGACGCCGGCGCGTCGCCTGACGTCGCCGAGTCGCTCGACGTTCAGCTCGCCATCCAAGGAATCAACGACCAGTTTTATGTCGTGCGCGGCGAGTCGACGTCGATTCCGTTTGTGCTCGCGGGCAAAGACGCGTCGCGCGCAGGAGCGGTCGCGGCGATCGGGCTCGCGCCCGGGCTCACCGCGGACCCGACGTTCGTGAGCGGGCCGACGAGCGGCATCGTCGTGGTTCACGCGGATACCGATGCGCCGCCGAGCGACCTCGATGCCGAGCTCGTCACGCAAGTCGGCGGCGCCGCGAAATTCAAAATCGCGGTCGTCGGCGTCGACGGCTCGCTCGACCCGAGCTTCGGCGCCGGCGGCATCCTTCACGAGCCCGAGATGACCGGCGCGTCTCTCGACCTCGCTCCGATGGGCGACACCGTTCTCGTCGCGGGCGGCGAAGGGACGGGCTCGACGGCATCCGCCCGTGTGATTCGGCTGCTCGCCGACGGAAGCCTCGATTCCTCGTTCGGCACGGCCGGCGTCGTCGTCGCGGGAACGAACGACGGGCCCCACGGCGCCATGGGCGCGGGCCTCGCGGTCTGCGCCGACGGGACCTTCGTCGTCCTCGCGGTGGACACACTCGACGCCGACGCGGCTTACGCGATGGAATATCGCGCGCTCTACTTCGATGCGAGCGGCGCGCAAACCGACGACGTCCTCCTTCCGAGCTCGGCGTCGAGCCTCGCGTGCGTCGGCGGCTCGGTGGTCCTCGCGGCGGCCGACGAGCTCGTCGTCGTCGACGCGGCGCGCGTCGTTCACGAGCAGCCGCTCCCGCAAACGTCATCTCCTCGGCTCCTCGCGCCCGCCGCGTCGGACCTCTACGT
>DASXHD010000081.1:0-91642 GCA_036488725.1 Polyangiaceae bacterium | reverse complement strand
CTCCTCGCCGAGTGGGCGTACGCGACGCTCCGCGATCTCGCGTTGGCGGACGGGCGCGCCGCCGAGCTCGTCGCGGGGCTCGGAGATCTCGACGCGAAGATCGGCGCGCTCGAGTCGTCCGCCGCCGTCGACGAGCGCAAGCAGTGGCGCGGCGCGCTCGAGGACGCGCTCGCGCACGACACGCACAACTTCGGGCTCGGGCGCTGGCTCATTCGGCAGGAGCTCACCGCGCCCGACGAGGTCGAGGCGCGCGCCGAGCTCGCCGCAGCGGCGCGCCAGCGGGGCGATTTCGAAGAAGCTTGCGCACTGACCGCGCCGCTCGCGGATCGTCGCGCGGGCGGCGAAAATGACGGCAGCGGCGCGCGCGCGGCGAGCCTCGCGTGGGTCAACGCCTCGCTCGCCGGCGACGCGCGGGTGCGCGCGCGTGCGCTCGATGCGCTCGCGTCGTTCAGCGCGCCCGGGGTTCGCGCAGTGCTCCTCGCGTGCGCCGCGGACGGCCTTCGCGTGCGCGCGCGCGACGCCGGCGAAGGCTCGGACGCAGCGACGACGATGCTCGCCGAAGCGCGGCATCACGCCGAAGCGGCGTGCGAGGCCGAGCCGTCCTCGATTCGTGCGCTCTTCGCGCTCGCGAGCGCTTCGGTGCGCGAGCGCGATCGCGCGGCGGCGTCCGTGCTCGAGCGCGCGGCGACCTCGGCTTACGCGACGCGCGAGCACTGCGAGGCGCTCGCCGATGCGCTCGCGGCGCTCGGCGAGCGGGACTACGCGGTCGCGTGGACCCAGCGGCTCGTCGCGCTTCGACCGGGCGACGCCGACGTGATCGCGCGCCTCCTCGGGCGCATCGTGGAGCTCGGTGACGCGGCGCGCTTGATGGACGCCGTGATGTGGCTCCTTCCGCAGCCGCTGCCTGCGGCGACGCTCGCGCCGCTCGTCGCGAGTGGGCTCGACGCGCTCGCGACGCTCGACCCGGGACGCGCGGCTCCGGCCGCACGGCGCGCGCTCGACGCGTTCGGTCCGCGCAACGAGGCGCTCTCGGCGGCGATCGCGCGCGCGGCGGACCGGGCGGGGGAGGCGGCGCTTACCGCGGCGCTGCTCGCGCGGCGCGTCGCGACCGCGTCGACGGCCGAGCGCGTGATGCTCCTGCTCGAGCTCGCCGAGCGAACGATGCAGTCGGACCCCGACGGCGCGCTGCGTGCGCTCGCGCAGGCGGTTTCGCTCGGCGCCGATCCGGCGCGCGTCGCGGCAGCTGCGGACGCGGCGAGCGCGGCGACGTCCGCCGATGCCGAGATCTGGCGCGCCGAGCTTCGCGCGTCCGTCCTCGAGGCGGCAGTCCGAGCGAATCCCAGTGAATCCCGTGTGCGCGGCGGACATCGTCGCGAGCGCGACGCCTCGGCAGAGCAAGCTGCGCGCGCGCTTCGCAACCTCGGCGCGCTCCAATGGGACATGGCCCAGAACCCGCGGCGCGCGCTCGATACGTGGCTTCGCGGCGCGCGCGTCGCGCCGACGGGGGGTTACGCGGCGCTCGGCGTCGACCTCGCGCGGTTCGCGGGGCCGCAGCCGGCGCTCGAGAAGCTTCAGAGCCTCATCGCCTCCGAGCGCGATCCGCTTCGCGCCGGGTCCATCGCTGCGGAGGCGGCGCGTGCGTCGCTCGCGATTGGCGCGCCGGGCCGAGCGCTCGAGCTCGCCGAGACTGCGCTCGCGAAAAACCCGCTCGTCGCCGACGCGATCGAAATCGCGGAGCGCGGCGCGCTCGCCGCCGGACGCGTGCGCGATCTCTCGCGCGTGTACGACGCGCTCGGCGCGTTCGCGCGGGGTCGGTTCGGCCGGCGCGCGGCGCACTACCGCGGCGCACGCTTTTTCGATCAGCGCGGCGAGCGCGATCTCGCGCTCAAGCACGCGGCGCTCGCTTTCGCCGCCGTGCCGTCCGAGGGCGGAACGTTCTTTCAGCTCGCGCGCGTCGCCGAGCGCGCCGGCGATCCGAGTTACGCCGTGCGCACGATCGAAGAGGTCGCCGATGCATCGCCGAAAGCGGGCGTTCGCGCGGGGTGGTTGCTCCGCGCGGCGCAAGTCGCGGGCGACGGAGACGACGGCGCGCGCATGCGGGTCGACGTCTTGCTCAAGGCGGCGTTTCTCCAGCCGATGCCGAGCACGCTCGCGCTCCTCGGCGACGCGGCGCGCGATCTGCTCGCGCGTGCGCCCGAAGAGCGGCCGGTTTTGCAAGTGCGCTTCGCGAAGGCGAGCTCGGCCCTCGCGAAAAAGCTCGAAGGCCCCGACGGCGCGCGCGTCGCGCTCGCGTTCACTCAGCTCGCGCTCGAGCTCTTCGGCGACGAGGTCGACGCGCTCGCGTCGCTCGGGCGTGCGCTCGGGTCCGACGCCGATCTCGAGGAGTACGTGCTCCTCTTGCCGCGCGCCGCGATGCTCGCGCGCGGCGAGGACGCGGCCGCGGTCGTCGCGAAGTGCGTCGCCCTCCTCGACGAGCCGTTCAGCAACGTGGGCGTGCCGGCGCTGCGGCTGCTCGGCGCGATCGCCGAAGCGGCGGGCGACGCGGCGTCTGCGGGGCGATTGCGCATGGCCGCCGCCGAACGCGAGAGCGACGACGACGAGCTCGTACGCGCCGCCGACCTCGCGTCGCGCGAGGCGAGCGGTCCGCCGCGCGAGCGCTTCGAGAAGAAGGTGACGGTCGCGCGTCGCATCGCCGTGCACGAGGCCTTCGCCGCGGCCGAGCGGCTCGCGGGTCGCTTCGAGAGCGCCATCGCGGCCCTCGAGCGCGTGCGCGAGCTTTCGCCGCCGGACGCGCACGGCGATCTCGAGTCGCGCATCCGATCGACCTACGAGCTCGCGGGTCGCGAAGAAGAGCTCGAGCGGCGCGCGCTCTCGGTCGCCGAGGACGAGCAGGCCGCCGTCGATGCGCGCGTCGAGGCGTGGCTCGAGGTCGCGCAGCTGCGCGAGCGGCGCGGTGACGTCTCGGCCGCGGCAGATTCGCTTCGGTCCGCCGCGCAGCTCGACCCGCAGCCGCTCGAGCGATGGAGCCAGCTCGAACGCGTCGCGGCGCTCGCCGGCAACACGCGCGTGCGCGCCGAGGCTCTCCTCGCGATCGAGTCCCGCGTCGGGCCCGACGCCCGGCCCGCGGTGCTGCGTCGGCTCGCGCAGGCCTACGAAGAAGCGGGCGACGTCGCCGCCGTGGAGGCGACGTGGCTTCGCGTCGTCGAGCTGCGGCCCGACGACGAAGAGGCGGATTTTGCGATCGAGGAGCTCCTCGCGCGGCAGAACGAGCACGCGCGCCTCGCAGATCATCTCGAAAAACGCGCCGCGCGGCTCGCGCAATTTCCCGACCGTCGCGAGATGCTGCGCGTCGTCCGCTTGCGGCGCGCCGCGATCCTCGAGCAGCGACTCGGGCTCGTCAAAGAGGCGACCGACGAGCTCGAGCGAATCGCGCTCGAGTGGCCGAACAACGAGAGCGCGCTTCGCTATCTCGGCGACTTGCTCGAACGTCAGGGGGATTTCGCGCGCGCGGTCACGGTGTATCGGCAGCTCGCGACGCTCGCGTCGGACGAAAGTGCGCGCGCCGAGCTCCTCATGCGCGCGGCGAACGCGGCGCGTCGCGCGGGCGACCCGGAGCGCGCCGAGGAGATCGCGCGGAGCGTCGTCGATCGCAACGCGACGTGGTCGCCCGGGCTCGGCATGCTCGCCGACCTCGCGCGCGACAAAGGCGATTTCGCGACGCTCGCGCAGACGCTCGTCGCGCTCGCCGCGTCGCCGACCGAGTCGTCCGATCAGCGGAGCGACTGGCTGATCGAGGCGGCGCAAGCGTCTGCGCGCGCCGGCGACGCGCCGAACGCGCTCGCGCACGCACAGAAGGCAGCCGCGCTGACGCCGCACCGCGCCGCCGCGCAGCTCTTCGCGCGCGGGCTCGAGTACCGTATGCGTCGCGCGGGCACGCCCGAGCAAGCGCGCGAGACGCTCGCCGAGCTCGATCTCGTGAGCGATTCGCTCGGGCCCGACGACGACGCGCTCGCGATTTTCCTTCGCGCCGAGGCGCTCGATCAAGCGCAGGGCGGCGATGCGGGTCTCCGTCATCTCGAGCGGTGCGCCGTCGAGGACGGGCCGGGCGCGCAGCACGCGCTCGTGCACGTCGCGATCGCCGAGCGCCTCGCCGAGCAGTGGAAGTTCGCCGACGCGCTCCCGCATTACGAGACGGCGCTCGCCGGAAATCTACTTGGCCTCCGCTCGCCGGGCGCAGTCGCGATGGCCGCGTCCGAAGCGGCGGTGCGCGCCGACCGCATCGATGACGCGATCGCGATCCTCGAGCGCGCCTCGGAGGACGCCGCCGTTCGCGAGGACGCGCTCAAGCGCATCGCGCACGTCGCCGCTTCCGCCGGGGACCTGCCGCGCGCGCGTCAGGCGCTCGAGGATTTGCTCGCGGGTGACCCGAGCGATCGCGCGAGCGTGCTCGCTTCGCTCGGGCGTCTCCTCTTCGCGCAAGGCGGCGAGACCGAGCACGCGATCGAAATTTTTCGCGGCGCGATCGACGCCGCGCCCGCCGACTCGATGCTCCGCGCCCAGCTCGAGGCCGAGCTCGGCGCCCTCGCGATGCGCGGCGACGAGCCACTCGAGAAAGAACCGTCGGCGCCCAACGTCCTCATCGACGAGCCCACGCCGCTCGGTCAGCTCGCGGGCGCCGTCGCCGAAGCGCCTGCCGGCCCCGACCGCACGTCGGCGCGCGCGCACCTCGCGAGGGCACATCTCTCGCGCGGCGAGGTCGCGCTCGGCGAGTCGCTGTTGCTCGAGTGTCTCGCCGAGGGCGACGTCCAAGCCGGCGACGAGCTCGCGCGCTTGCTCGAGCCGGATCCCGCGCGCGCGTCGGACTTGCTGCGCGTGCGTCGGCTTCAGGTCGAGCACGCGCCCGGCGATCTCGAGCTCCTCGCGGGGCTGCGCAACGCGGCCATTCAAGATCGCAACCCGGCGCAAGCGCGCGCCATCGAGCACGTGCTCCGCGCGTTCGACGCGGGCGCGGGGCCGCTTCCGCCGCCGCCGCTCTCGGCGCAGGTCGAGCATCCCGGCATGCTGCAGATCCTCGCGCGGCCGGCGCTCGACGCGGTGGGCGAGGCGCTCGCGCTCGTTTGGGAAGGCGCGTCGTCGCTCCTCGCGCGCGACGCGCAGAGCTACGCGCTCACCGGCGTCGAGCGCGTCACGCCCGGTCCGCACGCGCCGCTCGCACGCCTCTACGAGCTCGCGTCGCGTTTGCTCGGCGCGCCGAACGTGCCGCTCTACGCGCGCCGTCAAAGCGGCGCGTCCAATCCGCCGCCCGCCGGCGTCGCGCCGGTGAGCGCGCCCACGCGACTCACCGGCGGCGTCGCGCTCATGCCGGCGCTTTCGGCGATGATCCTCGGCGACGTGCGCGAAGACTCGCCCGCGCTGCGTTACGCGCTCGGTCAAGCGTTCGCCGCGGCCATGCCGCAGAGCGCGCTCCTCGTCGGTTTGCCCGAGGTCGAAGCGCGCGTCCTCTGGACCGCGATGCTCGCCGCGTTCGGCCCGCCCGAGCTCGGCAAGCTCTCCGACCCGGCGGCGACGCGGCTCGTGCAAGCTTTTTGGAACACGATCCCGCCGCGCTCGCAGCGCCGTCTGCAAGAGCTCCTCGCGCGCGCGCCGACCGACTTCGACGCCGCGCTCGAGCGCTCGAAGCAGAGCGGTCGTCGCGTCGCGCTGTTCTTGTGCGGCGACGTCGGCTGGGTTCTTCGCGCGGTCGCGCACGAGCTCGCGCTGCCGCCCGCGCTTCTCATGGTCGACAATTTTTCCAAGCTCGTCTCCGCGTCGCCCGCGATCGCCGATCTCGTGCGCCTCGCGGTGAGCGCCGAGTACGCCGACGCGCGCTTTCGCCCGATGCCCGAGGGCGGTCCGCGCGCTACGCTCTCGAGCGGGCGGTTCAAGATCCTATGAGCACACGCTGGCGATTCGGCTTTGCGCTCGTGAGCGTCGCGGCGGGCGCGTCCGCGATCGCCGCGTGCATTCTCGCCGATCCACCGCCGCTCCAGCCGATTCCGCAACCGACCGCGCCGCAAATTCTGACCGCGTCGGTTTCGCCGCCGCTCGATCGCAAAATCACGAGCGCGCCATCGCAGTCGCTGACGTTCTCGGTGCCGGTGCTCGCCAATCCGAATCAGCCGCTCCAGTTTCGGGTCTTCATCGACGTCGATCCGAACGCGGACCCGCTGGCCGGCGTGGGCCTGGCTCTCGCGGGCACGCAAGACGGCGGCGTGCTCGCGACCGGACCCGACGCGAGCACCGTCACGCTCGTCCCGGTCGATTTCACGCTCACCTCACAGCTCGACTACTCGAGCTGCCACACGATCACGCTCGTCGTCGCGACCGCGTTCCAAGAGCTCCTCCCCGGCACGCCAGTGAACCCGCCCGGCGGCGATCAAGCGACCTGGTACTACGAGCCCATCGGCGACTGCTCCTACTTCGACGCTGCTCCGCCGTTCGACGCGAGCGCCGTCGGCGACGGAGCCGACGAGTGAAGCGCGCGCTCATCGTCGCGGGCGCGATCGGCGCGGTCGTCGGCGCGTTCGCGTGCGGCGTGCTCACGGTCCCGCCCGAGCCTTCGGCGCCGGTGAACACGTGCCCGCCCAACGACAACTCGTTCTGCGGCGCGCGCTATCCCGACGCGTCGCTCGCGCCCCTCTGTTTCGGCGGAGCGTGCGTCGAAGGCAGCTCGTTCGTTCCGATCCTCGTCGTCAGCGTGCCGGAGGGCCCGTTTTCGACTTTTCCCGGCATCGCCGGAACGACCTTCGGTTTGCCGGACACGTACCAATCCAATCGCCTCCACAACGTTCCGCCCGGCTGCGTCGAGAACGCGAGCAACTTCGGCTTCGATTTCGAGTGCGATTTTCTGACGCCGCTCAGTCAGATCTTGCCGAGCCTGAACCTCCGCGTCTCGAAGGAGTACGGCGTCAAGCTTTGGCCGCCCGGCTTGCGACCGAACCAGCCCGATCCGCAGCTTCCGGTGCGGCCGTTTCCGACGGCGCTTCCGATTCACGGCACGTTCCGTCCGATGTGGATCGATCCGGCGACGGGCACGCCGATGCTCGCGCGCCGTCTCGGCCTCCCGCTCGACGATCGCGACGCGACGGTCACCTTTCCGACGACCAAAACATTTTCGGGGACGGTCACGCTCTACGGCCCGACCACCTCGACGACCGCCCTGCCGCAGAACGGCACCGATCTCAGTGTGACGTTGCCGCAGCCGCTCGCGCCGACGGATCCTTCCGGGAAGTATCAGCTCGTCGTCACGCCCGACAGCCCCTTCGAGGTGTTTCCGCCGTTCGTGACGCGCGGGTCCGCCGATCCGTCCGACGCGACGAAGACGATCGCGTGGGACAACCTCGACGTGTCGCCGAGCGAGGTCACGCGCGGCGCGCAGCAGTTCGATCTCGCGAGCACCATTCCAATCTTCACCGAGACGCCCGCGGTCGGTCAGCCGACGGTCCTCTTCTCGAACACCTACGAGGTCGACGAGCTCGCCGACGCGCCGAGCCTCGCCGGCTGGACGATGCACATCGACGTGGGCGAGGGGAACGCGCCGACCGGAGTCGACGACGACGCCGTTCGCGTCTCGGGTTTGGTGACGCTCCCGGCCGGCGGCGTGAAGAACGTCCCGATCTGGTGGGCGACCGGCACGCTCGATCAAACCAACGAGACGCTCTTCATCGACCCGCCGCCCGGCGTCGACCTGCCGCGCTACGTCGCGCCCAACCTGAACGGCGCGATCTCGGGCGTCTTCCAATATCCGGGCTTGCCGCCGATGGTTCCGGTTTCGGGCCAGGTGACGCGCGTCGACACGCTCCAGCCGATTTCGGCGAGCGTCGTCTTCTTCGCGAACGGCGACACGGGCGCCGCGTTGCTCGAGTTCGACGGGACCACGTTCTCGTCGAACCTCCTCTACGAGAAGCGCGTCACGGCCCAAGGCCAGATGAACGCGACGCTGCCGCCCGGCACGTTGCGCGCGTACGTGATCCCGGACGACCCGGATCTGGCCATCACCGTCCAGCCGTTTTCGGTGAGCGACAGCAGCGGGCAGCCGCAAAACGGAAAAGGGCTCGTCGCGAATCCGCGACCGCACGTGCGCGGGCACGTCGTCTTGGCCGACGGGACGCCGCTCTACGCGGCCGACGTCGTCATCGACGCGTCGGCCGACGATCCATTTTTGCCGCAGGACGATCCGCTGCAGCGCCCGCGCGAGTCGCGCGGAATGACCGACGCGTCCGGGAATTTCGACGTGCCGTCGGATCCGGGCTTGGTCGACATTTCGATCCGCCCGCACGACGGGACAGCGTTTCCGTGGATGGTGCTCACGCAACGAACGGTCGTGCCGAACGTGCCGGGCGACGGCGGTTCGAGCGGCGGCCTCACGCTCGCCGGCGACGTGGTCGTGCCCTTGCCGGCGCCCTTCGTGCGATCGGTCGCGGTCGGCGCCATCACCGACGTCAGCGGCAACCTCCTTCCGCACACCACGATCCGCGCGTACGCGTTTCCGCCCGGCGGCCAGCCCGACGCGGGTGCGTCGGCGACCCGCGGGGCGCGTCTCATCGGGTCGACGGTCACCGACGCGCAAGGTTTCTTTCAGCTGTTCGTGGCGCCACCGCAGTAGGCGGGCGGGCGAAAGTGCGTGTATGGTAGACGGCCGATGGATACCGAGGATCGGATCACCCTTCTCGCGCGGGTCGCGCGGTCGCCGGGCGCGGCGAAAACAGCGGGCGGGCCCACGTCGATTCTGACCCTCGCCGCGGCGTCCTACGGCGCGAAGGTGAGCGACGATTCGACGGTGCCGACGGGCTTCGATCCGAACGCGGCGCGTCTCTTCGAGGCGATCGTCGAGGGCGCGTATCTCGTCGCGAGCGCGGACGGCATCATCGACGAGAGCGAGCGGCAAACGTTCGAAAAGGTCGTGGTCGCCGCGTCGGGCGGCGTCGTGACCGAGTCGCAAGTCGAGGCGCTCGTGGGCGACCTCGCGGACGAGCTCGCAGAGGACGGCCTCGACGCGCGTCTTCGCGCGGTCGGCGAGCGCGCCTCGAAGAGGCCGCAGGCCGAAGAGGTGCTTCGCATCGCCGCGCTCCTCGCGCAGGTGAGCGAGAACGTGAGCGACGTCGAGCGCGGCGTGCTCGTGAAGCTCGCGCAGGCGTGCAACCTCGCGGCGGGCGACGTCGACACCGCGATGGACGACGTCAAGCGCGCGCTCGCGGGTTGAATCTACGGCTCGATCGCGCCGCCCATCTGGGCGATCGCGTCGCGGAAAAGCTGGGCCTCGTGATCGTGGCCGCGCGCGCGCGCGTCGCGTTCGAGGCGCGCAAGCACTTCGATTTGGAGCGGCGCGAGCTTCGCGCGGCGCTCGGGCGACGCGTCTTCGTATCGCGCGGCGAGGAGCGCGAGCACTTCGTGGCTGCGGCCGAGACGCGCCAGCACGTTCGCCAGCTCGTCGACGATGCGATCGTCGGTCGGGCTCGCGCGGTAACGGCGGAGAAGATCATCGGCGAGCGTTTCGTCGTCGGTGCTTTCGGCGAACGCCCGCGGCGGCGCTCCGGACAGCGCTTCGGACGTGTCTCGGTACGCGGCGCCGACTGCGAGATCGCGCGGAAAGAGGCGGAGCGCGACCGAGAGATGCGCTTGCGCCGACGCGAGATCGCCGCGCGTCTTGCGCTCGAACGTCGCGGCTTCGAGCAAGAGCGAGCGTGCTTCGTCGCCGGCGCGCGAGCCGTCGGCGTGCGCGGCGCAGAGGTCGCGCATTTGCGCGTAGGCGAGCGACGCGCCGGGTTTGTCGCCGAGCGCGGCGCGCCAGCGGCCCTCGAGTCCGCGTGCGGCGATGGCTTCGAGCGCGGCGCTCCCGATCGTGCGCGCGCGGGCGATGGCGGCGGGTCGATCGCCGAGCTGCTCGGCGAGCGCACGAGCGAGCGCGAGAGCGTGCGACGACGTCTCCGACGCGGGGAGCCGCGCGCGCTCGGCCTGCTGGAGCGCGCGAGAGAGGAGCGCGACGCCGCGCGCGACTTTGCCCTGCGCGATCATCGCCGAGCCGAGACCCGCGAGCGCTTTGGGATCGTCCGGCGTGAAGCGAAGCGCGCGCTCGAAGAGGACGCGTGCCTCGGCGGCGTGACCCGCGGCGGTCCAGAGGCTCGCGGCGCGTCGCCAAACTTCGTGCTTCAGCCCGGCGCCGCGCGTCATCGCTTCGATCTCTTCGACGTCGGAGACGGCGTCGCGCAAACGGCCGAGCGCGATACGCGCGGCGGCGCGCGTCCAGTGCAAGCGGGCCGACGTCGGCGCGCGCGAGATGGCGCGATCGAGCCACGCGAGCGCCTCGATGGAATCGGCTGACGCTTGCGCCGCGCGCTCGAGCGCGAGAGCGGCGAGGGCAGGGACGATCTCGTCTTCGGCGGCGCGCAAGAGCGACGCGAGGGCAGACGTTACGTCGTGCGACTCGAGCGCGAGCTCGCCGGCGAGCGCCGAGGAGAACGCGGGCTCCGATGCGTCCGCGAGGACGGCGCGCGCGGCCTCGGCGCGACCCGAGACGACGCGATCGAGATCGGCGATCCGGCGGCACACTTCGGGATGCCGCGGCGCGCGCTCGAGACAGTAGAGATCCAGCGCTCGCGCGCGCTCGAGATCGCCGAGGGCGAGCGCGTCGTCGGCCTCGCGCAAGAGCTCGGCTGCTTCGCGTGCGCGTACGGCCTCCGGCGCGGGCGACGCGGCCGAGCCTCGCGATACATGTAAAATCCACGCATCTGCCGCGCACGTGATCGCCGTGAAACGTGCGCCCCGACACTCGGGCGCGCGCGCGCCGGCGTCGGGGAGGAGCGCGCGACCGACGGCCGCAGGCGCGCCTTCGATCACGAATCGCGAGCCGTCGCGTCGCGCGATTTTGCCGAGCGCGGTCGAAACCGCGCGCGCCGCGAGCGCGACCGCGGGCTGCGGGAGCCCGAGCCCGCGCGCGCCGAACACGACCAGCCGCAGCTCGTCCTCGAACGCGTCGATCGCGAGCTCGAACGCGAGCGCTCGCCCGAGCGCGTCGTCCGAAACGCCGACGGTCGCGCCCCACGGCCGCACGCCGATCCAAACCTGCGGCGTCGACTCGCCGAGCAAACCTCGAAGCCGCGGCGCGACCTCGTGCGTGACCGCGTCCGGCGAAGTCTCGAACGTCATCCGCTCGAGCACGCCGCGTCTGTGCCGAAAACGCTGGACGCCGCCCGACACGTCGACCGGAAATCGCACGGCCGGAAGCGTGATCGCGAGCTCGGTCAGCTGGAGGCACCCGAGACGCGCCGGCGCGCCGAGCTCGATGCCGAGGCCCGTCTTGCCGATCGCGAGCCGAAGCTCGATCGACGGCGCCTGACGCCGAGACGGCGGCTTGCCGCTCTTTCGCGATGGCGGCGACGATGCGGGCGGCGCGTGCGACGGCACGAACGGATCGTACCAAGCGGGCCCCGCCCGCGCGACTTTGTGGGTGATTCGTGTAGAGAAGGTTCGTGTCCGTTCGCGCGCGCGACGTCCTCGGTCCAGGTTCGGCGCTCGCGCGCGTGCTGCCCGGCTACCGCGCGCGCGACGGCCAGCTGGCCATGGCCGAGGCGGTCGAGGCCGCCCTCGACGCCGAGCGCCCGCTCTTGGTCGAGGCAGGCACCGGCACCGGAAAGACGCTCGCGTATTTGGTCCCGGCGATCCTCAGCGGAAAGAAAGTCGTCGTCTCGACCGCGACACGCGCGCTCCAAGAGCAAATCTATTTCAAGGACCTGCCGATCGTCGCGGACATCCTCGCGCCGCACGGCATCCGGTTTCGCGCCGCGCTGATGAAGGGCCTCTCGAACTACGTCTGCAAGCGACGCATGAACGAATCACTCGCGAGCGGCAGCGCGGACGGCGCGCTCTTTCGTCTGCGGCGATGGGCGGCCGAGAGCGAATTCGGCGACCGCAGCGAGCTCGCGGATCTCGCCGAGGACGATCCCGCGTGGGCGGCGATCGGCTCGTCGACCGAGACGCGCATCGGTGCAGAATGCACGTATTTCGACGAGTGCTTCGTGACGCGCATGAAGCGCGACGCCGAGGACGCGGACCTCATCGTCGTGAATCATCATTTGTTTTGCGCCGATCTCGTCTTGCGCCGCGCGCAGCGCGAACGGGCGAGCGCGATCCCGGCCTACGACGCGGTCATCTTCGACGAGGCGCACCAGCTCGAGGACGTGGCGACGACGTTCTTCGGCAGCACGATTTCGGCGGCGCGGGTCGACGCCCTCGCGCGCGACGCACGGCGCACGCTCGGCGACGAGAACGCAATTTTGCAGCGGCCCATCGCCGAGCAATTGACCGAAGCGGGACGTTCGTTCTTCTACGAGCTCGGGCGCACGTTCCGAGGCGAGACGCGTCGCGCGATCCGGCGCGACGACGAGACCCCGGAGCTCGAAGGCGCGCGCAGCAAGCTCGAAGCCGCGCTCGCCGCGATCGCGCACGACGCGCAAACCAAGCCGGGACCTGCCGCCGAGCAAATCGCCCGCCGCGCGCTCGAGCTCGCCGCGGTCCTCTCCGGCAACGAGAAAAAAGACGAGATCGCCTGGATCGAAATCCGCGCGTCGGGCGCCGTGATGGGGCGAAGCCCGGTCTTTCTCGGTGACGTGCTCGCCGAGTCGCTCTTCGCCCGCGTCGGCGCGGTCGTCTGCACCAGCGCGACCCTCGCGACCCCCGCGGCGCCGGTCGACGCCAGCGAAGACGCCGAAGAAAAGAACGAACGTTCGTTCGATTTTTTGCGCGAACGGCTCGGCGTGCCGCGGGTCGCACGGGCGCTGGCGATCCCTTCGCCCTTCGATTTTGCTTCGCGCGCCGGCCTCTACGTTCCGCGCGACTTGCCGGACCCGGGCGATCCGCGTTTCGACGACGCCGCGGCGGCGCGCGCCCTCGAGCTCGTCGAGCTCACCGGCGGCGGCGCGTTCGTCCTTTGCACGTCGAACCGAGCGATGCGCGCGCTCCACGGACGTCTCTCGCGACAGCGCGGCTCGTGGGGCCCGCTCCTCTTGCAGGGCGACCGCCCGAAGTCACTTTTGCTCTCGCAGTTCCGCGCGGCCAAGCACGCCGTGCTCGTCGCGACGATGAGCTTCTGGGAAGGCGTCGACGTCCCCGGCGAAGCGCTTCGCCTCGTCATCCTCGACAAAATCCCGTTCGCGGTGCCGAGCGATCCCGTCGTCGCCGCCCGATGCGAAGAGGTCGAGCGTCGCGGAATGAATGCATTCTACAACTATTCGGTGCCCGCCGCGGCCCTCGCGCTGAAGCAAGGTTTCGGCCGCCTTCTTCGCAGCGAGACCGACGCCGGGCTCGTCGCGCTACTCGACCGGCGGGCGCTCACCAAAGCCTACGGCCGCGCGCTCCTCCGCACGCTGCCGCCGGCGAGGCAATTGCGCACACTCGACGAAACTCGGAATTTTTGGGTGCACATTCGCTCCGAAATGATACCTCCCGCGCCATGAGCGAAATCACGGCGGTCCTCGCGCGCGAGATTCTCGATTCGCGCGGCAATCCCACGGTCGAAGTCGAAGTGCAGACGGAGGGCGGTCACGGTCGCGCGGCGGTGCCGAGCGGCGCGTCGACCGGCGAGCACGAAGCGCTCGAGATGCGCGACGGCGACAAAGCGCGCTACGGCGGAAAAGGCGTGCTCAAAGCCGTGCAGAACGTGAATCAGACGCTCGGGCCGGCGATCATCGGGCTCGACTCGCTCGATCAAGCCGAGGTCGACAAAGTGCTCCTCGACGCAGACGGCACGCCCAACAAGAGCAAGCTCGGCGCGAACGCGCTCCTCGGCGTTTCGATGGCCGTCGCGCGCGCCGCGGCGGACGTCGTCGCGCTCCCGCTCTGGCGTTACCTCGGCGGCGTGCAAGCGCGACGGCTCCCGACGCCGCTCATGAACGTCGTCAACGGCGGCGCGCACGCCGACAACGGACTCGAGATTCAAGAGTTCATGATCGTTCCGCTCGGCGCGCCGACGTTCGCCGAGGCCCTCCGCGCGGGCGCCGAGGTCTTTCACGCGCTCAAGGCGGCGCTGAAAAAAGAAAACCTCACGACCGCCGTCGGCGACGAGGGCGGCTTCGCGCCCCGCCTGCCAACGAATGAGCAAGCGCTCCAATATTTGGTCAAGGCGATCGAAGCGGCCGGTTACAAGCCGGGCAAGGACGTCGCGCTCGCGCTCGACTGCGCGGCCAGCGAATTCTTCGACAAGAAGAGCGAGAAGTACACGTTCGACAAAAAGCAGATCACGGGCGCCGAGCTCGTGAAGACGTACACGGCGCTCTGCGACAAATATCCGATCGTCTCGATCGAGGACGGCTGCGCCGAGGACGACTGGCATACGTGGAAGTCGCTCACGACCGCGCTCGGCAATCGGATCCAGCTCGTCGGCGACGATTTGTTCGTCACGAACGTGACGCGCCTGCGCCGCGGCATCGACGAGGGCATCGCCAACGCGATCCTCGTGAAGCTGAACCAAATCGGCACGCTCACCGAGACGCTCGACACGATTCGCCTGGCGCACGTCTCCGGCTATCGGTCCATCATCAGCCACCGCTCGGGCGAGACCGAGGACAGCTTCATCGCCGACCTCGCCGTCGCGACCAACGCGGGACAAATCAAGACCGGCTCGCTCTCGCGCTCCGACCGGGTTGCAAAATACAACCAATTGCTCCGCATCGCGTTCGAGCTGGGCGACGGCGCCGTCTACGCGGGCGCATCCGCGTTCCGGCGCGCCGAGTAGGCGTTCACGCCGCGCGGCGGGCGATTCGCGACCAGTCGTCCAAAATCCCGCGCGCGATCTTGAGCGCCATCGTCATGATGGGAAGCTGCGAGTTCACGCCGATGCTCGTCGGGAGGACGCTTCCGTCGGCCACGAACAAATTGTCGACCATCCACGTCTCGCCGCTCGGTTTGACGACGCCGCGTTTTTCGCTCGTCGCCATTTTCGCCGAGCCGAGCGGGTGAAACGAGAGCGACTCGACGCGCTTCGCGCTCGGCGGATTCGACGTCAAAAAATCGAGCTCGCCTTCGCTCTTGAACGGCTCGGAGCCGAAGATGGGCAAGAGCACGTGCGTCGCGCCGGCGGCGAACGCCATTTTTCCGAGCGTCTGGATTCCGAGGAAGAGCCGCGCGCGATCGCGCGGGTTCATGCGGTAGAGGAGCAGCGGCTCGCGCGAGAGCCAGCGGCGCACTTGGCCGCCGCCGTCGTCGTGCACCATGCCGCCGAAGACCGCGACGTTCGGCACGCGCTCGATGAGCTTCAAGTGCGGCGGGCCGACGCCGGGGAACGCCGCGGCGAGGACGTTCGCCGGGTTGTACGCGCTGACGAAGGTGATGCCTTCGTCCATCATCGCGTCGCTGTAGACGCTCTGCATCGCGCCGTCCCAGCCGTCGACTTGCTCGTCGAAGATCGCGCACACGCGAAACGACGGATGGAGCGTCATGTGGCGGCCGACGTGCGGGCCGTCGAGGCCGCTCTTTTTCAAGAGGAGCGGGGAGTGGAGCGCGCCCGCGGCGACGACGACGAGCTTCGCCGCGACCTCGAACGGGACGCGCGGCTCGCCGGTTTCTTGATCGAGGAACCGCCCGCGCACGCCCCACGCGCGCCCGCCGCGCACGTCGATCTTCTCGACGAGCGCGTCCGCCCAGATTTGCGCGCCGTTTTCCCACGCGTCGGGCCAGAACGAAATGTCGACGCTCATCTTCGCGCGGTTCGGGCAGCCGAAGGTGCAACGCGAAGCGCCGCGGCAGCCGTTCGTGTTGCGGCGCAGGCTCTTCATCTCGATGCCCATCTTCACGGCGCCTTCGACGAAGAGCTCGGTCGAGCGCGAGCGCATCGCGTCGGGGACGATCTCGGCGTGCACGGTCTCTTCGACCTCGCTGAAGAACGGATCGAGCGCGTCGGGCGTGAGATCGCCGAGCCCGAGCTCGGTCGACCAGTGATGAAGAATTTCTTCGGGCACGCGAAAGATGACGCCGCCGGTGAGCAAGCTCGACCCGCCGACGGCTTTCCCCGCGAGCGCGCTGATGAGCGGCGTGTCGCCGAGACCGACGGCGACGTTGAGCCCGGCCTCGCGCGCGATGCGGCGGAAGCTCTGCGAGGGCGAGAGCTTTCCGTACTCTTCGGGCGTGTAATACCCGCCTTCTTCGAGCGCGAGCACCGAGAGGCCCGCGCGCGCCATCTCGCGCGCGACGACCGCGCCGCCCGCGCCCGACCCGACGATGACCACGTCGACCGACGCGCGCATTGGCGCGCCCACCTCGCGCCCGCGAAGGACGGCGCTCACGCCGCACCCCGGAGGAGGTACCGCTTGCGCTCTTCGCCCGGGTAACCGATCGCGCGCAGGCGCCCTTCGTCTTCGAAGTACGCGAGCGCGAGCATCGTCTTGAACGCGACGATCATCAGCGGGAACGGAGAAAATCGGGAACGATCCATCCGCTCGAGCATCGAGGTTCGTGTGACGATCGGCAGATCCTCGAACGCCGCGAAGCGTCGCACGACGACGACGGGCAACCAGCGGAGCGCCTCGAGCATCAACATGAGACCCGCGCGCAGCGGCTTGCTCGCGGCGCTGAGAAATCCGTCGATGTCGGTCACGAACTCGTCGAGCATCGCCGCGTCGAGCGGCTCGCCGTCGCGCGAAAAGAGCGCCTCGCTGATCGCGGCGACCATCCGCCGGTGGCGAGGCCGCAACGTCGTCCGGCGGAAATCGCGCGTGAGGAGCTTCGGAACGTCCATCCGCGGAGTAGACTAACGGAGACACCATGAGACTTGCGATCATCTTCATGCTCGGGCTCGCGATCGCGGCCTGCAACGGCCCCGTCAAACGCCCCGACGGCGGCGAAGGCCTTCTGCCCGTCGGCGCGTCGGCGCCCGATTTCAGCGCCACGGCGAAGACCGGCGACGCGGTGAAGCTCTCGGCGATGCTCGCCGCAAAGACGCCGATCGTCGTTTATTTTTATCCGAAGGACGAGACGCCCGGCTGCACCAAGGAGGCCTGCAGCTTTCGCGACGCGTGGACGAAGTTCACGGACAAGCACGTCGGCCTCGTCGGCGTCTCGCGCGACACGGAGCAGAGCCACCGCGAGTTTCGCAAAAACCACGATCTGCCGTTTCCGCTCGCCGCCGACGAAGACGGCGCGATCGCCAAGAGCTACGGCGTGAAGAGCACCCTCGGCATGAGCGAGCGCGTCTCGTTTCTCGTCGGCCCCGACGGAAAAATCGCCAAGGTGTGGCCGAAAGTCGACCCGGCGATCCACGCCGACGAGGTCCTCTCCGCCGCCGAAGCGCTGCCGCACTGACCTCCGCGCAAATCCGCGTCGAAACGCGGCCAATCGGTGCGTCCTCCGGGCAAATCCGTCCGCCCTCCCGGCAAATCCGTGCGTGCTTGGCGCAAATCCGTGCGTCCTCCCGATGCCGGCGCCCGCGCTCCGCATATCGGAGGGCGCCCTCACGATGCCGGCGCTCAGGCTTTCTTGAGGCCGATCTTCACGAAGATGGAGCGAAACCAGCCGCCGAGCGAAAAGCTCTTCCGCGGCTTGAGCGGCGTCGCGCCTGCGCGTCCGAGCTGCGGCGGGCGCGCGGCCGGGTGGACGCCGAAGAGCGTGTAGAGCTCGATCAAGTCGTTCACGAGATCGCTGATGCCCCGCGTCTCGACGTCCTGCGCTTGGCAGTAGCTGTCGGGCTTCGAGCGGATCATGCATTTCGCGATGATCTTCATCACGTGCGGGTCGATGAGCTCGCCGTTGCCGTCCAAGTAGTGCTTGAACGTGAAGAAGCGATCCGCCGGCGCGACCTCGGCGCCGCCTTCGGCCTTCGGCGCGCGGAGCGAGTTGATGACCGAGTACTCGTGCGCGAGATAGCTCTCGATCGTGTTCGTCTCTTCGTTGCGCTCGTACTCGATGAACTTGTGGAACGTGTCGTAGAGCGTCTTCGGGTTCGCGTAGGCGCCGCTGATCAAATAATAAAACATCGCGCCGAGCGAGTAGATGTCCGCCGGCCGCGAGACGCTCTTCTGAATGCGCGCGCGCACGTTGGTCTCGCTCTGGCCGCGGTACGGCTTGCCGAGCATGATGCGTTTGCGCGCGCGATCCGCGTACAAAACCGGGTATTGCTCGCCGCGGTTGAAGAGCGAGAACGTGTCGTTCTTCGAAATCTGGATGTAGAAGTCCTCGAAGAACTCCACCTCGGGCGAGCCCTGCTGGACGTTCACGAGGAGCTCGATGACGTTCGTCTCTTGCTCCGGGCTCTGGAAGAAGAGCGTGCCGGGGACGGCCTTGAGCTGCGTCATCTTGATGCTGACGTCGTCGTCGTGGAGCTTGGCGACGTTGAAGTCGGCGAGGCGAACCTCGAGCGTCGAGCCGCGGAGGTTCGGGTCGGGAATGCCGACGAGCACGTTCGCGGGCTTGATGTCGCGGTGACAGATGTTGCGAACGAGGTGCGCGTACTCGATCGCCGACGCGATCGGGATCATGTAGTCGAGCACGCGGAACATGCGCTCGTGCATCGGCAGCGCGAGCAGGTCTTCTTTTTGTCCGGCGACGCGCGAGCCCTTCAAGCGCTCTTCGAGCGACATGTCGAGCTTCTCGAGGATCATGTACTCGCTCTCGACGTGCTCGCGGATCGACGCCGGGATGAACTCGTTCTCGTCGCCTTCGCCCGACGAGTAGAGGCGAATGACGTTCGGGTGACCTTGGACGCGCTCGAGCAGCTCCTTTTCCATTTGGAAGCGGAGCGCGTCTTCTTCGCTGACGCCCTTCTGCAAGATCTTGATGACGATGTGCCGGCGGAAGTCGGTCTTGGACTCGAGCCAACGCTCCTCGCCGAGGTACGCCTTGGCGAAGCGACCCGAGCCGAGCTCGACGGGTTGGCCGAGCGCGTCGAGCACGAAGCTGTACGAACGCGTCCGCAAGACGCCGTTCTGCCGCTGCTGCCGCGTGCCGAAATCGGAGCGCATCGCGACCGAGCCGCTCGGCGCCGGCGTCATTTGCGGGGCTTGCGCCGCGTAGTGCTGTTGGAACGGCGACTGCGACGAGGGACCGGACGACGGGACGATGCCGCTACCCGCAGCGGGCGGTGCGCTGAGGTTGCGCGGCACCGGCGGCGGACCGTATTGGCTGGGCGGCGGAGTCTGCGGGCGGGCGAAACGCGGCGGCGGCTGTCCGTTCGCCGCGGCTTGCGCGATGAGCTCCTCTTGCGTCGTGATCGCGGTCGCGAGCTCCTGATCCGAGTCTCGGTCGGCCACGTTGATCGGCGGCGGGGTCGGAGGAGGGACGTTTCGCTGCATGCGTCAGGCTTGAGAGCACATCACGATCAGCTCGCCAGTCGACTCGATGTGGATGGCGACCGCCCGCTGTGCTCGCTGCAAAGGTAGCAGAAGCTCGGGTCCAATGGCTGGAAAGACGCGATTCGTCCCGGCGATCGCCCCGAAGGTGAACGCGAGCCGGCCCATCGGCTCGCGGCCGCTCGAGAGGAGCTCGACCACGCCGTCGCGATCGAGCAGCACGGCCGCAGCGGGGCGGCCGTCTCGAACGATGAAGCAATTCAGCCCTTTTACGTTGAGCCGGTAGCCGTCGCGCGCCGGAACGAAGGTGAGACGTACGCGCGCATCCACGCCGAGTGTGCTCGGAACGGCGAGGTCGAGACGGTCGTCGACCTCGACCATGGTGGCGCGCGCGCCGCCGCCCATCGGGATCTCTTGCGGAGGGACGGCGGGCGGCTCATCGAGCTGGGCCGTCCCGTGCTGGCGCGTCGCGAGCGGCGTCGACAGCGTGTCGGTGACCTCGCTCGGCATGCGTCGGCGGTGATCGCGCTCCGGAAACGCGCCCATCGTGCCGAGCGCCTCGCGCATCTCGTTCACGAACTGCGTCGGGTTCGGCGTTCGCTCGACGATGCGCGCCGCGAGCGCGCGGAGGATCGGCGGCTGGAGGGGCGGCGCGATGCCCATCTCGCCGAGCCGCCGCATGACGAGCCGATCGCCGATGACGCGCTCGGGAAACGTCGCGCGCACGTCCTTGCCCTCGAACATCGCGCGGCCCGCGAGCATGAACACGGTGACGAGCGCGTACGAGTAAACGTCGGTCGCCGGCCCCGACGCGCCGCCCGCGAGCTGCTCGGGCGCGGCCCATCGCGGCGAAAAGAGCGAGACCACGCTCACCGGATCGTCTTCTTCTTCGACGCTTTTCTTTCGAACCGGGTTCGCGTGCGCGATGCCGAAGTCAGCGAGCTTCGGAATGAGCGACTGGTTGATGCGCGCGAAGAGAATGTTCGAAGGCTTGATGTCGCGATGGATGATGCTGAGCTCGTGCGCTTCGGCGATCGCTCCGCCGATCGGCTCGAGGATCGAGAGCAAGCTGGTCGGCAAAACCGGCCCCTCGCGACGAACGAGCTGCTCGAGGTTTCCCGCGTCGAGAAACTCCGAGATCTGGAACGGGCGACCCGAGTCTTCGAGATAACCGAAGTCGAAGATCTTGAGCGTGTTCGGATGATGCAACCGCGAGAGGGCTAGCGCTTCTTGGAGGAAGTGCGAATACGTCGCTTGGTAGACGCTCGTGCCGCTCGTCGAGCCCGCTTCGAGCACGAGCCTGAGGAGCTTCACGCAGACGATCCGCTGGAGGCGCTCGTCGGTCGCGCGGTAGATGGATGCCATTCCGCCGCCGGCGACGCGATCGATGATGACGTACCGATCGAGAAGCCGAGTCCCCTCCGCGAGCTCGGGCGCCTCCGGGATTCCGCGCATCGGCGGCGATCGTACCCGAGAGGGGAAAAACAGGAAGGTCAGAAGATCAGAAGATGATTTTGGAATGGTGGCTACCACGCCGCCGCGGTCTGCCGGCGCGCAGGCTTACCAGCGGCAATCCAAAAAAATCCTTCTGACCTTCCGATCTTCCTGTTTCTCTCTCTCGGGGCGCTCAGCGGGTGAGCTCGTCTGCGAGCGCGCCGGCGTCGAAGACCTTGCGGAGCGCTTCGAGCATCGCGGCGCTGTCGACGCTGACGGCGCGCTCGGTGACCTCGCGATAAACGAAGTTGTTCGGCAAGCTCGAGATGTTGCCGTCGAAGATGAGCCCGACGAGCTCGCCCTTCGCGTTGACGACAGGGCTGCCGCTGTTGCCGCCGATGATGTCGTCGGTCGACACGAAGTTGAGCTTGGTCGCGGGATTCAACGCGGTTTTCTTGTCGAGCCAGCGCTGCGGGAGCTTGAACGGCTCGTGGCCGGTCGCGTGCGCGTACATGCCGGCGAAGTCGGTCGCGTACGGAACGTTCTTTCCGTGCTCCGCGTAACCTTTGACGACGCCGACCGAGAGACGCAGCGTGAAGGTCGCGTCCGGATACGTCGACGTGCCGCGGACGGCGAACGTCGCTTGCGCGACCTTCTCGCCGAGCTGGCGCATCGGCGCTTCGACGCCGTCCTCGTACTTCTTTCGCGCGGCGCGCGAGGCGTCGTCGATCGCGCGCATGAGCGCGACGGCCGGATCGTCGGACGCGTCGACCGCGCTTTTTCCGCCTGAAAATAGGGCTTTTCGCGCGTAGACGTCGAAGAGTCGCGAGCCGGTGACGATCTCGCGCGCGCGTCGCTCGGGAGATTTTCCGTCGAGGAGCTTCTTCACGAGATCGGGGTCTGCGCGGAGATCGCGCGCGGCGCCTTCGAGCCACGCGCGGATCGCGACGACCTCCACGGCGCCGTACACGGGCGCCGGCGAGAAGAGCGCTTGCTTCACCGCGTCGAGGTTCGCGTCGCGGTACTCGCGGAGACGTTTGCTGCTCGGGAGCGAAAGCTCCGCCGACATGCGGACGAGGTTTCGCGCGATGTCGAGGAGGCTCGAGCCGCTCACGCGCTCGAGCGACATGTAGCTCGGAAAGAGCTTCGGGATCTCGGCCTCGACCTTCGCGACGTCGGCGATCGTCGTGCCGTATTGCGCTTTGAGCTTCGGGTCGGCGTCGATCGCCTTTTGAAGCGCGGCCTCGTCGTCTTTTTTGATTTTCATGAGCGCCGGATCGCGAAGCCCGCCGAGGTAGCCCTTGAGCGCCTTGAGCGAGTTCTCGATGCCGAAGAGATCCTCGCGCGTCTCGCGTCCGTACTCGGGGCCCTGCGCTTCGAGCGCCTTCAGCAGATCGCGCTCGCGGCCGAGCGAATCGAGATAACGCGGATAAACCGTGTCGCGAAGGGCTTGGAGCTGCGCCATCGTCGCGAGGCGACGCGTCGTTCCCGGGTTGCCGCTCACGAACGCGACCTCGCCGTCGGCCGGTCCGCTCGCGTTCCACGTGAGGTACTGCTCCGGCGTCGCGGGCTTGTCGTTCGCGTAGGCGCGGAAGATCGCCATGTCGAGGTCGAAGCGCGGATACGTGAAGTTGTCCGGATCGCCTCCGAAGAACGCGATCGCCGCCTCGGGCGCGAACACCAAGCGCAGGTCGGTGTAACGACGATAGGTGTAGAGTGCATACTTCCCGCCGGCGTAGAGCGTGACGACCTCGCAGCGCGCCGAGATGCCCGCGTCGCGCGAGGCGGTCGCGTTCTTGTCGGAGCAGGCTTTCTCGAGCTCGCCCATTTTTGCTTTCATCGCGGTGTTCGCGTCGGCGTCGCTCATGCCCGGCTGGCGCGCAGCGCGGACTTGGTCGGTCACGTCTTGCGTCGCGACGAGCACGTCGGCCGAGAGGTTCGGGCACTTCGGCTCCGCGCCGCCGTCGCGCGCGGCGTAGAAACCGTCGGCCATGTAGTTGTGCGACGAGCTCGCGATGTTGGCGATGCAATCGGACGCGACGTGATGATTCGTGAGAATGAGCCCGTTCTTCGACACGAACGAGCCCGTCCCGCCGGCGGAGATGCGCACCGTCGAGAGCCGCAGATGATCGAGCCACGCATCGGTGAGGTTCACGTTGTGCGCTTTGGCGATGGCCGCTTTGGGCACCATGTCGAAAGGCCAGAGCCCCTCGTCGGCGTGAGCGGTGGCAGCGAGCAGCACGAGGGCCGGCAAGGCGAGGAGGGGTCGACGCATCCCGCGCTTTTTAGTCTAGGTTCGTCGCGTGATCGACCCTCGATTTTTCGGCTTCGCACTCTTGCTGGCCTGCAGCGGCGCTCGGACGTTGCCGCCCGGAGCGGCCGTCACCCTCGCACACGCCGACAAGCTCACCGCGACGGACGCGCGCGTCGGAACGTACGCGTCTTCCAACTGGGGCTTCAAGACGAATTCGTTTTGGATCGAGGGCCCGACGGGGCTCGTCATGATCGACACGCAGTTCCTCCCGTCGGCGGCGGCCGAGTCGTTGCGATGGGCGGAGGGCGCGACGGGCAAACGCGTCGCGCTCGGCGTCGTCCTCCACGCGAACCCGGACAAGTTCAACGGCACCGAGACGCTCCAGACGCGCGGCATCCGCGTCGTCACGAGCGACGAGGTGCGCGCGCTCGTTCCGACGGTCTTCGCCAAGCGCACGCGCGCGTTCGCCGCGCGCTATGCGCCCGATTGGCCGGCGAGGACGCCGTCGCCCGATTCGTTCGGCGCGCAAACGACCGACCTTCACGCGGCGGGCTTGACGCTCCGCGCGCACGTGCTCGGCCCGGCGACGAGCGACGCGCACGTGGTGGTCGCGTGGGACGGCCACGTCTTCGTCGGCGATCTCGTCGCGAGCCGCTGTCATGCTTGGCTCGAGCTTGCGCACATCGACGAATGGCACGCTCGCCTCGAAGAAATTCGCGCGATGCATCCGACCTACGTGCATCCCGGGCGCGGCCCGAGCGGCGGCCCGGAGCTCATCGACGCGCAAGAACGCTACTTGAAGCGTGTGAAAGAGCTCGTCCTCGCGGAGCACCCGACGATGCCGGTGAACCAAGCCGCGATCGATCGCATCCACGACGAGCTCGTACGCGAGTACCCGGATTACGACTTCGACGTGTTCTTGCGATTCGGGCTGCCGGCGGTTTGGGAGCGATACGCTACGACCAAAGACGGGCGCTGAGCGCGTGCGCGATCGCGGTCGCCTCCGCCGCGGTCGGCATTCCGAGCGCCGCCAGCGCGGGCAACGTCGGCGACGCGAGCGAGCGCATCAGCTTTTCGGATGCGCGCGCTTTCGCGGCGCTCACGCGCGCACGCTCTCGCGCGTCGAGGCTTCCGTCGGCCCAGCGGGCGATCGCCGCGGCGAGCTCCGCGTGTCGCGCTTCGTCACGCGCGATTTCGCGCATCGCGCGCCGAACGCGCGGGTCGCCGGCGCGTCGCGCCTGGAAAGCCGCGAGCACCGCTCCGAACGTCTCGTGAACGCACCCCTCGACCGCGTTCTCGATCGCGAGCTCGACCAGCGTGCGTTTTTTCTTCGTTCGCCGTCGCGGAAGCCGCGCACGGACGCCATGTCGCTCCGCGATCTCGCGCATCGCCCGCGTGTGCCGCTCCTCGTCGCGCGCCGCGGAGAGCGCGGCCTTCTGGAGCACGCGTGGCGCGCCGTGCTCGGCCAGCTCCACGGAAAGCGTGTAAAATGCATCGATCGAGGCGGCCTCGAGCCAAACGGCGGCCGCGAGGTGCTCGTCGAAGGGAGAAGCCTCTCTGCGGCGACGCCATCGCAGCGACGTGCGCGCCTTGCCCGCGTAGGTGAGCGTCTGGCAATGCCAGGACCCGCTGCCGTCGTCCGTGCACGACTGCACGGCCTGACCGCAGATCGCCGTGCAATCGCCGGCGTCGATCCCGCACGCTCCGAGGCTCGACACCGTCACGTCGTAGGAAGGCCCCGGCGTGTTGATCACCGGCTCGGGCAGCGGGTTCGGGCGCGTGACGGTGCACTCGTCCGAGCCGCACGCGTCCGCCGACACCGCCAACCCCGCGAGCAAAGCCAGACGAAGCGCGGCCCTTACCGTGACCATCTCAGACCTCCGTGGCGCGCCACATGAACCAGCTCGCGACGCTTCGCCAGGGGCGCCATTTTTCGGCGTGTTTTTCGAGCGCGCGCGCGTCGGGCAAGTCGCGTTTGCCGTACGTTTTCGCGAAGCCTTTGCGAACGCCGTAGTCGGCGGTCGGCAAAACGTCGGGGCGTCCGAGGCGGAAGATGAGGAGCATGTGAACCGTCCACGGTCCGATGCCGCGGACCGCCGTGAGCGATTCGACGATCGCTTCGTCGGTCATCGTGCGCAGACGCGCGACGGTCGGGAGCTCGCCGGCGAGTGATTTGGCGCCGAGATCGCGCAGCGCGGCGAGCTTCGAGCCGGAGAGGCCCGCGCCGCGGACTTGCGCGTCGGTGAGCTCGGCGAGGTGCTCGGGCGTCGGGCGATGATCGGGAAAGAGCGCGGCGTATTTGCGATGAATCGCCGCGGCCGCGCGGCCGCTCAATTGTTGGTAGACGATCGATCGCCCGAGCGACTCGAAGATGCTTCGCAGCGGCTCGACGCGCGGGCGTCGATCCGGAAAACGATCGATCAGTTTGCCGAGCTTCGCATCGGCCGCGCGGAGCTCGCGGACCGCGCGCGCGACGTCGTACGGCGGCGGCTCGAGGAATGCGCCTTCGATTTCGAGCATGCGCCGTTTGGTGACGACGCCGCCGGGCGCGGAGAATCCGCCGAGCTTCGCGGGATCGCCGATGCGATGACACGGGACGACGACGAAGAACGGATTGCGCGCCATCGCTTGTCCGACCGCGCGCGCGGCGCCGGGCGAGCCTGCGCGCGCGGCGAGCTCGCCGTACGTCACCATGGTGCCCGAGGGAATTTTTCGCGCGGCTTCGTAGACGCGCGCGTGAAACGCCGGGAGCTCGGCGAGATCGAGCGGCAGGTCCCCGAAGTCCTGGGGCTTGCCGCCGAAGTGGAGCTCGAGCGCGCGCGCGGCGGCCCGCGCGAACTCGGGCGCGTCTTTCGGCGGGCGCGTTTTGCTTGCAGATTGCAACAATCGGATCCCGGTGATCGCGCTCGCGCCGTAGGTGAGCTCGATCGGACCGATCGCGGTCTTGACGATCATCATGGCGGAAGGAGCCTTCCCCGATCGCGGGCGGCGCTCGACATCGGTTTGTTCAAGACGATTTTCTTTCCGGCTTCTTTGCCGCTCGCGAACGCCTCGGTGCGTCGCTGGCCGCCGTAGCGCACGTTGCGGATGTACGGGTGGCGCGCGCGGTAGTAGCGATGCAATTCGCGGTCGCCGATCCAGACGAGCCCCTCCGACGCGCTCTTCTGCGCGCCGCGCGCGAGCTTGTCGGCGAACCCGGTCATCACGCCCGCGAGGAATGTTCGCCTCTCGCGATTGCTCCGCTCGCCGGTTCTTCTTTTGTGCTCGTCCCAGAGCTCGCGCGCGGTGTGCTGCAAGAACGCGTGCGCGTACTCGGCCATCGCGAGGTTCTCCGGCGCGCCGCAGACCTCGAGCACCGTGCCGCGCTTGCCCTCGCGCGCGCGATAGACCGGCACCCAAATCACCTCGACGAAAAAATGTTTCGCGAGGATCGACGCGAGCACGCGCTCCGATTCGCCGACGCGGCCCGACGGCTCGCCGAGGTGACGAAACACGTAGTTTTTGGGCATTTCGTCGCTTCGGAGCTCGACGTTATATTTCAGCATCAAGCGCTGCGCGGCGGCCATCGCGGCTTCGGCTTCGTGCACGTTCGGGCTCTCGGCGAGCGCGAGGAGACGCGCGACGCGCTCGATCACGCGCGTGCGCGGATCGTCCGCGCTCGTCGCGTCGGGCACGCCCGCGGCGGACGCATCGATCCCCCAGCGCGCGCAGACGTCGCGGAACGCTTTGCCGTGCGCGCTCTCGTCGTGCACCTTCAAGACTTCGTCGACGTATTGGTGCGCCATCTCGTGCTTGAGCACTTCGACGACCGCGCCCCACGGATGCGCGACGACGAGCGGTCGCGAAATCTCGAGCGTGCGCGTCGCGCCGTGCCATCTGCCGAGGTGCGCGGTCGATTCGGCGAGACGAAGCGCGGGCGCGACGAGCGCTTCCTTGAAGTGCGCCGCGTTGATGCGCCGCCACTCGAGCACGAGCTCGCGCAAGAGCATGCGCTCGAGCTGCGTCGTGAGTTCGTGATCGGCCACGCGCCTTTTGTTGCCTGCGCGCGCCGGCGACGTCAAGGCACCAAATCGTCCGGCGGCGTGAACGGCGTGTGCGTCCAGTACGAGCGCGCGCGGAAAAACCGATCGCGCGCGAGATGCTCGCCGTCGCGGCAGAGACCCGTCGTGTAGCCCGCGAGCCGGTCCTCGAGCGCGTGCGACTTGCACCACTCGAAGCTCGTGCGAATGCGCGCGAGCGCCGCGCGAAAACATTTCTTTCGATCGGTCACGAGATCGTGGCCGGTCCAACCCTCGGCGGTTCGCCCGAAGACCTGCACCTGCATGAGGCAATACGAGCGACCGTGATCGCCCGTCGTGCGCCCGTCGTCGACGTCGGCGCGGAAGCCGCTCTCGAAGCTCGCGATCGACGCCATCAAGAGCGCCGTCTTCGCGCGACCGCCGTCGCCCGCGAACACCGGCGCTTCGGCGTCGTCGTACGCGACCGCGACGATGTCGTGCGCGATGGATTCGTAGCGCACGCGATCGGCGTCGTGTTGAGGAGGCAACCAGGAAATCATGGCCCCCACCAACCACGTCGTCATGAGCTCGACCATGCGACGATCGAATTGAGCGCGGTCGGCGCGAGATCGCAACCCTCAGCGTGCGCATGGAGTAGATTTGGCTTGACGTGAATCCCAAATTGTTCTTCGCGAGCGCGTTGGTCGCCGTCGGCTGTTCGTCGGATCCGCCGCCGATGACGAGCGCAGAGCGCATGGATCCGCAGGCGTGCGCGTCGTGTCATCCGCAGCAAGTCGCGGAGTGGTCGGGCAGCATGCACGCGTACGCGGCGGACGATCCGGCGTTCGTCGCGATGAACGCGCGCTTCCAACGCGAGATCGCGACGAGCGGAAGCGACTCGTCTTTGTGCGTTCGCTGCCACGCGCCGCTCGCGCTTCAAACCGGCGCGACGACCGACGGCACGAACCTCGCGAGCGTCGACGCGAAATTTCACGGCGTCACTTGCTACGTGTGTCACTCGGCGAGCGCGGTCACGCAAACGCACGACGACGGCCTCACGCTCACCGACGACGGCGTGATGCGCGGGCCGATTTCGGATCCCGCGCACGGCGCGTCGCACGGCTCGGCGTACTCGGCGCTTCACGACTTGAACGACCCGAGCTCGTCGTCGCTCTGCGGCAGCTGCCACGATTTGCAAAACGGGCACGGCCTCGACGTCGAGCGAACGTTCGCCGAGTGGCAGTCGAGCCTCTACGCGCAAAATATCCCGAGCGTGTCCGAGACGTGCTCGGCGTGCCACATGCTCGGCTCGAGCGGTGTCGCCGCGACGACCGACGGCGCGCCGCAGCGCCGCGTGCACGATCATTCGCTCGCCGCGTTCGACGTCGCGCTCACTTCGTTTCCGCAAGCGAGCGCGCAGAAGACGCTCGTGCAACAAGCGCTGAACGCGTCGATCGTCGCAAAGCTCTGCGTCGTACAGCCGTCGGGTCCGCCGAACGTTTCGATCACGCTCGACAACGCGTTCGTCGGTCACGAGTTCCCGAGCGGCGCCGCGCACGATCGCCGCGTCTGGGTCGAGGTGCACGCGTTCGCGTCGGGCGCCGAAGTTTTTTCCTCCGGCACCGATCCGACCGCGACGAGCGACGCGTCGCTTTGGCTCATGCGAAACACGCTGCTCGACGCGTCGAATCAACCCGTGCCATTTTTATGGCAAGCGTTCTCGTCGAGCCCGTCCACGCTCCCGCCCGCGGTGACGAACGTCACGACCGATCCGAAATACATTCACTCGGTCACGCACACGTTCGGGCCGCCGCCCGAGACTGATCGCGTGACGATGATCGTTCACGCGCGTGCCATCGGCTCCGACGTGCTCGACGATTTGGTCACGAGCGGCGATCTCGATCCGAGCGTCGCCGCCGCGATGCCGACGTTCGACCTCGAGGGAACGAAGCTCGAGTGGGACAAATCCAACGGCTACGGCTGCGTGCCTTAGCTCGCGCCGTCGACGCAGAACGTGAAGACCGCCGAGTCGTTCACCGTCGCGCTCGCGATCGTGATCGTGATTTGCCAAACGCCGCGCATCGAGAGGTTGATGCCGGAGACGTCGTAGCTCCCGTCGCCTTTGGGCGTGATCGTGGCGATGGTCGGCGCGCCGTGCCCGTGGTCCGGCATGAACGGCGTGATCGTGAGCGTGCCATCGACCGGCGCGCCGCTCGTGTCGTGAACGTTCACCGTCCAATCGTTGAGCCCCTGCTGAACGACCGACGGATTCGCGCTCGTGATCGAAAACGCCGCGCCGTCCGTGCCGACGCTGTCCATCCCGAGCGTGAACGACTCGACGCGCGGATCGCTCGCACAAAACGCCGGAGGCGCCCCGCTCGGAGCCGACGAGCACGCAAGGACGGCCAGCGCGGCGAAAACGAAAACGCGCACGACCGAAGCCTAGCGCAAATCGGCGGACCGACGAGTGCGCTGGGTGGGCGTCAGATCTGCGCTAGGCGCGGACGGATGCATGACGACGACGACGCTGCCAACGTACGCCATTCCTCAGCGTGGAATGTCGATGGCCGGTGTGGATAAGGCGGTCACATGGACCATGTCGTTCCTAATTCAGGGCTTGTCGCTCGAGCCAATGAGTCATGTCGGTCATGAAAAAATGGCTAAAAGATCCATCGGCAAGCACTTGCTAAGTTACTTTATGGAGATGTCGGCACATCGACGAGTCGTGCAATTGCTGACATCATGGTGTAGTCAATGAGTCGACAAGTTGAAATGGACGTCCGGTCGACGACGGCGGAGCAAGCGCTAGTCCGCGCACTTCTCTTCTTGCGCACCGGCGCGAGTGATCCGGGGGTTCGCGCGGCGCTGGCGACCACGGGGTTCGGGCCGGCGGACCTCGACGAGGGTTGGACGCTCCTTCGCGCGGCGTGCTCGGTCCCCACGCCGGACGCGCCGCCGAAGGCCACGGACGTGCGCGACGCCGCGCGCGCGCTCGACGCGTTCGTGCAGACGATTTTCCCGCGCGCGCGCGCCGCGCTTCGGCGCTTCGATCCGGACTACGAGACGGCCGTCTTGGCGATGCCCGAGGAGGCGCGCGCGTCGAACGTCGTCGCCGCGGGAATCTTCATCGAACGGTGCGACGCGCTGCGCCCGTCCGCGAAACGAAAGAAGACGAGCGAGCGCGACGCCGCCGTGCTCGCGTTGCTCGCGCGCCGCGGCATCACGGACGAGCTCCTCGAAGAAGCGCGCCGCAACTTCGCCGTCGCGACGGGCCAGCGCCGGCCGCACGCCAAGCCCGCGGCGGCCGCGGGATCGCCGCAAAAAAAAGGAAACGACGGCCGCGTAGCGCAGGACGCCCTTTACGCGTGGGTGCGCGACTGGAGCGACTGCGCGAGGACGGTCATCACGCGCCGCGACTGGCTCATTCGCCTTGGGATCGGTCGCCGACGTCGCCGCCGAACGAAGTGACCCGTTGACGACCTTCACGGCAGCTCAGTGAAGCAAGTTCGGCAGCACGATGCGCGCGATGACCACGAGGAAGAACGCGCCCACGATGAGCGCGCCCATCACGTACGCCTTGCGCGTGCCAGCTTTCTCCTGCACCGCGCGCGCGCCGAGGCTGCACTGCTGACAAATCATCCCGCGTCCGTCGAGGCTCATCGTGAGCTCGTGCGGCGGGGTAGGGGCGTTACACGCGGCGCACGGAGCGGTCATTGGGCGATTGTACGTCGATTCGTGACCGAATCTTCCCGCGCGCGGAACGAGTCGGTCAGAGCTTGACGAGGTCGCAGTCGAAGAGCTTGTGCTGTAGGTAGCCGACGAAGCTCGGCATGTCGTTGCATAGTAAATCGAGCTCTGCCTTGATCCCGCGCTCGACGAGGATCGCGAGCTCCTCGCGAACGCGTTCGTTGACGTACGCGCGTGAGGGGTGCTCCAGCAACAGCCGAGCATCCTCGTAGTCGATGTCGGACAGGCGAATGAGGTTGGTTGGACAATGCCGATCGATGTCAGACGGATGGAGGCCCGCCCACCGGAGCTCGTCGCACGCGAGCCACGGCGTCTCCAGGGCAGTCGAGATCGCCCCGTGTGCGTAGTTGAGCGCGAGTCGAATCCCCGAAGGATCAGCGTCGGCGAGGATCACCGCGCGGATGCCGAGCGTGTCGATCAACTTCCGCACGAACTCGCGCGTCGACACCGCGGGAAAGCCCATCCCGCAGATCATGATGCAGCGGGCGGCGTCCCACCATCGAGCCTGCGCGAGCCGCTGAGCGACCGCGTCCTTCTCGACGATGACGATCGACGTCGCGTCCGAGCTGACGATCTCCACATCGTCCGTGAATCGAGGAATCGTGCGCCCTCCCGGCCCCAGTTGCGCCAAGTCCACGACCTCGCTTCCCTCACGAATGACGAGCCGACCGTAGACCGAGCCGCGGCGCGCCTCGACGAAGCCGAGCGCCTTGCGTCGCACTCGCAGCACGTTCGCGAGCGACGCGATCGCGCGATCGGTGTCGCGCTGATCGGCGTCGTCGGGGAGCTTCGCCTGGTGTTGATAGAAAAGGCCCCGTTTGGTGCACGGTCCATTGCGAAGGTTGTCGCGCGCCGTCTCCAGCGTCAGAAGCAACCGCACGAAGTCCTTCGCGCCTCGTCGATCGAAGGCCAACGGGCGAACGTTGTGCCCGAGATAGACGTTCCCTCGCTCGTCGTAGATGGCATTCGCGCGATGTAAGTCCGGCAGATCGATGCGAGGCATCTCGCCTGCCGCAACCTGCGCAGCCACGTGGTCGGCGAGATGCGCGAGTCGCTCACGAACGTCGTCTGAGGGGAGGTCAACGGCCGTGAGCGCACCTTCCGGAACCGCGTGCTCGCTCGCATCGACGCCTGAAAGGACGAATGGGCTCGTGGAGGCCGGCGTCCGCACGCGGCCTTCCGCGAGGTTTTTCATCTGCGCCCGGATGTCGTCGTCCGAGAAGCGCGTATTGCGTCGAAGGAATCCGCCGAGGACGTCGACAATCTTTCGGGACACGAGCCTGGCCATCGAATCCGCTCTCGGATGCTCCGCCGGACGCGCGAACAAGCGAATCATGGACCAGCGGTCCCTGATTCAACCCGCACGCCCGTCGGAGCGACGGTTCATACCACGCGGAAGGGTACGGAGCGGGACACGGGATTCGAACCCGCGACATCCAGCTTGGGAAGCTGGCACTCTACCAACTGAGTTAGTCCCGCAGACTTCGCTCGATGGCGTAGCACAAAAAGGAACGGCCCGGGCAGCACACGCCGCCCGGGCCATTCTTGTTGCACACGCGAGCGTTGCTCGCGATCGGCTCCATTTCTGGCGCCGGCTGCATGTCCGGGTACACGCTGCGCGTCGCGCGGCGTGGAGTCCGGCCTAGGTCAGCTCAGGACCTCCAGGTTGGAGCCACAGGTACTATGCATGATCGTGCAACCTCCTCCGGACATGCCGGACACTCGGGCGAACTTGGAAAGTGCGCGGAGAGTGTTTCATGGTGCGGGACGCGTACGCGTCACGTCGTGACCGTGCGTGCGTGTTCGGCTCTCTTTCGAGAGTCGTCACTGCCGGACCATTCCAGGTCTCGCTGGGAGCGAGAGCCCGCGCGCGGCTCATGGAACGACTGTAACACCGAGATCGAACGACGACCAGTTCGCGCCGTCCTGACTCAGCCGCAAGATTTATGGCGAATTGCGCTGCGCGCTCAGATTGAACGCGACGTCGCACGGCACGCTGTCGTATTGGCCGGCCAAGAGGCCGCCGCAGCTCGAGCCTTGGTCGAGATCGTAGTGGTAGGCGATGGTGCCGGTGAAGCTCGACGGATCGGCGCCGGTGCCGAGCGCGGCCTTGAAGGTGTCGGTGCGAATCACCGCGCAATACGCGATGCCGGCGTCGGGATCCGAGAGGTCGAAGATTTCGCTCGTCGTGAACGTGGCGTTTCCGCTCGGGTCGACCGTGCCCGAAAGCGCGGGCGAGCTGTCTTGCAACCAGAAGAGCGTCGAGCCGGCGCGCGAGAGACGCACGTCGAAGGACCACGGGTTGTCCGGCTGGAGCCCGGCGCCGCAAGTCTGCGACGTGAGCGAGCCGGTGACCGCATACGTGCCGAGCGCGGTCCCGGGCTCGTGGCCGAGGCAAGCGGAAGCGAAGAAAGCGGCGAGCGCGATTTTGCGGATCACGTCTCCGGGCTAGCAAAGGCGGTTCGAACCGGGCAACTTCGTCGTGTGCGACGCGCGATGCCGACGGCTTGGGATCTTCGCGCGGGCGGCGGGGCGCTCGCGCTCGGCGCGCTCCTCTTCGCGCTCGCGTGCCTGCTCACCGGCGCGACCGACGAAGGCTCGGTGCGATGGGCGACGCGTGCGGCGCGCACGCTGCCGATCGTTCCGTTGTGCGGCGCGGCTGTGACGTGGCTCGCGCTCGCGCGCGCGCGACGGCGAGGGGAGCTCCTCGCGCTCGAGTCGATCGGCGCGAGCCCGGCGCGCGCGTCGGCGTTCGTCGTCGCGGCTGCGGCGCTGCTCGGGCTCGCCGCGGCGACGTGTGTTCTCGCGTTTCGCGGCGCGACGCTCGATGCGTTTTTTCCCCGGGCGACCGCGCGCGACGACGTCGTGGTCGCGGGCGACGGGTTCGCCGACCTGTCGCGCGGCGTTCGCATCGGCCCGGACGGCGCGCTCGCGCGGCAGGTCCCTGCGCAATCCCAGACGGCGCGTCCGGCGCCCGCCGGTCGTGCGGCGAGCGCGGCGGCTCTCGTCGCGCTGCTCGGTCTCGCGCTCCCGCTCGTCGCGGCGCGCGCGGCTCGCGGCGGCGACGGCAGGCACCTCGCGCTCGCCGGAGCGATGTGTGTACTCTGCATGCTTTTGATGCAGGCTGCCGCGGCCGGTCGCGGGCCGCCCGAGCTCGCGTGCGTTCCGGCGGCCGCTCTCCTCATCGTCGCGGCGGTCCGCTATCGTTCGCCGGCATGGTGACCGCTTCCGAAGGCTCCGACGAGGCCGCTGACTTTTCAATCGTCGTCCACGGCGGCGCGGGCGACATCCCGGAAGAAAAACGCGCTCCCCACGCCGATGGATGCGCCGAGGCCGCGCGCGCGGGCGCCGAAGTGCTCGCCGCCGGCGGGAGCGCGCTCGACGCCGCCCAGTGCGCCGTTCGCGTGCTCGAGGACGATCCGCGCTTCAACGCGGGGACCGGCGCGTGCCTCACCGAGAGCGGCGCGCTCGAGCTCGACGCGTCGATCATGAACGGGGCGGATCTCGCGGCCGGCGCGGTCTGCGCGCTCCCGCCGTTCAAAAATCCGATCGCGATCGCGCGCGCGGTCCTCGACGACGGCCGCCACGTGCTCTACGCGAGCGAAGGGGCCGCGCGATTCGCCGAAGAGCACGGGTTCGCGCGCGCGACGCTCGAGTCGATGGTGACGCCCGCGGTGCGCGAGCGCTGGACGCGCGGCCGCGGCGGAAAAGCCGAGGGCTACGCGGGGAGCACGGTCGGCGCAGTCGCGCGCGACAAGAGCGGCCACGTCGCCGCCGCGACGAGCACCGGCGGCACCTTCTTCAAACGCGACGGCCGCGTCGGCGACACGCCGCTCCTCGGCGCCGGCACCTACGCCGACGACGCCGCGGGCGCCGCGTCGGCGACCGGGATGGGCGAAGCGATCATGCGCGTCTGCATGACCAAGAGCGCCGTCGAATCGTTACGCGCCGGCAGGTCCCCCGCGGACGCCGCGCGCGCCGCCGCCGACTTGCTCGCGGGACGAGGCCGCGGATCGGGCGGAATCATTCTCGTGGATGCGCGCGGCCGATGGGGCCTGGCGCGTACGACCGCGACCATGTCGTGGGCCGCGATGACGAGCGCGCTCGGCGACCCGGCACGCGGTCACTGAAGCCTATTTCTCGGCTTTTTCGGCCTGAGCCTCGGGCTCGGCCTTGCGATCGATCGCGTCCTGAAGGCCGCAGCGCAGCCGAACCGCACGCTTCACGCGCTTCGCCTTGAGGGGCGTGCTCAGCCATTCGTGACGCTTGCGGACGTTCCAGATCGCTCGATTCGACATAGGGGTCCGCGTATTTACCGGCGGGCGGGCCGTTCGTCAATCTGGAACGGGCTGGAGCTTGGCGTCGACCCGCACGACTTTCTCGCCTTCCTTGGCCTCGACGATGACGTCGAACGGGAAGTACCCCTCGCGCTCGACGCTGATCCTGTGTCGCCCGGGCGGCAGGGCGACGCCCCGCGCTTGGACCATGTCGAGCGAGCCGACGATTTGATCGTCGATGGTCACGCGCGAATCGGCAGGTCCCCCCGTCATGCGGAGCGATATCGTCTGCCCGGCGCCCGGCCCCGGCGCGCCGCACGCGCAAACGAACGCGAGCGCGACGAGATGCTTCATTCCCATTCGATGGTCGCCGGCGGCTTCGAAGAAATGTCGTAGACGACGCGGTTGATCCCGCGGACCTCGTTGATGACGCGCGCCGAGATGCGGCCGAGCACTTCGTACGGGATTTGCGCCCAATCGGCGGTCATCCCGTCGACCGAGCGCACCGCGCGAACGGCGCACGTCTCTTCGTAAGTGCGCTCGTCGCCCATGACGCCGACGGAGCGAACCGGCAAGAGCACGCAGAACGCCTGCCAGATCGTTTCGTACAAACCCGCCGAGCGGATCTCCTCGGTCACGATCGCATCGGCCGCGCGCAGCGTCGCGAGCCGCGGCTCGGTCACTTCGCCGAGGCAGCGAATCGCGAGCCCCGGGCCGGGGAACGGATGCCGATAAAGGAGATCGCGCGGAATGCCGAGCGCCTCGCCGGCCGCGCGCACTTCGTCTTTGAACATTTCGCGGAGCGGCTCGATGAGCTTCAACTGCATCCGCTCGGGTAGACCCCCGACGTTGTGGTGACTTTTGATCACCGCGCTCGGACCTTTGAACGAGACGCTCTCGATGACGTCCGGATAGAGCGTGCCTTGGACCAAAAAGCGTGCATTTTGCACGCGTTTGGCTTCGTCCTCGAAGACTTCGATGAACACGCGGCCGATGATTTTTCGTTTTTGCTCCGGGTCGCTCACGCCGGCGAGGGCGGAAATGAAGCGTTTTCGCGCGTCCACGGCGACGAGCTTCATGTGGAACGTCTCGCGGAACGTGGCCTCGACCTGCTGCGCTTCGCCCTGACGCAGCAAGCCGTTGTCGACGAAGATGCACGTGAGCCGGTCGCCGAGCGCGCGGTGGCAGATGATCGCCGCGACCGTCGAATCGACGCCGCCCGAGAGGCCGCAGACGGCTTGCTCGGTGGGCGCGACGGTCGCGCGGACAGCGGCGACCGCTTCTTCGCTGAAGACGCCGGGCGTCCAGCTCGGCTCGAGCTTGGCGACGTCGAAGAGAAACGCGGCGAGGATTTCGGCGCCGCGCGGCGTGTGCACGACCTCGGGGTGGAATTGGACGCCGTAGATGCGGCGTTTTTCGTCGGCGACGGCGCAGAAGGGCGTGTTGTCGGAGACGCCGAGCGTGGTGAAGCCCTCGGGCATCGCGGCGATGCGATCGCCGTGCGACATCCAGACTTCGATCGATTCGCCCTCGGCGAACCGATGGAGGATGCCGGTGGGCTTCGTGATCTTGACCTTCGCCGGGCCGTATTCGCGCGCATCGGCGCGCTCGACTTTGCCGCCGAGGAGGTGCGCCGTCAGCTGGACGCCGTAGCAAATGCCGAGGACCGGCACGCCCAAATCAAAAACGCGCTTGTCCATCGTCGGCGCGCCTTCGCCGTAAACGGACGCGGGTCCTCCCGATAAAATCACCGCGCGAGGTTTGTATTCTGCAATCTTCTCGAACGGGACGTTGCAGGGCTGAATTTCGCAGTAGACGCGCTGCTCGCGCACGCGGCGCGCGATGAGCTGCGTGTACTGCGACCCGAAGTCGAGGATGAGAACCGTTTCGCGTATCACGCGAACGTGTTTACCACCGGATGGTCGTGCTCGCGACCGCGCCTCGGCCGAGCGCGGTGGGCGTGACGCCGAACGACGCGGCGGGCGGATTCGCGGCCTCTTTGTGGGTGCCGCCGCTCGCGTAGTGGACGATCGTCCAGATGATGCCGGTCGCGAGGACCGCCGCGCCGCCGAACATGAGGATGTCGCCGACGATCAGCTTGGTCTGGATGGAGCTGATCTCGCTCTGCGAGCAACCGGCGCCACCTGCTGCGGGCGCGCAGCCGCCGGGTGCTTCGTCGGTGCTCTTTTGGTTCAGGCCCATCACGTAGAAGATGGGCGCGATGCCCATCGCGACGAGGCCGACGGCGCCGACGACGAACGCGCCGATGGGCGCGCCTTTTTTCTCCGGCGGAGGCGCGACCGGTCCAGTCTCGACGGCGCCGCCGCTGCCGAAGCGCGCGTTGACGGCGCGGTCGTGCTCGCCCTCGGCGAGAACGATTTTTTGCTCGAGCGGATCGTTGCCCTCGGCTTCGAACCGAAACGTGTGGACGCCGGGGTCGAGCGGAATCGATCGGCCATCGAGCTGCTCGGTCACCGGCTTGCCGTCGGCGCTCACTTTGACGGCGACGAGATCTTGGCCGCTCTTGTCCTTGGCGTGGAACACGACGCTCGGCGTGCGCTGCTGCACGGCGCCGACTTGATCGGCGCAGTCCTTTCGAATCGCGTTCGGGCAGACGTCGCGCGCGCACGCGAGGAACTGTTCGCGCGCCTCGATGAGCTTGCGGTCGTCGCGGAGAGACTGCGCTTTTTCGGACGCGGCGATGCACTCGGCTTTCTCGTCGGCGCGCGCGACGCGCGAGACGCTCATCGACGAAGCGGCGACGGCGGTGCACAGCGCGAGGCGGGCGATGAGCGTGGCGTTCATATGCACTCCCGTTTCCAAAGTTTGTGGCCCTTGTCGTCGAGAGTATACGGCGGGTCGCAATTTTTCGGGGCAGCAGTCGCGGTCGGCGGCGGAGCGACGACGTGGTGCGGGACGACGTGCGTCGTGTGAGTCGCCGGGACGGTCGCCGTCGCCGTCGGCGTTTCCGCGGCCGTGGCGGTGACTGTAGGCGTAGCCGTAACCGTTGGCGTTGCCGCAGACGGAGACGTGGTCGGTGACGGACTCGGAGACGGAGACGTTGACGGAGTCGGGGCCGTCGTTTGGGTCGGCGTGTTGCTGCGGAGGGCGAACGTCGCGACGATGCCGCCGCCGGCGATCATCGCGATCGCTGCGATCGCGACGATTCCGGCGCGCGAGCGCGACGTGACCGCGGGCTTCGACACCGAAATGCTGGAGAGCTGCGAGGCCTGCGAGACGGGCGGGTCGGCGTGCGAGGTCGACGAAGGCGACGGGAGCGAGCTGCTCGACGAGATGCTCGACGTGACCGCGGTCTTGGTCATGTCGACCTTGGCCGCGAGGTTCGCCGAGGAGCTCTCGATCTCGGCGATTTTTTCGGCGCGCTTCGCGAGGGCGCCGTGCGCGACCGACTCGACCCATTCGCCCATCTCGGTCGGCGAGGCGACGCCGAGACAGCGCTCGACCGCGATCGCGAACTCGCGCGCGGTCGTGTAGCGATGCGCCGGATCGCGCGCGAGGCCGCGAAGGACGATCTCGTCGAGCGCGACGGGCAGATCCGGCACGACCGCGCTCGGCGGCTGGACGAACCCGCCGAGCACCTTGCTGAGGATCTGACCCTCGTTCTCGCCGGTGAAGAGCCGCTGCGCCGTGAGCGCTTCCCAAAGCACGATCGCCGCCGCGTAGACGTCCGTCCGGCGCGTGACCTCGCCGTTGATCTGCTCGGGCGCCATGTACGCGAGCTTGCCTTTGAGCTGGCCCTCTTTGGTCGTCTGGATTCGGCCCGCCGCTTTCGCGACGCCGAAGTCGAGCACGCGCGCGACGCCGTCGGTGCCGACGAGGACGTTCTGCGGGGAGATGTCGCGGTGGACGATGTGGAGAGGCTCGCCGCGCTCGTTTTTGGCCTCGTGCGCGGCGTGGAGGCCGTGGAGCGCGCCGCTCATGATCGAGCCGACGAGCCGCGGCGGGATGCGCTCGCCGCGTTCGCGCGCGGCGCGAATGAGACGCGAGAGCGACTCGCCCTGCACGTAATCCATGACGAGAAAGAGCTCGCCTTGCGTCGCGACGACGTCGAGCGTCGGCACGACGTTGGGATGCCGAATGCGCGCGGCGAGGCGAGCTTCGTCGAGAAACATCGACACGAACTCGGGGTCTTTGGCGTACTGCGGGTGAAGCCGCTTGATGGCGACCGTGCGCGAAAATCCGACCGGCCCGAGCAGACGTCCGAAGTGCACCGTCGCCATGCCGCCCGCGGCGATCTCGGCGTAGAGCGCATATCTCCCGACGACGCGGACCGGCTCGTTCGGGTTCGGGTCAGACGCGTCCACCACGATCGAACATGCTATCAGAGAACGTCGTGAGCGGCGTTCTTCGCATCCGTGTCGCCAAGGTAGGTGTGACCGACGTTCCGCTTCCGCGGTACCAGACCGACGGCGCGGCTGGGATGGATTTGCAGGCCGCGATCGGCTCGGAAATCGTGATCGCGCCTGGCGCGCGCGCGAAAATTCCCACCGGGCTCGCCTTCGCGATCCCGGCTGGATTCGAAGGGCAGGTGAGGCCGCGATCGGGGCTCGCCGCCAAGCACGGCATCACGGTGCTCAATGCGCCGGGCACGGTCGACTCGGATTATCGCGGCGAGATTCAAGTGGTGCTCGTGAATCACGGGCAGGAGCCGGTCGCGATCGCGCCGCTCGAGCGCATCGCGCAGCTCGTCATCGCGCCGGTCGCGCGCGCCGAGCTCGCCCTCGTCGATTCGCTCGACGAGACGACCCGCGGCGCCGGCGGCTACGGCTCGACCGGCCGGAGCTGAACGCGCTCCAAGAACGCGATCACGTCGGACGCGACGGCTTCGCGATCGAAATCGAGCGCGAGCATGTGTCCGCTTCGCGCGTAAGTTCGAACGCGGACGTCGCGCGTGCCGACGAGGTCGACGAGATCGTGCGACGCGCGCGGGCTGCAGACGCGATCGCGTTCGCCGTGGAGCGCCAAGACCGGGCAGTGGATGTCGCCGAGCCGCACGGCCACCGCGCGCCCGGCGCGATGCACCTCCATCGCGGCGCGGACGGGGTTCGTGTCGTACGCGGTGATCGACGCGAGCAGCGTCTTGTCGCGAATGTCCGGACCGAACGCTTTCTTCACGTACGCGTCCGGCAAACGCGCGCGCACCGCCGACGCGATCCCGAAGGCCGCGCGGAGCGGCGCGCTCAAACGAAGCGCGCATCCCATGACGACGAGCCCCGCGACGCGTCCTTCCGACGCGAGCGAGAGCGCGAGGAGACTTCCCATCGAAAAACCGATGAGCGCGACGCGTTCGTGCGTCGCGCGCGTCTCGTCGAACGCTTCGCGCGCCGCGGTGAGCCACTCGTCGAACGTTCGATTCTGCAAATCGCGCGGCGAGGTCCCGTGACCGGGGAGCGTCGGCGCGTTCACGTCGAAGCCCGCCGCGCGCACGCGGTCGAGCAGAAACCCGAGCTCGCTCGGCGACCCGCCGAACCCGTGCAGCGCGAGGACCCCGAGGCTCAGGTCTTTTTCGCGAGCGTCTCGATGTAGCGCTGCGCCTGCGGAATGAGCTCGCTCTGCGGATAGCTCTTCATCAGCGTCTCGAACGCCGTGCGCGCGTCGCCCCATCGGTGCATGCGCATGTACGTCTCGCCGAGGAGCAAGAGCGCGTCCGGGATGAGCGACGTCTTGGCGACGCACAAATCGTTGCCCGAATAATTTCGCATCGCGAACTGCACGCGATTCACCGCGGCCTCGAAGTTGTCGCGCGCGAGATAAAACCGCGCGACGTAGAGCTCGTGCCGCACGAGCCGCGCGACCACGTCGTCGAGGAGCTCGCACGCGTGCGGCGCCTCTTTGCTCTTCGGGTAGTCCTTCAAGAACGAGAGGAGATCGGCGTACGCGTCGCGAATCGACGTTTGATCGCGCTCGTCGGCCGACGGCAAGAGAAACGAGTCGGAGATCTGCCGGTAGTTCGTCTCGGCGATGCGCTCGCGCGCGTACTCGACGCCGACGTCGGTCTTGTGATCGTGGATGAACTGTTTGTACTCGCGCAGCGCCTCGGCGAATTTCTCTTGCTCGAAGTCGGCGTCGGCGTAGCGGAGCTCGGCGAGCCGCGCCCACTTCGTGTAGCTGTACTTCTTCTTCAGCTCCGCGAAGAGCGGCTGGCTCTCGGCCCAGTTGTGGGCTTTGAACTCCTCCATCGCCTGATCGTAGGCGTGCTCGGCGTTCTGCGTGTAGCTCAGGCCGGTCTTCGGCGGGGGCGTCTCGTCGCACGCGGCGGCGGCGAAAAAGAAGACGAGGAAGGCGAGGCGGCGCACGCGCAAGGCTCTACCACTACTCTCTTTCGGCGCGCCAGCGGTGGATCTGGCGGGGCGGGCGGGTGCCGTTCGATTCGGCGTCGCGGACGGCGATGCGGACGACGCGGCGAATCCAGTCGGCGACCTCTTTCGACGCGGCCGTGTCGATCGAGACCTCCGCGGCGACCGCGACGCGGACGTCCCACGTGTCGTTCGTCGTTCGCGCGGTTCCCGAGTAGCCGTCGCCATCGCGCGTGAGAACGAGGCGCAGCCCGTGGAGCGGTTTTTCCGCGACGACGCTCATTTCGGACAGCCGGCGCCGCTGCACGTGCAGCCGCCGCCGGAGCAATCGAACGTGCACGCGCCGTCGCACGCGAACGTGCAGTTGCCGCCCGAGCAATTGAAGTCGCAGGTCGCGTCCGCCGGGCACCAGAGCGAGCAGTCGCCGCCCGAGCAATCGACTTTGCACGGCACCTTCGGCGCGCAATACGCGAGGCACTTGCCGGCCGAGCAGTTCAAATCGCAGCTTTTGTCCGACTCGCAGTCGAGCTTGCAGAGCCCGCCCGAGCAGTCGACGTTGCACGGCTGGTCGTCGCTGCACGAGCCGTCGCACTGGCCCGCCGAGCAGTTGCAGTTGCCCTGCGCGTCGCACGACAAGTGATTTTGCGCCGTGCCCGCCGGGCGCGGGTCCGGCAGCGGCGGAGGCGAGCTGCACGCGGCCCATAACGTGGACAGGATGACCACCACGGCGAGGGTCGATCTCATGCGCGGGAACCTATGCTAGAAAATCTGACCTCGCGCATGGAAAAACAGCCGATGACCCCCGAGGGTTACGCCAAGCTCCGCGAGGAGCTGCAGCATTTGAAGAGCGTCGAACGCCCCGCGATTTCGAAAGCGATCGGCGTCGCGCGCGATCACGGCGATCTCAGCGAGAACGCCGAGTATCACGCTGCGAAAGAGCGCCAGGGCATGATCGAGGCGCGCATCAAAGATCTCGAAGCGAAGATCGCGCTCGCCGAGGTCATCGACCCGTCCAAGCTCACCGGCTCGCGCGTCGCGTTCGGCGCCCGCGTGAAATTGTCCAACGTGAAGACCGAAGAAGAGGTCACGTATTGGATCATCGGCGCCGAGGAAGCGAACTTGGAGGAGGGGAGCATCAGCATCTCCAGCCCGCTCGCGCGCTCGCTCCTCGGCCGCGAGGTCGGCGACGAAGTGAAGGTCCGCATGCCCGGCGGCGAACGCGTCTACGAAGTCTTGGATGTGAGCTTCGCAGCGAAATAGCCTTCGCAGGTGCGGCGTTTCTGCGTTTGTTGTATGAGGCTCGAAAGGGTGCAGCCGTGACCTCGACGAAAGAAGAAATCCAAGTCTCGTACGACGTGTCGAACGAGTTTTTCCGGCTCTGGCTCGACGAGCGCATGCACTACACGTGCGCGGTCTTCGAGAAAGACACCGAGACGCTCGAGCAGGCGCAAGAGAACAAGTCGCGCGTGCTCTACGACTACGCCGAGCTCGACAAGACGAAGTCGGTCCTCGACATCGGCTGCGGCTGGGGCGCGAACCTCGAGTACATCACGCGCCGCGGAATCCAAGAGGCGCACGGCATCACGCTCTCGCCCGCGCAGACCGACGAGATCAACGCGCGCAAAATCCCGGGCCTCAAGGTCTGGTGCACCGATTACAAAGACTTCGCGCCGCCGGGCGGGATGAAATACGACTCGCTCGTTTCGATCGAGATGATCGACCACCTCTGCTCGCCGGCGCAGGCGGCGAAGGGGCACGCGGTCGACCTCTATCGAAAATATTTCAATCGCGTCGCCGAGTGGGTCAAGCCGGGCGGGCTCTTCGCGTTCCAGGCGATTTTGCGTAATCGCGTGCCGCGAACGAAGAACGACATCGCCGATTTGAAGTTCACGGCGGACGAGATTTTCCCCGGCGGCTTGAACCCGCGGCTCGAGGAGCTCGTCATGGCGGTGAACCCGTCGTTCGAGATCGTCGAGCTGAAGACGCGCCGCACGCACTACGGCAAGACGACCGCCGAGTGGCTCCGCCGCCTCCAGCTTCACGAGCAAACGATCGTCGAGAAGTGGGGAAAGAAGACGTACGACGATTACGTCCGTTATCTCTCGACCTGCGTGCGCGCGTTCCACAATCATTGGTCGAGCGACGTGCAGATGAAGCTCCGCCACATTCATCTGTGATGAGGGGGAGCTCGAGGGGGGCCGTGGCCCGCCTCGTCGACGACTCTGGGCGGGCGCTTGCGGCTTGGATCGTCGGGCTCGCGCTCGAGCATTTGTTCGTGGGCATCTCGCGGCGCGACGAGCTCTCGGGCGCGTGGGAGCTCTGGCCGGCGCGGACGGCGGGCGCGCCCATTTTTCTCGGGGCTGCGCTGCTGGTGGCGCTCGCGTGCGCCGCGGTCGCCGAGCTTTTGCGGCGCGAAAATCGGCGGCCGGTTCAGGCGCTCGCGGTGGCCGCGGCGATGGCGGTTGGTTGGGGCGTCGGGACGGGGAGACACTTCGCGAATCCCGCGATGCGCGGGGCGTTCGCGATCGCGGTCGGGCTGCTCGGGTTAGCTGTAGAATACACGTATCACGCGGTGCGGACGCGCGCGCCGCGGGCGCTTCCGGGCGCGCTCGCGTCGGCCGCGGCGGTCGCGTGGTGGGCGGACGGGCACGTCTTGCCGCGGCTCTATCCGGCGTTTCATTGGGGGCTCTTCGCGCTCTCGCTCGCCGCTTCGGGTCTCGCGGCGATCGAGCTTTGCATTCTCGGCTGGCGCGTGACGCGCGCGCTCGTCGTCCTCGCGGCCGGGTGCGCGGTCTACGCGCCGTTCGCGTCGCGGAGGCTCCGCTCGTACGACAACTTGCGGCGCGTGCTCGTCGAAGCGGCGCCGTGGATGGGGCGCGCCGTTCGCGTCGCGGCGGTGCTCGCGCCGCGCGAGCCGGTCGCCGAAGGCGCGCTCACGTCGGCGCCGACCGCGGCGGCGCGCGCGCTCGATTGGTCCGGGCGCGACATCGTGCTCATTTCGATCGACGCCCTCCGCGCCGATCACCTCGGTGCTTACGGCTACGCGCGTCCGACGACGCCCAACATCGACGCCCTCGCGAAAGAAGGAACGCTCTTCCACGACGCGTACTGTCCGACGCCGCACACGTCTTATTCGGTCACCTCGATGATGACCGGAAAGTACATGCGCCCGCTCCTCGCGCTCGGCCTCGGTCGCGATTCGGAGACGCTCGCCTCGGATCTGCGGCGCTACGGGTTTCGGACGGCGGCGTTTTATCCGCCGGCGGTTTTTTTTATCGACGAGCCGAAGTTCGACACGTTCGAGTCGCGCGCGCTCGACTTCGAGTATCGCAAGGTCGAGTTCGCCGACCCGACGCTGCGCGAAAAGCAGCTGCGCGAATACTTGCAGAATGCACATAGCGACAAACCGCTTTTTTTGTGGGTGCATTTCTTCGAGCCGCACGAGCCGTACGTGCAGCACCCCGAGCATGTCTTCGGCGACACGGATGTCGATGCGTACGACAGCGAGATCGCGACGGCCGACGACGGGGTCGGGCGCGTGGTCGCCGCGGTGCGCGAGAAGCGGCCGGGCGCGGTCGTGATCGTCACGGCCGATCACGGCGAAGAGTTCGGCGATCACGGCGGGCGCTACCACGGGACTTCGGTCTACGAAGAGCAGGTGCGCGTGCCGCTCGTCGTCGTCGGGCCGGGCGTGCGCGCGGGCGCGGTCGACGTGCCGGTGCAGACGATCGATTTGGTGCCGACGGTGCTTTCGGCGCTCGGCATTCCGCGGCCGGCGCGCGTGCGCGGGCGCGATCTCGGCCCGCTCCTCGCGAAGCCTGCCGCGCCGAACGAGAAGGGCTTCGCGTTCGCCGAGACCGACGACGCGTCGCTCCTCGCGAAGGGCGCGCTGCGACTCGTTTGTCAGAAGCAGGTCGACGCGTGCGCGCTCTTCGACGTCACGAGCGATCGCGCCGAGCGTCACGACGTCACGCGCGATCACGAACAGGACGCGCGCGCGATGCGCGGCGAGCTCGACGGCATCGAGCGTTCGCACGGAAAATTCGAGGGGCAGGGGGCTGCGCTGCCCGAGGCCCTCCGGCGCGGCGCGGCGGGCGACGCGGCGGCGGCGGTGGAGGTCGCGGGTTTGCTCGACGACGTGAACGTCGAGTACCGGCGCGAGGCCGCGCGCGTCTTGTTCGATTTGCGGAGCGCGGACACCGCCGCGCAGCTCCGGCGCGCGTGCGACCACGACGACGACGCGGAGGCGCGAGCGGCGGCGTGCGCCGCGGCGGTGCGAGTCGACCCGAGCGAGCCTGCGTCGAAGGCGAGCGCGCTCCTCGCGTCGAGCGACGAAGGCTCGAGAAGGCTCGCGGCGCTCGCGCTCGCCGAACGCGGTGACGCATCGGGCGAGGCCGAGCTCGCCAAGTGGGCCGTCGATCCTGGCGTCGAGTTCTCGCGGCAACGCGAGATCGCGCTCGCGATCGGCACGGCCAAGGCGCGCGCCGCCGAACCCGTGCTCGTGCGATGGCTCGACGACGTGCGCCTTCGCGGGTACGCGGCCGACGCGCTCGGCGCCCTCGGCGATCCGGCGGCGAAGCCCGAGCTCCTCTCGCACTTCGAGGCCGAGCGATACGTGAGCGTTCGCCCGCGCGAGGCCGCGGCGCTCCTCCCGCTCGGCGCCGGCCGCGAGCTCGAGCCCGTGCTCGCGCGCTACGCCGGTTTGCCGGAGCCGATGGACGGCGCGATCGATTTCGCGCGCCGCGCGGGCGTCCTCGACGCCGCGCACTCGGGCTCGGTCGACGCCGGTGCGCATCTTCGCGCGCCGAGCGCCGGGCCGCTCCGCGTCGGCGTCCTTCTTCGGGATTCAGCCGACGTCACGCTCGAGGTGGACGGCGCCGCGGTGCCGACGCGCGGCACGGGACGCGAGCGGTGGGGGGACCTGCCGTCGCACGGCGCGACCGTCGCGGTCACGGCGACCTCGGCGGGCGGCGTCGAAGGGATTTGGCTCGTCGGCGTGACTGGCCGTGACGGCGGTTTTTGACTACGCTGCGCCGCGCCGTGCCCGACGAAGAAAAGCCCGAAGAAAAAAGCACCGATCCCGCGGAAAAAACCGAGGCCCCGAAAGAGGCCGAGGAGGACGAGGCCGGCATCGACGCCATCGCCAAGCGCGCGCTCGCGCTCGGCGGCGACGACGAGACCGACCGCATCGCGCGCGAAGAAGAGGAGAAGCTCGCCGCGAGGCGGGCCAAGCAGCGCGGCGGCAAAAAGAAGGGCGCCGGTCTCGAATCGGCGGCGTCGAAGCGCCTCGCGAAAATCGGCGCGAAAGCCAAGCCGAAGCGCGCCGTGCCCGACGCGGTCGAGGCCGCCGATCCGCTGATCGAGCGCACGCAGCGCCTCGCGGAGTGGGCGCGCAAGAACCGAAACCTCGTTCAAGGCGGCATCGTCGTCGCCGTGCTCGCGGCCATCGGCGGCGGCATCTGGGCGTACCTCGACGCCAAGCACTCGTCCGAAGCGTCGACCGCGCTCGCGCAGGCCGTCGCCGACGAGCGCGGCCGTATCGGGGATCCCGATCAAGACGACGAAGGCATCCACGACACGACGCCCATCTTCAAGACCGAAGAGGCGCGCCGCGACGCCGCGCTCGCCAAGTATCGCGAGGTCGAAACGAAGTTCAAAGGCACTGGCGCCGCGTGGCTCGCCAAGCTCGGCGAAGGCTCACTGCTCCTCGACAAGCGCGATCCCGACGGCGCGATCGCGGCCTTCGAAGCGGTGCAGGAGTCCTCGCTCGCCAAAGCCGATCCTGAAGTGCGCGGGCGCGTGCTCGAGAACCTCGGCTTCGCCTACGAGCTCAAAGCCGAGATGAAGCCCGAGGAGAAAAAGCAGGACCTCGACAAGGCCATCGAGCAATACAAAGCGCTCGAAGCGACCGACATCTTCGGCTTCGTCCAGCTCGCGCCGTACCACGAGGCTCGCTGCTACGAGCTCGAGGGCGAAAAAGACAAAGCCATCCAAACGCTCAAGCAGCTGCGCGAAGAGCTGATGAAGAACGCCGACTCGCGTCTCTTCGGCGAGCTCCGCGAGCTCACCGACGACCGCCTCCGCGCGCTCGACCCGACCGCCGTTCCGCCCAAGCGCAACACGATCGGCGCCGGCGGCGAAATCGATCCGTCGATGCTCGAGAAGCTTCCGCCCGAGCTGCGCGAACGCGTGCTGAAGAATCTGGGCAAGGAACCGCAGTGAGAGGCGCGCTCGCGGTCTCGACGCTGCTGCTCACGGCGTGCACGGCGCTCTCGGGCGGCGACCGCGTGAACCCCGAGACGCCTTCGTGGTTTTCGCACCCGAGCGGCGACATGAGCCTCATGTTCCGTCGCACGCTCACGATCGAAGGCCGCAAGGTCGGCGAGGAGTACGAGTCGGGCTCGCCCGAAATCGATCCGGTGCACGCGCGCATCTTCGTCGGCTCGTCGGACCGTGGCCTCTACGCGCTGCGCGCGTTCGACGGCAGCGACCTTTGGCGCTTCGAGACCGCCGGGATGGTCCAGAGCGAGCCGCTCTACGACCCCGAGCAAGACGTCGTTTATTTCGGCTCGAACGATGGCGCGCTCTACGCGGTGCACGCGGACAACGGCGCGCTCATCTGGCGCTACGACACCGGGACCGAAATCGGCAAGCGTCCGGCGCTTCGGGGCGACACGCTCGTCTTCGAAAACGCGTCGGACCAAGTCTTCGCGGTCGACCGCACGACGGGCAAGACCAAGTGGCAAACGCGCCGAACGCCGGCGCTCGGGATGGAGATCGCCGGCTACGCGGGCCCGACGATCGACGGGTCGACCGTGTTCGTCGCGTTCTCCGACGGTCACGTGGGCGCCTACGATCTCGGCAGCGGCGCCGAAAAATGGAACGTCGATCTCTCGGCCGACGCCGAGCAAGCGCACCCGAACGAAGTTCTTCGGCACATGGACGTCGACACGACGCCGGTCGTGGTCGCGGGCGACGGCGGACCGCTCGTCATCGTCGCGAGCTATGACGGCGGCGTCTACGCGCTCGACGAAGGCAGCGGCGCGCGCATCTGGACGAACAACGAAGCCCGCGGCGTCCACGCGCTCGCCGAGTGGCATCAGCGCGCGCACGCGCCGCACCCGAGCGGCCCGGACCGCGGCGGCCCGATGGTGGCCGCGCGCGACATCGTTTTCGCCGCGAGCTCGAGCACCGGTCTCTGGGCGCTCGAGCCGACCACGGGCCGTAAAGTCTGGCGCATCGCGATCCCCGAAGGCGGCATCACGGCGCCCGTCGGCGTCGCCGGCGCAGTCGCCGTGGGCACGACGCACTACGGGCTCTTTTTGATTTCGCCGGTCAACGGCCGCGTCATCGATGGGCTCAACCTCGACTCGGGCTTCGCGATGCGACCGGCCGCGTTCGGAAACCGCCTCTACGCGATGACCAACGCCGGCACGCTCCTCGGCCTGGGAATCGATCCGCCGCTCGGCCGCCGCTGAGACACGTGCGCTGTAGATCGCATAAGATGCATTATGTAAACTTTCGCGATTGCAACCGGGCGAGCCGGGTACGCGTAGACCCCAGCATTAGGCATTGCGGAATGGCTCACATTAGGCATTGCGGAATGGCTCACGGCTGGGCTATCCCCGCACCCTTGGAGGAGAACGCATGAAAGCTCGTGGTTGGATTGCGACCACTATCGTCGGTGCGGCCTGCGTCGCCACGGCGGGGGTCCTTGTACATAAGGCGGCACATTCCGCCGATCACCTCGACGCGCCGGCGACCATGGCCGACGGCACCGTCGATATCGCCGACCTTTTCACTTGGAATGACGGCTCGAACGTCGTTTTCGCGATGACAGTGTTTCCGATAGCGCCGTCCAACGCGCTCTTTTCGGACAGCGCGCAGTACGTGATTCACGTCGCCAGCGGCGCCGCGTATGGCGCGACCAGCGGCGATTACCAGATCATCTGCACCTTCACCGGGACGACGGCGCCCCAGACGGCGCAATGCTGGGCGGGCACCGACGAATACGTGACCGGTCACGCTGACTCGGCGACCGGCATCGCGAGCGCCGACGGCAAGCTCAAGGTCTTCGCCGGCCTTCGCGGCGATCCCTTCTTCTTCAACCTCGCGGGCTTTCATGCCGCGCAGAAGCTCGTCGAAACCAACGCCGGGAGCCTCACGTTCAACGACGCCGGCTGCCCGACGAACGCGCCTGCGGCCGTCGCGGCCCAGCTCGGTCTCAATGACGACGGCGGACCTGCGGTAGACACGTTCGCAACGCTCAACGCGCTCGCCATCGTCGTCTCGATCGACCACACCCTGGTCGCCACCAAGGGCTCGGTCCTCGCGACCTGGGCCTCGACGCACAAGTGAAAGGAGGAGAACGAACATGAAAAAGATCATCCTGACGGCTCTCCTCTGCGGCGCTACGGCGTTCGCGCTCGCTTGCAGCGGCGACGACAACGGCAACGGCGACGGCGGCAATGACAGCGGCCCGGCCGACACCGGTGGCGGCGACGTCAACAAGACCGACGGCGGCTCGGACTCGGGCAACAACCCGGCTCCGCCTACGCTGAAGACCCAGGTCGACCGCATGGGTCGCCCGGCGATCAACACGGCATTGAACCACGCGTTCGACAGCACGAGCGCGGCGGGCACTGCGAAGGACGCCTACAACGCGGACAAGAACGTGTCCGGCTGGGCGGCGGCCTACACCCCCGAGTTCGAACATAACCTCGCGATCCTCGACGGCCTCGACCAGACCTGCGGCAACCAGGTCGGATACTCGAACGGCAGCTATGCCGCGCTCGCCGGCCTCACTGCTGACGATCGTCTCTACATCGACACGAGCGTCGCGACCTGCACGACGTACCTCGGCGTCGAGCTCAAGGCCCTCGGCATTACGCAAACCGCCGACTGCGGCGGGCGCAAACTGAGCTACGACGTCATCGACGAGACCTACAGCGCGGTCGCGGCCGGCACGCTCAGCGGCGTGACCGACAACGTCGGCCCTGTCGCAGCGAAGACCAACGGGACGACCTTCCCGTATCTCGCCGCTCCGCAGTGAAATAAAAGAAACATTGAAACGAACGCTCTCCGCCCTCGTGCTCTGTCTCGCCGTTTCGGCGTGCAGGCACGGGGGCGGTGGCGTTTCTGGGGACGCCGGCGCGGCGGCGAAGTTCGTCCCGAGCCCGCGGCCCGAGACGCAGTCGCCCGAAATCAGCATCAACAACCTCGACGGCGAAATCGCCGACGGCGAGCGGCGTGCGCCGAAGGAGGCGTTCTTCCGCAACTTGCTTCCCAACAAGCTCATCGAGCGCGCGAGCTACCTCGGGACGACAAAAGATTACGACGAGGCCGACGAGCTGAGTCGCAAGAACCTCGAGGAGTCGCCCGGCGATCCGGCCGTGATCATGACGCGCGCGCACGTGCTCTCGACGCTCCACGAATTCGGCGCCGCTTTGCGCGAGCTCGACGACGCGGCCGCGCACGGCGCGTCCGACGACGACGTGAAGCGCTCGCGCGCAACGATTTTTCTCGCAACCGGAAAATGCGCCGAGGCCGAGTCGCTTTGGCCGGTGCTGCCCGTCGCGCTCGACATGGCCGCGCGCGGTGCGATGCAGCAAAGGCTCGGGCGGCCCGGCGTCGCCGAGGAGCTCTTCGAGCGCGCGCGCGTCGACTTCCGCGACGTCTCGCCGATGACCTTCGCGTGGATGGATTTCGAGCGCGCACGCGCGTTCGAGCGTGAAGGCGATCGCGTGAAGGCGCGCGCTTATCTCGAGGACGCGCTCGCCGCGTTTCCGCAGTATGCGCACGCCGCGGTGCACGCCGCGACGGTCGAGCCGCCCGAAGAAGCCATCGCGCATCTCCTCGTCGTCGAAAAGCGCGCCGACGATCCCGACGTTCTCGCCGCGCATGCCGACGCGCTCCGACGCGAAAAACACGACGACGAGGCGCGCGCGATGACCGAGCGTGCCCGCGCGCGATTCGAGGAAATTCTCGCGAAGCACCCGCAGGCCTTCGAGGATCACGCAGCCCGATTTTTCCTCGGCGAAGGCGGCGACGTGAAGCGCGCGCTCGCCCTCGCGAAGAGCTCCGCGGCGAACGCGCCCATCGAGGAAACGCTCGAGCTTTGGCTGCTCGCCGCGCGCGCCAACGGCGACAGCGCCGAAGCGTGCGCCGCGCTCGCCGCCGCCGAGAAGACGACGTGCCCGCTCCGCGGAAGCCGCGCCAATTTCGATCTCGCCAAAAAAACGTGCAAGCCGTGAAGCTCGCGATCGCGCTCGCGGTCGCGGTCATGCTCTGGTGCGGCGCGGCGTCGGCGCACGCGCTCGGCGTGTCGCGGGGCGAGTACGTCGTTTCGGGCGACGACGTCAACGCTTCGCTGGTCTTTCGCGCCGACGAGCTCGCGATTTCGACGACGCCGCGCGACGTCGCGATGCAGCTCGCGATCTCCGCCGACGGCACGAGCTGCCAAGGCACGTTCGAAGGCGATCGGCCCGATGCGCCCGACGGCGTGCGCGTCGACGTGCGCTACGCGTGCGGTCACCCGCCCCGGCATCTCCACGTGCACGCCGGATTTCTCGAGCGCCTGCCGAGCGGGCACGCGCACGTCGCGACGCTGGTCGACGCGCGCGGCGGCCGGAGCGAGCACCTCGTCGTCCTCGCGCAGCCCGACATCGACCTCGATCTCGCCGCGCCCGCTTCGCCCGGCTTCGTCGAGTTCGTCCACGCCGGCATCGAGCACATTCTCACCGGCGCCGATCACCTCCTCTTCCTGCTCGGCCTGGTCCTCTTGCCGCGCGAAACCGAGACGTCGCGTCGCGAGCGCATTCGGGCGCTCGTCTTCGTGCTCACCGCGTTCACCATCGGCCACTCCGTGTCGCTCGCGATCGCGACGCTCAGCGGGCACGCGCCGAGCTCGCGCGTCGTCGAGCCGATGGTCGCGCTCTCGGTCGCGTACGTGGGCGCCGAAAATTTGTTCGCGCGCGCGCAGCGCATTCGGCGACGCGCGTTCATCACGCTTCCGTTCGGCTTGATCCACGGCTTCGCGTTCGCGAGCGGCCTCTTGCTCGTCCACCTCCCGCGGCGGGACCTGCCGCTCGCGCTGCTCGGGTTCAACGTCGGCGTCGAGCTCGGGCAGCTCGGGGTGATGGCGCTCGTGCTCCCGCTTCTCTTTTTGCTCGCGCGCCGCGAGCGACTCTACGATCGCGTGCGCGCCGCGCTGAGCATCGGGGTGCTCGCATGTGGCCTCGTGTGGTTCGTGCAGCGTCTCCTATAGAACTCTCCGAGCCTTCGTGCGTATGCTCCATTCGCATGAGCCAACCCGTCGTCGCTTTGGTCGGGCCGGAAATCGAAGAGAACCTGAGCCTCCGATACATCGCGTCGTCGCTCGCAGCAGCCGGCGTCCGGTCGGAGCTCGTTCCGTTCAACAGCGAGGCCGATTTCGGGAGCGCGCTCGCCGCGATTTTGCGGGCGCCCGAGCCGCCGATCGCCGTTGGGATCTCGCTCGCGTTTCAATGGCGCGCGCGCGATTTTTTGGCGCTCGCGGTCGCGCTCCGTGACGGCGGATACCGCGGGCACGTCACGGTCGGCGGTCACTTCGGCACCTTCGCGGCGAAGGAGATCCTCGCCGACTTTCCCGAGATAGACTCGGTCGTCCGCCAAGAAGCCGAAGAGACGATGGTCGCGCTCGTGCGCGCGATTCGAAGCGGCGAGCCGCTCGAAAAAATTCCGGGCCTCGCGCTCCACGCCGGCGACGACGTGCTTCTCACCGAGCACCCCGCCTTGCCCGATCTCGCGAAGCTCCCCCGCCCCGACCGCCGCGGCGAGCCCGCGTCGTGCTTCGGTCACGGCATCTCGCCGCTCGTCTCGAGCCGCGGCTGCTACGCGAACTGCTCGTTCTGCTGCATCGCCGCGTGGCACGAGCAGAGCTTGCCGGGAAAGCGCTATCGCGTGCGCGAGGTCGAGGACGTCGCCGACGAAATGTTGGAGCTCAAACGAACGCGCGGCGTCGACATCTTCGTTTTTCACGACGACAACTTCTTCGTTCCAGGTCACCGCCAGAACCGCGAGCGTTTCGCCGCGCTCGCCGACGCGCTCGAAAAAAACGGCATCGGCGACTTCGCGACGGTCGTGAAAGCGCGGCCGACCGACTGCGATCCGGCGGTCTTCGAAATCCTGAAACGCCGCCTCAATTGCATTCGCGTCTACATCGGCATCGAGACCGACGCCGACCAAGGGCTTCGGACGCTCCGGCGCTGGTCGCACTCGAAGCAAAATCACAAAGCGATCGATCTCGTTCGAAGCCTCGAGCTCTACACTTGTTACAACATGCTCATCTTCGATCCGGACACGACGATCGAGTCGCTCCGGACGAACATCGAGTTCTTGCGCTACGCGCCGGAGTATCCGTCGAACTTCGGGCGCGTCGAGCTCTACGCCGGGACGCCGCTGCTCGCGCGCATGCAGGCCGAAAATCGCGTGCGCGGCGATTATCTGCAGTGGGACTACGACCTCGGCACGCCTGAAATCGAGCGGATTTTCACGCTCGCGATGGAGTGCTTCATGCCGCGCAACTTCGGGAGCGACGCGCTTGCGAATCGGATCATGGGGACGCGCTTCGACATCGAGGTGACGCAGCACTTTCATCCGGATTTGTTCGACGCTGCGTGGCTCGAGGAGGGCAAAGAGCTCTCGCGCATCTTGACGCTCGATGGCGCGGACGCGCTCGAGGCGATCGTCGACGCCGTCGAGCGAGGCGCCTCGCCCGAGGCCCAGCGCGCGCTCGTTCTGGAGCTCTCGCCGAAGCTCCGCGCGACCGAGGACGTCGTGCGCACGCGCTGCCGCGATTTGGCGACGCGTCTCATGAATCGCATCGGACGCGGCCGCCCGCTCACCGAGATGGGAAGAGATGTCGCGACGCCACTTCAATATGCGGTCGGGCACTGAGGAGAATGCGATGACACGACGACTTGAGCTGATGCCCGAGGTCCTCCCCGCGCCGACGAAGGTCGCACGAAGCGAGAGCGTTCGTTCGCGGACCGTCGCGCACATGCAGCGTCTCCTCGCGACCGCGGCCGTGCTTCCGCTCGCCGATTGCACCCGGGCCGACACGCAGAGCTCGCAGACGGTGACCATCCCGGTCTCGTCGGCGACTGCGCCGGCGACCGCGACGTCGACTGCACAAGGCACGCTGCTCCCGCCGCCCACGGCGACGGTGACGGCGACGGCGACAGCGACGGCGCCGAACACGGGCTACGCCGTCGTCGACCCGATGCCCGCGCCCGCGCGCTGCCTCGGTCTCGCCGCGGCATCGAAAGCGACCGCGAGCCTGAAGCAAGCCGGCGCGGATTGGGTCATCGACATCGCCGTCACGTTGCCCGCGGGCGGCGCTTGGTCGGGAACGGCGTTCGCTGCGGGCGGCACGATTTCGCCGTGGTCCGGCACGATCGTGAGGTCGAGCATGAACAATCAGTCGGCGAAAGCGACGCTCAAGCTTTCGCCCGGCACCACCTCGGCCGGGCTCACGTTTCCGGTTTCGTGCGCAGCGGGGAGCGGGAGCATCGCGATCACCGCGAGCTTCACCGGTCCCGCCCACGCAGGCGCGCAAGTCAGCCTCTCGAAGAACGATTACTGAAATGAAATCCGGCGCGCGCGGCCGAACGATGGCTCACATGCATCGCATGCTCGCGGCGACGGCCGCGGTCGGTTGTTCGCGCGCCGATGTTCAGTCCGTCACGCTCACGCCGCTTCCCACGGTGCCGGCGAGCACGACCGATACGGCGCCTGCGCCGCTTCCGCCCGTCGCGAGCGCGACGTTCAGCGCGCAGCCTCCGCCTGCGCCGCCGCCGGACCCGTCGGGTTATCTCGTCGTCGACATGCTCCCCGCGCCGGCGCGCTGCCTCGGGCTCGCGAACGCCGCGAGCTCGTCGGCGCGCATGATCGCGGGCGCGTCCGGGTCGGAGCTCGAGATCGTCGTCACCCTGCCCTCGCACGGCCGGCTCGCCGGCTCGAAATTCAACGGCAACGCGAGCCCGTGGGCCGGTCAAGTCGTTCGCTCGACGTTCACGCGCGGCGGCACGGTCGCGACCGTTCGCATGAAAGCAGCGACGGGCGTCACGACCCTCGGCGTGTCGCTCGGCGTGACGTGCGGCTCGGCGGGCACCGGCTCGCTCGTCGCCACCGCGACTTTGGCCAACGCGAAGGTCGCGTTGACCGATTACTGAGGCTGCATCGCGCGGCGAACGACCGGCGAGGTCTCGTCGCTCGTCGTGCACCAGAGCTGATGGGCGGCGCGCGTCGCGCCGACGTAGAGCGCGTGACGCGCAGGCGCCGAATCGGGATACGACGATGCGTTCGCGTCGAGCAAGATGACCTCGTCGAACTCGAGGCCCTTGGTCTGGCGCACGTCGGTGACGTCGAAGCCGGCCTCCCACGTGAAGTCTTGCTTGGCGACGCGCCGCACGTTCGGTACCTCGGCGCGCAAGAGCCCCTCGTAATAAACGTCGGCTTGCGGACCGAAGCGCGCGGCGAGCGCGACGTTCGCGTCGGGGGCCTCCCGCGCGAGCGTGCGGAGCGCGTCGGCCAGGAACGCGACCGCCTCGCCCGGTGACGTGAACTCGAAGAGCTCGACCGGCGGCCCGTGGCGCGTCGCGATCGGCTCGGCGTCGTGCGCGTACGGCCCGAGGAGCGCGCGCGCGAAGCCGGTGATCTCGGCGGTCGAGCGGTAGCTCACTTTGAGCGGCTCGAGCTTCACGTGCGGCACGCCGAGCTCGTCGAGGAGCTCGTTCCAATCGAGCTCGCCGCGATCCTGGCCTTCGTCCGAGAGACGTTGCGCCGCGTCGCCCGCGAGCGTCACGCACTTTTCTGCTGCGCGTCGCGGATCGTGCGGCTCGGCGAGATCGATGAGCACCGCGAGCTCGATCGGCGACGCGTCTTGCACCTCGTCGATGAAGACGTGCGAGAAGCGGAGCGCCGACCCATCGCCGCTCAAGAGCGGCCCGCGCAGGAGCTGCCAGAGCCGGAGGAGCATCGCGTGGTCCTCGGCGTCGAGCGTCGGCGTCTCGCCGTCGCGCTCGCCTTCGCTGCGGACGCGCGCTTGCCGAACGCACCACGAATGAATTTGATCGAGCTGACCCGCGCCGAAGCCGGCGACGCCTTCGAACGTCTGCGCGAGCCGCTCGCGCGAGGTGCAGAGCTCGTCCCACGCGGTCAGGACAGCGCGCGGGCCGACGCGGTTGTCGGCGACTACTTTTTCGAGGGCTGGGCGCGTCACTTGCGGAAGCGCGCTCGCCTCGCCGACGTTCGCGAGCTTGCGTTTGCCCGCGAGCCACTGGCCGAACGCCGCGAGCCGCATGTCGGGAACGAGGATCTCGCTCGTCGCCTTCCACGCGGCGGACGCGAGATCGGCGCCGGGCCATTTCGCGATCGTGCCCTCGACGCGCGAATCGAACGCACGCGCGGCGCGCGCCGCCATCGCCTTCATCGCGCGGTGCATCGCCGCGTGATTTTTCGCGCGCGAAACGACCGGCGGCGTCGAATCCGAAATCGAATACGGAATGCGCGGAAACAAATCCGGCACGACGCGCCGCGCGAACCGCGCGAACGTCCCGATGGCGACCCCTTCGACCCCGAGCGACGGAAGCACGCGCCCGACGTAATGGCGGAGCGCCTCGTTCGGCACGATGACGAGCATGCGCTCGGGCCGAAACCGCCGCGGATCGTTCTCGGCCAAATACGCCGCGCGGTGCAGACCGACGGTCGTCTTGCCCGACCCGGCGCTGCCTTGAATCACGACGAGCCCGCCGCGCGTGATGAGATCGAACTGCGCCGCGTCGAGGAGCGCCGCGATCTCCGGCAGGTGCTTGTCGATGCGCACTTTGCGATCGCCGCCGGCGCCGAGCTTGGCCGTCTCGGTGTCGCCTCTGCGCGCGCTGAGCTTGCCGGAGTGCACCTCGGCGCGCGCCCACGCGTCGCCGTGCTTGAGGAACACGCCTTGCGGACACGCGACGCGCACGAGCTCGCCGCCGTGAATCGCGATGCTCCGCCGCGCGACGACGTTGCCCTCGACCATGCGATCGCCGAGCTCTTCCTCGTAGTCGTCGCCTTCTTGGTAGCGATAATAAATTTTGCTGACTGGCGCGTGCCGCCAGTCGACGATGCGAATGCCCGCCGCGCCGTCGACGTACGAGCGCGCGCCGATGAGCACGTCGCGCCGCTTGCCGTTCTCGACCAAACGAAGGTGCGCGAAGTACGGCGCCTTCACGTCGACGAACCCTTGCGCGCCGCGCCCGCGCTGCGCCCGGAGCGCGCCCAAGTGATGCATCTGCTCGAAGAGCGCCGGCAGATCCTCGGGCTTGGCGACCGCGACCTCGTCACGAAGCTCGAGCAAGCGCCCCTCGTCGTCGCGGCGATGCGCCTCGGCCGCGCTCGCGTGCGCCCGCCGATCCTCGAGCGCCTTCTTCACGACGGCGAGAAGACGCAGCTCTTCGGTGACGATGCGCGAGCCTTCTTCGTCGTTTTCGAGGCCCGGGAGGGATTCGTTCGGAGTCGGGATCGCAGTCACGGGAACTGGCTTTTGTGCGTCGTTGGGAGCGGGGACGCAAGGGATTTTTCACCGGATTTTTCACCCCCCGACGACATGCTCGGCCGGCGCCGCGAGTTCACGCGCGATACGTGAGCGCCGGCCTGCGCGTGTCGTCGCCCCCTCCGGCGATTCGGCTTCGCCGAATCGCGAGGGGGTTGTTGGGAGCGCGGGGGACTGTGGGTGAATCACATTTTCGTCGCTCGCAGTGTTGCTTCGCGAAACGGTGAGCGCTCGCGAAGAGCTGTCGTTTCGATGCACGCCCGGGGCGATAAAACCGCGCCAGCCGAGCCGCTGCGCGTGGTGCTCGTTGGCGGCTGTCAGGGTTTTCTCGCCGTGAGGGGCATGCATCGAAACGTCAGCCCTTCGCTCTTCTCGCTCGTCAGCTTTGCGCGCGAGCATCGAAAGAATCCGACTCCGAGCGAGCGCATCTTCTGGCGCGCTGTATGTCAGCGGCAACTCGGGGTGCGCGTTCGGCGGCAGCATCCGTTGCATCCGTTCATCGCCGATTTTTTCGTCGCCTCGCATCGGCTCGTCATCGAGATCGACGGCGGCTCACACGAGAGCGATGCGGCGCGCCTTGCGGATGCGCGGCGAGACGCGGAGCTCGCGCGCACGTACGGCCTCCGCGTGCTGCGGCTCGAAGCGCAGCTCGTCGAGCACGACCTCGCGGCAGCGCTAGCGATTGTCCGGCGCACGTTGCATGGCGTGTGAAGCGGCGCGCCGAATTTGGCGCACGGACGCGCCGCTTTTGGCGCATGAGTCAGCGCCGCCCGTTCCCAACAACCCCCTCGCATCGGCGGAGCCGATGCCGGAGGGGGCGGCGACGCGCGCAGGCCGGCGGCTCGCGCGGTGTCTCGCGCGTTGCGGCCGCTGGCCGAGCACGTCGCCGGGGGGAGTTCGACATGTTAGCTTTCGCACCATGCCCACCAAAGGACGCGGCTTGGCTGAGCTGCTCGCTCTCGGAGACGACATCATCGCGCGTGCAACCAAGGGCGGGGCGACGGTTGCAGAATGCATCGTTCGCAGCGGGGCCGAGCTTTCGGCGAAGGTGCGGCTCGGCGAGCCCGAGCTCGTCGAAGAGGCCGGGCATCACGGCGCCGGGCTGCGCGTGATGAAGGGCAAGCACGTCGCGTCGACGTCGACGAGCGATTTGTCCGAGGCCGGCATCGCGCGTTTCGTGAGCGACGCGCTCGAGCTCGCGGAGCTCTCGCAGGAAGATCCGTTCGCGGGACCTGCCGATCCGTCGCTCTTGTGCGATCCGTCGAAGGCGCCGGCGCTCGAGCTCTTCGATCCGAAGGGCGGGTCGATCGACGCGGGCGAAGCCATCGCGATCGCGCGGCGCGGCGAGCAGACGGCGCGCTCGTTCGACGAGCGCATCACCAACAGCGAGGGTGCGACGTTCGGGCGCACCGCGGGCGGCGCGGCGTTCGTTTTGTCGAGCGGGTTTCGCGCGGCGTTCGAAGGCTCGTACACGTCGCTCAGCGTCGTGCCCGTCGCCGAAGACGCGGGCGGAAAAAAGCGGCGCGGGTATCACTGGACCGCGAAGCGTTTCTTCGACGACCTCGAGCCGGCCGAATCGGTCGGCCAAGAAGCCGCGCGCCGCACGCTCCGCAAGCTCGGCGCGCGCACGGTCGCGACGACCGAGGCGCCCGTCGTGTTCGATCCGGACGCGGCGCGATCGATCCTCGGCCTCCTCGCGAGCTGCACGCTCGGAAGCTCCATCTGGCGGAAATCGAGCTACCTCATCGGCCGCGAAGGCTCGCGCGTCGCGAGCGATCTCGTCACCGTCATCGACGACCCGCTCATCCCGCGCGCGCCTGGCTCGCGCCCGTACGACGGCGAAGGTCTCGCGAGCCGCAAGAACGTCGTGGTCGAGAAGGGCATCCTCCAGATGTTTCTCTGCGACAGCTACTCGGCGCGAAAGCTCGGGCGGCAGAGCACCGGCAACGCCTCGCGCGGCGGCGGCGCGGGCGTCGGCCCGAGCACGTCGAACTTCGTCCTTCAGCCGGGCAAAGACACCAACGAAGACATCGTGAAGTCGACCAAGCGCGGCCTCTACGTCACCGAGATGATGGGCTTCGGCTTCAACGCGACGACCGGAGATTTTTCGCGCGGCGCGTCCGGCTTCTGGATCGAAAACGGCGAGCTCGCTTATCCGGTGAGCGAGGTCACGATTTCGCTCAACGTCGATCAGCTGCTCCAGTCGATCGACGTCGTCGGGTGCGATCTCGATTTGCGCACCGCGACCGCCGCGCCGACGTTTCGCGTCGCGCGCATGACGATCGCCGGGGGCAGCGCGGCGTGACGCCCGACGAGCTGAAGGCGCTGCGAAAAGATCTTTCGTGCACCGCGAAAGAGCTCGCGGTCGCCCTCGATCTCGAGCAAGCGACCGTGCTCGCGTGGGAGCGCGGCGAGCTTTTTCCGACGAAAAAATACATCGACGAGATGAACGCGCTCCGCGCGCGGGGACCTGCCGCGATTCCGCGCAAGTCGAAGGGCGACAACCCGGTGAAGGCGCTCGCCGACCCGATGACGTGGGAGCTTCTCCGGAAGATCGCTGCGCACAAGAAGCTCCGCGACGAGGTCGCCAAATTGGCTGCAAAATACACGGATCCCGCGGAGGGCGATTGACGCGAGCGGCGCTCGCGCTCGTGCTCCTCGCGGCGTGCGGGCCCGCGCGTCCCTCGAGCGAGCCGGCGCCCGCGCCGATAGCGAGCGAATCGAGTGCGCCGGTCGCCTCGGTCGCGCCGGTCGAGCCCGCACCGAAAGTCCATGCAGTGGCGGGCGCGTTTCACGTCGTGCGTGAAGGGATTCATCCGCGCGAGAAAGCGAATCCTTTCATCGCGCGCCTCGGAAACCGCGACACGGGCAGGGTGAAGCTCGCGCCGATCGATCCGAAGATCGGGCCGCTCGCCGACGCCGCCGCCGACGCCGCGTGCTACGTGGCGAGCGGTCGCTCGACCGACACGGACGCGAGCTGCGCGGCGAAGATCGATTCGGTCACCGGCGCGACGCTCGCCGTGACGGTCGACGTCGGCTTCGAGGACGACTCGATGCAGTCGCGCGCCAAGACGCACGCCACGCTCACGGGCACGATCACGATCGACGCGTCGACGCACGAGGTCGTGCGCGCATCCTTCCGAGGTCGAGAGACTTTCGAGGAGCGCTCGCCGTGCGAAAAAAACGAGGGCTGCGACGCGTGCGACCCGCTCGTCCGCAAGGCGGGCTGCGCGGCGAAGTGTTACTGCCCGTTCCGCGCGGCGGGCACGGCCGATGTCGAGACGACCTATGCGAGGTGACGATTATTCGTCGCCCTCTTCATCGTCGTCGTCGTCGTCATCGTCATCCTCGTCATCCCAGTCATCGTCGTCGTCGTCATCGTCATCGTCATCGTCGCCTTCGACGGCCGGCTCGGTTTTTTCCGGCTCCTCGGTCGGGCCGAGATCCGGAATCGTCGCGGTCTCGAGCGTCGGGCGGTCGCCTTCGAGCGAGCTCGCGGGCTCGGTCGGCGGCGGGAGCTCGGGGTCGGCGGCGCCGCCGAGCTTTTCTTCGAGCTGATCGCCGAGCTCGCGCTCGACGACGCGCTTGCTGTCTTCGTTGAGCTCGGTGAACTCGCGCAGCGTCGGCAAATCTTTGAGCGACTTGAGGCCGAAGAGCTGCAGAAATCCGGCCGACGTGCCGTACAAAATCGGTCGCCCGGCTTCTTCTTTCTTACCGAGGATGCGCACGAGATCGCGCTCGAGCAGCGTGCGCAGAACCGGCCCGCAGTCGACGCCGCGGACGTCGTCGATCTCGGGGCGCGTCACCGGCTGGCGATACGAGACGATCGCGAGCGTCTCGAGCTGCGCGCGCGTGAGCTTCACCGGCTTCTGGCCGACCAAGTCGCGAACGAACGGCGCGAAGAGCACGTTCGTACGAAACGCCCAGCCGCCCGCGATCTCCTCGAGCTGCAAACCGCGACCCGTGTAGTCTACACGTAACTCCTCGAGCACTTCTTTGATCTGCCGCGAGGGCGCGTGCGCGAGCTTGCCGATCTCGCTCGGCTTGATCGGCTCGTCGGCCGCGAAGACGAGCGCCTCGACGAGACCGCGCAGGTGCTTCTTCGCGGCCTCGCCGTCGGTCGCTTCGGGCTCGGGCTCGAGGATGGCGTCGTTTTCATCGTCGGTCTCGTCGTCACGGAGCGGCAGATCCGGGCTGCTTCCCGTGAGGTCGACGGTCGCTTCGACATCGGTGACGGAGTTTTGTTTGTTCGACATGACTAACCTTCGGTGACCTGGCTCGCGTCCGCGCCCTCCTCGAGCTCCACGTGGAGCGGGCCGAGCGGCTCGACTTGGTAGAGACGCATCATGCGCAATCGCGTCATCTCGAGCAGCGCGAGAAACGTGACGACGAGATCGAAGCGGGTGACGCCGTCACCCAAATCGAAGAGCTCGTCGAACTGGGCGCGCCGCGTCGTCGTGGTGAGCTTGTCGTAAATCTGATGGATGCGATCGGTGATGCTGATGCGATCGGCGACGACGTCGTGCGCGATCTTCACCTTCGCGCGCGAGAGCACGCGCTGAAACGCTTCGACGAGCGAAAAGAGCGGCACCTCGGCGAGCGGCGCCAAACCTTCGGACGCGGCTTCTTCGAGCTTGGCGCCGCGCGAGAACACGTCGCGACCCGCGATGCCGCGCGCGGCGAGCGCCTCGCCGGCCTGCTTGTACTTTTGATATTCGAGCAGACGGCGAATCAGCGCCTCGCGCGGATCCATCTCCTCGAGCGTCATCGTGTCGTCTTCTTGTCCCGGCGGCGGCGCGGGCAAAAGCGACTTCGACTTGATGTGCGCGAGCGTTGCCGCCATCAAGAGATACTCGCTCGCGAGATCCAAGTTCATGAGCTGCATCACGGCGAGGTACTCGAGGTACTTCTCGGTGACGAAGCTGATCGGAATGTCGAGGATGTCGAGCTCGTGCTTCTGACAAAGATGGAGAAGCAGATCGAGCGGGCCCTCGAACGCCGGCAGCGAGACGTGATACGCGCCCTCGCGACTCTCCGACTCGGGCGGCGCTTCGTTCTCATCGCTCATGATTTGCAACCGTTCGCGATTACCATCACGGGCACGGGGGCACCAGATCGATTGCGAAGAACTCTTTCACGAGGGCGTCCCAGGATCGCTTATTTTCAGCCGGTCCGCACTTGAAGGCAGCCATCGTCTCGTGGCGGAGGACGGCACGGTTTTCCTTGTACCAGCGGAGCGCGAGCTCAGCCGCGTACTCGCGGACGGGCAAGCCGTTGTTCGGCTCGAACGCGTAGAAGGTCCCGCCGCGCACCATCGTGTCGTTGGGCGCGTAAGGCCGCAGACAAGCAACGTTCATCGCGCCGCACTTCGCGAGGATCGCCGCGTAATCCTTCGCGAGCTCGCGCGCCGACCAGTCGCCGTGGGCTGCGTCGTTCATGTGGAAAACTTCGTGAAAGATTGTTTCTCGAACGCCGGTTTCGGTTCGAAGGAGCGAGCCCTTCAGGTTGAACGCGAGCGTGAACGTGCCGTCCGCGTAGGCCGACGGCGTCGTGCGCGGAACCTCGTGTCCGGCTGGGCCGCTCGCCGAACGAAAAAATCGAAACGAGAGATCGCGCCATCGGTAAGAGGTCTTGACGCCCGCTTCTTTGAAAAAATGATCGAAGTCGCGCGCGGCGGCGAGGATGCGTTCGAGCTGGACGCGGTCGTCGCCGGTCGGGAGCGCGGGAAGGATGTGGAGCTTGCCGCGAAAACCGCCGTCCATCGTTTGTTCGCGCTCGGCCGCGGCGATGTCGCCGGTCTCGTCGAAGAGCGCGAGCGCGAGCGACTGGGCTTTCGGATCGGCTGCGAAGGCCGCTTCGATCTGCGCGCGTTCGGGGCGCGGCGCCGGCGCGGCTTCGACCTCGGCGTCGGCGATCGCGACGGGCGGCGGATGGACGTCCTCGGTGCTCGTCTGCGGCGCCGGCGTTTTCGTACAAGCGAAAATCGCCGGGAGGACCCAGGCGATCCGCAGCGTCAGACGCATTTGCTCCCGGACGCGCGCAGACGGTCGACGACGAGCCGCACGTCTTGTGCGCGATCGCGCGGCACGATGAGCACGGCGTCCTCCGTTTCGACGACGACGAGATCCGAGACGCCGACGAGCGTGTACGTTCGCTTCGTCTTCGCGCCGTCCCAGACGAGGTTGCCGCGCGCGTCGACCGCGACTGCGTTCGCCGGAAGCACGTTGCCAGCGTCGTCTTTGGAGGCGAGCTCCCACGCGCTCTGCCAGCTGCCGAGATCGCTCCAACCGAAATCGCCCGGCGCGATCGCGACGCGCGCCGCTTTTTCCATCACGCCTTTGTCGATCGAGATCGACGTCATCGTCGGAAAGACGCGCGCGAGCGCGGCGGGGTCTTGCGCGCACGTCTCGGCCTTTGCGGCGACCTCCGGCAAATGCTCGCGGAGCGCGGCCTGCATCGTCGCGGCGGCGTAGAAGAACATGCCGGCATTCCAAAAATATTTTCCCGACGCGACGTAGCTCTCGGCGATCGCGACCGTGGGTTTTTCGACGAACCCGCGCGCTTCGTAGAGGCCCGGCTCCATGGCGGCGCCGATCTCGATGTAGCCGTAGCCCGTCTCGGGGCGCGTCGGGCGGATGCCGATGGTCGCGAGATAGCCGCGGCCCGCGCCCGAGAGGGCGCACGCGACCGACGCGCGGAACGTGTCCTCGAGCGCGATGTAATGATCGCTCGGCAAGACCATGCAGTGCGCCGCCGGGTTGCGACGCGCGGCGACCGCCGTGGCCCACGCGATGGCCGGCGCGGTGTTGCGCGGCGCGGGCTCGGCGAGAAAATTTTCCGGCGGCACGTCCGGCAGCGCGGCGCGCGTCGCGTCCATCAAGTGCGCGCCGGTCGCGACGAGCACGCGCTCGGGCGGCACGATGGGCGCGATGCGCCGCACGGTCGCCGCGAGGAGCGACTCTTGGCCGACGAGCGGCAAGAGCTGCTTGGGCATGGCCGCGCGCGAAGCGGGCCAAAAGCGCGTGCCGGCGCCGCCCGCGAGCACGATCGCGAAGACCTCGGGATCCGCCATGGCGGCGGAGGTTAGCATGGCTTCGTCGAGAACTTTCCCGGCCCCGAGCGGGCCGGCTATGAGCGGAGGATGCGCCGCGTCTGCGTGCTCGCGCTCGCGTTCGGGCTTCTCGCGTGCGAGGGCGAGCCGCTCGTTCCGCTCGTGCAGCTCGGCGGCGTCGCGCCCAAGCAGATCGAGCTCGGCGACAAGCTCGAGATCGACGGCACCGGCTTTCCGCAGGGCCGAACGGCGCGCGTCGTCTTCGAGGGCGCGCTGCATCGGCCGGCCGAGCTCGCCGACTCGACCGAGATCGAGGCGCGTGGCGACGTCGTCGCGCCGGATCGCATCGAGCTCGCCGTCACCGACGAGCTCCTCGCGGCGTTTTGCGGCGCGGGCTCGAGCGCGGCGCACACGACCTTCGACGGATCCATCACCGTCGTCTTCGCGGCGCAGACGCCGGGCGCGCCGCCGGTCGCCGGAAGCTTGCAACATGCAAACATCGACGTGGAGCCGACCGCGGCGGGTCAGGCGCGTTATCTCGCCGACGCCGAGGACGGCGACAAGCTCGCGCGCGCGGCGGGATTGCACGTCGAGAGTCGGCCCGCGGGCGGGCTCGTCGTGACGGGCGTCGAGCCGGCGTCGCGCGCGGCGAGCGCGGGCCTCTTGCCGGACGACGTGATCGTTTCGGCCAACGGCGTGCGCGCGCTCGGCGTCGCGGATTTGGCGCCACCCGCCGGGCTCGCGTCGCTGCCGCTCGCCGTTCGCCGCGGCGGAGGGCCCGAGGAGACGCACGCGCTCGCGACCGGCGGCGCGCGCCTCGAGACGCCGACGCGTTTTGCGCTGCCCGCTGCGATCGTCGCGGCGATCGCGGCGCTCCTCGCGCTTCTCGCGGCGTCGCCCGGCCGGAGCGTTTTGTGGCTTCGCCGGAGGCTCGCGCGCGCGCGCACGCCATCGCCGGCCGCGGCTCGTTTCGCGCGCGGCGTCGGGCTCGTGACGGCGGCCGCGCTTCCGCTCTTCATGCCGGCGGCGGATGCTTCGGTCCTCGCGCTCGTTCTCTTCACGAGCGCGCTCGCGGTCGCGCTGCTCGTCTCGAGCCCGCGAAAGGTCCTCGGCGTCGCGAGCCGGATCGTGCCGGCCGTGATCGCGCTCGGGTTCGCGCTCGTCGTCGCCGGGTCGCTTCGCTCCGACGAGCTCACCGCCGCGCAGGGCGCCCTGCCGTGGGGTTTCTTCGCGTTGCGGAGCCCGGCGCATCTCGTTCTCGGGCTCGTCTTTTGCGCCTTCGGCGGGCGTCGCGATGCCGCGGGCGATGGGCCGCCGCTTCGTCGCGCGGCCGAGCTCTTCCTCGGCAGCCTTCACGCCGCGCTCGCCGTCGTCGTCTTCTTCGGTGGCTGGCGACTGCCGCTCGCGTCGCACCACGGCGCGCTCGCCCTCGTCGCGACCGCGGTCTTCGTCGTCAAAGTGGGCCTCGTCACCGCGGGGATCGAGCGCGTCCGTGCCGCCCTCCCGGCCCGAACCCTCGGCGAAACCGTTCGCACGTCTTGGCTGCGTCTCGTGCCGCTCGCGATCGTCGCCGGCGCCGGCGCCGCCGCGTGGGAAAGGCACGTCACGTCGCGAGGCGTGGCGGCCGCGACGACCTTCGCGCTGGCGACCCTCGCCGGCGCCGCCGCGCTTCAGCTCGCTTGGCCCCGGCCCGCGCCGCGCGTCCACGTCGACCCGATGAGCTGAGATGCGAGTGGGCTTCGGCGCCCGTTTGGCCTAGAACCGTCGCGGTGCGCACGCTGCGCCGACTGCTTTTCTGGATCGTGGACCTCGCGGCGATCGCCGTGGTCGTTGCGTGTATTGTACACTTTTCGCGACGCAAGACGGTCGACTGCAGCTGGCGCGGGATGCGCGCGTCGTGCGCCGTCGAGGCGGAGGATTCGCTCGGCCGCGTAGAGAGCGAACGAATCGACGGCATCCGCGGCGTCGCGTACATCTCGGGCCCGGTCGTCGGCCTGGTGACCGACGCGACCCACCACGACGACCTCGCGCTCTTCGGCACGCGCATGATCGAGCTCGAGCGGCCGAGCGACGCGAAGGGGCTCTACGATTTCGCCGACCAACGCACGCCGGATCACATCGCGTTTGCTTCGGGCGTCGCGCATCCGCTCTGGATGACGGTAGGACTCCTCGCCGCGCTCGTCGCGTACGCGTTCCTGTCGAGCCGCGCGCGCAAGGCGACGAGGCGCGCGAATGTTTGAGGTCTTCGGGCCGATCGCGCGCCCGGCGCCCGGGGTCCTGCCGCTCTTGCTCGCCCTCGCGCCGCTCCTCGGCGCGCTCGCGTTCGGTGATGCGCGTCTCGTTCGACTGCGTGCTCTCGCCGCGCTCGCCGCTTCGGGGCTCGGCGCGGTCGCGTTCTTCGCGTGGTCATTTCGGTGGCCGGCCGAGCAGCGTCTCGTCGTGGCGAGCCTCGGCGTCGCGGCGCGCGTTGGAGAGCTCGATCTCGGGCTCGGCGTCGCGCTCGATCCGCTCGGTGCGGTGCTCGCGCTCGCCGTGTCGGTCGTCGCGGCGCGTCTCGTCTGGGCGCAGCGAAGCCGCCGCCGCATCGCGCTCCTTTGCGCGATGGCCTCGGCGATGCAATTCGTCGTTCTCGCTGACGGCGCAGCCACGCTCGCGCTCGGTTTCGGCGTCGCGGCGCTCCTCGGCGGCGTGCTCGGACGTGTGCATTCTGCACATTTCGTCGCGGACCGCGCGGCCGACGTCGCGTGGATCGGCGCGGCTGCGGTCCTCTTCTGGACGCTCGGCGGCTCGTGGATCGACGGTCAATACGCGCCCGAGCTCGAGCCGCGCCTCGTCGTCGTCGCGAGCGCGTCGTCGCCCAAGCCTCAGCCGGTGGACGACGACGACGAACGCCCGCCGCCGATCGCGCGAGGCGCGCAGTCGTCGCTCTCGTTCGGCGGTCTGCCGGGCGCGCACGTTCTCCTGGACGGCGCGTGGCTCCGCGATGCTCGCAAGCACGCCGTCGTCGCGCCGTTCGCCGACGTGCCGATCGCGGCGGGCGCGCACACGGTTCGTCTCCATGTCGGCGCGGGAGCCGACGATTATTTCGTGCCGAAGCTCGACGCGCCGGCGAATCAACCCACGACGCTCGCGCTCCGCGGTGCGACGACGACGTTCCGCGAGGTCGGCGACGATCTCGTCGCGCGCGATGCGCCGGACGGCGTCGCGCCGGGTTGGTCCGCGCTCGCCCGGCGGAATTTTTTCGGCGTTTCGGCCGCGGCAATCGTGCTCGCGCTTCTCGGGCTCGGCCTCGCGGCACGCGCGCGGGTCGCTCCGTTCGCGCCGTCGACGAACGAGCCGGCTCGCGCGCTCGCAGCGCTTGGCGCGATCGTGGTGCTCGCGCGCTTGCCGATCGGCGGGGCCGCTCCGCACGCGGCAGCGTTCATCGCGGGTGCGCTCGCGCTCGCGTCGCTCCTCGCGGCCACGGTCGCGCTCGGCGGGCGCGCGAGCGCGATCCTGAGCGCCGAAATCGCGCTGGCCGGCGCGGGTGCGATCGCAGGTGCGCCCGCGCTCGCGGTCGTGCACGCGTCCCTCGCGTGCGTCTTGCTCGCGCGCGAATCCGATGGCGGCGTCGCGCTCTTCGCCCTCGCGCCGACGCGCGCGGCGTTCGCGGGCGCGTGCATGGCGCTGCCCTTCGGCGGACTGCCGGCGGCGCTCGTCCTCGCTGCGTCTGGCGTCGCCTCGTGGGCGCTCGCGCGTCGTGGGTCTGGCATCGCGTCCGGCGCGATCGCAGGTGCTCTCGCGCTCGCGCTCGCGGTCGACCCGCGCACGTTCGGAAGCGCGCTCGAGCCGCTCGCGTCGCGCGTCCTCGCTCCGAGCTTGCGTTCGGCTCCGCCCGCGGCGGCGCCGTCGCTCGCCATCTTCGGGCTCACGCTCGCGATCGTGACGTTCGCCTTCGCGGCCTCGCGTCGCGCTCCACGCCCGACGACGGCGGCGCGCGCGCTCGCCATCGCGGAGGCCCCCGCGCGAGCGACCAGCGCCCTCGCGCGTGCGATCGCGGCCGCCCTCGTCGAGCTCGAGACTCGCGCCGCCGCGCTCGTTCGCGCCGCCGACTCGCTCGTCCGCGGCGTCGGCTCGCTCGCGTCGATGGCCGACGAGGTCGCGCTCGTCTCCCCGACGAAGCACGCGCGCTTCGCGCTTCCATCCGAGCGCGCGCTTCGTTACGTCCTCGTTCCGGTCGCGATCGCCGCGGCCGCGCTCTTCGCGGTGCCATGGGCAAGCTGATCGGCGTCTGGCTCGCGTTCGCGATTCTCTTTTTCGCCGGGCCGTCGATGGCCCGCGGCCGCATCGTCGTACCGCGCGGCGCGCCGCTCGAGCTTCGCCCGGCGGTCGGCAACTACGAAGCCAGCTTCGACGTGAAGAACGACAGCGACGATCCGCTCTGGATCTCGCGCATCGCCCCGCGCACCGACGCCGACGACGTCCGCCTCCCGCGGCGCGTCACCGCGCGCTTCGAGTCGGGTCAAACGAGCGGCACGATTCCTCCGCACGGCACCGCGCGCGTGCGCGTCACGTGGGCGCCCGATCGCGACACGCACGTTCGCAGCTTCTACGGCCACGTGATGATCACCTCGACCGACGAGAGCGCCGGCGAGGTCGCGGTCGGAATCGCCGCGCACGACAAGCGTCTCGGCCCGCTCGGCAAGCACCTCCTCTCGACCGCCGTCCTCTTGCCGCTCCTCGGCGCCGCGCTCCTCGCGCTCTTTCTCGTCGCGTCGGGCGGCGGGCGCGGCCGGCAGCCGCGCGTCGTCGCGCTCGTGATGTCGCTCGCCTGCGCCGCCGTCGCGCTCGCCGCGTGCGCCGCGTTCGATCCCGAGCTCCTCCGCGCCGAGGGCGGCGACGGTTTCCAGCTCGTCGAGCGCGCCGCGTTCGCGCGCTCGCTCGGCGTCGAAATGTTCCTCGGCGTCGACGGCGTGAGCTTGCCGCTCTTCGTCGTCTGCGCGATCGCGGCGCCGTGCGGCGTCCTCGCCGCGTGGGAGCAGCGGCAAAGCCCGGCCGTTTTCTTTGCGCTCTACATGCTTTTGGTCGGAGCCTCGCTCGGCGCGATCGTCGCGCTCGACGGCGTGCTCTTCGTCTTCTGTCTCGCGCTCGCGCTCGCCGCGGCCTTCTTGCTCGTCGGCCTCTTCGGTCGCGGCGACGCGCGCGCGGCCGCGGGGCGCATGCTGGTTCTCGGCGGCGCGGGCCTCGCGCTCGTCGCGCTCGCGCTGGGCGCGCTCCACGGGGCCTCCACGCGAACGTTCCTCGTCGACGGCTCGCCGATGCCGCACGCGTGGGCGCTCCCGGAGCTCGCGCGCGTCGACTTCTTCGCATCGAAAGCGACGCTCCTCGGAGGCTCGCTCGCCAAGAGCGCGTTCGTGCTCTCGTTCGTCGGCCTCGCGCTCCTCGGTGCCGTCTTTCCGTTTCATGCGTGGCTCGCGTCTGCGCTTCGAAGCGCCCCGCCGGCCGTCGGTGCGATGATCGCAGTCGGCCTCACGCGCGCGGCGCTCGTCGGCGTCCTGCGTCTCGACGTCGCCGTGCTGCCCGAATCGCTCCGCTGGGCCGCGTCCGCCGTCGGCGCGCTCGGCGCCGCGGGCGCTCTTTACGCCGCGTTCGTCGCGGTCGGCGAGCGCAACTTCGTGTCGATCGCGTCGTTCGCGGCCGTGTCCGTCTCCGGCGTCGCGCTCGTCGGTCTCGCGTCGCTCTCCCCGCAAGCGATGCTCGGATCGGTCTCGGCGCTCGCGACCTCCGGCGCCGCGCTCGCCGCCGCGGTGCTCGCGCTCGGCGCCTTGCGCGATCGAACCGGAACGCTCGAAGCTCGCGATCTCCGCGGTCTCGGCATCGAAGCGCCGCTCCTCGCGTGCGCCGCCGCGGTCGCCGCGCTCGCGTGCGGCGCAGTCCCCGGCACCGCTGGTTTCTGGACGACGTGGCTCGTCGGCCTCGGCGCCGTCGTGCGCGAGCCCGGCCTCGCCTTCGCCGTGCTCGCAGGCGCGATCGTCCTCGCAGCATCGCAAGCGATTCCGCTGGTGAGTCTCCTCCGCGGCCGACTCCCCGACGCCCTCCGCCGGAGCGAAGCCCTCGCCCCACACGGAGGCCGCATCCCCGATTTGCGCCCGCGCGAAATCGCCGCCCTCGCCCCGCTCTTGCTCTTGCTCCTCGTCCTCGGCTTCTGGCCGTCACCTCTCCTCGGCCGCGCCGCCAACACGGTGCGCGACACGAACGACCTCGTGAGCCCGACGCACGTCGAGTGAAGAGGGAGAGACATAAAGATTGGAAGAGCGGAAGGCGAGAGAGAATTTGGAGGATTGCGCAGGCGCGTTCGCGACGTCGGCGAACGCTTTTGCGACGGGAGCGCCAGGTTTCGCGAGGAGCGAGATCTCTTTCGCGACCTGCGCGATGACCTTCGCGATGCGCGCGACGAGTTTCGCGAGCTGCGCGAAGACTTTCGCGAAGTGATTCAGGTCGTCGGCGGCGCGCTCGGCTTCGGCGCGCGTTTCTTCGGCGTGTGGCGCCGCGCCGTCGAGCTCATCGCGCCTTTCGGAGCGCTCTTCTCGAGCCGCTTGCGAACGAGCACCGACCGCTTCTGCACCGACTTCAAGAGCGCGTTGCTCGTCGCGTTCGTCGCCTTCTTCGCGCCCATCACGTCGCGCTGCGAGCTGTCGGCCGCCGCGAGCGCCGCCCGCAGCGCCTTGATCTGATCGACGCGCTTCTGATTCACCCCCGCCGGCGCGACGGCGTTCCCGTACGTCGCGAACGCCGAGACGACGTCGTCCGCAGCCTTCAGCAAGACCGGCGTCGAGTTATCGGAGAGCTTCTTCCCGACGCCGAACGCATGCCGGGCCTCGCGGTCGTCCGGCAGCGTCTCGGAGACGTCGTCTCGAAGCGACTGGAGCGGCCCGCGCAGCGCCGCACGCGCCGCGATCTCCTTTTGCGTCGCCTGCTTCGTCGAAACGGCCTTCGCCCCGTCGAGCGCCTTCATGTCCGCGCGCAGCTTCGCGACGAACGCCGCGTTCACGCCGCCCGTCTTTTTCTTCTTCTTGTCCTCGGCCGCCCACGCCTTCACCACCGCCGCCGTCACCTTCTGCAGAAGGGCAGCGATGTCCTGCAACGTCTCGAGCTTCGCTCGCGTCGGCTTCGTCCCCATGAACGCAATCTCGCCCGACGAATCCCGGGAGCTCAAGAAAAATCGCCGGTGCGCTTCCTATCTTCGAATCTTTATGTCTCTCACTCTTTCAGCGCCTCGGCCCCGCCGATGATCTCCATCAGCTCCTTCGTGATCGCCGCCTGCCGCGCGCGATTGTACTGAAGCGTGTACCGCGCGATGGCATCCTTGGCATTCCTCGTCGCGGCGTCCATCGCGGTCATCTGCGCGCCGAAGAACCCGGCCTGCGACTCGAGCAGCGCGCGAAACACGCTGATCTCGATGTACATCGGCGCCAGCCGGTCGAGCACGCGCGTCTTGTCGGGCTCGAAGATGTACGCCGGCGCGAGCTCGCCCTCTTTCGCCGCTTCTTCCTGCGCGAGCGGGAGCAGCCGGTCGACGACCGGGAGCTGCGTGATCGCGCTCTTGAACTCGCTGAAGACGAGATAGACCGCGTCGACGTCGCCGCGCTTGTACCGGTCGGTGACCCAGCGCGCGACGCCGCCGGCGAACTCGAGCGACACGTCGTCGCGACCGCGCTGAAACGCGTGCACGATGTCGCCCCCGCGCCGCTGCAGGTACTCGCGCCCTTTGCGGCCGATCGTTGCAAACTGCAGGTTCTTGCCTTCGGCCTGCTGCGCGCGCCAGAGCGCTTCGGCCGCTTTGCCGATGTTCGTGTTGAACGCGCCGCAGAGACCGCGGTCGCTCGTCACGACGAGCGCGAGCACGTTCTTCTCGGGCCGCCGCACGAGGAGCGGATGAATCTCGGGACGCGCGCCGTCGCCGCCGACGTCCTCGACCACCGCGCGCGCGACCGAGCGCAGCATCTCGCCGGTCTTCACCGCGTACGGACGCATCGCCGAGATGCGTTGCTGCGCGCGATTGAGCCGCGCGCCGGCGACCATCTTCATCGCGCGCGTGATCTTCTGCGTCGACTTGACGCTCGCGATGCGTTTGCGAATGAGCTTCAGACTCGGCACGAGATCACTCCGCCGCTTCGTCTTTCGGCGCGTCCTTCGACTTCTTCTTCTTCGGCTTCTCTTTCGGCTCCTCGTCGGTCGCCTTCTCGGCGCCGTCGCCCTTGCCGAAGCCCTTGCCGAAACCTTCGAGCGCCTTGGTCAGTCGCTCTTCGATGTCTTTGTCGATGGCCTTCTTCGCCTTGATGTCCTCGAGGATCTGCGGGTGCTTGCCCTCGATGAACGCGATGAGGTCGTGCTCGAACTTCGCGATCTTGTCGACCGGGATCTCGTCGAGGTAGCCCTTGGTGCCCGCGAAAATCGAGATGACCTGCTTCTCGACCGAGAGCGGCTGGTACTGCGGCTGCTTCAGGAGCTCGACGAGACGCGCGCCGCGCTCGAGCTGCTTTCGCGTGACGGCGTCGAGGTCGCTCGCGAACTGCGCGAACGCGGCCATCGCGCGGTACTGCGCGAGGTCGAGCTTGAGCGTGCCGGCCACGGTGCGCATCGCTTTGACTTGCGCCGAGCCGCCGACGCGCGACACCGAGATGCCGACGTTGATGGCCGGACGAACGCCCGAATAAAACAAATCGCTCTCGAGGAAGATCTGTCCGTCGGTGATCGAGATGACGTTGGTCGGGATGTACGCCGAGACGTCGCCCGCCTGCGTCTCGATGACCGGAAGCGCCGTGAGCGAGCCGCCCGAGTGCGGATCCTTTTCGACGACGAGCTCCGGATCGTTTTTCTCTTTGAGATAGTGATCGGCTTCTTCCTTGCCGACGTCGCCGACGTGAATCTTTCCGTCGACGCCGCGGAAGTCGTGATCGCCGGCGGGCACTTTGGTGCCCTTTTTCACGACGAACCAGATGTTGCCCATCTTCGCCGCGCGCTCGAGGAGGCGCGAGTGGATGTAGAAGACGTCGCCCGGATACGCCTCGCGTCCCGGCGGACGGCGCAGAAGAAGCGAGAGCTGCCGATACGCGACCGCTTGCTTCGAGAGGTCGTCGTAGATGCAGAGCGCGTGGCGCCCGCTGTCGCGGAAGTACTCCGCCATCGTGACGCCCGCGTAAGGCGCGATGTACTGGAGCGGCGCCATCTCGCTCGCGCCGGCGACGACGACGGTCGTGTATTCCATCGCGCCGAACTGAGCGAGCTTGTCGACGACGCTCGCGACGGTCGACTGCTTCTGCCCGATGGCGACGTAGAAGCAGTAAACGCCCTGGCCCTTTTGGTTCAGGATCGTGTCGAGCGCGACGGCGGTCTTGCCCGTCTGACGGTCGCCGATGATGAGCTCGCGCTGCCCGCGGCCGATCGGAACCATCGCGTCGATCGCCTTGATGCCCGTCTGGAGCGGCTCTTTGACCGGCTGGCGCCACACGATGCCCGGCGCCTTCACCTCGACGCGGCGGCGATGCTGCGATTCGATGGGACCCTTGCCGTCGACTGCTTGCCCGAGCGCGTTCACGACGCGACCGACGAGCGCTTCGCCGACGGGAACGTCCATGATGCGCCCGGTGCGCTTCACGACGTCGCCTTCTTTGATGTGCGAAGACTCGCCGAAGAGCGCCGCGCCGACGTTGTCGCTCTCGAGGTTCAGCACGAGCCCCATCAGGTTGCCCGGGAACTCGAGGAGCTCGCCGCTCTGGGCGCCTTCGAGCCCGTAGATGCGCGCGATGCCGTCGCCGACGCTGATGACCGTTCCGGTCTCCATCGTCTGCGTGGCTTTCTCGTAGTTCTGGATGTTCTTCTTGATGATCTCGGAGATCTCTTCAGCGCGAAGTTGCATGGGCTTTCTTCTCAGTTCGGGAGGAGAGCGTGTTTCAAACCGTCGAGGCGCGTCTTGAGCGAGCTGTCGAGGACGAGGTCGCCGATGCGCAAGACGACGCCGCCGATGAGCGCGGGGTCGTGCTTTTTGTCGAGGACGACGCGCTTCTTCGAGATGTTCTCGAGCGTCGTCACGAGCTTTTCGTAGAAGCCGTCGCTCAGCGCGACCGCGGTCGTCACCTCCGCGCGGACGAGGCCCTTCTTGGCGTCGGCCATCTCGCGCAGCATCGTGACGATCTCGGGCAGGAGCGGGAAGCGCCGGCGATCGCCGAGCAGGAGCACCGCGCTCTTGGCCGTCTTGGCGAGCGAGAGCTTGTCGCAGAGCTCGCGCAAAATGGCTTGTTTCACGGGGAGCGCGACGATCGGATTGTCGACGGCGATCTTGAGATCGCCGTTTGCCGTGTAGAGGTCTGCGACCTTCGCGAGATCGGCGACGAGCGCGTCGAGGTTGCCCTCGGACTCGCCGAGCTCGAGCAGCGCGCGCGCGTAACGACGCGAGACGTGCGCGGCGATCACGCGGCACCTCCGGGAAGTCCCTTTTCGTAATCTTTCGCGAGCTGCGCGATGAAGTCCGCGGCGAGGCGCTCTTGATCCTGCGCGCTCACGTTCTTCTTGAGCAGCTCCTCGGCTTCGCGCGCCGCGCGCTCGACCGTCTCGCGCACGAGATCGATGTGCGTCTGCTTCTTCTCTTGCTCGAGCAAAAACTCGGCGTCGCGCGAGATGCGCAGCGCTTTTTCTTCCGCCGCGCGCAAAAGCTCGACGGCCTCGCCGCGGCCGGTGCTGATCTTACCGAGCTTGGCCAGCTCGGCGTCGCCCTCGACCTTTTCGAGCTTGCCGCGATATCGCTTCGAACGCTGCTTGGCCTCGCGAAGGATCTTCTGCGCGTTTTCGATCTGCGCGGCGATCGAGAGCTTGCGCTGCTTCAGCGCCTCGGCGACCGGCTTCTTGCCGAAACGCCAGTAGATGAGGAGGAGGATCGCGAAGTTGAAGATGAACGCCCAGAACGGCGGCTCTTTGTTGTTGAAGAGCCCATTGTCCGGACCGAAGAAGTGGAACGGCTTCGGCCCTTCTTCGTGGCGCTCTTCGGCCTCGCCGTTTTGATTGGCGTAGCCGGTCGACGGCGCGGGCACCGGCTCGACCTGCTGCTGCCGGTCGTGATGCGTCTGCGCGAGCGCGACGGCCGGCGTGACCGCGAGCGCGGCGGCCAGGAGGAGATGACGAATTTTCATCCGATCACCTCGCGGCCCAAGACGCGCTTGGCGAGGTCGCGCGCGATCGTCTGCGTGTGCGGCGCGAGCGCTGCGCGCGTCGCTTCGAGCTCTTTTTCGGTCTCGGCGCGCGCCGCGTCGACGCGAACCTGCGTCTCGCCGCGCACCTTCGTGAGGAGCTCGTTTTCCGTGCGGACGCTCTCGGCGCGGAGCTTTTCGCGCTCGGCCTCGCCCTCGGCGCGGGCTTTGGCCATCGTCTCGTCGTACTCGGTCATCGCCTCGGCCGAGCGCTCGTCGATTTTGCGCGCCTTCTTGATGGCGCCTTCGATGCGCTTCTCACGCTCCTCGTACAAACGGAGCATAGGGTCGAACAGCACCGGCTTGAGGACGAGCCAGAGCACGAGGATGAAGCCAACCTGCACGAAGAGCGTCGCGTCGAAGTCGAGATTGACGCCACCCTCGGCAGCCTGGCTGGACGTCACTAGAAAAGTGGCAACCATGCGAATCCGTGGAGGCGGCCAAGTACCATCAAGGGCCGGCGATGTCCATGCGCCCCGGGACTTAGGGGCTCATTTCCCGCGGGCTAGCTTTTTCAGCGACATGTTCGCCGCGCGCGTACGGACCGGAATCGACTGGACGCCCGGCGCGGGCGACGCGCGGAGGCCCGAGCCGGTCGCGCTGAGCGGCATCGACGGCGCCGGCGGAATCCGCGCGGCGATGCGCGCGCGCGGCGGCGGCGGAAGCGGCGTCCGAGGCGGCGGCAGAAAAGGGCTCGAATGCGAGACCGGGCGTGTTCCCGTCGTTTGGCGCGTGAGCGGCAGGGGCATCGACTCGGGCGGCGAGCTCTGCCGTTGGCGCTCGCTCGCGGGCGCGAGCTCGGCGACGTACGAAGAGAGCGGCGCGATGGGCGTCGCGTCGTCGTCGTAGGCGCGCGGCACTTGAGGGGTCAGCGGCTCCATGTCGAATTTGGACGCGAGCGGCCGGCGCATCGCGCCTTCGCGACGATCCTCGAAGCGGAGCAGCGGCGGCGTCCGCACGAGACGAACGCGTCCGGTCTCGTCGGTCGCGGCGAACAGCATCGGACAACCGATGCGCGGCAAATCGACGAGCGCCCCGTCGGCCGTCACGTCGAGCGTCGCGAGATACTGCGCGCCGACGATTCGCTCGGGCACTTTTTCGGCCGTGTGCCCCGGCTGCGCCACCGCCCAACGGCAAACGCCGTTTTTGTCGAGCATGAAAACGCCCGACCGGGTGTGCGCTGCGTACACGATCTCCATCCGCGCGCGTTAAGATGCAAGCGATGAGCCGTGCGCGATCCGTTCGCGAGGGCTCACGATCTGCGGGGTTTTCCCCGGCTCTTTTGACCGGCAGCCGGCTTTTCCTGGGGTTTCGGCGATCCAGCGCTGGATCCAGCTTTCGTGTACGGCTGCTGCGCTGCGGTACGGCTCACGACGAGCTCGGGTCCGCTCGCCGTCATCGTCGGGCGCACGCTCGCGAAGCCTTCGGCCTTCGCGAAGCCGCCCAGATCGCCTTTGTTCTTCTCCATGTGATCGCTGAAGCGCGCCCAAAAAGCGCGCGCTTCGTCGTCCTTCATGCGAACGCCGTCGACGATCACCGAAAGGCCCATCGCGGATAGGATGCAGGCGCGATGGCAAAGAGCAAGGCTCTCGAAAAACTGCGCAAGGCGGCGCTCGCGTATCCCGACACGCACGAAGATCATCCGTGGGGCGAGAGCGCGATCAAAGTGAAAGCGAAGGTCTTCGTCTTCATGGGCGATGGGCCGGACGGGTTCAGCTTCGGGGTGAAGCTGCCGAAATCGGGGCCGAGCGTGCTGAAGAAAAAATTCGCCGAGCCGACGCACTACGGTCTCGGCAAGTCGGGCTGGGTGACCTGCAAGTTCGAGCGTGACGCCGACTTGCCGATGAAAGACGCGCTCGCGTGGATCGACGAGAGCTTTCGCGCGGTGGCGCCGAAGCGCGTGCTCGCGAAGCTCGCGTGAAGCACGTCGCCGGGCTCGACGGGCTCCGCGGCGCGGCGGTCGCGGGCGTCCTTTTGTTTCACTCCGGTGGCGCCCTCCGCGGCGGCTACCTCGGCGTGGATTTGTTTTTCGTTTTGTCGGGCTACTTGATCACGACCATCTTGCTCGACGAGCGTCGGGCGCGCGGTCGCATCGATTTTTTGGCGTTCTGGGTGCGGCGCGCGCGTCGGCTCTTGCCGGCGCTCTTGTCGCTCATGCCGGCGATCGCGCTCTACGCGTGGAAATTCGCCGAAAAAAACGAGCTCGCGTCGATCCGCGGCGACGCGCTCGCGACGCTCGCGTACGTCGCGAACTGGCGCGCGATCTTCGTTCACCGCTCGTACTGGGAGCTCTTCGCCGCGCCGTCGCCGCTCGAGCACACGTGGAGCCTCGCGATCGAAGAACAATTTTACGTCGTCTGGCCGGCGCTCGTCGCCGGCGTTTTGTGGCTCGCGCGAGCTCGTAAGCGAACGGACGGCGCGCGCGCGCTTCTCGCAGTCTGCGTCGCGCTCGCGATCGCGTCTGCTGTCACGATGCTCGTCGTCTACGGCGGCGACGACACGACACGCGCGTACCTCGGGACCGACACGCGCGGCGCCGCGATTTTGATCGGCGCGTCGCTCGCGGCGTTCGCGTCGGGTAGAACGTTCGCCCCTTCGCGCGCGCTCGACGTCGTCGGGCTCGTCGCGCTCGCGGGGATGGGCGTCGCGTGGGCGCGGCTCGACGGCGAAAATCCGTTTCTCTATCGCGGCGGATTTTGGCTCACCGAAATCGGCGCCGTCTTGCTCGTCGCGTGCTGCGTGTTTCGTCCGGCGGGCGCGATCGCGCGAATCTTTTCGGTGCGTCCGCTGCGCGCGCTCGGCGCGATCAGCTACGGCGTCTATTTGTGGCACTGGCCGCTCTTCGTAGTCTTGAGCGAAGAGCGTCTCCACGTTCACGGCGTCCGTCTCTTCGCGCTACGCGTCGCCGCGACGCTCGCGATCGCGATCGTCTCCTATCGTTTCCTCGAGCGTCCGATTCGGCAAAGCGGATTGCGCGCGCGCCCGGTCGTCGTCGTGCCGAGCGCGTTCGCGCTCGCCGCGCTCATGATCGTGTTCGCGACGCGCAACGTCGCCGCCAAAACCGAGAACGCGCCAGTCACCTCGGCGCCGCTCGAGCTCCCGAAAGAAATCAAATTCCCGCCGGTGAACACCTTCCCGCTGCCCGCGGCTCTCCCCCCGAACGCGGTGCGCGCGCTCGTCGTCGGCGACTCGGTCGGAATTTCGCTCGGCTCGCGCATGTACTGGGTTCGGCGGCCCGCCGATCCGTTCGTCGTCCAGCGCTCGCGCGGCGACTGCTCGATCCTCGACGGCGTCGTCCCCGTGCACTCGATGAGCGGCTGGCCGCACGGAAACGGAAACTGCGCGACCGAATGGGAAAACGACGTGAAGGAGCTCGAGCCCGACGTCGTCCTCGTCGTGCTCGGCGGCGCGTACTTCTCGAAAGTGAAATCGCGCGGCGCGTGGCGCAACGCGTGCGACCGCGGATGGTCCGACGCGTACGAAAAAAAGCTCGCGTCGCTCCTCCGCGCGATGGCTCCGCACACGAAGCGACTCGTCGTCGCGCTCGCGGCGTATCCCGTCGGAAAGTGGCAAAAACCCGGCGTCGACGATCTCGTCGACTGTTACGACAAGACGCTCGTCGCGACCGCGAAAGACGCCGGCGCGGACGTCCTCGACGTGAACGCGTACTTGTGTCCGAACAAAGAGTGCGTGCTCGAATCGCGCAATGACGTCGTGCGCCCCGACGGTCTGCATTTCGGCGCAACCGGCGCAGACGACGTGTCGCACTGGACGCTCGATGCGCTCAAAGGATCCCGAACTCCTTGAGCCTCCGATAAAATGTCCTCCGCGGGATGCCCGTGAGCTCCGCGGCTTTCACGCGGTTCCAGTTGCACGCCGCGAGCGCACGCAAGATGCGCTCCTTCTCCGAGTCCTTGAACTCGGCTTCGTTGCGCGCCGGACGCGGCGACGTGCGCGACGAGCTCGGGCGACTCGAGTCGGGGAGCTGGATGTCCTCGGCGGAGAGCTCGTCCTCTTCGCTCATCAGCCACGCGTTGAGGAGAACGTGCTCGAGCTGCCTCACGTTGCCGGGCCACTCGTAGGCGCAGAGGCGGCGCACCGCGTCGCGGCTGATCGTCTTTCGCTCGCGGCGGTAGCGCGTTTGGAAGAGCGTGAGAAAGTGATCGATGAGCGGCGGAATGTCTTCGGTGCGCTCGCGCAGCGCCGGCACGCGAAGCTCGACGACGTGGAGCCGATAATAGAGGTCTTCGCGGAAGGAACCTTCCTTCACCATTTGTTCGAGCTCGCGGTTCGTCGCCGCGACGATGCGCACGTCGACCGGTTCTTCGTTCGTGCCGCCGACGGGGCGGACCATCTTGTCTTGCAAGACGCGCAAGAGGCCCGCTTGCATCTTGAGCGGCATCTCGCCGATCTCGTCGAGGAGGAGCGTGCCGCCTTCGCACTCGCGGAGCAGACCTTTGCGATCGCGGTCTGCGCCGGTGAACGCGCCGCGCACGTGGCCGAAGAGCTCGCTCTCGAGCAGGTTCGCCGGGATCGCGCCGCAGTTGACGCCCATGAACGTTTTTTTCGCGCGGGGACCTGCGCCGTGAATCGCGCGCGCGACGATCTCTTTGCCCGTGCCGCTCTCGCCCGTGACGAGCGCGGGGACGTCGGTGTCCTTGAGTCGATCGATGAGCGCGTAGACGCGGCGCATGGCGGCGCTCGTGCCGACGAGGCCGGCGTAACCGAAGTGACCTTTGACTGCGGCGCGCGCGCGGCTCAAATCGCGGCGCGCTTCGGCGAGCTGTTCGCTGCGCCGTTCGAGGGTGCCCTCCAATTTTTTGTGCGCGGCTTCGAGCTCGGCGTTTTTTTCGGCGAGCTCGGTCGTGAGCCGCGCGCTCTCGATCGCGATCGCTGCTTGGTCCGCGAACGCCGCGAGGAGCGGCAGCTCCTGCTCGAATCGCGAGCCCGGGCGCGCGCGCGTCTCGACGTAGAGCGCCCCGATCGGACGACCGAGCGGCGGCGCGCCGCGCACCGGCACGCACGCGATCGATTGAATCGCGAGCTGGTGCACGCTCACGGCTTCGGCGAGCCGCGCGTCCTCGCGGGCGCGGAGCGCGACGACCGGCTCGCCGGTCTCGACGACTTTTTCGGCGACCGATCGCGAGAACTGCGCGTGCGGATCGTCGCCCGCGCGATCGCGTGACGCGTGAGCTTCGAGCTTGCCCTCTTCGTTCGCGAGCACGACGAAGCCGCGCTCGCCGCCGAGCAGGGCGATGGCGTGATCGGTGACTTTGCCGAGGAGGCGCGGCAGATCGTGCTCGGTCGCGATCTCGCGCACGATCTCGAGCACGCGCGCGAGCTTGTCCTCGGCCGGTCTCGCGATCGAAACTGCCGATAGCGTTTGCGCGTCGAGCTTCACGTGGCGCGGGTCGCGCACGCTCTCGACGGTGACGTTGGTCGCGCGGCGGAGGGCGGCGCGACGCGGCTCGTCCCAAAAGACCTCGCGTAGATCGCGCGGCAAACGCGACGCGGTCTCTTCGAGCATCGCGAGCGCAGCTTCGACGTCGCGTCGCGCCTGCACGCGGAGACCTTGCGCGCCGAGCACGCGCGCACGCGCCGAGAGCGCCCAGACGACGCGCTCCTGTTGGCCGTCGGACTTCGCGCGCTCCACCGCTTCGTCGAGCGCGCTTCGCGCCGCGTCGTCGTGACCGAGCTTGGCCTCCGCGAGCCCGCGAACGAGCAGCGCGAGCGCGCGATGCGCATCGGCGCCCGGCGCGCTCTCGATCGCGTCGAGGTCCGCGAGCGCAGGCGGTGCGCCCTGGCTCGCGCGCATGAAGAGCGCTTCGAGTCGCGCTTCGGCGGCGTCGGGCGCGCGGCCCTGATTTTCGTAGGCGAGCGCGCACGTCTCGTAGAGCCGCGCCGCACCTTCGACGTCGCCAGTGCGCGCGGCGAGCTCCGCGCGGCACCCGAGCAGCTGCGCGCGGAGCGTCGTCGGCAGCGCGTCGAAATTCGTTTGGAGCAGCTCGATCGCCGCGCGTGCGCGCGCGTGCCGCCCCAAATACAAATCGAGGTTGATCAAGTTCACGCGCGCTTGCTGCACGGCCATGAGGCCGCCCGCGCGCTTGCCGAGATCGACCATCGCCTCGTAGTGCTCGAGCGCGCGCGCGATGTCGCCCTCCTCGCGCGCGATGCCCGCGAGGTTCAAGCGCGCCGCGGCGACCGTGCTCGCGTCGCGTGCCTTTTCGGCGGCGGCGAGCGCCTTCTCTTGCGCGTCGCGCGCCTCGGCGCGCCGCCCGCCGCGGTGATGCACGATGCCGAGCGAGCCGAGCGCGAACGCTTCGCCGCGCCCGTCGCCGATCGCCCGAGCGATCGCGAGCGATCGCTCGACGCTCGCCTGTGCCGCCTTGTCGTCGCCGAGGTACGCCTGCGCGACGCCGAGCGTCGCGACCGCTTCGACCGCGAGCGCGTCCTCTTTGAGCACCGCCATCCGTGCAGCCTCCGCGGCTTCGGCGAACCGACCGAGCCGCAAGAGCGCGCGGCTCATCGCGACGTTCCACGCGCGCGCGAGCGGCTCGTCGTCCTTCACGCGCGTTCGTTCGAGCACTTCCACGGCGAGCGCCGGCTCGCCGTGCATCGCGCGAATGCGCGCCTCGGCGATCGCCGCGCGCAGCCGAATTTCACGGGAGGACCCGGTGAAATCGACGCTCGCGATTTGCGCCTCGGCGTCGCTCACGCGTCCGAGATCGACGAGCCGCTCGGCGCTCGCGAGCGCGTCCTCGGCCGTCGCGTGCGCGACCGGTTTTTCGTCGAGCACCTCCAAATACGAATCGACGTCGCCCGCCGAGACGACCGCGCGCCCTGCGAGCGCGCGCACCGCGGCGCGCAGCGCGCCCGGCCTTCGCCCCGTGCGCTCGGCGAGGTGCTTCGCGAGCGCGCGCGGAAGCGACGGCATCGCGCGCCGCAAGAGCTCGTCGGCGGCCGCCGCGTCGAGCGGGGGCACCTCGAAAGTCTCCACTTTCTTCGCGCACGCTCTCGCAGTCTCCGCGGTGCCCACGACGACCAAGCGCGCACCGGCGCGCGACGCCTCGCGCAAGAGCTCGCGCGCGCCATCGTCGAGCGCGTCGGCGTCGTCGACTGCGATCACCGTCTTGCTCGCAGGCGCGTCGCCCATCGCGAGCGCGAGCGCTTGCCGCGGCGAGAGATCGGTCGTCGGCGCGTCGGCGATGACGACGTTCTGTCCGGCGACGCCGAGCGTCCACGCGACGCGCCGCGCGAGCGTGCTCCTTCCCGACCCGCGCTCGCCGACGAGCGCGAGCGCCTCGCCCGACGCGAGCCCACGCACCGCCGCCGAGAGCTTCTCCGCGACGCCATCGATCCCGACGACCGGCCACGCCGCTTCGCCTCGCTCCTCGCGCTCGGCCTCGAGCCCCGCCGCGACGCGCAGCGCGCTCGCGAGCTCGCCGCTCGACGGATACCGCTTGTGCGGATCCTCGTCTTTTCCGCGCGCGGCGACCTTCCCGAGCGCCACGCGCGCCGAGTCCGACAAACCCGATCCGCGCCGCGCGAGACCCTCGGCGAGCGTGGCGGCGAGCGCGTAAACCTCGGCGCGCACAGTGAGCGGCTCCCCCGCGAGGAGCTCGGGCGCGGCATATTTCGGCGTGAGCCCGCGCGCGAGCGTGCCGCCTTCGCGAAGCGGCGCCGCGAGCCCGAGGTCGACGAGCGTGCCGCGTCGGTCCGCCGACACGACGACGTTCGCCGGCTTCACGTCGCCGTGCAGCAGCCCCGCGCGATGAAGCGCAGTCAACTGATCCGCCGCATCGGCCAGCGGCTCGAGCCAGTCGACCGCGTCTTGATCGAAAATCTCGTCGAGGCTCCGCCCCTCGACGAGCTCGCGCACCATGTAACGTCGCCCGTCGTCGAGCGCGCCGAACGCGAGCACGCGCGGCACGCCGAGCCCCTCGAGCCCCGAGAGCGCGACCGCTTCGCGCACGAGCGCGACGAGCTCCATCTGGCCCGCGTCCTTCGCGAGCACCTTCAGCGCGCATCGCGTCCCGAGCACGCAATCGCGAACGGCCCAAACTTCACCGCCGCCGCCTTGCCCGAGCCGGCTCTGCGCCTCGTAACGCGGAGGAAGCCCCTTCACATCCGCGTCACTTGGGCGTCGACTTCGGGCTCTCGAAGCCGAAGTACGCCGCGAAGTTGACGAAGAATCCGGTCAGCGAAAACCCGGTCTGAAGCCGCATCTCGAGCTCTTTGATCGGCTTGATGCGAAGCCCGAGAATCGGCAGCTCGATCCACGGCAAGATGTTCGGCACGCTGCCGCCGCCGGAGTCGAACCACATCGGCTCGCGATAACCTTTGCCGGCGTTCGGTCCGGTCTTCGACACTTCCGAGTTCTGGTGGTTGCTCGTGTTGCAGCCGTTCGGCAGCGATCCGTTGCCCGCCGCGACGCCGTTCGGTCCGGGCGTCTGCGTGCACTGATAGTAGGTCGTCCCGTCTTGGCCCTTGAACGTCGTGTTGCTCGCGGCGGGGTTGTCGCTGACCCATGTATTATACAAGTCACCCCAAATCCCGCCGAAGCCGACCGCGAATCCGAACTCGAAGTCGACTTGTCCGCCCTTCGCGATCGGAACCGACCAGAGCAAATCCATGGTCAGGTAGAGCGCGTTCAGGTTCGCCGCGACGACGGTCGTGTTGTTGACGCCGCTCTTGCCCTTCTCGGTGAAGATCGAAGGGTCCATGTTGTAGCTCGAGTAGTTGATCCCCGGGATGATCGAGAAGTGATCCTTCCGGTAATCGAAGCTCAAGCCGACCGAGCTCTCGCCGAGCACGCCGGTCGGACCCGAGTCGACGAACAAGTTGATCATGAACGCGGGCACCAAACCCAGGCGGTAATTCGCGCCGAGGAAGTAGTAGCTCTGACCCTTGTTCTCGAGGACGTCGGTGATCTTCTCGTCGCCGGCGCTCGAGCCGGTGTCCGTTTTTGGCGGCGGCGCGTTCGCGCCCGCGTTGGTCGTGCTCGCGCTCGAATCCGGCTGAGCCGAATCTTGCGCGAACGCTTCAGGTGCGAAGAGCACGGCCGTTGCACCTGCAATCGAAGCAAGCAACCACTTCCGGTTCATGTGCCATCCTCCCGGCGCCGAAGCGCCGACGTGTGCCACGCTTTCGAGGATGCTACACTAACGTTAAGCGCGCGTAATTCGTTTTGATCCTGTTCGGCAGACAAATCGACCAAACCATCGACGGACGCGAACGTGAGACGTTCGTGAAGGAGGTCGTCGTGACTCGCGGCGCCGTTCCGCTCGCGATGATCCGCAAGCGCCTCGCGCGAAATGGCGGCGGAACGCGCGGCGCCGTCCTCCTCGTCCACGGCTTCGGACAAAACCGCTACGCCTGGCACCTCCCGTCGCGGAGCTTCGCCAACTACCTCGCCAAAGTCGGCTTCGACGTCTTCAACCTCGATCTCCGCGGCCACGGCCGTTCGCGACATTTCGGAACGCGCCGCTCGAAGAGCGTGGCCGATTACGTGGACGAGGATCTGCCGAACGCGATCGAAGAGATTCAGTCGATCGCAGGCCCGAAGAAGATCTTCGTCGTCGGACATTCGCTCGGCGGGCTCGTCAGCTACGCGGCGGCCCCGGGGCTCGATGGCGCGATCGGCGGCGTCGCGTCGTTCGGCAGTCCCTACCATTTCGGTCGCGGCTCCACGTCGCTCACCGCGATCGCCACGTTCGTGCGCTTGGTGAACGTGCTGCGGCTCAAGCCCAACCCGTCGGTTCCGCTGAAAGCGATCGGCCTCACGATGGTGACCTTTCGCCGTCTCGCCGAGAGCCCGCTCTATCCCGTGCCGTGGCGCGGCTGGCGAAGAGGATCGATGGAGCCCGAAATTCTCGGCGAGCACCTTCGCATGGCGTTCGACCGAGCGGGCCTCGCCGAGCTCGCGGAGCTCTTCGACTGGGCCGCACAAAAACGTTTCGGCGGGCGTGAGCTCGATTACGGCGAGCGCTTCGAGAAGCTCGATCTGCCGCTGCTCGTCGTGTCGGGGACGTACGACGATCTCGCGCCGCCAGAAGGCGTCCATCCGGCGTTCGCGCGCAGCGCCTCGCGCGACAAAACGTACCGCGCGCTGCCGCTCGGTCACATCGACTTGCTCGTCGGTCGCGACGCGCCCAAGTCCTCGTGGACATTGCTCGCCGAGTGGATCGGCGCGCGCTCGAAATAGCCAAATGAAAAGGCCCGGGGCCGGCCATTGCCCTTTGGAACGGGTGAGCTATGGCTAAGGTCCTAGGAGGGAACTTGAGCACGCTTAAAATCGCATCGCGCAACGCTCTCGGCATTTCGGTCGCCTTCGCGGCGGCGCTCGGTTGCAGCACCAAGACGACGGTGTTCGACCCGGGCCAGACCACCGGGCCCAGCCAGCCGGAGAGCGCGCCTGCGTTCGGCGGTGCGATGAATCAGGCGGTCACGCCGCCTTTGCCGATTTCGGGCGGCACCCTCGTCACGATCGTGCGGCCTGACGGCTCGGCGATCGCGGTCGCTTCGGATCCCGACGAGGACACCGTCAACGTCGTGTCGCTCTCGAATCCGCCGACCCTCCTCGGCACCGTGCACCTTCAGCCGGGCGACGAGCCCGGGCGTCTCGTCGCCGATGCTGCCGGCCGCGTCCACGTCGCGCTTCGTCGCGGCGGCGCCATCGCGACGATCATGCCGACCGCGACCGGCGTTTCGCTCGTCGGCCGGCAAAACGTTTGCAGCGCGCCGCGCGGCCTCGATTACGACGCGCAGACCGATTCGGTGTTCGTCGCGTGCGCGACGGGCGAGCTCATGGCGCTCCCCGCAGCCGGCGGCGACGCGACGCTCGACGTCCAAGTCGATCGCGATTTGCGCGACGTTGTGGTCGACGGAGACAAAGTGTTCGTCACGCGCTTCCGCAGCGCCGAGATCCTGACGCTCGATCGCGCCGGCGCGATCCAATCGCGCGCGATCCCGCAGATCCCCGCCGAGACGACGACGAGCGGCCTGCCCGACGCCGCCTGGCGCGCCGTCCACGCGCGAAACCACGCGGGCATGCGCCTCATTTATCAGCTCGCCTCCACCGCACCGATCGACATTGCGACCCCGCCGGGCGTGAGCTCGTACGGCGGCCAGTCGTCGAACGAGAATCAGCCCGTCCAAGGCGGCGCGGGCGGCGTCGTGACGGTCGCGTCCGGCGCGTTCGACGGCACGACGTTCTCGTCGACGCAGCTGCAAACCAACCCGGTCGTCGACCTCGCGGTCTCGCCGTTGGGCGACGCCGAGACGATCTCCGTCGTCGGCCTCGTGGAGTCGGCGGGCACGTTCGGCGTGCTCGATCTGACGCGCATGCTCGCAGCCGACCCAAGCTCGCCGAACGCGTACGTCGCGATCGCCGATGCGCGCGATGCGGCCAACCCGGTGCTCGTCGTTCAGGTCCACGGCGTCCATCCCGGCGTCGCGGTGCTCTCGGCGCCCTCCGGTCAGCCGGTGACGAGCGCGACCCTCGAAGGGTACGTCGAGCTCCCGCAGACGATCTCGCACGTCGACACCGGCTTCGACGTCTTCCACATGCCGACGCCCGCGGGCATCGCGTGCATGAACTGCCACCCCGAAGGCGGCGACGACGGCCACACGTGGCAATTCCAGCTCGCGTCGGGCCTCCGCGCGCGCCGCACGCAGCAGCTCCGCGGCGGCATCATCACGCCGAGCGCGCCCTATCACTGGGACGGCGACATGGCCGATCTCCAAGTCCTCTGCGACGAGGTCTTCACGCACCGCATGGGCGGCGACCAGCTGACGAGAACGCAGACGCCGATCCTCGCGCGCTTCCTCAACGCGATGCCGCGCGTTCCGGTCTCGGCGTCGCTCGATCCGATGCGCGTCGCGAAGGGCCAGGCGATCTTCGTCGACCCGGCGCGCAAGTGCGTCTCGTGTCACGCCGACGGCGGCCGCAGCACGCTCCCGGTCAACCAAGACATCGGCAAGACCGACATGCTCGGGCAGAGCGCGCCGCTGCAGGTCCCCGTGCTCGTCGGCGTCGCCGACCGCGCGCCGTACATGCACGACGGCTGCGCGAAGACGCTGCTCGATCGCCTCGACGACCCGAAATGCGCCGGTTCCAGCCACGGCGACGTCAGCGGCCTCAGCGACGACGACAAGCAAAACCTCGTCGAGTATCTCGAGTCGCTCTGACGCACGTTTCGGAGTGAGTTACGCTCCGGGTCGATGGAGCCCGCCAAGACCGCGGCCGCGCTGATCATCGGCAACGAGATCCTCTCCGGAAAAATCGAAGAGAAAAATCTCGCCGAGCTCGCGCGCGTTCTCCGCGAGCTCGGCATTCGTCTCGCGCGCGTCGTCGTGATCGCCGACGACGTCGAGCTCATCGCGAAAGAAGTGACCGAGCTCGCGCACGCGCACGATTGGCTGTTCACGTCGGGCGGCGTCGGCCCGACGCACGACGACGTCACGATGGAAGGCGTCGCGAAAGCGTTCGGCGTGCGCGTCGTCGCCGCGCCCGAAATGGAAGCGATGATCCGCGGCCACTACCAAGCGCGCACGACCGAAAACCATTTGCGCATGGCGCTCATCCCCGAGGGCGCGACGCTCGAAGTGACCGACGAAGTTCGCTGGCACACGGTCCGCTTCCGCAACGTGTGGTGCCTGCCGGGCGTGCCGGAGGTCTTTCGCATGAAGCTCCAGGTCGTGCGCGCGCACATGGCGTCGGCGCCGAGATTCGTATCACTTGCAGTCTACACGAAAATGGACGAGGGCGATTTGAAGCCGCTGCTCGATCGCGTCGTCGCCGCGCATCCGGACGTCGAGGTCGGTTCGTATCCGAAGTGGCACGACCCGACGTACAAGACGAAGCTCACGTTCGACGGGCGCGACGAGGCTCGCGTGCGCGCGGCGCGCGACGCGTTCGTCGCGTTGCTTCCACCGGGCGAGCCGCAGCCGATCGGCTGATCAAGACTCGACGCGACGTTCTTTTTCGAGCTCCACGGCGAGGTTGCCGAGCAGCTTCGAGACCATCGTCAGCGTCTTCGCGCTCGCGGTGAGCGCCGACTCCGCGATCTTGAGACCATGCGAAGCCCACGCTTCGCCGACGTCGAACAGCGTGTCGACGACGGTTTCCGTTTTGTTCTCGCTCATGATTCTTTCTCCTTGTCGTGCTTGGGGAGGCAGTCGTCGCAAACGAATGTGCGCGCGTCGGCGCCGAGCCCCACGTGCGCGCGATCGCCGACGCCGAGCTCCGCGTCGCATTTCGCGCACGCGGCGGGCTGCGCCAGCGTCACTTGTTGAAATGCGTAGACGTCGCTCAGCGAGTCGGCCTTTATTTTTTTTCGGAGCTGAGTCGCCGCTTTTCGAAGCCGCTCTTCGACCCGCTCACCGGCGGCGTCCGCCGCGTCGAGCGCGTCCTCGAGGATCGTGCGGACGAGATTGGACACCGGAACGCGTAAATTTTGGGCAAACCGCTTCAGCTCGGCCTCGAGAACGGCCGGAACGCGCGTGTGCAGAACACGTTCTTTCTTGTCGTCTCGGACCTCTTCGACCGCAGCATTCTCGGGTTCCATGGCTCGCTTACCCTTCTGTGTCACGGTGTGATACATACGTCTCACGGCGTGATACGTCAAGGCTGCCGTTGTGTTTTCGTCGGAATGGTTTGTAAACTTCGAGCGATCGGCGCTCGGGCGCCGCGACCACCATGTGGAAGCTCGTCATCGAGGACGATGAATCGAAGCGGACATCGGTACCGCTGACGAGGGACGATTACACAATCGGCCGCAAGGAGGGGAACACCATCCGCCTGACGGAGCGCAACGTCTCGCGCGAGCACGCGAAGATTCACAAGAATCAAAACGGCGCGCACACGCCGGACTCGCCGTTCTTGCTCGAGGACATGAACAGCTACAACGGCGTCTACGTGAACGGGCTTCGCGTCGCGCAGCCGCAGAAGCTCCAGCACGGCGACCTGATTCAGATCGGCGACTACCGAATCATCCTGCAAGACGAGGCGCTCACCGAAGACGCGGCGATGCAGTCGGCGACGACGCAGGACATGAAGTCGACGGTGCCGACGGGCGTCGTCTCGCGCGCGTCGCTCTTGCTCGAGCGGCCGAATCGTCTCGTGATGCTCGCGGGCCCGACGCCGGGCGCGGAGTTCCCGCTCGACAAAGATCGCACGACGATCGGACGCGCAGAAGACTCCACGATCTCGGTGAACCACAACTCGGTGTCGCGTCTGCACTGCGAGGTGCACTCGCTCGGCGAAGGGCGATACGAGGTCGTCGACAAAGGCTCGTCGAACGGCGTTCGCGTGAACGGCTCGGACCTGCGGCGCAGCATCGTCGAGCCGGGTGACATCATCGAGCTCGGCGACGTGCGCTTCCGCTTCGTCGGCGCCGGACAGATTTTCTTGCCGGGCGTCGGCGACAGCCAACAGCTCGAGGCGATTCCGGACCGACCTCCGACGGCGCTGCGGCAGACGCCCGGCGCGACGAGCCTCGTGCCGTTCGTGATCGTCGGCGCGCTCGTCGCGGTCGCGGTCGTCGTCGGCGTCGCCGTCTACCAACATCAGCAGGGACCCGCGCCCGTCGCCGACACGTCGTCGCACCCGAACGAGGACCCCGAGCAGATCTCGCTGCGCGCGGCGAAGAAACTGTGCGACGAGGGCAAGTGCGACGTCGCGCACGACAAGCTGATCCTCGACATTGGAAAAGGCTCGCTGCTCAAACAGAGCAGCGACTACCAGATGATCGAAACGCGCTGGGCCGACGACCTGCTCGTGCGCGCCGACAAAGAACCGGATCCGATGAAGAAGCGCTCGCTGCTTCGTCTCGTCACCGACGACGACGGCGTGCCGCTCACGCGACGCAACGTCGCGAACGCGAAGCTCGCGGAGCTCGACGCCGCGGCGAGCGTAACGTCGACCGCGAGCAACTCGGCACCCCCGCCGACGACCGCGACCGCGCCGACTCACTCGGCGACCGTGCCCGGGCCGACCGGCACGGTCGTGGTTCCCGTGCCGACGCACACGGCGACGGCGACGCATCCACACAACGGCTCGAACGTCCTTCAGCAGGCCTCGGCGCTCTCCCTCGCGGGCGACAACGCGGGCGCGCGCGCGCTCCTCGAGCCCCACGTCTTCGGCGGCCACGGGGCCCCCGAAGAAGTACGCATGCTGAAAGGCATCTGCAAAGCCCAGCACGACAAAGAATGCGTCGCCGCGATCGAGAAAAAATACCCATAACCCCGCGGACGCTCGTGTGCGTCGCGTCGGATTACCCGGCGCAATTTCGGATCGGTTTGCGATCTCCCACCGGGGAGTTGGTTTCGAGACTTGGAGTGGCAGCGATAAGTCCTCGCGACTTGCGAGCAAATTTTTAACGCGGCGCCCCTAATTTCAGGCGCGAGGTCCTGCTCCCTCCGCGGTTGCCCTCGCTCGTCGTTACTGCGGGCGGCCGC
>DASXHD010000058.1:0-77303 GCA_036488725.1 Polyangiaceae bacterium | reverse complement strand
GGTCGAGGTCGCGAAAATCGGCTAGAGCGTCACCGCGATTTCGTCGCGGTCGTCAGGGTCGATGTGGACCTTCACGGTCTTGCCCGGTCGAAACGCGCGCAACGAATCTTCGTTGAGGACGACCGTCGTCTTCGTCGTGTAGCTCGGTTGCTCCACGTCGAGCGTCGCGTACACCTCGACCCACGGCCCGAACAGCTTGCGCTTCGAGTGGATCGCCGTGACGCGCGCGCGGCCGCCGGTTCCGCGGCGCCTGACGCTCCCGTCGTGGTTGAACCGGTCGAGGGCGCGCTCCGACGGCTTGGCGCTCGCGACGACGAGGCTCCCCACGATGGTCAACGCGATGCCGATGTAGAGCCTGAACGGAAACGGCCCGCCCGTGCGACTCACATGAGTCGCTCCCGACTCGATCGCATGCCAGGCAGGGATGACAGCCCAAAGAACCATGCCGCACGCGATCAACGCGGGGCCGAGTGCGCGCGACGCGCGTTCGCCCAGTGTGTATTCGAGCGGCGCCGACATCGTTCGAGACGATACCGGGAGACAGTCGGTCCGCAACTTGAGTTAGTGTGGACGGATGAGCCGACCCGCCGTCGTCTTCGTCCTCGCGGCCGTCGCCTGCTCGAGCGCGCCTTCGTCCTCGTCGTCCACGCATCCGCTACCGAGCGGCGGCGGCGGGGCCGTCCTCTACGGGTCGGCGTATCAAGACGGACAATACAACCTCGGCCCGGTCGACTACGCCGAGACGCAGTTTCACAACGCGTGCGCGCCGTCGACGAAGTACGCGTCCGACATTCAGTCGGTCGAGGGCACGCTCCTCGCGGGGTTGTGGAACGGCATCCCGAACGTCCAAGACTATTGCGACGCCTGCGTTTTGATCACGACCGGCGCCGGAAAATCGGCGCTCCTTCGCGTCGTCACCTACGGCGACACGAGCAACGACAGCATCGACGTGAGCCCCGACGCATACGCGATCTTGAACAGCGACGAATATCCGCGCGCGATGACGTGGCAGCTCGCCGAGTGCCCGGCGACCGGGCCGATGATGTACGAGTTTCAAACCGGCTCGAGCGAGTGGTGGACGAGCTTGTGGGTCCGCAACGCGCGCGTTCCGCTCGCGAAGGTCGAAGTCCAGAGCGCGAACCACGCGACGTGGACCGCGCTCGATCGCGGCAGCGACGGCACGCTCACCGACGCGGCGGGTTTCGGCGCCGGCACCTTCTCGATTCGCGCGACCGGCATCGACGGGTCGACCGTGACCGACACCTTCTCGTGGCCGAGCGGCGGCATCGCGGGCCAGACGCTGACGGGCGCCGGAAACTTTCCGTGAGTCACGCGATGAGGTTGCTGCGCACGCGCGCGGCGGTCTCGATGAAGCTTCGTTTCTCGGCCGCGGTGAGGCCGTGCGTGGCGCGGGCTTCCATGCGCGTCCAGTGAGCTTGCACGTCCTTTTCGATCTGTTTGCCTTTCGCGGTCAGGTAAACGCGCCACTGTTTTTTGAACCTCGGATCGCGGCGGCGCTTCACGAAGCCGGCTTTTTCCAGGCGCGCGAGCATCTTCGTGACAGTCGGCGGCTCGACGCTCAAACAGCCGACGAGCTCCGACTGCGGTAGCCCGTCGCGCGCCCACACGTAGCGGAGGAGCGCGTCCTGTCCTTGTTGCAGCCCGAGCTCGGCGAGCCCGAGGTTCGAGAGCCGCAGATACGTCTTGGCCGTGCGCACGAGCGCGTACGCGAGCCTTTGGTCTTGTTCCATCGTCGCGTGAGTAAACCGCGCCGAGGGCCGCTTGACAAATTCAGTTAGCCGGCTAATTATCTGGCTATGAACATCGCCGTCCTCGGGGCCACGGGCAACGTCGGAAAGCCGCTCGTCGAGCTCCTGGCCAAACAGGGCCACGCGGTGCGCGCCTCGACACGCAGCGCCGACAAACCGCTGCCTTCGGGCGTCACGCGCGTCAGCGCCTCGAACCTCGACGAGCTGCTCCGCGGCGCCCAAAAGCTCTTCTTGCTCGCGCCGCCCGTCGGCGGGCTCGACGTCGAAGAGCGCGCGATCGACGCCGCGAAACGCGCGGGCATCGCGCACGTCGTGAAGCTCTCGAGCATCGGCGCGGCAGGGGAAAAACCGCAAGGGCTCGGCATTCACCATCGCGAAATGGAGAAGAAGCTCGAAGCGACCGGCATGGCTTGGACGATGCTTCGGCCCGGCTTCTTCATGTCCAACGCGCTGCCGCGGCTCGTGCAGCTTCGCGAGACCGGCGCGGTCCGCAACGCGTACGGCGACGGCGTCATGTATCCGATCGCGCCCGCGGACATCGCGGCCGTCGCGGCGCTCGCGCTCACCGAAGGCGGGCATGAATCGAAGCGTTACGTCCTCACCGGCGAGGTCGGTCTCACCGTTCCGCAAGAGGTCGCCATCATGGCGCGCGCGATCGGCAAAGAGCCGAAGGTGATCGACTTGTCTCCCGACGAAGGCGCGGCCGACGCTCGAAAGCGCGGCGCCCCCGAAGACGTCGTCGCGATGCTGCGCGATCTCTACGTGAACGTGCGAGAGAACCGCGTCGCCGAGCACGACGACACCGCGCGCCGGTTGCTCGGTCGCCCGCTCATGACGTTCGAGACTTGGTTCGCCGCGGCGAAAGCGTAGGGACCACCGCGTGCGATTGGCGCGCGGACGGCCATGATTGGCGGGCGCTCGGAGTTTGGACGACGCGCCGGGTATCTACACACATGAAAGCGACTGCGATCGCGTTTTTGATCTTGGCGTGCGCGTGTCATCAGCGCGAGAACACCGCGCCTGTCAGCGTCACGAGCGACACTCCGACGTCGGCGCCGAGCGGCAGCGCGACGCCGAACGCCAGCGCGACCCAGGTGGGCGCCGTGCCGGCCACCACCGATTTCGAGGTGGGCAAGCTCCTCAGCGCGTCCGATGAAGCGCAGCTCACGGCCGAAGAGCCGACCGACGGAGGCCTCGGGCTGGAATGATCCAACGCGTCCGCTATCGCGGCCGCGCATCCATCCGTCGCTGTTACAGCGACGCCCTCGCCGGCGACCCGACGCTCGCCGGCAGAGTCGAGGTCAAGCTCGTCATCGAGCCGAACGGCTCCGTCTCGCGCGCCACGAGCAGCGCGAAAACGACGATGCACGCGCCGGCGTCGTCGCGTGCATCTTGCACGCGACGTCGAGCATGTCGTTCCCGCCGTTTCGCGGGCAGGCCACGACCGTGACCTATCCGGTCGTTTTCCGGCGCGTCGATTGATAACCTCTGCGCAATGGCGCAAAAACCGTCCGAGGTCGCGCAGCTCGTGCTCGCCAGTTGGACCCAAGGTGCAGCGGATTGGCGAGAGAAGCTCAAGCCGCACGTCGGCGGCTACTCGAAAAAAGAACGCCGCGAGCTCCTGCGGCGCATCGAAAAAGAAGTCGATCGCGCGACGCCGATGACCGACGACGAGCGCGCCGCGCTGCAAGCGCGCATCATCGAGCTCGAGCTCGCGTTCGATCTCGGTGAGTTCGACGCGACGCCGCCGCAGCTCGCCAAGTTCGAAGAAGAGTAGCTACCAGAGCCCGAGCGCGTCGGCGTCGCGCGGATCGATCTGGTGCTCCGCGAGGAGCGCGCGAATCACCGCTGCTGCGGCGTCGGCGTCGCCGTGCGCGAGCTTGCACGCCGTGCCGTCGTCCGTGTCGCACGCGACCGACTGCTGGATCCTGAGCGCGTGGAACTTCTCGCGCGCGGGTGCGTAGCGCGCATCTGCGCGAAGCGCGGCGACCGCGGGTGCCGCCGCGGCTCGCCGTTTGGCCGCGTCGGCCTTCGCCTGCGGGAGCACCGCGTCGATCCTCGCGATGCAGGCGTCCTCCTTCGCGAGCGCGGCGTTCGTAGCCGAGTCCGGGCAGAATGCGGTGAGCGCACGCGTCAGATTCGGCCCCTTTCGGTTGATCGCGATCTGCCTCCTCGACTCGAGCTTCTCGGGCGAGTCCACGTTGGGGTCGACTGTGCAACCCGGGTACATGCGGACGGCCATCACGCAGCCGGGGCCGCTCGGATCCTTTGGGTCAGGGTCGCACGCAGCGACGAGGAGCGTGCCGACCGCGGCGAAGCTGAAGAAAAGACGACGAAGGGACAGGCTCACAGCGGAGTTCCGATCTGCGGAGAGTCGCCGTTGATCGGTTGAACGAGCTGCGGGCCGGTCGAGTCGCTCGCGCCGAGCGGGATGGCCTGCGTCACGGTGCCGTCGGACAAGACGACCGTCTGCACGCCGCCGTAGCTGGTGCTGGTCGACGTGGCGGTGGCGCTGTCGTCCGACGACGGGTCGTTCGCGCCCCCCAATTGGTACGGAACGTCGCAGGCCGCGCACCCGAGCGCGACGACGAAGGGAAGAAAACGATGAAGGAGCCTCATGGCGATGACCTCGCCGACAACGTGTCGCCGGGGGAAGCGCCTGCAACGTCTCGCGCGGTAAAGTTCCGCAAACGAGCGGTCACAAACCCGCGCCAAGCGGAGTCCAACATGCAAATGCAAATCGAAATCAGCCCCAAGCGCGTTCGCGCGTACCTCGCCGGCGCGGTCGTCCTCGACACGGTGCAGGCGCGCCTCGTTTGGGAGAACCCCCACTATCCCGCTTATTACATCCCGCGGAGCGACGTGCGCGAAGCGTTGCTCGTCCCGAGCGAGCACACGTCGCGTTCGGAGACGCGCGGCCTCGCGCGGCATTTCGACGTGCGCGTCGGCGAGCGCGTCGCGGCGCGCGCGGCGTGGCAGTACGACGACTCGCCCGAGCTGCGATCGCTCGTGCGTTTCGAGTGGGGCGCGCTCGACGCGTGGTTCGAAGAAGAAGAAGAAGTCTTCGTGCACCCGCGCGACCCGCACAAGCGGTGCGACATCTTGCATTCGTCGCGGCACGTCGTCGTGTCGATCGGCGGCGTCGTGCTCGCCGACACGCACCGGCCGACGCTGCTTCTCGAGACGGGTCTGCCGCCGCGTTACTACGTACCGAAGACCGACGTGCGCATGGATCGATTGACCGCGATCGAGAAGCGGACCGGCTGCGCTTACAAAGGCTTCGCGAGCTATTGGGTTTACGCGCAGAACGGCAAAGTCGTCGAGCCCGACGTCGCGTGGTCGTACGCACATCCGCTGCCCGACGCGGTCAAAATCGCCGGCATGATCGGCTTTTACAACGAGACGCTCGACATCGAAGTCGACGGCGTCCGGCTCGACAAACCCATCACCGAATTTTCGCGGTCACAAAAATGAAGGGCCCGCAGTCCAACCTTCATGACCATCGAAAAAAATCTCGAGCAAACCATCGGCGACTTCATGACCGGCTTGGCGCAGCAGGCACCGCCGCAGGTCTTGAGCGCGCTCACGAGCGAGCTGATCAAGCTTCGTGAGTCGGGCGCAGGGAGCGCGGCGCCCGCGGTCGGCTCCAAAGCCCCGGATTTTTCGCTTCCCGACGCGCGCGGCGGCACGGTGACGCTCTCGGAGTTGCTCGCGGAGGGCCCGGCCGTCATCGCGTTTTATCGCGGCGCGTGGTGCCCCTTCTGCAACCTGCAGCTCCACGCGTACCAAGCCGCGCTCCCGCAGATCCGCGCGCTCGGCGCAGAGCTCGTCGCGATCTCGCCGCAGAAGCCCGACTTCACCGGCGCGCTCATCGAGAAGCACGAGCTCGCCTTCCCGGTGCTCACCGATCTCCACAACACGGTCGCGCGGAGCTACGGGCTCGTCTTCCGACTGAGCGAAGGGCTCGAGGCGCTGCAAAACGGCTTCGGCAACCCGCTGCCGAAAAACAACGGCGACGAGTCGTGGGAGCTTCCGGTCCCGGGCACATTCGTCGTCGATCGCAACGGCATCGTCCAACGCCGCTACGTCGACGCAAACTTCACGACGCGGATGGAGCCCGCCGCGATCTTGGACACGCTCCGCGGCCTCGGCGTCTGATAGCCTTTCTCGCATGCGGAGAGGGCTCGTCTTCGGAGTGGTCGCGGTTGCGCTGCTCACATTTTGTTCGAGCGACGATTCGACCACCGCGGACGGCGGCAGCGACGCGACCGCCGGCGACGCTCCGAGCGGTGATACGGCGCCTCCTGCGCAGGGATTCACGCTCGCGCTCACGCCGGGTCACATCTCGACCGATCCGGGCGACTCGAACGTCGCGGTGACGATCGACGTGGTGCGCGCGGCGGCGTTCACCGACGACGTCTCGTTCACGATCGCGAGCCCGCCGCCGCACGTGACCGCGACCACGCCGGCCGACACGGGCGCGGGCGGCACGACGAGCAGCTTCACCGTGAGCGTCGACGCGCAAGCGACTGTGCCCGCCGACGTGACGCTCACGGTCACCGCGCAGAACGCGAGCAAGTCGTTCGTCGAGAGCGCGCAGCTCGGCATCCGCATCGGCACGCTGCTCGACCTCGGCGACGGCGGGCTCACCGTGCCCGCTTTCGCGACGTCGCTCACCGTCGAGGCGTGGGGCGCGGGCGGCGGCGGCGCGAGCGGATGCGCGGGCTGCGGCGTCGGGAGCACGAGCGAGCCGGGCGGCGGCGGCGGCGGCGGTGGCTTCGCGTCGGCGAACGTCGCGGTCACGCCGGGCGCGACCCTCGTCGCGGTCATCGGAACCGGCGGCGGCGGCGGGAGCGGCGGCACGTGCACCGCGTGGGTCGGCGGCGGCGGCGGCGGCGGATTCACCGCGCTGCAAACGCAAGGCTCGAGCTCGTATTTGATCATCGCGGGCGGCGGCGGTGGCGGCGGCGGCATCAGCACGAGCGGCGGCGGTGGCGGCGGCGCGACGGGCCAACAGGGCAACGGCACGTGCTACGGCGCCGGCGGCACGCAGACGAGCGGCGGCGCTTCGGTCGATGCGGGGACCTGCAGCACGCCGGGCTCGCCGGGGGCGCAATATCAAGGCGGCAACGGCGCGGCCGACACGTGCGCCGACGCCGGCGTCGGTGCGCCCGGAAAACCGGGCGGCGGCAGCGGCGGAATGTACATGCCCGGCTCGGGCGGCGGCGGCGGCGGATACTTCGGCGGCGGCGGCGGCGGTTTCCTCACGGTGGGCGGCGGCGGCGGCGGAAGCGGATGGTTGAGCGGCGACGCGGGAACGCTCACGCAAAGCACCGGATGGGCGCCCGCGAACGCGAGCGATCCCGAGTACACGGCGCACTGCGCACCGAACGCAGGATACGGAGGCTCCGGCGGCGCGGCCGGCGGAACGCAAGGCACAGCAGGAAACCCGGGCTGCATCGTCGTCCGATTGCCCAAACCTTGATGCAGCACCGAGCAGCGTTCTTTCTTTTGTTGGCTGCCTGCAGCTCGTCTCCGAGCGGCGGGCCGGACGCGGGGCCGGACGTCGAGGCCGGCACGGGCGACGTGCTCTCGATCGGCGTGCCGCCGTTCACGCTCGTCCCCGTATTTTCGCCGATGACGCACGATTATTACGTGCGGTGCGCGGCCGGCGACAATCCGGCGACGCTCGTCGTCGACACGACGAACGGCGAGACGCTCACGCCGGTCGACCTCGTCCCCGATCAAGCGCTCACGGTCGCGAACCAATATTGGATCCGCTGCCTGCCGCCGGACTTTCCTGTCCTCTTCGCGACGGGCTCGCTCGACGGCGGCGCGCCCACGCCCGGCTATTACCTCGTCAACAGCCTGACCTACGCCTTCGTGCTCGACACCAACGGGACGCCGATTTGGTATGCGCGCGGTTCGGCGGTCGCCGACGTCGACGCGCTCGCGAAGGACACGATCACGTTCGTGCCGAACGCGACGCTGCCGTACGGATACGCGAGCACCGTCGCGTTTTCGATCAAAGCGCTCGACGGGCCGACGACGACGAGCCTCCTCGCCGTTGGCTCGCCCACCGATCTGCACGAGCTACGTCTCCTGCCGAACGGCGATTATCTCCTCTTCACGTATCCCATCGAACAAGGCGTCGATCTCACCGGCCTGAGCACGTACGGCGCGAACGAGACGATGGCCGACTGCAAAATCGAAGAGGTGGATCCGGCCGGCAACCTCGTCTGGTCGTGGCTCGCGAGCGATCACGTCGACCCGGTGAAAGAGTCGATGCAGCCGGCGGCGAACATGATCAACGGACAGAACGTCATCGACGTGTTCCATTGCAACGCGATCGACGTCGACGCGGCGGGCAACCTCTTGCTCTCCGCGCGACACGCGAGCGCGCTCTACGACATCGATCGCACGAGCGGCGTGATTCAATGGAAGCTCGGCGGAACGGCGTACAACAAAGACGGCGCCGCGCTCATCGCCGTGACCGGCGACACGGAGGGCACGTTCAGCATGCAGCACGACGCGCGCTTCGCGAAGACGCCCAATCACGTGACGATGTTCGACGACCACGGCGCGCCGGGCGCGGTGGGCGTGGCGCGCGGCGTCGAGTACGCGCTCGACTTCGGCGCGAAGACCGCGACCGTCGCGTGGCAATACCTCGGCACCGGCAAGAGCCAATACGAGGGGAGCTTTCGCCGCTACGCCGACGGACACGACGTCATCGGCTGGGGCTACGTGCCGAACGATCCGCGCATCGTCACCGAAGTGAGCGACGACGGGACCGACGTGCTCGACGTCGCCTCGAGCGGCGGCGCTTCGTATCGCGCGGTGAAGGTGCCGCTGACGCAGCTCGACGTGAACGTGCTCCGCAAGACGTGCCCGCAGTGACTAGCGGCAGCGGATCGCGAGCGCGGCGGCGGCGGCTTTCGCGTCCGAATCGCGCACGAGCGCCGCGTAGTCTGCGTACGCGCGCTTCGCTTCGTCGCAGCGTTTGCCGTCTTGCAGCGCGCGCGCGCGACCGTAGATCGCGGCCGAGCGCGCCGCCCGGTCGCCTTCGAAGCTTTGCTCGGCGCGCGAAAATGCGTCGACCGCGTCGCTCGTGCGCCCCGCGCCCGACAGCGCGACGCCGAGGTTGTACTCGAGCCACGGATTGCGATCGCCGTCGCGAATACCTTGCTCCGCGAGATCGATCGCCTCGCGATCGTGCCCGGCGACGACGTCGGTGACGACCGCGTCGACGGTCGCGTCGGGCGAAGCATGCTTGCGACAGAGCGTCGAATACCAAAGGGCCATGCTCGCGCTGCGCGCGTCGACCGGGATGACTCTGTTCGCGTAAGCGGTGTACGCGCGCTGCGCGTCGTCGCATCTTCCGGCGCGGTCGAGCTCGTTGGCTCGCTGATAGACCGCGAGATCCGGCCGCTGCGATGCGACGGTCGCGCTGGTCAACGTGGGAGGCGTCGCCGACGCGCCACAACCGATCGTGACGAGAACCAAGAGAACGCGCTCGAGATGCATGGCCCGCGTGGCTGCATCGCGAGTGCCAGTTTCAAAGCACGACCTTGACGGCCAGCCCGAGCGGTGCGGCGCGAGGAGCGTCGCGGCACGATCGCACGCATCAGCAGCCGGTGTCGGTCGCGGACGTGACGCCGCCCGCGTTGCCGCAAAGCGCAGCGCACGCGTCCGCTCCCGATTGGCACGTGCCGCCCTGACACCCGCCGACCGTGATCTCGGGGTTCGAGATGTTCGCGCACTTGCAGCTCCACGTGTTGCAGCTGTCCGTCGGCGCGCACGTGTCGCCTGCGTGTTTGCACGCGGGCGCCGCTTCGCTCGCGACGTCCACGACGACGTCGCTGCTCGCGTCGACGGTGCCGCCGTCGCTCGGCGGCGAGCTCGAGCCGCACGCGACCAAAAGAAAAAAGACGACTCCAAGCCAAGCTTGTCGTTTCATGGGCGGACGATAAGTGGACATGACGCGCACGTCGAGTGGGCGAAGTCGAAGCGGTCGAGAACCGGGCTAGGAATTTTCCCGCTCGCCAGGCTGCGCGAATCGCGATTGGCTCGTCGTGAGCGGAGAGGAGCGCGGCCGCGTGTGGCTCGACGATCGCGCGAGCGACGACGGTTTGATTCCGCGCAACATGACATTTGCGGAGTGGTACCTCGCGTGGCTTTCGGAAGCGACGACCCCTCAGGGCACGTACAACCGGTGAACGGAATCGTGATCGTCTCGCCGGGCTGCGCCGCGTACCAATCTTGCGGCGCGCTCACCGCGTAATGCGGACCGTCTTCGGCGGGCACGCACGAATCGCCTCCGCCGCACGTCGCGACGTCGTTCGAGAAGATGCGTTGATAATAGAACCCGCCGTCGTTCAGCGGCGAGTCTTCGCGCACGCGCGTGCCGGCGCAGACGTCGCCGACCTCGTCGGGGATCTGCAGGCTCGCGAACACGCTCGCGGACCACGGATCCGTTTGCGGCGGCGGCCCCCACTGAAGCCCGGTCTGATCCCAATTGGTGAGCGCCTCGATGATCTCGTGGCTCATCGCGATCGTCGTCGTGTCGAGCTCGCTCAAGCCGAGCTCGGTGAACGGCAACCGCGCCACGACCGAGAACGCGCCCGGCAGCGGAGGCGACGCGCGCGACATCGATCCGTGAAACCCGTCCGCGCCGCCGACGTCGCCGCCGGGCGGAACGAACAGCGCATAAAGAACGTCGCCACTCGTCGGGAGCGGGTTCGACTGGATGACGCCGGCGAGGTATTGCGCGACTTGATCGGTGTGCGGCAGCGAGCCCGTGATCGCCGGCGCGTTCTGAATGTGGAGCACCTGCACCGGTCGCGCGAGCGCGTACGGCGCGCCGACGGTCGCAAACCATTGGCTCGTCGCGAGCGCGTCCACGAACGCATGCAGCTGCGGAGCGAGCGGCTCGTTCACCGCGGTGATCGCGACGATCGTCACCGCGTGCTTCGTGCCGTCGGGCGAGGCCGGCGCCGACAGCGGCGGAATCACGCGATGCGGCGCAGCGTACGTTCCGTCGAGCGGGCCCCGAGGGCAGCTCGGTCCGGCATCGATTTTCGCGTCGGCGACGGCATCGGCCGGCGCAGCGTCCGTCGCGCCCGCGTCGAGCACGGGCGCCGCGCTCGTGCATGCGAGCGCGAGCGCCGAAAGCCAAGCGATCATCCGTTTCATGGCCGGCGCATACGTGGAGCGCGTTCGACGAACAAGCTGGCCGACGGCGATTGGCGCGCACTCGGCGATCTTTGGCACGCGCACGGGCCGCGGCCGCTCGTAAACCATTTCCGAATCAGGCCCGTCACACCGGCTCACGCAAACGCAAATCAATACGCACTATCAAGCGATGACGAACAGCGCGCCGACGGGGACCTGCAACGATACGTGCTCATTTTGATGTCCGTTACTTCGTGCCTTCGGTGGCGCCCGACGTGCAGCCGGACGCGGGGCGCGTCGTGCCTCGCTGATCGGTCGCCGGGCACGTCTGGCCGAGCCCGAGCGCGGGGCTTCCGGTTTGGACGAGCATCGTCTGCGTGGGGCCGCCGTTGTCGCCGAGCGAAGCGAGCATCGGATCGGCGAACGTGATGCCGGGAACGCACGGCGTATCCGCGGCGCCGCCGCTCGTGTGCTTCGCCGGAAATTGCAGGTTGTTGCTGCCCGTCGCGGTCACCTGACATTGCATCGGCGCGCCGGCGTTGTTCCCGACGTTGTTCGCGAAGAGCGAGTTTTGAATCGTGAGCGTCGGGTTTCCGAAAATCGCCGCGCCGAATCCGTCGACCTTGCCGTTCGCGATCGTGACGTTGTCGAGCGTGCCGTCGCCGCCGAAGAGACAAATCGCGCCGCCGACTGCGCCCGACGCGTTGGTTTGATTTCCTTCGAACGTGTCGTTGACCAAATCGAACGTCGTGCCGTCCGCTTGGATCGCGCCGCAGCCTTTCGCGACGTTCGCGTGGAACGTCGAGCCGTGGACTTGCAGCGTCGAGTTGTGGAAGTAGAGCGCGCCGCCGCCGCCTTGCGCCGCTTGGTTTCCGTCGAACGTGCAGCGATCGAGGATCGTCGTTTGCTTCGCGCCGTCGGGCGTGCGGCCGATCGCGCCCGCGAGCGCGGCCGAGCCTGCTTGGTTGTTCTTGAAGACGCTTCCGCAAAACGTGTGCGTGCCGTCCGAGCCGCCGTCGATCGCGACGGCGCCGCCGTTGCCGCCCGAGCCAACTTGGTGCTGCCCGTTGGTCGCGACGACCGAGCACTTGCCCGCGTCGTCCGAGTTCGCGCCGTTTCCGGTCGCGACGTTCGTGTCGAAGATCGAGTTGTAGACGTCGAAGTCGGAGTTGAGCGATTCGATCGCGCCGCCGTTGCTCGCGAGCCCGTTGACGAACGTGCTCCCGACGATGGTCGCCTTGAGCACGCCTTGCAGCGAAATCGCGCCGCCGCCGCCGCCGACGTCGGGGCCGAGCTCCTCGGCTTGGTTTCCGTCGAACACCGTGTCGAAGATCGCGACCTCGCCGTCGCGCACGAAGAGCGCGCCCGCATAGCCGTCGTAAAAACCTTGCGAGCACGGCGCAGGCGCGGGCGCGTACGCCATCGTCCCGTGATTTTTCCCGTGCGCGAGCGTGAGGTTCATCAGCGTGAGGAGCGTCGTGTTCTTGCGATAGTCGGCGTGATTGAAGCTCATGATTTGAACGGCGCCGCCGCCGTCGAGCGTCACTTTGCCGCCGCCGTCGATCGTCGTGTCGACGTCGGTTCGAAGATCGAGCGTCTTCGTGATCGAAATCGTCGCCGCGCCGCCGCAGTCGAACGTGACGATGCCGCCCTGCGCGATCGCCGCGGTGAGCGCAGTCTCCGTGCAGCTCGCGGCGGTTCCCGTTCCCACGACGGTCGTCGGCTTCGACGTGTCGGGCGGCGAAATCGGCGCGGTGCACGTCGCGCTCGGCGGCGGCGGAACCGGCGCATCGACGCTCACGTCGGCGGCGCCCACATCGGCGACGCTCGCATCGCCTGCATCGTTCGCGCCTCCGTCGTTTTGCGAGCCGGCGCCTCCGCATGCGACGACGAGCGCTAGTGAGATGGCCTGAGCACGCATGGGTCCTCCAGTCGTTCGCGCTCAGAATACCTCGTTCGCATCGCCGGCGGGTCACATGACCCGGGCTTCGCGTTTGCGCTTATCTTCGGGGTGATGTCGGTCACCAAAGCGGCGGTCGTTCTCGGGGCGTCGGGCTCGGTCGGGCAAGCGCTGGTCGCCGAGCTCCTTCGCGATGGATCGTTCGCGCCGATCGTGACGCTCGTTCGCCGCGCGCGATCCGAGCACGGCGGCGTGCGCGAGGCGATCGTCTCGCCGATGGAGCCGGGCGCGCTCGAGGCCGCGACGATCGAGGCCGTTCGTTCGCTCGACGGCGAGGTCGTCGGCCTCAGCACGCTCGGCGTCGGCGCCGGCACCGCGAAGCTCACGCTCGACGAGCATCGCGCGGTCGACGTGCAGTTGAACGCGGCGTTCGCGCGCGGGCTCAAAGCTTCGGGACGCGTGAAGCACCTGGCGTTCATGTCCGCGGCCGGCGCGAATCCGGCCGCGGCGCCGACCGGATCGGGAATGACGCGCTACGCGCGCGTGAAAGGCGAGGCCGAGGAGGCGGTGAAGGAGCAAGGGCCCGAGGTCGTGAGCATCTTTCGCCCGGCGCTCATCATCGGATCGCAGCACACGCCGTGGGTGCTCGAGAAAGTGCTCCCGGCGTTTTCGTTCGTGACGCCCGCGAAGTACAAATCGATCACCGTCGAGCAAATCGCGAAGGCGATGGTCGCGACCGCGTCGAGCACGCCCGCCGAGTCGCGCGTCTATCACTACCCAGAGATGATGGCGCTCAATCGGTGAGGCCGCGCGTGGTACAAGGCCGCCCATGAACCAAACGGGCAAGTGGGTGACGATTGCGGTGCTGACGACGGCAGGTGTTTTCGCGTTCGCGTGCGGCGGCGGCGGCGGCGCATCGAGCGGGGCGACGACGCCATCGGCTTCGGCTCCCGCATCGGCGACCGCGACGGCGTCGGCTTCGGTCGCGACGGCGGCGACGGCTCCGGCGAACCCGCCGCTCGTCGTCACAGCGATGAAGCTCGTCCTGCCGAAGAGCGCGCCGATCGAGCTCAAAGACGACGGCTCGATCGTCGCCGACGGTAAGACGCTCGCGAAGTTTTCCGGCGCCGAGCTCGTCGACGCCGACGGCAAGACGCTCGTCACGGTCGCGGCCGACGGCAACGTCGACGTCATCGGCGGCAAGCACGCCAAGTTCGACGACAAGGACGCGCTCGCGATCGGCGGCGGAACGATCCACATCGGCGACGACGGCGTCATCACGCTCATCGCGCCAGGCGGCGCCCCCGACAAGATGTCCGGCAAAGCGAAATTCACCGGCTTCAAACCAACGGCCCGTCGCGCGGCGACCGTTCTCTTCGCCGCGATGGCGAGCCGCACCGTGAGCGTGTCTCCGCCCGCCGCCACGGCAGGTCCCGCCGCGACGGCTCCCGGGAAGAAGTGAAACGGAAAACATCGCGTACACTCGCGCGACGATGAACGACCGAATCGCCGGGTACCATTTCGATTTGCAGCTCGGCCCGATGATGAAGGCGGTGCTGCCGCTCCTCCGCGAGCGTGCACGCGCGGTCGGCATCGTCGTGCCCGACGAGGACGCTTACGAAAAGCTCCGGCCGCGCGCGCTGATGCTTCGCCTCACGGGGACGTGTTGGTCCGGCTTTCGAAGCGGCGAGGTCGCCTTTCACGTTTTGGAATTCCGCGACGAGCTCGACGCCTACGTGCTGCGCGATCCGCTCTTCGTCACGTCGAAAAAATTGCTCGCGTCGTTCGGCGTGCACGAGGAGATGAAGGGCTGGATCTCGTACCGCCAAGAAAAAGCCGCCGGCCTCTGGATTCGCGACGGCTCTTTGATTTTCCACGCGTGGCAGGATGAGCGTCGCCCGGCGAGCGAGCAGGTGATCGCCGAATTCGACATGTGGCGCGCGCTCGACGCGATGGCGCGGCTCGCATCGGGTGAGCAGACGTTCGGGTCGCCGCTCGGCCCCGTCGGCCCGCGCACGAAGTACCCGACGCAAATGTGGGCGCGCGATTTCGAGACGACCGTGACGGCGGAGCCCGCGAACGTGAGCGCGAGCTTCACGAGCCCGACGCTCATGGTCGCCGGCGTCGTCACGCTGATCGAACGTCACTCGACGTAGACGAACGCGTCGTCGACGAGGACGCAGCCCGCGTCGAGGCCGTGCGCGATCTGGATGGTGACCGAATCGATCGGCTGCGCGACGGTCTCGGTTTGAAACAGCTGCACCCAACCGCCGTCGGAGATCGCCGACACGACGTTCGACGTGTATTTGCCGCCGCCATCGGGCAGCACCGTATGAATCGAGAGCTGCGCCACGCCCTTTTCGGACGAGTCCGGCGGCACCGGCGCGATCCACGCGCCGTACCCGAACGACGCGCCCGCGTCGAGGCCGAGCGGGATGATCTGCGAGACGGAGCCCTGCGGCGTGCTCACGCAGATCTCGCAAGAGTGCTGACCGGAGTGAGCGATCGACGACGGCTGCTTGCTCGTGACGCCGTTGACGAACGTCCAGCTCGAGCCGCATCCGGCGCTGAGCAGGCCGTCTTCGAAGCTCGCGTTCGCGACGAGGTTCACGGGCGCGTCGCTCGCGTCGCCGGCGTCGTCGAACGCGTCTGGCTCCGCGTCGCTCGCGTCGGGCAGCGTCGTCGCATCCGATGCGTCCGCGTCGTCGGTCTCTTCGCGAATCGGCCAGACGAGCTGACACGATGCCGTCGCGACGAGCATGACGAACGCGCCGCGCATCAGTCGGCGCCGGCGTCCGCCGGAGCGGTGCTCCGCGGACTTTCGGGCGGCGGCCCGCCGTAGCCGTTCGCGAACCCGCACGCGCTCGCGCCGACCGCGAGGCCCGCGAGCATCAAGATGCGCGCGGCGCGAGCGGTCCGACGTGCATCGATGGCTTCAGCGGTCCCGCCGCAAAACGGACAAGTCGAATCTTTGACGTGACGACCGCAAGCCGCGCAGAGCGAGAGCACGCGACCAGCATACCCGAATCAGTGATCGCGGGAGCCCGCCGAGAGGTTTCCGATGGGAACGTCGCTGTCCTTCAGCGCACGCTCGAGCGCCTTGTTGCCGCCGAGCAGCCCGAGCGTCTGCATCGGGTGCTGCTGCGCATGTTTGTCGATCCCGGCTGGCTTCGAGAGAGCGGTCGCGGACGGCGCCACGACCGGTGCCGCAGTCGAGCTTTCGGCCGCGGTCGCCGACACGGTCGCCGCCGCCGTCGCGGTCGCGGTCGCAGTCGCCGTCTCGGTCGCAGTCGCGGTCGCGGTCGGCGCGTCGTCATGTCCGTGGCAGGCGATGACGAGCGCGAAGAGAACGACGTTCTTCATTTCGCCATCGTAAAGGTAAGCTCGGCGGCGTGGGTGAGCTCGTTCAATCCCTTTGGGACGGCTACGGCGAAATCGTCCGCGAGCGTCACGGCGAGCGAACGCAGATCGTGAAGACCGTTCGGCCGCCGCGCGACGCGCATCCGCGGAAGGTTCGGTCGTACCAAGTCGAAGCCACGTTCTACGAGAAGTACGCGGCGCGCTGCGACGAGGCTTGCCGCGTCGCCCGGCTGATCGACAAACGGCCGAACGCGATCGTGCTCGAAGATCTCGACGTCCTCTTTCCGCGACGCGACGGCGAGCTCGAGCCCTGTCTCGCGTGGCTCGCCGCGTTTCACACGCGATTTCTGGGCGTGAAGCCGGAGGGCCTTTGGCCGATCGGCACGTACTGGCAGTTGGACACGCGGCGCGAAGAGCTCGCCGCGATGCGCGACCCGGCGCTGCGCGCACGCGCCCCCGCGCTCGATCGCGCGCTCCGCGAAGCGAGGTGGCAAACCTTCGTGCACGGCGACGCGAAGCCCGCCAACTTTTGCTGGTCGCGCGACGGCGCGCGCGTCGCCGCCGTCGACTTTCAATACGTCGGCGGAGGCCCCGGCATCCGAGACGTCGCTTATCTCCTCCATGGCGAAGACGAGCGCTTGCTCGACTTTTATTTCGCGCACCTCGCGAACAGGGAGGTCGAACGCGAGTGGCGCGCGCTCTACCCGATCGCGCGCGACGACTTTCGCCGGTTTCTCGACGGGTGGCGGCGATGACCCTCCTCATCGCCACGTGGAGCGACGGCCTCTCGTGCGTCACGGGAAAGACCGTTCGCCACGAGCTCGCCGGTGAATCGATCTGCGGTCTCGTGGGCGACGGGCGCGATGGCGTGCTCGCGATCGTCGGAGGTCATTCGCTCTGCCGGAGATCTCGCGAGGGCGCTTGGACGACGATCGCGAAGAGCGAATTCGAGCTCTCGTGTTGCGTCGCGACGCGTGACGGCGTGTTCCTCGGAACGAACGACGCCAACGTCCTTCACCTCGGCGACGACGGCGCGCTGCGCCGCCTCGCGGGGCTCGACGCGATCGAGGGCCGCGACGAGTGGTACGCCGGCACGGCCGTCGTCGACGGAAAAGTCGTCGGACCGCCGCTCGGCGTTCGCTCCATCACCGCGACGTGCGACGGCGTGCTTCTCGCGAACGTGCACGTCGGCGGAATCGCGCGCTCGACCGACGCCGGCGCGACTTGGCGCCCGACGGTCGACGTCGAGAGCGACGTTCATCAAGTCCTCGCCCACCCGACGCGGCCCGACGTCGCGATCGCCGCGGCGGCCGTCGGGCTATGCGTGAGCCGCGACGCCGGCGCGACGTGGAACGTCGAAGCTCGCGGCTTTCACGCCCTCCACTGCGTCGGCGTCGCCTTCGGAAGAAACGACCTCTTCGTCTCGACGGCCACGGGCCCGTTCGCGAAAGACGGCGCGATCTATCGCCGCCCGATCGACAGCGACGAGCCGCTCGGCATGCCGAAGTGGACGGCGGGCAGCGCCGACACGTGCTGCATCGCGACCCGCGACGCGACCGTCGCAGCGATTGATCGATCGGGCCGTCTCTACGTATCCGAAGACGACGGCGCGACGTGGTCTTCGCTGCTGGACGGCCTGAGCGGCGCGAGCGGGCTTCACATCCTCGGCTGAGGTCAGGGCACCTGCTCGGCGAGCGCGCGGTACTTCGGGCAGTGGCTCGATTCGGTCTTGGGGTCTTCAGTCCCAATCAGCGTCGGCAGGTTGTCGCCGCACGTGGTCGGATCGACCTGGGTCGACGCGATCGATCCCCAAAATCCATATTGATAAATATTTTCCGGAAGACCGAGCGTGCCGGCGAGAGAAAAGTGCATGAAGAGCGAGGAGCCGAAGTTGGTTTTCCAGAATTGCAGATATTGAACGTACGTATCGTGCATTCGCACGTCGGATTGCGCGAGGTGTTTGATCGTCAAATTCGTAGTGCCGGTGAGCGACTGACCGCCTTCGTACGCGGCGATCGGAATGCCGTATTGCGCGCCGAGCTTGACGAAGTCTTGCATCGTCGAGGCGGTCGATGTGAAATTCTGTGTCATCGCCGGAAAGAGGGTCGCGAGGCTGCCCGTCGTCGTGTCGTCGGCCGTCGCGAAATACGGGGCGATCGCGACGTAAGAGACGTAATTTTTCGGGTCGCCGTAGTTCGCGGCGATGAAGGTCAGCGACTCGTCGCTATACCCCGGGCCGAGCGCCCAGCCCGACAAAACCGGATGAATCACGCTCGCCTTGTCGGTGAAGTCTTGTTTGAAGACGTTGCCGATGTCGACGAGCCTGTCGCCGTGGACCTGCGCGACCTGCATGAGCGCGGCGTTTCCCGTCATCCAAGAAGGTCCGAACGAGCCGGTATATTTGCCTGTGTAGCGCGTCGCGTTTCCTTTCGCGATCGCGGCGAAAGTTGCATAAGCCGTGAAACCTTGATTCCACGTTTCATTGGAGTCTTCGACGATGACTTGAAACGGCGTCATGAAGCCTTGCGCCTGGCGCGCAGAGTCGATGCGCGTGAAATCCAGATTCGCGCGCAAGAACTGAGCGAGTGAATGCATGTACGCGTCGTCGGCGTGCTCGGGCACGGTCACCCAACAGTCTTTGCCCGTCTCGTTCACGAGCTCGACGATGTGCTCCCACGGCTCTCCGTTCGGCGATTTTCCGTAATGCGCCGACGCGGGGCGGTCGGACCAATTGGCGATCGTGCTGCCGTTCGTCGCCTCCCAATCCATGAACCGAAGCGCGCGAAACGGCTTCAGCAATGCGATGAATTGCGTCAAAAACAGCGGCGGCGCGTCGTAGTCGTAACCCGGATAAAGAAGGCGCACGCCAGTGACCGTCTGACCGCTGCCGTTGGTGATTTGGAGGGTCAGAAAATTTCCGAACGCGCCGGGCGTGCCGGTGATGGTCACCGTGTTGCGATTTTCGCCCGAGGCTTGCGTCCAGGCGCCGTCGAGCTTGCCGATGCCGGAGACCGTGAGCGTGCCGGTTCCGACGTACGCGATCTTGTACGTGCCCGACGGCAGAACGAACCCGATGTCGGTCGAGCTCTTTCCGGACGCGCCGGCGACTGGGTAACCGTTCGCGTCCATTTGGTTCGCGGCCGTGTCGAATGGCGCGAGCTGATACGTGACGTCGACGCGCGTGAGATCCGCCGCGACGTTCGTGCCGACCCACGACGACACCGTCGGAACGACCGGGCCGGCGTCGGCGCTCGGTGAATCTCCGCTCGGCGCATCCGTCGACGCGTCCGGCGCGGGCGACGAGTCGTCACCGCAGCCGAACAAAAGAAAAACCGCCAAAATCCAACCGCGGCGCTTCATGAGTCCATCGTCGCACGAGCGCTGCGCTCAGTCGATTTCGAGTAGAATTGCGGTGATGCTCCAGCCGCGGCCGCCTTCGTTTTTCGCGCCGTACCGACGCGAGCTGCCGGCGCACGTGAAGGGCGCGCTCGGCATGAAGGCGTGCGGCGCGGTCGCGGCGATCGTGCTGTCGGCGGTGCTCTTGTTCGCGTTCGCCGACCCGTCGCGGTGGCCGCTCGGCATGACGAGCGAGATCGCGCATCGCTTCGCGAGCTACGCGCTTCTCGCGGCGCTCGCGTCGGTCGGCGAGATCCTCGGCGTGGTCATCACGTGGAGCCGCAAACGCGCGGGCTTCTATTTGCTCGTCGGCGCGTCGATGATCGGCTTCGTGTTTCGTCTCGCCGGCGACGATCGAATCGGCGCCGCGCTGAGCATCGGCGTGACGCTCATCGTCGGCCTCTTCGTCACGATGCGCTGGTCCGACTTCGAGTGAGCTCAGGTCCCTTCGGCTTCGCGCAAGTCGGGCGGGAGATGCGAGACGTCGCCCAGCCGCTCGAGCATTGCCGCGCCGCCAGGCTTGATCTTGAAGCACGAGAGCGCGCAAACCGGTTGCCCGATGCGCTCGCGAAACAAGCGAACATCCATGCCGAGGAGGGCGCAGGCCAAAATGCGAACCGTCGCTTTGTGCGAGACGACGAGCACGCGTCCGCTCGGATGCTCGCGACGAATCCGCTCGATCACCGGCGCGGCGCGCGACGCGACCATGAACGCCGTCTCGCCGCCCGGTGTCGCGCGGCTCGCGGTGTCCTGCGCCCAATACGCATAGACGTCCGGAAATTTCGCCTTCGCTTCTTCGTGCTTCATCCCCTCCCAGTCGCCGTAAGAAATTTCGCGGAGGCCCTCGTCGAGGACCGGCTCGATTTTCGCGCGCGCGGCGAGCGGCGCCACGGTCTGACGCGCCCGTGTGCTCGGCGAGCAGTAGATCGCCTCCCACGGATCTTTTCCGTGCACCTCGCCGAGCGCGTCGGCCATGCGCCGGCCGACGTCGCTGAGCGGCGGATCGATCGACCCGCAAAATCGATTCTCGCGCGAAAAATCAGTCTGCCCGTGACGCACCATCCAGAGCTCGAGCATCGTCACTCCTTCGTGACCCCGACGAGCTGCGAGTTCCACGTGCTCGTGTAGGCCTGCTGCGTCGTCAGCTTGATCTTCACCGGCTCGCACGTGAGCGCCGACGACGAGATGTCCTTCACCATGTCTTTTTGGTCGGCCGTGAAATTCACGTAGACGAAGTTGAGACCGCCGCCGCCCGCGCTACCGCACGGATAGCCCGTGAATTTGCTCTCCTCGGTCGAGCCTCGGTACATCTTGAGCTGCGCGATTTTTCCCGCGGCTTTCTTTCCGTCGATGTTGATGTCGTCCATCGACACGTAGTCGACGCCGGGCGGAAGCGTCTCGGCTTCCTTCGGCGTCACGTCCATCACCTTTTGGAGGTCGCCCTTGAGGTCGTCGGTGTACGCCTCTTTGCCGGTGATCTTCAGGACGACGCGCGGGCAGTGTCCCTGCATCGGAATCGTCGACGGGATCGCTTTCACGAGCGCCCGCTGCTCGACGGGATACTTCACGCTGAGAAAGCCGCCGACCTTGCCGCACACGAAGAGCGTGACGCTCGAAGCGTCGGTCGACCCGCGCCAGACTTTGAGCAAGAGCGTCTTGCCGTACGATTTCTTTCCGTCGAGCTTCGCGTCGTCGATCGTCTTGTAATCGGTCGTCGGGTCGGGCTCGTCCTCCGGATCGGGCTTGGCCGACGCGGTCGGCGTCACCGTCGCGGGCGTCGAGGTCGTCACCGTCGTGGTGGTGGAAATCGACGTCCGCCGCTGGCTGCCTGCCGCGAGCAAGACGAAGCCCGCCATTCCGAGAAGAGTCAAACCGGTGCGCTTATCCATTTCCTTGTCCCTCCGACCGTCGATGCGGCCAAGACTACGGCTCCCACCTGAACGACGAGATCGACGGGGTCGAACGCGCCGCGCAAGACATGTGCATACTGCAAGCATTCGACGCCGCCCGCGACGAGCGCCGCGACGCCGATCCACGCCGCGCGACGAGGCGTGCGCTCGCCGAGCCAGACGATCGAGACGAACGCGCCGAGCGCCCAGCCCCACGCGCCGTCGGCGAAGTGATCGCGGAGCACCGACGGCGCGCTCTTCCACAAGGCGACGTGCGATGGCCAAAACGGAAGCGCCGATCGCCAAACGAGGTAGCTCAGCGCGCCGAGCGCGAGCGGCAACGCGACATGCTTCGCGGCGAGCTTTCCCCGAGTCACGCGGGCATCCTAATTGTGCGGCTCCGGCATGTCACCTGCTACGCTCGCGAGCGCGAATGGATGCCCGCCTCGCGCGCGTGCGGCTTCTCGTCGATCGCGATCACTACGACGCGCTCATCGACTTGGTGCGCGCGGCGCGCACGTCGGTTTGGATCTCGACGGCGAACCTCAAGGAGCTCCTCGTCGAGGCGCCGATCGGCACGCGAGCGCGGGCGAGCGGGCGATACGCGTCGATCGCGTTCGATTTGCTCGACCTCGTGAAGCGCGGCGTCGACGTGCGACTCCTCCACGCGTCGGCGCCGTCGGGACCGATGACGCGCTCGCTCGCGAAGGCGAAGCCGCTCCGCGCGCGAATGAAGATGTGCCCGCGCGTGCACCTCAAGATGATCGCGACCGACGGAGCGTCGCTCTACCTCGGCAGCGCGAACTTCACCGGCGCGGGCCTCGGCGCGAAAGGCGACGGGCGGCGCAACTTCGAGATGGGCGTCCTCACCGACGACGACGTCTTGCTCGACGCGGCGCAAGCGCGTTTCGACCGGATTTGGCGCGGAAAAGAATGTGCATCCTGCAAGCTTTACGACCGGTGCCCCGCGCCCATCTCGCCGCGGTGAAGCGACGAGCACGCTCGACGCGAACGACCAGAGCGCCGACGCGACGAATCCCACTGAATGCGGCGAATCCCAATGAATCCCGTTTGACGAGCATGCACTGACGAGCTCGACTTCGCGTTTCGTCACCTCGAAGCGTCTCGCACCGTCGCGGACGTCGAGCGTTCGCGGGCTCGCGTCGCGCCGAACGTGCGGCTTCGCGCACGCGCCGAGCGCGAAGAGGAGCAGCGCGCCTCACGCGAGCGCATCGAAGATCGCAATCGCCGGCGTCGCGGACATCGACGCCGACGGCGAGATCAATCTCTTGTCGCGCGGCCCATACGACGGCGGTCGGCCCGGTCATTTTCGCGGCGCACGTCGGGCCGGGCGGCGCGCTCTCGCAGGCGACGCGGCGGCGCGCGCGTACGCGGCCCGCGAGTGCGCCGCGGCATCCGAAAAAATGAGCGTGTCGTCCGCGACCGATTGCGCGGTAAAACGAAAGCCGACGTGCTCGCTGATTCGAAAAAAGCTGGCGACCAAGAACCGTGGATCCCGGCGCTCTCCGCCGTGACGCCGCCGTTTCGGATCCCGTGAGCCGCGGGCGCAACGGCCTCATCGGCTTCGCGGTCCTCGCGGCGATCGTCGGGCTCGTGCTCGCGCGGACGATGCGCAGCGATCGCGTGCAGGCCCCCGCGCCGTCGCACGCGCCGCTCGAGCCCGCGTTCACCGGCGTGGGCATCGACGCGATCGCGAGCGGCGAGGACACCGCGCTTGCGGTCGGCGAAACGGGTCACGTGCTCCGTTACCGCGCGACCGATCCGACGTGGCGGCCGATGACCTCGCCCACCCACGCCGCGCTTCACGGCGTCGCGATTCGGCTCGGCGAGGCCGTCGCGGTCGGCGACGACGGAACGATCCTCGAGCTCGACGGCGACGCGTGGAAGCTCGCCCCGAGCGTCACGCATCGCGCGCTCCGCGCCGTCGTCTACTCGACGTACGGCGCGATCGCGGTCGGCGACGGCGGCACCATCGTCCGACGGCCCGCGCCGCACGAGCCTTGGCGCGCCGAGCCGAGCGGAACCGGCGCCGATTTTTTCGGCGCGTGCGCCGGCCTTCGCGACGTCTGGATCGTCGGCGCGCAGGGCACGATCGTCGGCCACGCATCGATCGCCGACCTCGGCGATCCGTGGAAAGTACACGCATCGGTCGGCACGGCCACGTTGCGGGCGGTCGCGTGCGACGACGCCGCGGGCATCGCGGTGGGCGGCGGCGGCACGCGCCTCACGCGACTCGACGACGTGGGCTGGCACGCGTCGCCGAGCCCGACCCAAACGGATCTCTTCGCGGTCGCCGCGCCGCTCGGAACGCGCAGCTGGCTCGCGGTCGGCGCACATGGCACCGCCGTGCGATTCGCGGGCGAGCCGGCGACGCTCGCGCCGCTCGCCGGCTGGGATCTCCGCGCCGTCACCGACGGCCCGCTCGGCACGTGGATCGGCGGCGCCGGCGGCATCCTCCGAATGCAACCGTGACCGATGAGATCATAGTCATCCGCTCCGATCGCCGGAAAACTCGCGGCGAAAACGATCGGCATGCGCGTTGCTGAGTGGCGGCGCATGAAATCTTTCCTTCCCTTCTTGTGGCTCGCTGCGGCATGCGGCGGCATGAACGACGCGACGCCCCAAGCGATCCCCGGACAGCCGGTGCCGCCGCCGAGCGCGGTCGACGCGACGCCCGCGAGCACGACGACCGTCACGTACGCGATCAGCGGGCTCTGGCTCGGCGACGTCACGCCGAACGATCCGAGCGACGAAACGAACACGGCGTGGCGTTCGTTCGGCTACGACCTCGACCAGCGCACGACGACGAAAGACTCGGTCGGGGTCTGCACGCTCGGCGACGGCGTGACGAAGCTCAATCAAGCCGACGGCGATTTCGGAATCGACAACAACTGGGGGAGCCTGATCCTGCCGATCCTCGAAACCGCGGCCGACCTGCCGTCGATTTCGCTCACCATGTCCGATGCGATCGCGAAGGGCGCGCCGACGATCGAAATCGAAGTGACCGGTTTGCCCGACGATCCCGCGGCGAGCGCGGTCGGGCTCGAGGCGCACGCGTTCGGCGGCGCGGCGGTGACGGGCGATCCGTTCGATGCGAGCGTGCCGAGGCCCGTCGTCGCGTCGTCGACGATCGATGGAGCGACGGTCGCGTCCGGCGCGCGCGTTTCGTTCGCCACCGCGTACGTGACGCGCGGCACGTTCGTCGGCCGTGGATCCGGCGCGCCGCTCGTCCTCGAGATCCCGATCGCCCCCCAGCCTCTCGAGCTCGTCGTGAAAGATCCGATCGTCACCTTCGAGCGCTCGAGCGATCCGAGCACGGTCTCGGGCACCCTCGCCGGCGTCCTCGACACCGAGGCGCTCGTCGCCTCGGGACGCGCCATCGCGCCGTTTCTCGTGCCCGCGGTTTGCACCGACCCGACCGATTACGACTTCATCGCGCAACAGATTCGAGAGGCACGCGACATTCTCGACGACGGCACGAACGCGAGCGGAACGCCTTGCACCGGCATCTCGATCGGCATCGGCTTCACCGCCAAGCGGATCGCGAACCCGACCGACGTCGTGCCCGACCCGAAACCGATCGCGCCTTGCGACTAGCGCGTCGCCGCGCGCGCGAACGAGCGCATCAGCGCGACCGCGTGCGGCGCATCGGCGACGCTCGCGAGCATCTCCTCGTGCGGCAGTCCCTCGGCGACGATGATGTCGCGCCGCGCGTGGAGATAGCCGCGCATCAAGTCGCCGTCGATCTCCGGATGAAACTGCACGCCCCACGCGCGTCGCACGCGAAACGCGGCATTGTCGTCGAGCGACGTCGTCGCGAGCCGCTGCGCGCCCGCGGGCAAATCGGCGACGGTGTCGACGTGCGTCGCGTTCACGTGGATCTCGTGGCCGGCCGCGCGCGCGATCTCGCCGAAGATTTCGTCCTCCGCGGCGTGCGGCTCGAGCTTGACGTTCACGGTGCCGATCTCGCGGCCGCGCGGATTTTTGACGACGCGCCCGCCGAGCGCCTCGGCGAGCATCTGATGGCCGAAGCAGATCCCCAAGATGGGTGCATTCTGCATGGTTGCATTCTTCAACCATTCTTGCGCGCGCAGCATCCACGGCGCACGCTCGGTCACGCTCGCCGCCGAGCCGGTTACCACGAACGCCGCCGAGCGCGGGTCGGGCAGCGCGGCCGAGAGGTCGCGGAGGTCGACCTCGCTCCAGCTGCGCGTCCACGCATCGCCGATCGACTCGCGAATCCAGCGAAAAAACTCACCTCGACGCGCCGCGATGGATGGGACGGCGTCGCCTGTGCGAAGCACGATCATCATGCTTTTTTCGTAGCGAATCGTCACGTCTCGCGCAACTCGAAGGGCTGTGGTAGCAGCGTGGTGCCGCGCATGAGTCAGGATCGCCCTACTTCTTTTTGGCTTCGTCTCCTCAAGCAACGCCGCGAGCGGATGTACGACGAAAAGCTCGACCTCACGCAGCCCATCACCTGGGCGAGCGAAGAGGAGCGACAAGCCGCGATCGCGTTTTTCAACGCCGCGTTTCGCGCGGAAGAGTCGGGCTTGCGCCAAGCGCACGAGATCGCCGGCGACATCGAGAAGTGGGACCCCGAGCTCGCCGAGACGCTCAAGCTCTACGGCGACGAAGAAGGTTGGCACCGCGAGCTCTTGACCCAGTTTCTCGGCTGGCTCGGCGGCGACGTGCGCCCGATGGGCCCGACGACGACGACTTTTTACAAGCTCTACGCGCGCGCCAAGCGGCCCGAGACGATCGTGCTCGTCAACTTGATGTTCGAGACGATTGGCTCGACCACGTACCGCCTCGCGCTCCGCTCGGCGAAGCCGCACCCGACGATTCGTCAGATGCTGACGATCCTCACGCGCGACGAGTCGTTCCACGTTCCGCTCAACGTCCACTTCTTGCGGCGCGTGCTCGAGCACGAGCGCGGCAAGACGCGGAGCGACGCGCGGCTTCGCGCCGTCTATCACGCGCTCTCGGTCGCGCTCGCCGCGTCCGCCGCCGCGAGCCGCCGTCGCGCGAAGGCGTTCGACAACATCCCGTTCCAAACGCTCGCGCGCGCGTACACCGAGCAGCTCGGTCGCCTCTTCGTGCATCAAGACGATCTCGGCTTCGAGCCGTCGCGCGCGCTCCTCTTGGCGTTCGGGTTGCGCCGTCGCGATCTCGAAGGTCACGACGACATGATCAGCGTCGAGGCCGCCGAGCGCGCCGCCGACCGCAGAAATGTGATCGTCGAAGCGCTGTGACATGGGGACGAGAGGGACATGTCCCTCGATTCCCGCGATGCGGCGATCACGATTCGCCGTAAAATCGTATGCATTGGGGCTGGCATGGGCGCTGCTGGCTTGGCGAGCATGCAGACGTGCACGGTCCCGCAAGTTCTGATCGCCGACGACGACGCCGAGATGAGGATGATGCTCGCGAGCGCGCTGCGCGACGACGGGTGCGACGTCGTCCAAGTCGACGACGGCGCCCAGGTGGTGACGCACTTGAGCGCGGCGCCGGACGACTTCTCGCTCGTCGTGTGCGACGTCCGCATGCTGGCGTGCGGCGGCCTCGAGGTCCTCGGTTTCATGCGGAGCATCGCGTGCAAGGTGCCGCTCATCCTGATGACGGCGTTCGGCGACCCGGATCTCCGCCGGCAAATCGAGGAAGCGGGCGCGTGCTTGTTCGACAAACCGTTCGACCTGGACGACCTCCGGACCGCCGTCGGGCGTTTCGTCGCGCGGCCCGACGTCCGCCTCGTCACGACCCGCGACAACACGCTCGACGCGTGGGCGATCAAATGGATGCTCGAGGCCAACGGCATCCGCGCGGTGCTGAGGCAGCACGCGCAGCCCATCGGCTGGCGTTCGGACGTTTACGTCCGACCGTCCGACGCCGCGCGCGCCTGCGCGATCATCGCGTCCGAGGAGCGGTCGCGGACCTGAGCGTGACGCGCGTGCTGGTCGTCGTCGGGTCGAGCGCGGCGATGCAAAGGCTCGCGCGCGTCGTCGCGCGCGTCGCGACGAGCGACGCGGCCGTGTTGATCCAAGGCGAGACGGGCACCGGCAAAGAGCTCGTCGCGCGCGAGCTTCACGCGCGAAGCGGCGCGCGCGGCCGATTCGTCGCCGTCAACTGCGCCGCGATTCCCGAGCCACTCCTCGAGAGCGAGCTCTTCGGGCACGCGCGCGGCGCGTTCACCGGCGCGCACGCGCACCGCGACGGCCTCTTCGTCGAGGCCGACGGCGGCACGCTCTTCTTGGACGAGATCGGCGAGCTTCCGATCGAGCTGCAGCCGAAGCTGCTGCGCGCGTTGCAAGAGCGCGTCGTGCGCCCCGTCGGCTCGAACGCGGAGGTTCCGTTCTCGGCGCGGCTCGTCACGGCGACGAACCGCGATCTCGAGGACGCGGCGAGCGAAGGACGGTTTCGCCGCGATCTCTTGTTCCGCGTGAACGTGATGACGGTCGAGGTTCCGCCGCTCCGCGAGCGCGACGGCGACGTTCTCGAGCTCGCACGGCATTTCCTCGAGCGCTTCGCGTCGCGTTCGGGCGGCGTCGCGCTGCCGCTCGGCGCGGAAGCGACGCGGGCGCTCGAGGCGTATCCGTGGCCGGGCAACGTTCGCGAGCTCGAGAACTGCATGGAGCACGCCGCGGTGCTCGCGCGCGATCGCGAGGTCACGCCGACCGACCTGCCGGCGAGCGTGCGCAAATACCGAGCGCGTTTCGCGAAGGCGCTCGAGGCCGACGTCGCCAACCTCGTGACGCTCGGCGAGCTCGAGCGACGCTACGTGCGCCACGTTCTCGAACGCACGCGCGGCAACAAGCTGCGCGCGGCGCGTTTGCTCGGCATCGAGCGAAAGACGCTCTACCGCAAGCTCGCACGCTTCGCGAAATCGTCAGCGGACTGACCGCCACGTGGCCCTCCGACGCATGGGGACCGCGTCCGCACGTTTGCGCCGCAGGTCCGGCGCGCGTGCTCATGGAATGGCTGCTGCAGTCCGCGCGGCATGACCATCCCCGCAGACCCACTACCCGCCGCGCCGAGCTCCGGAACCTTCCTCGCGATCGGTCCGCACGCCGAGTGGGCGCTCGCGCTCGACGAGCTCGCCGAATTGCTCGCGTCCGAGCGCGGCGGCGAGCGAGACGCGCTGCAATCGGCGGCCGAGGCGCTCAACCGAAATGGCGCCGCTTGCGTGCTCGACGTCGACGGCGCGCGGTACGGCGCGCCGATCCGCTCTGCTTCGCTCGACGCGTTCCTGCGTCGCCAGACCGCGCGCGCGTCACGGTCGGACAAGCCGGTGTGGTGGTCCGCAGCCGATGGCGACGCGGCGCAGCCGGACGTCGCGTGGATGCTCAACGCCGCGCTGCGGGCCGAGCGGCGCGCGCTCGGTGTGCTCACCGCGTTCGGAGATCGCCTCGCGGACGCGGCAGGTCCCGTGCTCGTCGCGATCGAAGCCGCGCGACTGCTCGGTGCGGCGCTCGGCGCGCGGCGCGCGCGGCACGAGCTCGCGGTCGCGGCGCACGAGCTCAAGAACCCGCTCGCCATCATCCTGATGACCGCGCGGGCGGGGACCGGCGACCTCGAGACGATCGAGCGCCACGCGACGCGCGCGCTCGCGCTCGTCCGCGACATCCTCGATCGCGCCGCGATTCGACAGACGCGCTCGACGCCCGGGCGCGTGGCGTGCGCGCCGCCCGATCTCGTCCGCGATGCAATCGAGACGCTCGCGCCGCTCGCCTCGGCGGGCTCGCTCCGTCTGGTCGCCGCCGTCGAGCCGGACCTCCCGCGCGTTTGCGCCGACCCGCGCCGCATCGGCCAGGTGCTCGTCAACCTCGTCGGCAACGCGCTCAAGTTCACGCCGCGCGGCGGGCACATCGTCGTCGGCGCGACGGCGCTCGAGTCGCATGTCGCTTTTCACGTGACTGACGACGGCCCCGGCGTCGCGCCCGATCTCGGCGAGAAGATCTTCGAGCCTTTCTGGCACGGTGAGCGCGGGCACGGCGGCGACACCGGCCTCGGCCTCTCGATCGCGCGCGACATCGTCCACGCGCACGGCGGCCGACTCTGGCTGCAAAGCGCGCGCGGATGCGGCGCGCGATTCGTCTTCACGCTTCCGCGCGCGGCGGTGAAGCCGTGAAGGCCGCGGGCACGCGCGTGCTCGTCGCCGACGACGATCCGGACATGCGCGACATGATCGTGAGCACACTCCGCGCCGACGGCTACGAGGTGACCGAGGCGCGCGACGGTCTGGACCTGCTCCTCTCGATGGCCGCGGCCGCAATGGAAGGCCGCGGATACGAGGCGGTGATCTCCGATCTCCGCATGCCGGTCGTCGGAGGTTTGGACGCGGCCGAGCGGCTCCGGCTCGCGACGATCGAGACGCCGCTCATCCTCATGACGGCGTTCAGCGACGCGCTCGTGCGCGAGCGCGTTCATCGACTGCGCGCCGACTTGCTCGAGAAGCCGTTCGACCTCGACGACCTGCGCGTCGCCGTCGAGCACGCGACGCGTCACGCAGGAAGGTAGAGCGAGACAGTCGTGCCGCGTCCGGGCTTGGTCTGCACGTCGATGAACCCTCCGTGATCGTGCACGATGCCATACGTCACCGCGAGGCCGAGCCCGGTCCCCTCCCCGACCGGCTTGGTCGTGAAGAACGGCTCGAAGATGTGCCCCATGTCCTCGTCGCGTATTCCCTTCCCCTCGTCGCGAACGGAGACGCAGACGTAGTCTTGATCTTCTTTCGCGTGCGGCGGGCACGTCCGAACTTTGTGAACGTCGGCGATGACTGCGCCGCCGTGATCCATCGCTTGAATCCCGTTCACGACGACGTTCACGATCGCTTGCTCGATTTGACCCGCGTCGACGTCGGGCGTGCCGGCGTCGGGCATCGCGCTGTACGAGAGGGCGACCTCGCGCTTGGTCGCGAGCGGTTGCAACAGCTCGACGACGCGCGCCGCGAGCCGAGACACGTCGGTTCGCTGGCGCTTGGTCGGCGTGCGCCGCGCGAAGTCGAGCAGGCCGCGCAAGATCGCGCGCATGCGGTCGGCCTGCGCCGCGATGATCTCGGCATAACGAACCGCCTCCGACGGCGCACCGGCGACGCCCGCGATCATCTTCGCGCGACCGCCGATGATGTTGAGCGGCGTGCCGAGCTCGTGCGCCATGCCGGCGGCGAGCGTGCCGACGGTGCTCATCTTGTCGGCGTGGCGCACTTGACGTTCGGCGTTCACTTTGGCGTCCGCTTCGATCTGGGCGCGCCGCTGGGCGATCTGGAGATCGTCGCACGTCTTGTCGAGCGCGGCGGCGAGCTCGCCGAGCTCGTCGCATCGCACCATCTGCAGCCGTCGCGACAAGTCGCCGGAGCCCATGAGGCGCGCCTGGTGCGTCAGCCGGCGCATCGGCGTGCCGATCATTTTCACGGCCGCGATGCTCGAGATGAGCGCCGCCGCGAGCGCCGCGAGGGCGACGAGCAGCATGCGCCGAGCGATGATCGCGCGCTCGAACGCGCCCGTCGGTTTGACCGACCGCGCGACTTCGAGGACCGTCCCCGTCGAGCCGACGGGAACGTACACGCTCAGTCGATCGGTCTTTCGAACGACCTCGCCGCCGCCCGCGAGATCGCGCCGCTGGCCCTCGTCGAGTGGAAGGTCGCCGGCCGAAAGCCACCTGAGGTCCGCGCTCTTGTTGTCGCGATCGATCTTGTCGAGCAACTGGTGCGCTCGGGCTTGGCCCTCGACCGCCGAGACCTCGGCCAGCATCGGAGCGACGGTGCGGCCGGTCAGCCGGAGGTCGCCCGCGACGCGCTCGTGGTACTCGCCGACGACTCGCCGCGTGTCCAAGTAACCCAGTACCCCAAAAGCTCCAATCAACGCGGTCAGGACCACGAAGATCATTTTCCTCGCGAGCTTCATGTCACGCTCCTCCCTCGCTGGCGTGCGGGCGCCGTGCCAGCATCACGTCGAACGACGCGACCAGCGCTCGAGGCGCCGGTACAAAGTCTTGCGGTCCCATCCGAGGATCCGCGCCGCGAAATTTTTGTTTCCGCCGGCCGACTCGAGGACGCGCGCGACGTAGCGGCGCTCGACCTCCTCCATCGAGACGAGCTCTTCGGGATCGTCGGCGGTGACGATGACGTGCGAGCGACGGTAGTCGCGAATTTTCGCTGGGAGATCCTCGACGACGATTTGCTCGTGCTGCGCGAGCGCGACGGCGCGCTCGATCGCGTTTTGCAGCTCGCGCACGTTGCCCGGCCACGCGTAAGAGAGCAACCGCTCGGCAACCGCCTGCGAGAGGCCGCGCACTTTTTTGTCGGCGCGTTGGCTGAAGCGATCGAGAAAGTGCTGCGCGAGCACGAGCACGTCCCCGCCGCGCCCGCGAAGCGGCGGCAGCTCGATCGGGATGACGTTCAGCCGGTACAGCAGATCCTCGCGGAAGCGGCCCTCTTCGACCGCCGTGTCGAGATCGCGATGGGTCGCGGCGATGATGCGCGCGTCGAACGGCACCTCGACGTTGGAGCCGACCGGCCTCACGGTGCGCGTCTCGAGCGCGCGCAGCAGCTTGACCTGCATCGAAGGCTGCATGTCGCCGATCTCGTCGAGCAGCAGCGTGCCGCCGCTCGCTTCGGCGAAGAGGCCGGTGCGGTTCTCGCGCGCGTCGGTGAACGCGCCGCGCACGTGACCGAAGAGCTCGCTCTCGAGCAGCGCGTCGGGCAGCGCGCCGCAGTTGATCGCGACGAACGTGCCGTCGCGTCGCCGGCTCTGCTCGTGGATGGCGCGCGCGACGAGCTCTTTGCCGGTTCCGGTTTCACCCGTCACGAGGACGACCGAGTCCGTGTCGGCGACGCGCTGAATCATGCGCGCGACGCTGCGAAGCGCCGCGCTCTCGCCGAGCAGCGCGGAGGAGGAGTTGGACTCGCCACGCTCCATCCGGAGACGCTTCACTTCTTCGCGGAGGGTTCGCTGGTTGATCGCGCGCTCGACGACGAGCACGAGGTCGTCGATGTCGAACGGCTTCGCGAGAAAATCGAATGCGCCGGCGCGAATCGTCGCGATCGCGGTTTGCAGATCGCCGAACGCCGTCATCACCGCGACCGGCACGTCGGGCCGGTTCGCGACGATTCGGTCGCAGAGCTCGATGCCGTTCATGTTCGGCATTCGAATGTCGGTGATGACGACGTCCGCGCGCGCGTCCATCACCTCGGCGAATGCGACGTCGCTCGACCCGCAGCACGACGCGTCGTACCCGCGGCCCCGCAGCCCGTCGCGCAGCATCGTTCCCATTTCGCGTTCATCGTCGACGATGAGCACCCGTGTGGACATCACGCCTCCCCGTTTTCGAGGTGCCACTCATAGCCGGCGAGCGAGGTTTGTCCACCACCCTATGTGTGGAGTGTTGACCCATGTGGACGATGGCCACTTCGTTCGTCGACGTGCCGGGGGCGGATTTTTCGATCGCCCCTGGTGGTACGCTTGCTGCACCGCGCCGCCGCATGCACTTGCATGGTACGTCCGACGTGTCGACGAAGGCGCGGTCGGGAAAATACATGGCGGTACGCGCGCCCATCGACGCGCAAGCAGAGCTCTTGACGCTCGACCGGCTCGCGAGCGCGCTCGCCCGCGACGAGCGGCGCGACGAGCGCGGCATCGCCGAGGCTGCCGTGCGTTCGTTCGTCGCGTTCGGGCTCCCTTGCACGGTCGATCTCGTGAACGCTTCGGGCGCGCGCGAGCGCACGGGCTCGACCCGCGACGCACGCGTCGACGCGCGGATCGAGGCGTGCGTCGTTCGCGCGCTCGAGAGCGGCGCGACGATCACCGACGAGCGCGCGGACCTCGACGGGCTCGAGTGGATGAGCGCGTCGCCGATCGCACAGGGCGCCGTGACGATCTGGGCGCGAGCGTGGCCGGCGCCGCCGCCGCTCACGCTGCTGCGCACGGTCGCGCGCCTCGTGGAGCACGCCGTCGCGCAGCGCGAGGCCATCCGACGGCGTGAATCCGCCATGGCCTCGACGGCGCACGATCTCAAGAACGCGCTCGCCGTCGTCCTGGCATCGAGCCAACGCATCCGCAGCGGCGCGACGTCGGCGATCGATCCGCGCTTCGGCGTGGCCACGATCGAACGCCAAGCGCGCTCGATGCTCGCGCTCGTCGGCGACATGCTCGACGCAAGCGTCCTCGACGCGCGCGTCGTCCCGCTCCGCCGTGAGCCGATCACGCCGCGCGCGCTCGTCAGCCGAGCCGTCGGCGACGTCGCGCCGCTCGCCGCGACCCGCGGCATCCGCGTGCGATGCACCGCGCCCGCGACGTTGCCGGCCGTCGACGCCGACGAGCGCCGCGTCCTCCAGGTGCTCGGCAATTTGGTGAGCAACGCGCTCAAGTTCACGCCCCGGGGCGGCGCGGTCGTCGCGGGCGCGACCTCGCATCGAGCCGGCGTCGCGTTCCACGTGCGAGACTCGGGCCCCGGCATCGCAGCTTGCGATCGCGACGCGGTGTTCGAGCGCTTCTGGCGCGGCCCGCGCGACGCGCCAGGCTCGGGCTTGGGCCTCGCCATCGCGCGCGATCTCGTACGCGCTCACGGCGGCGAGATCTGGGTCGACCCGAGCACGCAACGCGGCGCGCGTTTCGTCTTCACGTTGCCCGCAGCCCGCGCGTGAGCGGGCTCACGCGAGCTCGCCACGCATGTGAAACATCTCGAAACGAAGCGTCGCGCCCGCCGCAACGAGCGCAGCCGTGACGTCGCGCTGGGCTTCGCACGTCACGAAGAGGTGATCGCGTCCGGCTCGCTCGGCGAGCATGCGCGCGAACGGCGCGGCGAGGTCCGCGCGCGTCACGCGAAATGGAAACGCGCCCGGAAAGTGCGCGTCGAAGACCGCGCCGCCGACGACCCGCGCCTTTTCCTCGAGCGCGATCGGCTCGCGTTTGCGCGCGCGACCGAGCGCGAACGACCCCGCGCGCATCCCCGCGGCGCGCTCGACCGCGGCATCTTCTGCCTCATCGATCGCGCGAATCTGCAGGTCCCCGCGCAATGCGATCCGCGCGAGCGCGGTCGCGTCGAACCGAAACGCGGCGGACTCGTACGCGATCGAAAAGCCTTCGCTCTCGTAGAGCGCGATCGCAGCGACGTTGTCGCGCTTGACGTTGAGACACCACGTCGCGGAGCGCGCACGTTCGCGAACCGCGCGGAGGAGCGCGCGCCCGACGCCGCGCCGCCGCGCGCCCGACGCAGTCACGAGGTGACGCACGTGACAATTGCCGTCGTGAACGTGGAAATACGAATAACCGAGCACTGCGTCGTCCTCCGCGAAGATCACGCCGGGCGCGATGTCTTCGATGAAGCGCTCGCGATTGGGCACGGGGTCGCCGGTCTCGAGCTCCGCGAAGAGGGCGACGAAGGTTTCGTAGTCGGAGTCCCGCGCGGGCCGAATGTGCATTTTCCGTCTCCGTCACCCCCGATGGGCGGCCCGCACGGCCCCGAGCACCGCCTCGGAGTCCGCGTGGTCGCCCGCGTATTGCGAACGATGGAGCATCACGAGCCGCGCCGGCGGTCGCGTCACCATCGTGCCGCCCAGCTGCGTGAGATCCCCGAAGAGCCCCGTGATCCGATGACCGTCGGCGCGCGCTTCGCGATACGCGCGAACGCTGCCCGCATTGACGAACGTGCGCGTGAAGCCGCGCCGTAGCTCCGCCGCGCGAAACGACTCGCGCTCGGGATCGGTCACGACCGTGCACCCGTCGCGCGGAAGTTTTTTCTCCGCGAAGAAACGCTGCGCCTGGTTCACGCTGCCGTTGCCGACGAAGACGAGGCGCGCGCCCGCGGCGATCACGTCGGGAACGATCGCGACGATCTCGGCGATCGCGCGATGACAAAAGAGACAGCCGAACTGCCGCAAGAAGGTCGTCACGACGACGTCGTCGCCCCATAGCTCGCGCAAACGCACGCGACGCGCGTCGAGCATCACCACCGTCGACGCGGCGACGCTCGCGACCAGTCGGTCTTGCTCGACGAGATCGAGATCGAGATCAGTCGCCTGCATACGACCTCTACGCGCGAGCCGCCGCGCCGGATCGACGATATGCTGGCCGCGCCCGCATGGCCCGAACGAACGAGAGGAACGGCGGGCGAATTCTCTTCGCCCTCTCGCTCCTCTACGCGGCGCAGGGCGTGCCGTACGGGTTCGCGAGCGACTACATGCCGGTCGCGCTGCGCGAAAATCATTATTCGCTCGGCCTCATCGCGGCTGTCTCGTGGCTGCAGCTGCCGTGGCAGCTCAAAGTGATTTGGTCGACGCTCGCCGACCGTCCCGCCGTGCGCGCGCGATCCCGCGGCATTTTGCTGGTTTTGCAGACGTTGCTCTTCGTCTCGATCGCGCTCTTCGCGCTTCGTCCTCTCAAGGAGGCGCCCGGGCTTTGGTTCGTGCTCGTGTTCTTCACGGCGCTCTTCGCGTCGACGCAGGACATCTTCGTCGACGCGCTCGCGGTGCGATCGCTGCCGGCCAAGCACCTCGGGTTCGGCAACACGGCGCAGGTCGCGGGTTATCGTCTGGGCATGCTCGCGGGCGGCGCGGGGCTGTTGCTCCTGAGCGCGCCGCTCGGATTTCGCGGCGCCGTCCTCGCGAGCGGCTCGCTCGTTCTTCTCGCGACGCCCGCCGCGCGCCTCCTGCGCGAGCGCGAGGTCGACGACGCGGCGCCACCGTCGGCCCGCTCGCGTCTCGCAGCGATCGCGTTCCTCCGTCACATTTTTTCGAGCGACGCGTGGCCGGTCATGGTGATCGCGCTGACCTACAAGCTCGGCCTCCACATGGCGACCGTCCTCATCAAGCCGATGCTCGTCGACGCGCACTGGACCCATCGCCAAATCGGTCTCGCGGCGGTCACGCTCGGCATCACGTGCGGCCTCGTCGGCGCGGCCGCGGGCGGCGTGCTCCACCGGCTCGTCAGCGAAACGCGCGCCCTCGCGATTGCGGGGATTCTACAAGCAATCGTCTGCGTGCCGCTCGTGCTCTCGCTGCGGCTCGGCGTGCCGCTCGGGTGGACGACGGTGAGCATCGCGACCGAGTCGTTCGTGAGCGGCCTCGGCACGACGGTCCTCTTCGCCGCGCTCATGACCGCGACGCGCAAAGCGGACGCGGGCCTTCACTACACGCTCCTCACGAGCGCGAACACCGTCGCCATCGGCGTCGGCGGCCAGCTCGGAGGCTCGCTCGCCGACCGCATCGGCAAGGGCACCGTCCTCGCGCTCGCCGCGGTGCTCTGTGCGGTGCCGCTCGTCCTTCTGCCGCGATGGAAGCGCGCCGCCGCCGCATCAGCGTCGTGATCACTCGGCGCGCGACGCGACGTAAAGATCGCCGTCAGCACCGTCCAGATAGAGGCGGCACTGATCGGGCGAGACCCAGCTCGGATCGTAGTCGTCGAGCCCGCCCAGCGCGGTGATCGCGCCGAACGGTTCCTCCGTGGTCGCGCGCGTCGCAACGCCGACGTGCGTGCCCTTCTGACCGTCATCGAGCTGCGCGATGTAAATCGAGAGCCCATCGCTCGAAACGGCGAACGAGTCCTCCGGGTCGGCTAGCACGAGCGGACCGAGCGTGAAGCTCGACGCAAGATCGTCGCGCGTCTCGAGATAAATGCCCTCGCTATAGGTCGGCTCGGGCGGCACCGTCGCGACGAACGCGCGCAGGGCACCCGACGAATCGGTTTCGCATTCGTACGGTGAGGCCGGCCCGCCGTTGAACAAGCAGAAGTAGCCGACCGTCGTCATCGCCGCGAAGGGGGCCTCCACGCTCGGACGCGACACGACGCAGAGCGAGCTCTCCGCCTGTCCGTAGCAAGGAACCGTGATCGAAAGACCGTCGGCGGCGACCGTCGGCGTTCCCGCGATGGCGTTCGGACCGAGCGCAGGCGGCGAAGCGAGCGCAGGCGTGCCGAACGGCGCATCACGCGATGCGCGCGTCGCGACGTAGAGCGCCGACGCGCCGGGCGTGCTGCGTACGAAAACTGCGGTGAGCTCGTCGGGCGTGAGCCGAAGGCCCGATTCGAGCGCCGCGGTGTCGAGCTCGGCAAGCGGAGCCTGGGCACCGAAACGGGGCAGTCGGATCACACCCGGCAGGCCCCGCATCCGGTGCGCCCGTCGTTCTCGCTCCCGCCGCAAGCGCCCGCGGCGCAGGCGAGCAGGATGAACGGCGCGAGGCGCATGATCGATGTTATAAGGCGCCCGCCGTGCCCCCGCGTCTAGCGTCGATTTTTTTCTTCGTCGCCGTCCTTTCGCCCGCGTGCGCCAAGGACATCGTCTTGCCATCGGCCGACGAGACGGACACGTGCGGCAACGGCGTGGTCGACGCCAACGAGGACTGCGACAACGGCAGCCCCGGCTGCACCGAGTGCAAGGTCACGCCCGGCTGGCAATGCATGGACAATACATGTTTCTATCCGTGCGGCGACGGCATCACCGGCAGCGGCCCGACGTGCGAGCAGTCGGAGAAGACGACCGCGTGCGACATGACCGGCTGGTGGATCTCGCGCGAGAACGACGCGGTGCGCGACGCCGTCAGCCAAAACCCACAGCCGGCGAGCACTTGGTACCTCTATCGTTTCTCGCAGAGCGGCGGCGCGTTCCAAGTCGAGCAAGCGCTCCATTGCGGTTTTCACGTGACCGGCAACGCGACGGTCGACTGCACCCCGGGATCGCTCAAAGGCCTTCTCTACGAAAATGATCCGTCGGCGAGCGGCCCGCACCCGCGGCGCGGGACGTTCCAGACCTCGGGCAGCGGGTGCACCTTTTCGTTCGATCGTTTTTATCGCGTGCGCGGCGGGACGACGGCGCTCTTGCCCGCCGATTTTTCGACGCACACCGCGCTCAAAGATCTGACGCCGCTGCCCTTCGAGGCAGACCCGCTCCACCCGACGGGCGCGCACCTCGACAACCAAGAAGACACCGACGGCGATGGCTTCCCCGGCGCGGCGTTCCAAATCGGCGGCTTCGTGCCGGGCATCCGCGAAGCGACGCAGCGCGACTTCAAAGAGTACGCGACCGCCGCCGACGAGACCGTCGCGCAGAATGCGATCCAATTCACGGTGCACGGCGACTGGGACCTTCAAGAGAGCGTGCTCTCGGTCCAAGACTGCGGCGAAAACTGCCAGCTGATCGAGACGCCGGGTTACGTCGACAACGCGACGCTCGTTCCGCGCATCACGCTGCGTTACCTCGGGAGCACGCTCTCGAGCCCGCGCGTCGCCGCGGTCGTCGTGCGAAACCCGGGCGAAGACATCGACGCCGACCTCGAGACGTGCGCGAACGTTCGCCTCGCGCTTCCCCACGATCCGACCCTCTGATGAAAAACTCGATCCTCTTGGTTTCGTGCGCGGTCCTCCTCGCGCAGACACACGCGATGGCGACGCCGCTCTTCGAGACGCTCGGCGCGGCAGGCTCGAACGGCGGGTTCGCGCCGGTCGTCAGCGATCCGAGCTCGGCGTCGGCGTACTTCAACCCCGCGATGCTCGAGGACGCCGACGATCGTCTCGACGTCGCGATCGCGATGCTCAGCGAGCAAATCTCCATGACCCTCGACGGACGGCCGGCGGGCCACGACGTTCCGCTCGCGGTGGGCGCGCGCGGCATCGTCTACGGTCCGCCGGGCGGCGTGCAGCAGCTCCCGAACACGGTCGTGCCGACACAGTGGCTCCAAGGCTGCGAGGTCGCCGGCTGCCCGGACAATTTCACCGCGCGCCCGCGGCAAGCCGCGGGCTCGAGCGGGCAAGTGCGGCCGTACCTCGTCATCGGCGGCGTGAAGCATCTCATCAAGAATCGATTCAGCCTCGGTCTCTTCTTGATGCTGCCGATCGCCAATCTCACGACGGCCAACGCGTTCTACAACGACGAGCGCGAGGCGCTCTTCTCGAACAGCTTGCACCCGGAGCTCTACGGCGATCGATTGACCGCCATGTCGATCGCGGTCGGCGGAAGCTTTCGACTCCTCAAGCAGCTCTCGATCGGCATCGGCACGACGCTCGGCCTCGCCAACCAAGCGACGAGCGCGTCGTACGTTCCGGCGGCGACCGATTACACGCAGCTCCTCGTCAACAACAGCATCGGCGTCACCGCCGCGCTCGCGCCGCACGCCGGCGCGTACTGGACGCCGACGGATCGCATTCGCATCGGCGCGGTCATCCACGCGCCCGAGTCGTTCGTCATCGACACGCAAATCCAAGCGACGCTCCCGAACGGCGTGGTCTCGACCGGCACGCAGCACGAAGTGCACGATTATTTGCCGTGGCGCATCTCGATCGGCGGCGAGGCCGACATCATCAAATCTGCGCACTACACGATGGGTATCGCCGCCGAGCTCACGTGGATGAACTGGTCGACGTACCAAGACCGTCACGGCCTCGAGCCCGGCAGCTACTATGGCAAGGACGCCGCGTGGGGCGACACGCTCGTCTACGCCGTCGGCATTCGGCATCAGTATCGAAAGCTCCGCGCGTACTTCGATTGGCAATACGCGCCGACGCCGGTGCCCACGCAAACGGGGCAATCGAACTACGTCGACAGCGATCGCTACGGTCTCGCGTTCGGCGGCGACGTCGAAGCGAACATCGGCGGCGTGCGTTTGCGACCCGGCCTTCAGCTCGTCGCGTATCGGCTCGCGTGGCGCGACAACGTGAAAGACGATTCGAAGATCCCCGACGAGCTCCCCGACGACGCGCGCTCGTCGTCGACCGGCGATCCGATCGCCGGCGCGAAAGGTCTCCAGACGAACAACCCCGGATGGCCGGGCTTCGGCAGCCAGGGCTGGGTCTACGGCGGCACCGTTTCGCTTTCGGTTTTGTTCTAAGTCGACGCGCGCTCGATCGACGCGCGGTAGCTCTCGCGGGCGCCGCCGACGACCGGCTTGCCGTGCGCGGTCATCACGTTGGCGAAATCGAGATCGAGAATTTTTCGGAGCTCGTCCTGCGGCGGCTTGCATTGTTTCAGCCAGCCGGGGCCGACGTTGTGCGGCTTGATGAAGCCCATCATCTTCATCATGAGCTTGGCCATGAACGAGAAGTACGGGTCGGGCGCGTCCCAGTGCTGCAGGCAATCGCCCGACACGATCGTGCCGCCGTGGCGCTCGAGGAGGAGCATCGCCTCGGGCGGCTTCGAGTGAATCATGTAGAGCTTGGCGCCCTCGATCGGGAGCTTCGTCGTCTCGTCGATCTCGACGTCCGGCTCGAGGTAGACGTCCTTGGCGTTCGTGTCGAAGCCGGCGGTGTAGCGCTGGCCTTTCACCGCCCAAACCTTCGCGCCGTAACGCGTTCGATAAAACGGATCGTCCATGCCGTGGTTCGCGGCGAGACGAATCACGTCGGTCACTTTGCCAAGCGCGTCGAGCGCGGCGAGGCCCGCGTCGTCGAGCCTCACCGAGTTCACGAGCACGAGGTTTCTTCCCTCGCGCACGATCGTCATGTTGCGGCTGAATCGGATGCCCGGGCCGGGCATCGCGACCGTGCCGGTCACGAAATGGATGTCGGGAAAAATTTCTTCGATGGTGCCGTGCGCGAGCGCGGGAGCAGGTGTCCGTTCGACGAGTGCCATCCCGCGAGCGTACTCACTTCGCGCAAAGACCGAGCGGGTCAGTTTGGAAAGTGGTCTTGTCGCAATGGCCACCCCCGCAATCGGCGTCGGTGCAGCAGAATCGCATGCACAAGCCGTTCGAGTTGCTCGCCGCGGGCCAGCACGAGGTCGTCGGCATGCACTGCGTGTTCGAGTCGCACGTCGCGCAGAGCGGCTGCGTGTTCGGCGGCGGCGGCGGGAAGCACGCGATGGTGCCGTCGTCGCCGATGTCGCACGACTCGCCCGCGTCGACGTCGCAGCCCGCGTTGGTGACCGGGTTGCACGCGATGCCGCCGTCGAGGTCGATGGTGACGCACGAGCCGTTGCTCGGCGCGGTCGTCGGCGCAGTGCACTCGGGATCGATCGTCGGGCCCGCGCCGTCGTCCCCGCCGTCCGGACCGGGCAGCGCGCCGTCGTTTTGCTTCGCGACGTCGGCGGGCGAGTCGGTCGAAGCGTCTGACGGATTCGTCGTGCCGCCGCCGCAAGCGGCGTTGGCGAGGAGCGCGAAGATGGCGAACAGCTCGAGCGTGGGCTTCGTCATGCGCGGACCTTAGCAGCTGCTATCGTCGCGTCGATGTCGCACCCGCCGTGGAAGAAAAATCCGGCCCGGTCGGAGTTACTTGCACTCTACACGGAAATCGACGCGCTCGTGGCATCTTGGACATGCCCCGCGAGCACGGACTGTTGCCATTTCGGTCGAACCGGGCGCGAGCCCTACGTCCACGCAGTCGAGCTCGCCGAGCTCGAGCACGCCGTCCAAGCGCGCCCGCTGAAGCGCTCGCTGCCGCTCGTCGAAGCGCGCCGCTGTCCGCTTCTCGGCGACGACGGGCGCTGCCGCGTCTACGCGAGCCGCCCGTTCGGCTGTCGCACGTACTTTTGCGATCGCGCGGAGGGCCCGGGAAAATGGCCTCGCGCGGAGGTCGGCGCGATCGCCCGCAAGATCGCCGATTTGTCGGCGCGGGCATTTCCGCGCGACGCGGGACCGAGGCCGCTACTCAAAGCGCTCGCATTGAAGTAAGCATCTACGGGCGTTGAAGCGGTCGCTGTACTCCGCGAAAAAGGGGGCCCTCGCGTGCCTCCGGCCCTCGGTCATCGGGGCGCTCTACTTGTTGGCGCTCACCGTCGTCGCGTCGAGCGCGCCCATCGTGGCAGATCGCGACGCCGCGCTCGGCACGCAAGCGCACGACGTCGGCATCTTCGTCTTGCGGCAATTCGGCGGCGAGATCCGATCGCTCGCGTTCGCGATCGGCGCGGCGGCGATCGCCGTGGGACTCGTGCTCGGGACGATCGCGGGGCTCCTCGTGCAGCTCCGGCAGGTCCTCGCGCGACGCGCGCTCGTGCGCGGGCCGGCGCTCGGTCTCCGCGCGCTCGGCGTGCTGGTCGTGCTCCACGCGTGGCTCGTGCTCGACGCGATGGCGCGGACGCCGCAGCTCTATTCCGACGCGTGGTACGCGCGCGGCGGCGTGCGGCGTGTCGTGCAGATCCTCGCGACCGACGTGCTCGGCGCGCGCGGCACGGCGACCCTCGGCGTCGCGATCGCGATCGCGTATCTCGCGGGGCCTCCAGCGTCGTGGCGCACGTGGCCGCGTCGCATCGGCGATCTCTTCGCGCGGCGCGACGTGCGAAACGTCGCGGCCGTCGTGCTGCCGCTCGTGATGCTCGGCTCGCTGTGGCCGCGCGAGACGAACGCGCGCGCCGCCACTCACGCGGGTAGACCGAACGTCATCATCCTCGCCGCCGATTCGTTTCGCGCCGATCGTTTGACGACGAGCGTCGCGCCGCACCTCTCGGCGCTCTCGGCGCGCGGCACGCGCTTCGATCGCGCGTACGTCTCGCTCCCGCGAACGTTTCCGTCGTGGGTCACGATCCTCACCGGGCGCCATCCGCATCACCACGGCATCCGCACGATGTTCCCGCGCTGGGAAGACCGCGCGAAAGATTTCGACGCGCTCCCCGAGCGCCTGAAGAAGTCCGGCTACGCGACGGCGGTCGTGAGCGACTACGCCGGGGACATTTTCTCGCGCATCGATCTCGGCTTCGAAAAAACGCTCGTGCCGACGTTCGATTTCGATCAGCTCGTGCGCCAGCGCGCGCTCGAGCGGCAGACGCCACTCCTTCCGGTTTTGCAGTCACGCATCGGGCGCGCGATTTTTCCGGTGCTTCGCGAGATGAACGTCGCGGCCGACCCGAGCCTCCTCGAGAGCGACGCGTCGCGCACGCTCTCGGATTTGTCGCGCAGCGGAAAACCATTTTTTCTCACGGTCTTCTTTTCCACGGCGCACTTCCCGTACGCCGCGCCCGCGCCGTATTACGCGCGCTACACCGATCCGCGGTATCGCGGGCGATTCAAATACGACAAGCCCGTCGGCCTCGGAGGCGAGGCGCCGCTCGACGACGCCGACGTCAAACAAGTGCGCGCGCTCTACGACGGCGCGATCACGAGCATCGACGACGCGGCCGCGCGACTCCTCGCCGAGATCGATCGCGACGGTTTGCGCGACGACACGATCTTGATCGTCACCGCCGATCACGGCGAGACACTCTTCGACAACGGTCACGGCCAGGGCCACGGAGATCACCTCTTCGGCGACGAAGGCACGCACGTGCCGCTCGTCATCGTGGACCCGCGGCGCGCGGGCGGACGCCGCGACGGGCGCGTCGTGCGCGACGTCGACCTCGCCGCGACGCTCTACGATCTCACCGGCGTCGCGCCGCCGCACGATCTCGACGGCATTTCGATCGCGCCCGCGCTCGACGGCAAACCGACGCCCGACGAGCGCGCCTACGCCGAAACCGAGCTCTGGATGGGCGACGTCCCCGCCCTGCCCGACGAGCTCCGCCTGCCCTACCCGAACCTCACGCGTCTCACCGAGGTCGACACGCGCCACCACGACGAGCTGGTCCTCCGCAAAGACGTCGAGGACGTGACGACCGTCGCGCGCCACCGCATGGTGCGCGACGCGCGCTGGAAGCTCGTCTACGCGCCGACGCGAAAAGGTGCAAAGTACATGCTTTGGGACACCGTGGAGGACCCGGGCGAAATCCACGACGTCGCCGCCGCGCACCCCGACGTGGTGAACGCGATGAAGGGCGCGCTCTGGCAATGGATGCTCGAAGACACGCGCATGGTCGAACGCGGCGGTTTCCTCGTCCCCCGCGACGCCCCCGCCGCCACCACGACAGACACCTCGGCGCTGAGAATCCCATGAGAGGAAGCGGCCGATGGCTTTGAGTGGACGGGTGGCCGTGGCGGGGGTCGCGTGCTGCGCGGCGTGGGCCGCGTATCGTTTTGGCGGGGGCGCCGACGGGCGCCATGCGGCGCCGATGGCGACGGTCGCGACGACGACGACGACCAGCGCGGTCGCGGCGGCGCGGGCGGACGAGGTCGTCACGCACTTGGTCGACATGCTCGACGGGGCGCACGTGACGATGCCCAATCTCCAGCGCGGGACGTGGGCGATCGCGACCCACTGGCGGAAGATGCCGCTCGCGTTTCACGACTTGTCGGCCGAGGCGAAGAAGATCACGACGAGCATCGCGCTGCGAACGAGCGCGACGGTCGTGCAGTGGTCGGTGCCGACGGGGTCGGGCAAACGCTGGACGCCCGACGCGCGCGTCTGGAACATGAGCGAAGGGAGCTTCGACGAACGCGAGGCGATCTTCGCGCCGACGCCGGCGTCGATCGACTTTCGGATGACCGTGCCGTCGAACGCGAAATTCGTTTTTTCGCCGGGCACCGCGAACGAAAGCGGCGACGCGACGATCTTCACCGTGTCGATCACCGACGCGCGCGGACAAAAATCGACGCCGTACGAAAAACGTTTTTTGCCCGAGCAATCGGCGCACTGGATCGACGACGAGAGCGTCGATCTCTCGGCGTTCGCCGGGCAGTCGATCGAGCTCGAGCTCGCGACGCGCGCCGACGCGCGAAAAGAAAACGAGCCTCGCCCCGCGCGTCATCGCGAGCCGAGAGCCGACGCCGACGCGGGCGCACCGACGCCGCCTTCCGAAGCCGAAGGTCAGAGCGGCCTCTCGCTCGCGCTCTGGGGCAACCCCGAGATCCGCGCGCATCAGCCGACCAAGGCCGGATACAACGTCCTCTTCATCGTCGTCGACGCGCTCCGCCCGGACGTCATCGCGTCGATGCACGACGACGACGAGGACAAGAAAAAGCTCGCCGCGCCGCTCCCGCCGCTCGACGCGCTCCTCCCGAAAATTCCTGGCATCACGCCGAACCTCGACGCCATCGCCAAGAGCGGCGTCCGCTTCACGCACGCCTACTCGGGCGGCTCGTGGACGCGGCCCGGCACGCTCTCGATGCTCTCGGGCGAGCGCTCGACCGAGCTCGGCCTCGATCCGCTCCCGTGGGTTTTGCCGCCGACCGAAGCAGCCTCGTATTACCGGGAGGACCCACCGCTTTTGCCGCTGCTCTTGCGCCGCGCGGGCGTCGCGACGCGCGCCTTCGTGAACAACTATTTCATGATCGGCTACGCCGCGGTCGGCGTCGACATGGGCTTCGAGCGCGTCGACGACCATCGCTATCGAACGAAAGACACCGGCGAGATCACGCGCGACGCAGTCGCTTGGCTCGAGAAAAACAAGGACACGCGATTCTTTGCATTCTGCAACTACAACTCGCCGCACGAGCCGCTCGAGCCGCCGCAGCGGTTTTACGACGCGGTGCCCGACGAAAAGCACGGCGGCCCCGCAGACCCGCAAGTGCGCAAGTACATGGCCGAGGCCTCGAAGGACGACGAAGCGATCGGCGTCTTGATGCACGAGCTCGACGTCCTCGGCATTCGCAAGAACACGCTCGTCATCCTCACCGCCGACCACGGCGAGACACTCTCGGCCGCGCACGACGGGATCTCGAAGCTCGATAACATGCCGATTCGCTTCCATCACGCGGTCACCAACTACGAGGAGACGACGAAGATCCCGATCTTGATGTCGCTCCCCGGCGTGCTCCCCGCGGACCACGAGGTGAAGGCGCGCGTGCGCAACGTCGACATCGCGCCGACGATCCTCGAGCTCGTCGGTCAGGAAATTCCCGCGAAGATGAGCGGCCGCTCGATGATGCCGCTCGTGCGCGGCGAAAAGGAGCCGGACGAGCGCGTGGTCTTGAGCGAAGGCCGCGGCACGCGCGGGCTCATCTCGGGGCATTGGCGCGCCATCTTCCGCGAAGGCCTCTCGCAGACGCGATGCTTCCACGCGCATACGGGCGACGAAGAAAAGTGCATGACCGTCGCCGAGGAGCTCTTCGATCTCGACACCGATCCCGGCGAGCGGAAGAACGTCGCGCAGTCGCACCCCGACGTGATGGAGGAGATGCGCGCGCGTCTCGCCGCCGCGAAGAAAAACTTTGTCGTCGCCGGAACGCACGCGTCGGTCGCGCCCACGCGGCCGGCTCAAACCGTGCAGAATACAAGTATTCCGAGCCTGGATTCTGGGCCTCCGCGGCTTCGATTTCGATTCGCCGGCGCGGGCGCGGCGCATCGCGTGTCGGGTCACATCGCGTTCGCGCCGGGGACGACGCTCACTTGGGAGCCCGTCGGCGTTCCGCGGCAAGCCGTCGTCGCGAACGGACCGACGCTCGAGATCGCGCTCACCACGCCGGCGGACGCGCCGGTCGGCATCGACGTCATCCCGACGCCGCCGACGGCCGACGTCACGTGGCAGCTCTTTCTCGACGATCAACCGTGGCCGGAGCAGTCGGTCTTCGCCGGCCCGTTCGGCCTCTTCGACGCGCGCGTCGCGAGCGGTCTCTCGTCCGAAGAATCGCGCGAGCTCGCCTTCGCGCACGCGCTTCCGACGATCGATGCGTCTCGCGATCTCGGGCTCTTCGTCGTTCGCGAGCAAGCGAGCGCCCACGACGACGAAGGCGGCAGCCACTCGAACGCGGGCGCCGGCGCAGAGATGGATCGCCTGCTCCGCGAGTGGGGCTACGCCCACGGGCCCACCAAGAAATGAAGCGGCTCGTATTCATCGTCTTCGCGCTCGCGTGCGTCGACCCGCTGCCGACTCCGTCTCCGAGTCCGACTCCGTCTCCGAATCCGACTCCGTCTCCGCATCCGTCGGCGGCGAACGTCGACGTGCGCATCGAATTTCAGGAGGGCGACGACCCGGGCTACGGCTCGAAGGCTGTGACCGCGATGCTCGTCGTTCCGGCGCTCGGCCTGCAAAAGAAGCTCTTCACCGTTCCGTTTCCGTACACGTGCGGGCGCGGCGCGACCGACGCTTCCGCCGATTTGGTCGTCGAATGCAAAGGCGAAGAGGGCACCGCGACGGCGACGGTTCGCGTCGAGCCGGCGACCATCGTCCTCATCGCGCGCGATTACGGGCGGATCGATCTCGCGCGGACGCGTGACGAGATCCCGCTGCCGCGCGGCGCGACGGCGACCGTCTTCGCGCCCGCCACTTATCCGGGCGTCGCGCGCTGAAAAGGGTTCCCGGCGCGCGCGCGCGGGCGTATAGAGACCGGCACTTTCCGGGACTCCCATGCGAATCGGACCGCTCCTCGGCCCCGACATCAAAGAGATCCTGAAAGAGGATCCGGCCGAGCTGCGTGCGCTGCTCGAAGAGCTGGAATTGCACCCCGAGGACCTCGCCGACCTCGTCGCGTCGCTCGAGCCCGAGGACGCGAGCAAGCTTTTGTCGCAGGTCTTGCCCGCCGACGAAGCGGCGCCGATCTTCGAGCGTCTCGAAGATCACGAGCAGCAAGAGCTCGCCGTCGCGATGCCCGCCGAGAGCGTCGCGCGCATCGCGAGCGAGATGGAGCCGGACGATCGCGCCGACCTCTTCTCGGTGCTCCCGCCCGCGCTCGGCGATCAGGTCTTCGAGCGACTCGAGCGCGCCGACCCCGAAGCGGCCGAAGAAGTCCGCGAAATCGAAAAGTACCCGGACACCGCCGCCGGGCACTTGATGACGACGAAATACGTGTCCGTGCGCCCGCATTCGACCGTCGGCGGCGCGCTCGCCGCCGTCAAAGCGTTCGTCAAAGAGAACGCCGACTCGCCGATCTACAACGTGTACGTCATGAACGAGGCCGACCGGCTCTCGGGTCTCGCGTCGATCCGCGAGCTCGTCGCCGCCGAGGTGACCGACAACATCGACGACGTCGCGCGAACCAACCTCATCACCGTCGCGCCGCTGACCGACCAAGAAGAGGTCGCGCGCATGATGGCGAAGTACGACCTCGCCGCGGTCCCGGTCGTCGACGACAAAGGCGTCTTTCACGGCATGATCACGATCGACGACATCGTCGACGTCCTCACCGCCGAGCAGACCGAGGACGTGCAGAAGCTCGGCGGCGTCGAGCCGCTCGACGTGCCGTATTTCCAGACGAGCTTCTTCAGCTTCATCAAGAAGCGCGCCGGCTGGCTCATCATTCTCTTCTTCGAAGAGTTCTTCACGCAGACCGCGCTGCGCCATTACCAGGCGATCATGGAGGCGGTGACAAGCGCGCTCCTCTACGTGCCGCTCCTCATCTCGGCGGGCGGCAACTCCGGCTCGCAGAGCTCGACGCTCGTCATCCGCGGCTTGGCCATCGGCGAAATCAAGCTGCGCGATTGGTGGCGCATTCTCTTGCGCGAGCTCGCGATGGGCGGCGTGCTCGGCTCGATCATCGCGGTCATCGCGATCGGCCGCGTGCTCATGTACCCGGATCAGACGTCGCTCTTCGCGCTGACGGTCGGCATCACCGTCTTCTTCATCATCGTGTCGGGCTGCACGATCGGGTCGATGCTGCCGCTCATTCTCAAGCGCTTCGGCATCGACCCGGCGACGAGCTCGACGCCGTTCATCGCGAGCCTCGTCGACACGATCGGCGTCATCATCTACGCGCACGTCGCGAAGATCGTGATGGTGAAGATGCTCACGCAGGCGCTCGGCCACGCGCCTTAGGCTTGGCCTTGGCCGCCGGCTTCTGCGCTTTCTTCTTGGCCGTTGCCTCGGCGCGGCGGAGCTCGTCGCCCTCGGGACCGTCGTAGGCTTTCTGCGCTTTGCGCGCGAGCTTCGCCGAGTCGCCCTTCGCGACCGACTTCTCGAGCCCCGCGCGGTACCGCCGAGACGCGGTGTAGCTGCCTTCGCCCTCGACGCCCGACTTCTTCTGTTTGGTCTTTTGCATCCTCGGTTTCGCTGCAACGCCGGTGCCGCGGCCGGGCAGCTCGTCGGCTCGCGGCACGTCCTCGAGACGGTCGTCCCAGCGCGCGCGGCTCGCTACGAAAATGTGCGCGTCGGGTCGTGTGCCGATCGTGCTGTCGAGGCTGCCCGCTGGCACGACCAAAAGAGCGCCGTTCATCTGAACGCGCGGAAGCGCTGAGCCGCACCGCGCGCAGAAACTTTTTTCGTGCCGCGTCCCGGGCACGCGAAAGCTCCGTACGTGGGCTTCGCCCGACAGCCAGCGGATCTTCGCCGTCGACGAAAACAAATTCGCGCCGTGGGCCGAGCCGGAGTCTTTGCGACACCGACTGCAATGACACAGAAAAAATCGTTCGAACGCGCCGTCGACCTCGAAGCGGACCTCACCGCAGAGACAAGAGCCCTCGTGCTTCATCGGTGCGCTTCCTCTTCTTCGAGCCCGCCGCTCGGGGCCGGCCGCCAGGCGCATTCGCAATGGTTGCAGACTGCACGCTTCAGCGAAATGCCCTGAAAAAGGCGCTCGCCGCACGCGCAGGCCCAGCCGATGATGCGCGCCGGGTTGCCGGCGACGATCGCGTTCGGCGGCACGTCCTTCGTCACGACCGCGCCGGCGCCGATCATCGCGCGAGCTCCGATGGTGACCGGCGCCACGAGGACCGCGGCCGCGCCGATCGTCGCGCCGTCGCCCACCACTGTGCGCTCGAAGTCGCGACGCCGTGCCGCGCGCGGACGACGTACGTTGGTGAACGTCGCCGCCGGGCCGACGAAGACGTCTTGGCCGAGCTCGACGCCCTCCCAAATCGACGTGTGAGACTGGATGCGCGTCCCGGCTCCGATGCGCGCGCCGCGCGCGACGAAACAAAACGCGCCGACCACGACGTCGAGCCCGAGCTCGGCCCCTTCTTGCACGATGCTCGGCGCCCAAATCTTCGGCTGAGCCCCGGCGCGCGGGCGAATCTTCACGACCTGACAGTAACGCAAATCGGAGTAGGGTCCTCCCGCGTGATTCGACGCTTCGCATTCCTCGCGCTCGTGCTCGGCGCCGCGTGCCACGGCAAGCACGGCGACGCGTACAAGTTCGCGACGCTGGTCGCGCGCGGCGACCGCGCGTGCGCCACGATGAAGGACGGCTCGGTGCGCTGTTGGGGCAAGACCGGCGCGCGCGGCGATCGAAAACCGACCGTCGTCGAGGGTCTCACCGGCGCGTCGAAGGTCTGCGTCGCCGGCGACGCGGTCTGCGCGCTCGGAAAGGACGGACGCGCGAGCTGTCTCGGCACGACCGTCGAGCACGCGGGCGATCTCGCGTGCTCGACGAACCGCGCGTGCGCCATCGCCGACGGCAAAGTGCTCTGCTGGACCGCGCATCGAACGCCCGCTCCAGTGCAAGGGACGAACGGCGCGACGTCGATCGCAGTCGGCGAGGCGACCGCGTGCGCGATCCTCGTCGACGGCTCGGTGAGCTGCTGGGCCGACGGCGACGCGGCGCTCGTCGCCGGGCTCACCGCGAGCGCGATCGCGATCGGCGGCCGCCACACGTGCGCGGTCACGAAAGAACAAACCGTCGCGTGCTTCGGCGCGAACGACGACGGCGAGCTCGGCAGCGGCGACCAAGCGAGCGCGACGCCCGTCGCGGTTCCCGGCGTCGTCGGCGCGACCGCCATCGCGTGCGGCGAGCATCACTCGTGCGCGCGCGTGAGCGACGGCGCGATTTTTTGCTGGGGCAAGAACGACGTGCACCAGAGCCGACTCGCGCCCTCGCTCACCGCGCCGCCCACGCGCGTCGACGGTCTCTACGAAGCCGACGGCGTCGCCCTCGGCGACGACTTCACCTGCGCGCTCATGCAAGACGGCTGGGTCCGCTGCTTCGGCGTCAACGACTGGGGGCAGCTCGGCGACGGGACGACCGAGATCCGCAACGTGCCGACGCCGATCACGCTATGAGCGATCGCTCTTCTGCCACGAAACGACTTTGCGCTTACGCGTGCGAAAACGTGGCCCGTCCGGCGCGTCGGGCGCCGGCGGATCTCGCATGAAACGCCACGCGCCGAAGACGAGCGCGAGGAGAACGACGGCGGCGATCGCGACCGCACGCGCGTGCGCCCGGAGATCGCCCAGGCCCGTCGGCTTCGGCGCGGCGACCGCGGCTGGCGCGAGCGTCAGCGTCTGGAGCGCGGCGCGCACCACGCGCTCGGCGTCTGACGCGTGCGCCGTGTCGCCGTTGGTGACGATGCGATACGACGCTCGCGATCCGAAGAGCGTGTAGCAGATCAGCGTCTCGTCGACGGCGTGCTCCTCGGCGTCGTGCACTTGCCCGCGCATCGGCACGACCACCATCGTCACGCCCTTCACTTGCTCGAGCGTCGGCGGCGGCAAGTCGTCGGCGAGCTCGATCTGCGCGCCCGACGCGATCTGCGTGCGAACGCTCGCGGCGAACTCGGCGAGCTGGTCGGCGCGAATCGGATCGCGAACCCCCTCGCGCGTGACCGACACGACGAAAAACCCGTCGTCGTCGCGCGCGAACACCGCGTAGATCGGCTGATCCAAGCTGCGGTCGAGCGACTCGGCGAGCGACCCCGCGCCCATTTCCAAACAGAACGAGCCCTCCTGCCGATCACGCGGAAGAACGACGCAGTGCTCGCGCCCGCGCACGTCGAGCTCCATTCGAAAATCGGTGATCGGATCCGTAACCTCCTCTGCGCGCGCCGCGGTCGTCGCCGTCGCGAGCGCGATCAGGATCAGCGCGGTCCGAATTTTCGTCATCGGTCAGTGCGGCGTCTCGTGCGGCAGCGCAAGCGTATTTTTACACGGCTCGAGGGACGATGCGATAACCTTGATTCGATGCGCGGTCGGCTGATTTTCGCGGGCCTCGTGCTGGTCGGCGCGCTCGGCGCGGGCGCGGCCTGCGGCCTCGACGAAAACGGCGGGTCGGTCGACGCTTCGACCGACGTGCGCGCCGACGCACCCGGCGATGCTCCGGTCGACGTCGTTCAAGGCTGCAGCACGATCGACGCGAGCGCCTGCGTCGACGCCGCTTTGCCCCCGGGCTGGACGTGGTCCGTCGTCGCCCTCGCCGACCAAGCGTGCCCGCCCGGCGACTACAAGACGAGCAAGTACAGCTACGACCTCGGCCTCGAGGCGGGCGCCTGCACCTGCACGTGCACGACGAGCGGGAGCTTCACCTGCGCCGGGACGATCTTCGCCGGCAGCGGCGGCGGCGGCAGCGCGTGCAAGCAAAACGTCATCATGTTCGACGCGGGTGACGACGCCTCGTGCATCGACACCGGATGGAACGACCCGCACATCGGTTTTTCGGCGCCGGTCGTCTCCGGGACGCCGACGTGCACCGCGGTCGACGGCGGGACCGGCGCGTGGACGGCGAAGACCGCGACCGCGTGCGCGCCCGGGTGCAGCGTGGACTATTGCGGCGCGAACGCCGGCGGTTTCTCGCGCTGCATCATCGCGTCGGGCAGCGAGACGTGCCCTCCGCCCTTCACGCCGCAACCGACGATGGGCCCGGCCGATCAAGTCGGCGTGCAGTGCGGCGCGTGCGGATGCACCGTCGCGCCGCCGGCGGACTGTACCGCGACGGCCTACGGCTCGATGGCCACGGACTGCTCGAACGCTTACAACGTGCCGGTCGCGCCGCTCACGTGCCCGACGCCCGGCGGCGCCGGCAAAGTGAACAGCTTCCTCTACGTGCCGACGGTACCGCCGGTGACGTGCGCCGCCGACGGCGGCAGCGGCTCGGCGCTTTTCGAAAACACGGTGACCGTATGCTGTCTCCCGTGAGAACGACGTCGCTCGTCTTGCTCGGCGTCGCGATCGCCGGGTGCGGTCTCGACGAGAGCGGATTTCCGTTCGACGCGAGCGTCGAGGCGTCGCCCGTCGAAGCATCGGTCGACGCGCCGGCGGACGTGCAGCAAGAGCCCGTCGTCTGCGCCGACGCGGGAGCGGCCTCGTGTGCCGACGCCGCGCCGTCTCGCATGCCCGCGCTCTACTCGCCCGACGCGGCCGCGCCGTGCCCGGCCGGATACGACACGCACGATTTGGTCTTGGCGGCGCCCGACGCGCCGACGTGCGGCTGCAACTGCACCGACGGCGGAGCGCCCACGTGCGCGACGACGACGATCAACTATCACTACGGCGTCGCCGGCGCGTGCGGGACCGGCGGGAGCATCGCGCTCAGCGGGACCTGCACGGCGACCAACGAGCCGACGTTCAACGGCGAGAGCGTCCAAGACGATCCGCCCGCGCTGGTCGGCGGGTGCGGCGGCGGCACGTCGGTCGCGCCACCGTCCACGAACCAAAACGTGCGGCTCTGCGTTCCCGATTGTGCGTCGGACGAGAGCGTCTGCGCCGCGCAAGGCGCGCTCCGCGCGTGCGTCTACGTCGCGGGCAACGCCCAGACGTGCCCGACCAATTATCCGAGCGGCCCGTTCTACGTCGGCAGCACGCCGCAAGTCACGTGTGACGGCTGCACGTGCAGCCCGGTCGGCGACTGCACGCCGAGCACGGCTCATCTCTACACCGACAACGGCTGCACGATGGGCGACCAGTCGTTTCCGATGGACGGCCAGTGCCACGCGCTCGGCGGCGGCCAAATCGGCAATTTCGCTTCCGCCAACGTGAAGCCGAACCTCAAGGGCGGCAGCTACAAATGCAATGTCACGTCGGGCGCGTCGCACATGACCTACGTCGGCGAGTCGTTCACCGTGTGTTGCAACTAGGCTAGAGTCCCCTTCGATGGCGCTTTGCCTCGTCACCGGAGCCGCGGGCGCGCTCGGCGCGGCGGTCGCTCGAACGCTCGCTGCGCGCGGCGACGACGTCGCGCTCGTCGACCGCCCGCAAGCCCGCGCGCGTCTCGACGCGCTCGCCGCCGAGCTCGCTCCGCGCGCGACCGCGCACGTTTCGATCGAAGACGGCGCGTACGAATACGCCGCGCTCATCGCGGGGGGCTGGGCCGGCGGCGCGCCCATGCACGAAGCGAAAGACGAGAGCGCGCTCGACGCGATGCTGGACTCCAACGTTCGCACCGTGCACGCCGCGCTTCGCTCGCTCTTGCCGGGCATGGTCGCGCGAAAGCGCGGCGCGATCGTCGTCATCGGCTCGCGCAACGTCGAGCGACCGTGGACGGGCGCGAACGCCGCCGCGTACACCGCGAGCAAGAGCGCCGCCGTCGCGCTCGCTCAGGCCTCCGCCGCCGAAGTGCTCGAGCACGGCGTGCGCATCAACAGCATCCTTCCGAGCACGATGGACACGCCCGCGAACCGCGCGTCGATGCCGAAAGCCGATTTCTCGCGCTGGGTGACGACGAGCTCGGCGGCCGCGGTCGTCGCCTTCCTGCTCTCCGACGGCGCGCGCGACGTCTCCGGCGCGGTCGTCCCAGTCTACGGACGCGCATGACATGAAAATCGCGGCAGTCGGCGGCGGCCCCGCAGCGCTCTACTTCGCGATCCTGCGAAAAAAAGCGCACCCCGAGGACGACATCGTTCTCTACGAACGCAACGCGGCGCTCGAGACGTTCGGCTGGGGCGTCGTCTTCAGCGACGAGACGCTCTCGAATTTTCTCGCGGCCGACGCCGTGACGCACGACGCGATCCAGTCCGCGTTCGTCCACTGGACCGACATCGACGTCTTCGTCCACGGCGAGCGCATTCGCTCGACGGGCCACGGCTTCGCCGGCATGGGGCGGCGCGCGCTCCTCGGGGTCCTCCAGCACCGCGCGCACGATCTCGGCGTGCGGATGGAGTTCAACCGCGAGATCGAGACCGCGGACATCGAGCGCCTCGCCGCCGAAAACGATCTCTTGCTCGGCGCCGACGGCGTGAACAGCAAAGTTCGCAAACGTTGGGAAGCCAAGCTCCAGCCGAGCATCGACGTCCGCCGGTGCAAATACATTTGGCTCGGCACGAACCTCCGGCTCGACGCGTTCACGTTCATCTTCGAAAAGAACGAGCACGGCATCTTCCAAGTCCACGCGTACCCGTTCGACGCCGAGACGAGCACGTTCATCATCGAGTGCGACGAGGCGTCGTGGAAGGCCGCCGGCCTCGACCGCGCGACGACCGAAGAGAGCGTCGCGTACCTCGAGAAGCTCTTCGCGAAATATCTGAAGGGTCATCGCCTCCTCACCAACAAGTCGCTCTGGGTGAGCTTTCCGACGATCAAAAACGAGCGCTGGTTCACCGAGAACATCGCGCTCCTCGGGGACGCGGCGCGCACCGCGCACTTTTCGATCGGCTCGGGCACCAAGCTCGCGATGGAAGACGCGATCGCGCTCGCCAAGCACCTCGAAGGCGCAACCGATCTCGGCGCGGCGCTCGGCGCCTACGAGGCCGAGCGCAAAGATCAGTCCGCGCGCGTGCAACGCGCCGCGCAAGACAGCTTGCTCTTCTTCGAGAACGTGAAGCGCTGGCACGACGTGCAGACCCCGCTGCAGCTCGCGTTCAACTTGCTCACGCGGAGCAAGCGCATCACGTACGAAAACTTGAAGCTGCGCGACGCGGCGCTCGTCGCGCGCGTCGTCGCCGAGCTCTCCGAAGGCGGGCGCCCGCCGATGTTCACGCCGTTTTCGCTCCGCGGGATGCGCGTCGAGAACCGCGTCGTCGTCTCGCCGATGTGCATGTATTCTGCAACCAACGGCACGCCGAACGATTTTCACCTCGTGCACCTCGGCGCGCGCGCGATGGGCGGCGCGGGCCTCGTCATCGCCGAGATGACCGACGTCTCGCCGGAGGGCCGCATCACGCCCGGCTGCGCCGGCATCTACGACGACGCGCACGTCCCGGCGTGGAAACGCATCGTCGACTTCGTGCACGCACGGTCACGCGCGAAGATCGGCCTCCAGCTCGGTCACGCGGGCCGCAAGGGCGCGACGAAGCTCATGTGGGAAGGCATGGATCAGCCGCTCGAGCAGGGCGCGTGGCCGATCCTCAGCGCGTCGGCGATTCCGTATTTGCCCCAGAGCCAAGTCCCCAAAGCGATGGACGCGCGCGACATGGAGGTCGTGCTCGCGCAATACCGCGCCGCCGCGAAGCGCGCGCTCGCTGCGGGCTTCGACATGCTCGAGATTCACATGGCGCACGGTTACTTGCTCGCGAGCTTCCTCTCGCCGCTCACCAATCGGCGCACCGACGACTTCGGCGGCGCGATCGAAGCGCGCGCGAAATTCCCGCTCGCCGTGTTCGACGCCGTGCGCGCCGAGTGGCCCGCGGACAGACCGATCACCGTGCGCATCTCGGCGATCGATTGGGAGGACGACGGCATGACCGAAGAAGACTCGGTCGCTTTCTCGTCGATGCTGAAAGCGCACGGTTGCGACGCAGTCAACGTGTCGACCGGCCAGACCACGCCGAACGCGAAGCCGATCTTCGGGCGCATGTGGCAGACGCGGTTCGCCGATCGCATCCGGCACGAAGCGAAAATTCCGACCATCGCGGTCGGCAACGTCGCGAGCGGCGATCATGTGAACACGATCCTCGCCGCGGGCCGCGCCGACCTCTGCGCGATCGCGCGGCCGCACCTCGACGATCCGAACTTCACGCTCCACGCGGCGAAGGAACAAGGCGTCGACGTGTGGTGGCCGCCGCAATACGAGGCCGGCAAACTCTGGAAGAAAATCTGAATGTCACTTTGACGAGCGACCGCCCGAGCGCGCGTCGATTCGTCCATTGGCGGGCCCACCGTTCGGCGGGAACGGCGGGAAATACGTGTTGGCATCCTCTTTGTAGTGCGACTCGAGCATGCAGCCGTATCGACTCGCACTCGCCTCCACGAACGCTCCCTCGTGCCTCGACGCTCCGATCCGGGCGTGCGAGTCGCCGCCGCGCCGCTTCGGACGAATGCAGATGCTGACGGCGGGCACGCTCGTCTTCGCCGGTGTCTTCGGCGTGTGGGCCGGGCGCGCGATCGGTCACGGCGGCCACGTCGAGATTGCGCCGACCGCCCTCGCGCACGCCCGCTCCCACGCGCCTGCGCGCGCGAAACGCAGCGAACGCCCGCGCGCCACGCGCGCCGTCCACGAGCTCACCACTTCGGAGCACGCGCTCCTCCACGGCGTGCACGATCCGAAGCAGCTCGTCGCGCGCGCCAAAACGCTCGCGTCGCTCGGTCTCGACGTCACGGTCGTCGACGTGCCGATGTCCGACGCGTTCTCGACCGAGCAAGGTTTCGGCAATCGATTTTGGCCGACGTGGAAACTGGTCTACGACGCACAGCACGCGCTTGCCGCGCTCGAGGTCGCGGAGATGCCGCGCGCTTCGCCGCTGCGCGTCGCCGGCCTCACCGACGGCGATCGCGTCGAGTCGATCGACGGCTGGCGCTTCCAAGAAGACGAAATCGACAAGCTCGATCCGAACGCGGTCCGCAAGCGCGGCTGGGTCGTCGTCGAGCTCGAACGCGGCGGCCACCACGTCGTTCTCTCGATTCGCTGGGGTGAGAAGCGCTGATCAGAGACGCGCGGTTTCTTGCGCCGGCCGGCGCCATCGCATCCGCGCGTGACACTCGGCGCAGCTCGAGCCGATCGCGCCGAGCGCGTCCGTCGATCGTCGAATGTCCTTCGCGCGCGCGGCGTGCTCGAGATCGGTCGCGCTCGCTTCGAGCTTGCGCGAAAGATCGGCGAAGACGTCGGCGTCTTTGTGCACGTGCTTCGTCCCCTCGCCTTGCATCCACTGGGCGACGGTCTCGATCCGCGCCGCGTCGTCGGCGACCTGCGCGAACGACGCGTCGTCCGGCTCGGTGACGATCATGCTCGCCATCGTCGCGTCCGCTTCGGCCCACGACGAGCGCACGTCGTGCATCGCGCCGCCGACGTCGTGCGGGTTCGGCGCGGCGTTCGAAGTGGGAGGCGCCAGCGCGCCGTTGCCCGCGGCCGCGACCGCCATGCCGGAGCGATAAACGAGCACCTCGCCGCCGATCCATCCGGTCGCAAAGATACAGAGCGCGATGAACGCCGAAGTGCCGACCGTCTCGAACCCGGCGATCGAATGAAGGTGCTTTCGCCGCACGAGGCGAAACGCGGCGAACGCGCAGAGCAGCACGGTCGAGAACGCGCCGAGCGCGAGGTGACCCCATCGCCACGTCGCGAGGCCGCCCGGCCAATCGAGCGCGAAGTTCGAGACGAGCCCGAACAAGAAGGTCACGATCGTGATGAGCGCCGTCGTCACCGTCGCGACGTCACCGACGAACGTCCACCGATCGTCGCGCCGCACGGCGGCGACGAGATACGCGACGACGAGCACCGGCAACGCGCCGATCGTGAAGTGCACGAGCATCGGGTGGATCGTCGTGAGGCGCAGGAAGGACATGCGCTCCGCAGGGCACGGAGCATTCCAGCTCGGCTTGGCCCAGCGGATGCACCTCGTCCCTGCATCATGAGAAACATCATCGTCGGCTTCGTTCTCTGCTGCGGCTGCGGCGCCGCTGTGTCGACCACCGCGACCACGTCGGCCGAATTCGCCACACGAGGCGACCAAGTCTCGCAAGAGCAAGCCGTCCGCGACATCTCCAGCATCCGCTGCGCGCGCGAGCTTTCGTGCGGCAACGTCGGCGAGAGCGGCATGAGCGCGTGCGAGCGCGACGCACGCGAGGCAACGCGCGCCGTGCTCATCACGCGCACTTGCACGAGCGTCGGCGCGCGCGAGCTCTCGGCGTGTCTCGAGTCGATCCGCAACGGTCGCTGCGGCACAGCGGACACGATGACGGACCGTCTCGCGTCGTGCAACGGCGCCGAGCTTTGCAAGTAACGCGATCAGGGTTGCAGTAGCGACGAGACGTCCGCGCCGTAGATCGTGAACGGGCCGTTGGTCGAGCCCTCGGCCCACACGATTCGCGGATGGAGGCTCCCGCAGCCGCTTCCCGCGATCCACGCGCGCGGCGCCGCTCCCGCGGGAATCGTCGCGGCCGTCGACCAGCCCGCGGCGGCCGTCCAGTGCTGGATCTGAATCACGCCGCCAGTGTCGATCGTCGCGAGCAACATTCCGCTCGTCGCGCCGACGCCGCCGACGAGCGCGAGTCCGGTCGCCGCGTTGCCCGCCACGGACGGCGGGTCCGGCAGCTGCGACCCGGTGGCACCGTTGATCGACGCGTGCTGGAATTGCGACGTCGTCTTCGCGGTCGCATCGAGCACGTGACGCACGACGTGGACGTCGGTGTCGCTCAGCGCGCACGTCGCCCAGTCGTCGAGTGACGACTCGCCCATCCCGACGCCAAAGAGCTCTTGGCTCTGCGGCTCGAAGACGCCCGCGTCGACGTCGCCGAAGTTGTTCGACTGCGCGAAGCCGACCGATTGAAAATTCGTTTCGGTGTTGGGGTCCCAGTCCGGATACGTGAGCGTCACGACGCCGCCGCTACCGAGCGCGACCAGCTGATGGGTGAACGCAAACGTCGGTTGCGACACGTAGTAGCCAACCTGGGGCCCTGGCATCATCGAGAATCCCGTACCGCCCGGGTCCACCGTCGGCGAGCGATACACGTCGGTATCGCAGGTCGTCCCTTTGGCGCTCTCGTCGGTCCACGCAGTGACGTCGAACACGTGCCCGTCGGACGCGACGACGGTCGACGGTCCGTCTTGCGGGCAGCTCCCGCCGTTGCGCGTGTTCGGATACGAGATGACTTGCGGCGCGACGATGGCGCCCGGCGTGAGCACGGCGCGCACATGAATCGTCTGGAGGCTGCCCTTGTTGTCGACGTTGGCGACGAGGTGCAGCACGTCGGTGTTGCCGAGCAGCGCGTACGCGACGCTGAAGTTGCTGCCGAACGCGAGCGTCCCGCCGTTGAGGTCGAGGCTGCCGGCGTCGTTCCACGTGACGAAATCGGACGAGAAGCGCGCGCGCACCTGGCTCGCGTTCGCCGAGTCGACCCAGAAAAACCACGCTTGCTGCGATTGCTGCGCCCAGATGAGATGCACCTGCGCGCCGAACCCGACGACGAACGGCAGCGCGCCCGCGTTCGCGACGATGGTGGTCGGCACGATGCCGGGGGGCGCTTGCGCGTCGCCGCACGGCCCGCCGTCGCAATCGGCGTCGGGGCTGACGCACGAGCCTTTGTCGCACGTGCTCAGCGGATCGCAGTCGTCGTTGACGCAGGCCGCTTGCATCTGCACGTTCACGACGGTCGGCGTGTGCGGGATGAAGTGCAGCGAGCGGCGCGCGACGATGCAGTTTCCGGCGAAGCCGTTTTGGATGCACGTCTCGGCCGACGTGCCGTTCGTGCCGGTGACGATGCGCGCCGCGAGCTCTTCGTCGCGCGAGCCGGTCGGCGTGACGACGAGCGTGCCGAGCGATCCGTTTTGGCAGACCGTGCTGACCGAATCGGGCGCCTTGGCGTCGAGCGCCGGACCAAGCGCGCCGACCGAAACCGCGGTGCTGACGATCGCGCTGCACGGAAGATCGGTCGTGATGACGAAGGAGATCTCGGTCGGCGCCATGCACGCCGGCGCGTCGACCAACGCGGCGACGGCGAAGAGGAGCAGCGGGGCGGCGCGACGAAGCATCATGGGCCGGACACGTGTCCTGGTGAAAAGCCGATCCCCGCATCGGGGCCGCGCTCGGAGAAGGCCGCGATCGAAAACCCGAGCGCCGTGCCCGCGAGGATCGTTCCGACGACGGTCCAGAAGAGCGGCGACGTGAAGACCGTGGGGTGCTTGTGGAGCGCGAGGTCGATCACGCGCCGCTCGCCGATCGCGACCACCGCTTGCGACTGCGCGTCGTCGTAACCGTCGACGTGCGCGAGGATCGCGTGCGTGCCAGCGGGAAACGTGCCCTCGGTCGGCGACAGGCCGAGCGGCGTCTTGTCGACGGTGATCGCGGCGCCCGGCGGCGCGGTCGTGATGGTGAGAATGCCGAACGTCGTGCGCGCGACGAGCGCCGCGTCGAGCTCGGTCGTCGTGCCGCCTTGGAGATCGATCTCTTTCTTGTAGGGGGCCTCGCCGTCCGCGATGATCTCGAGCGTCGTCCTCCCGGCCGTGAGCCGCACCGGCGCGAGCGGCGTCACGCCGATCTCGCGCCCGCCGACGATGACGTGCGCGCCGGCCACGTTGCACGACAGCTGAAACGTCGAAAAGCGCGCTTTGAGCGAGCCGAGGAGCTCGTCGAGCTTCGGGACTTTCGCGCGCACCTCGGGCGACGCCGTTTCTTTGAAGCGCTCGACGTCGTCGTACGCGAGCGCGTAGTCGCCGTGCGCCTCGTATGCGCGACCGCGGTTGTAGAGGAGCGGCGGGCTCGGCGAGCGCTCGTACGCGGCGGTGTAACCGGCGATCGCTTCGTCGTAGTGGTGCGCGTCCATCGCCGCGTCGGCGCGCGCCTTGAGCGCGGCCGCGTCGTCACCGCCAGCGAATGCCCGCGTCGAAAAGCAAAGAAGCGCGATCGCTCCCCAGTGAAAGCGCATACGAGGGCCGAGCATACCGCATTCGCGATCGATGTTATCTTCGTTCGCAGTGCCGCCCCCGCCGCTTCCGAAAATTGGCGAGACCGTCTCGAAGTACCGCATCGATCGCGTGATTGGGCAGGGCGGGATGGGCGTCGTGTTCGAGGCGACGCACATGAAGCTCGAGCAGCGCGTCGCCATCAAGATGCTCATGCCCGCGCTTCTCGCGAGCCCGGAGCTCGTCGGGCGCTTCGAGCGCGAGGCGCGCGCCGCGGCGAACCTTCGTCATCACAACGCCGCGCGCGTTTCGGACGTCGACCAAACCGAGAGCGGCATCCCGTACATGGTGATGGAGCTCCTCCACGGCCATGATCTCGACGCCGAGCTCACCGCGCGCGGGCCGCTGCCGATCGGCGAAGCGATCGGCTACGTCGTTCAAGCGGGCGCCGCGATGGTCGAGGCGCACGCGGCCGGCACGGTGCACCGCGATCTCAAGCCGTCGAATCTCTTTCTCAACGAAGAAGCCGACGGCACGCGCTGCGTGAAAGTCCTCGACTTCGGCATCTCGAAGATCGTCTCGCCCAACGAGGCGCGCGTCACGGCGACCGAGACGCAAATGGGGACGCCGCTCTACATGTCGCCCGAGCAAGTGCGCTCGGCGAAGAACGTCGACCATCGCAGCGACATTTGGTCGCTCGGCGTCATCGCCTACGAGCTCCTCGCGGGAAAGCCGCCGTTCATCGGCAGCGCGGCGGGCGTGGGCGCGCAGATCGTCGCCGACGAGCCGCCGCCGCTCCGGGACGCGAGACCGGACGTGCCGGAGGATCTCGCCGCCGCGATCGCGCGCGCGATGTCGAAAGATCCGGCGGCGCGCTTCCAGAGCATGCGCGAGATGCTCACGGCGTTCGCGCCGTTCTCGTCGGTCGCGGTTCCGCCGCCGGCGCTCGCGCGGCCCGAGCGAGCCGTGTCGACGGGGCCGTCGATCGGCGAAGCGCCGACGCTCGTCGCCCCCGTCACCGGCGGCGGAACGAACGGCAACTGGAGCACCACCGATGGGACGCGGCCGCCGCGTCGCACGCTCGTCATGGGCGGCGCGATGGCGGCGCTCGTCGCCGTCGGAGCGGCGGGCGCGATCTTCGCGTCGACGCGCCACCAAAACCCGCCGACCGCGGCCGCGCCGCCGGAGACGAGCATCATCTCGGCCGCTCCGTCTCCGTCTCCGTCCCCGCTCCCGTCTGCGTCTCCGGCTCCGTCTCCGACGCGCGAAGCCACGCCGGCTCCGCCGCCGAGCGCATCGGTGAAACCGGCCGCGCGTCCGCTCGCGACGAGCACCCGAAGCGCAGCGCCGACGCCGAAGCCCACGCAAAACAACCCCGACCGGCTGTGATCTTCGTGACGCGAATCGCGATCGTCATCGCCGCGACCCTCGCGCTCGCGTGCGGCGACTCGCGCACGTGCGCCCCGATCGCGCCGCACGACGCGGGCGCATGCGGTCAAACGTTCGACCTCGATTACGATCCGTCGTCGCAGACCGGCTGCACGTTCGTCAGCGGCTCGGGGACGTCCGACACCTGCGCGTCGCTATGCGGCGCGCCGGCGACGTGCGAGCTCATCACGTTCACCAGCGTCGAATGCACGACGTCTTGCGGCGACTGATCGTCGGGGCGCTTTGCCGTCTTGACCGTCGCGGACGCGCGTGAGCTACTCGCCGCATGAGGGTGGACCGTTTGCTTTTCGTCGCGGCGTTCGCTGCGGCGTCGCTCGGGTGCGTGGGCGACGACAGCCCGGTCGGCGACGCGGGGCCCGATGTCGTCGACGGAGCGGCGCAAGACGCAACCGCGCAAGACGCCGGCTCCGACGCGCCGACCAGCGCCGAGGCCGGCTGCGACGCCGCCGAGCCGTTTCCGAATCTCGACAACGGCTGCACCGACACGGGGATGCCTTACACGTGCATCACGAGCACGGGCCTCGTCTGCGAGAGCGCGGCGAACACTTGCCAGCAGCTCGTCAACTGCACCGATCCGACCTACTGCACCGGCGAGCCGTGCTGTCTGACCGCGAGCCAGACGATCACCCTCGGCTGCCCGGGCATCATCACGTTGAGCCAGGCGGAGGATCTCACGGTCTGCGGCACGCAAGGCGTCTGCGCGGCGAATCAGCACGCGATCTGCGTGACCGATTCGCAGTGCAACCCGCCAGAGAAATGCCATCTCGTGAAGGCCAACGGCGTATCGTTCGGCGTCTGCGACTGACGTTGAAGCCATCGCCGCTCGCTCTCGGCAGAGAGACCTTCCCCGACGCGCCGCCCGCGCTCGGCATTCGCGTCGTGCTCGGGGTGCGCGCGTTTTTGCTCCGGCTCGCCGATCGATTGTGCCCGGCCCACGTCGTCGTGTTCCAGCGCGCGACGGGCATCATGCAGACGGCGATGCTCGGCGCGATCTGCGCGCACGACATCCCGGACTTGCTCGAAGCCCGCGGGCCGCTCGACGCCGGCGCGATCGCCGAGGCGCGCTCGCTCGACGCGGACGCGGTGCACCGAACGCTCCGCGCGCTCGCGAATACGGGCATCTTCGCGATGCGCTCGGACGGCACCTTCGAGAACAACCGCCTCTCGCGCGCGCTCACGTCGGGCAAGCTCGTGCGAAGCCGCGAGTGGGCGCTCTATTTCGCGTCGCGTTCGAACGCGCACGCTTGGGTCGACTACGCGCGCACGCTCGAGACCGGCAGAAGCGCCTTCGCGCGCGTCCACGGCAAGAGCGTCTGGCAGTGGTTCGACGAGCACGAAGACGAGCGCGAGATGTTCGCGCACTGCATGATGGGGATCACGGTGCAAGACGCGCCGGTCGTGGCGAAGCTGTACCCGTTCTCCGAAGTGAAACGTCTCTGCGACGTCGGCGGAGGACGCGGGACGCTCCTCTCGGAGATCGTCATCCGACACCCGAACGTGCGCGGCGTCTTGTGCGACGGCGACGGGGTCATCGCGTCGGCGCGCGAGCTCCTCGAAGCGCGCGGCGTCCTCGATCGCGTCGAGCTCGCGCCAGGAAGCTTCTTCGACGAGGTGCCGTCCGGCTGCGATGCGTACATGATGAAAAACATCCTCCACGACTGGGACGACGCGACGTCGACGCGCATCTTGAAGGTCGTTCGCAGAGCGATGCAGCCAGGTCAGCGGATCATCTTGGTCGAAATGATCGTCGACCGGCTCGCGCGCGACGTCGTCGGGACGCAAGTCGACTTGCAGATGATGATCGCGTGCGACGAGGGTCGCGAGCGCAGCGTGGACGAGCTCGCGAAGCTCTTCGCCGCGAGCGGTTTTCGTTTCACGCGCGTCTTCCCGTTTCCGACTGTGAGCATCATCGAAGGCGAAGCGACCTGACGGCACGGCTCGTGCTCTCTCGACGCGCCATGAAGACCACCAAACGAAGGCCGCAAACGGGCCGTACGGTTCAACGCATCGCGAAGAAGGTGCTCCGCAAGGCCGAAACCAAGGCCCAAAAGCTCTTTCAAGGCGTCGAAAAAAAGCTCGATACGCCGACTCGCAAGACGCGCGGCACGAAGCAACCGCGCAAGAAGATGGCGGCGGCTCGTCCGCGCAAGCGCACGACGTCGCGTTCGCGCGCACGCGCCTGATCGCCACACGCGTGGAGGTCATGGGCGCGCCAACCGTCTCCCGCTACGCGCCAATCGCGTGAGACGAGCGCGAGGTTCGTTGCCCGTGGCGACGGACCCGAGCAGATTCCCGTCATGACGGGACGGCTCCTGACCTCCATGCTGGCGCTCTCGATCGGTTGCTCCGGAGGCGGCGACGTGCCGGCCGATGCAGCAGCGGACGAGGGCGCGCCTTTCGACGCGGCGACGCACGACGCGCCCGCCGATCAGCAATCGGCCGACGCCGGACCGAAGCTACCGACGAGGGATCAGGTCCTCTCGGTCGCGCTCACGTTTCAAGGCCTCACGGTGACGCTCCCGACCTACGGCGCCATTCCGTGGTTCGAGCCTGCGATCAGCTCGCTCGACGCGAGCTCGCGTCAGATCGTCTACCAGGCGAAGCACGCCGCGGGCGACACGCACCTCGCGCTGTCGATCTCGTGGGCGTACATGAACGACGGCAACTACAGCTACCCCGTGCCGGGGAAAGATCTCACCGGGGACCTGCCGTCGTTTCGCGCGCTCGTCGCCGAGGTCATTCAGAATGGTTTCACGCCGATCGTGTTTCTCGCGGGCGACGGCGAGTCGCCGAGCGGCGGCGGTTACAACGATCCCAACGGGTGGTCGTACGGCTACGGATGGCTCACGGCGCATCTCCCGGCGATCGTCGCGGCGCTCCAGAGCCCGACGGATCTCACGCCGTTTTGCATCTTCATTCCAGGTTGGGACGGCGTCACGCCCGTCTGGCAGCCGAGCGAGATCTCGGCGTACCTTCTTCAAGCGCGCTCGCTCTTGCCGAACGGGTATCTCGGGCTCGAGATCGCCGCGGGAGCTGCCGACTCGGGCGGCGGCGCGGCGGACTATCAATCGCCTGCGGGGCAAGCGCTCGACGTCGTCTTGCAAGAGTTCCCTGGACCGCCGACCGGCGACATCACGTGGCAGCCCGCGGCGCGCGAGCTCGGCCCGGCGTACGTCCGGCCGCCGGATCAATCGTCGGGCGACGATCCGAATCCGCCGTTCGAGCTCAGCGGCGGAACGCCGCGCGGCCCGTGGTTCGCGATCGCCTACGAGTTCGACGAGTATCGCTGGGTGCGAAACGCCGTCTCGACCGCAGACGTCGCCACCGAACGGCAGTACCTCCACGCGATGGGTTACGCGCACGTGAACTGAAATAATTCGGGCGCGGGTCGGTGATATGCTGCGGCTTGGTGGCCCCCTCGTCCTCCATGCGAAAGCTGCCCGAGCCGGGCGACGTGGTCGCGGGCAAATATCGCTTCGTTCGTCGCCTCGGCGCGGGTGGGATGGGCGTCGTCTACGAGGCCGAGCACACGCGGATGCAGCAGCGCGTCGCGATCAAGATGCTGCTTCCGGAGATCCTCGACCGACCCGATGTCGTCTCGCGCTTCCAACGCGAGGCTCGCGCGGCGGGGAAGCTGAAGAGCGAGAACACCGCGCGCGTGCTCGACGTCGACGTGACCGAGGACGGCGTGCCGTACATGATCATGGAATTTCTCGAGGGCAGCGACCTCGGGGGGATCCTCGATCGACAAAAGACGCTTCCGATCGCCGACGCCGTCGACTTCGTGCTCCAGACCTGCCACGCGATGGCCGAGGCGCACGCGAAGGGCGTCATTCACCGTGACCTCAAGCCCTCCAACTTGTTCGTGACCGGCGAAGGCGCGGCGCGACGCCTGAAGGTGCTCGACTTCGGGATCTCGAAGGTCGAAAACGACGAGGACGCGCACGTGACGGCGACGCAGGCGGTCATCGGCACGCCGCTCTACATGTCGCCGGAGCAAATTCGATCGGCGAAGCACGTCGACGCGCGCACCGACATCTGGTCGCTCGGCGTCATCCTGTACGAGCTGCTCGCGGGACGGACGCCGTTCGAAGGGAGCGCGACCGCCGCGGCGGCGTCGATCTGCATCGACGAGGCGCCGCCGCTCGCGCAGTTCCGGCCCGACGTGCCGCCCGGGCTCACGCACGCCATCGACGGCGCGCTGAAGAAGAACGCGAACGATCGCTTCCAGACCGTGCAGGACCTCGCCGCGGCGATCGCTCCGTTCGGCTCGGGCGCCGTTTCGGCGGTGACCGGCGTGACGGGCAATCGGCCGATCACACCGACGCCGCGCTCGGAGATCGAGAGCGCGCCGACGCTCCCGCACGTTCCGGCCGATGGCGCGACGGTGCCGGATCCGTCGATGCCGTCGAGCTCGAGCGCTCGGCGCACCGGTTTTTTCGTGGCGCTCGGGGTCACCGGCATGGTGCTCACGTTCGCCGTCACGCTCGCCGTGCGCAGCAAACGGTCGCACCCGATCGAGCGCGAGCCGATCGCCACGGCATCGGCGCGCGCTGCCTCTTCGGACACGACTACCGCGACGACACTCGAACCGCTAACGTCGGAGTCCGTGGGCGAGACACCGTCGGCGACGAGCCAACCGCGCCGAGCGCACGCGAGCGGCAGCGCGCATCCGCACGCCGCGGCCTCGACCGTGCGCGCCCCTGCTCCGGCCCCGACCCGACTGTGATGCGCTTCGTCTGGATCTTCTCCGCGCTCGTCGCGTTTTTTCTTTCGACGGCGGCGCATGCGCAGTCGAGCGCCGCGGTCGACCAGCTCAAAGTGCACGCCGATCAGGCGATGGACAACCTGCGCTACGGCGACGCCCTCGACGGCTACGAGAAGGCGTACGCGCTGTCGCGCGATCCGCGCTTCCTCTACAACATGGGCCGCGCGCTCGGCGCGATGGGCCGATATCCCGAGGCCGTGGTGCAGCTCGAGCGCTTCCGCGTCGACGCGCCGGCTGCGCTTCGCGACCGCGTCCCGCAGCTCGATCAGATCATCGGCGATTTCAAAAAGCACGTGGCGACGCTCGCGATTTCTTCGAACGTGCCGGGCGCGCGCGTGCTCGTGCGCGACCGCGCGATCGGGACGACGCCGCTCGGGGACCTCCAGGTCGACGCGGGGCCCGCGCTGGTCGAGGTCGACGCCGACGACTACGTCGCGCAGCGCCAAAACGTCGTGCTCCCCGGCGGCGGCCGCGTCGAGCTCGTGTTCCAGCTCGTGAAGGCTTCTCCGCTCGGGGTGCTCGTCGTCCGCTCCACGCCGCCCGCGTCGACGGTGCTCGTCGACGGCGCGTCGAAAGGTGGAACGCCGCTCGAGGCGCCCTTGATGCCGGGCAGGCACGCGCTCCTCCTTTCGCGCGAGGGCTTCCGCGATCTCTCGGCGAGCGCGATCGTCGAGCGCGGCGTCCGACGCGAGCTCGACTTCAATCTCGAGAAGAAGCCGAGCCTCGTTTCGCGCCCGTGGTTTTGGACCGTGGTCGGCGTCGCGGTGCTCGCGGTCGCGGCGGGCGTCGTGACCGCCGTCGTGTGCGCTCAGACGACCGCATGCGAGCGCGCGCCCGACGACGGCTCGATCCTCGGCGGACCCGTCCGCGGACCGTGAGTCACTGGCAGAGTCGGCCGAAGATCATCTGCTGCTTGGTTGCGTCATAGTAGACGTACGCCCACTCGTCGCCGGGTCCGCCGAGAGCGTCGAAGTCCGCGAGCGTCGGGCTCGCCGTGGCGATGATCTTCGGTTGGGCCAGCGCGGAGCCGGAGTCGTCGACGAGCTCCGTGTAGAAATCTTGAACGTCGCCCCAAACGACGCGCACGTTGTCTGCGCCGGCGGGTAATACGAGTGCCTGCGAGTTACTGTTCGAGAGAACGCCGCTGAGCCCGCTGCCGACCTTGTATGCGCTCGTGGTGCCAGCCGGCGTGAGGACGCCGAGGATCACGCTTTGCGATGCGGTCGCGCCTGCGTGGAGGCCGCTGCATTCGCCCACGATCGCCTTCGGGCACGACGACGAAGGAAACGCTCCGCTGCAAGTGTAGAGCGTGCACGTGCCGTCGCCGTTGGCGAACGTGACGAAGGTCAAACCGTTCGACGTCATGAGCTCGGCAGGCTGGCCGACGTCGGTCGTGTCGATCGGCGTCGGCGTGAACGACGACGACGCGGCGGCCCAATCGATCGCGTCGACGCCGGTCCCCGACGAATGACCGCCGAGAAATACGAAGTGCCCGGGTGCCGTCTGCAGGAAGCCGCGCGGCGAGAGCGAGGAGATCACGACCGGAGTCGCCGGGGTCGTCGTCAGCGCGCCGCCTTGAATCGGGACGAGCACCGTCGTGAGCGCGCCCGAAACGATTCGCGCGGCCGCGAAGCTCGTGCCGTCGGTGCCGACGTCGCTGAAGCTGTCGCCCGCTGCGGCGACCGAGCCGAGCGTCACCGGTTGTCCGACGCTCCCGCCGGCGTCGATGGTCGCGGCGACCAAGTTACGCGCGCCCGAGGCGACTCCGTCCTCCCATGCGACCGCGAACGTATTGCTCCCGAGCCGCAGTACGTGGAGGCGCGGAGCGAACGGGATGCCGGACACGGTCACGGGACCGATCGGGCTGCAGCCGGCGTCGCTGGCCGGCGACGCGTCGGGCGCGCCGCCGAGCGAGCATATGCCGCTCGCGCACTCCGCGACGCCCGCGTCCACGCACGCGCCGCCGACGCAGGTGCTGTTCGGATCGCACTGCTTGTCGACGCAGTCTTGCTCGAGCTCGATCGGCAAAACGAGTCGCGTGTGCGGATCGAAGCGGAGCTGCCGTCGCGCGACGACGCAACCGGCGAAATCCGGCGCGGCGCATTGGTCCGCCTGCGCGCTCACGCCGAGCGTCGCGCGGATCTCGACCTCGTCGTCGATGCCGCCGCTCGGCGTCACGTAGAGCGTGCCGATGCCGCCGTCCGTGGAGCAAATGGTCGTCGTCGCCGAGACCGCGCGCGAGTCGTCTCCTGCGGGGCCGACTGCGATCGCGGCGTTCTTCACGTTCGCGCACGGCACGTCGGTCGAGAGCTCGACCTCGATCTCGGTCGGACCGAGACACTGGACGAGCCCGACGCCCGCGAGAGCGAGCGCGCCGAGGACGGCGGAGGGCGAACGCATGGCCCGCAGTCTATCGCGTCCGCCGCAGCTCGTCGCCATGACGGCTCGGGTCCCGCGTGGCACACGCCGGCTCACGCGATCCCTAGAAAATAGGGCAAAACACGCGCACCGGTGCTTGGTCCGCGACTTGCGAACGCTCGCGGCATGCGGTTTCTCGTTTCTTCCTTGGCGGCGCTCGCGGTGACCGCCGCGTGCAGCGGCAACGGCGCAAACATCGCGGGCGGAGACGCAGGCGGCGACGGCGGCTGCATCGCGCCTGTCGCCGGCGCGAGCTGCTCGCCGAGCGACGTCGCTTGCGAGCCGCCCGGCGACATCTGCTGCATCGGCTACTCGTGGATCTGCGAGAGCGGCGCGTGGGCGAAAGAGAGCGTCGGCTGCGCGTGTCTCGCGGACAGCGGCGGCGGCGGCGGACCCTTCGTCTGCGGCGCGACGACGACGTGTGACTCCTCGTCCGAATACTGCGTCGATCAAGCGCCGGGCATCGCGCTGCCGGACGGCGGGGTGCCGCCCGATTCGTACGCGTGCGACGCGCTCCCGAGCGCGTGCGCGACCAACCCGACGTGCGCCTGCATGAAGGCGAACGGCGCGTGCATGCCGACGGCGGTCGCCTCGTGCGACGAGACGGACGGCCACGTCACGGTCCACTGCTTGGGCGAGTGAGCGCGTATATCGAATGAATGACCAAGCGCGTCCTCGTGACGGGTGCGAGCGCAGGAATCGGGCGTGACGCCGCGAAGCGTCTCGCCGAAATGGGCTTCGAAGTTTTCGCGGGCGCGCGCCGCACCGTCGCGCTCGACGCGCTTCGAAAAGAAGTGGGCCCTCAAAGCCCGCGCCGAGCGCATGATGCTCGGCCCCGAGGTCGTCACGCGCGACATCGTCCACGCGATCACGTCACGCCGCCCGCGCGCGCGTTACCTCGAGCCGCGCATCTTGCTTCTCGCGATCAAGCTCTATCAATTCACGCCGACGTGGCTGAGCGACTGGATCCTCACGCGCGTCACGGGTCTCACGCCGCGCAGGTTGGGCAAAAAGGCCGACCGCTGAAATTTTGGCCGCCCGCGCGCGCGCAGTTACCACTGGGCGCATGGAACCGATGCGCAAAGAGATGGCCACCCTTCCCGAGGACCTGAGCGAGTACGCTCGCATTCACACGGGTCCGGGAAGCTGGTCCGCCGACAGCTTCGAAGAGTCGCCGCAAGCGCCGGAGTTTCGCACGCCCCGCGCCCCGTTCGTCAGCTTGAACGACGAGCTCGCCTGAGCCCTCAATCCGCTTTGTGCTGGATCTCGGGCGGGACTTGGAAGAACGCGTTGTGCTTCGGGTCATTGTACGTTTTGTAATCGGGTGACCACGGCGTGAGCTTCGTGCCGTCGGCGCCGTGGTCGATCGTGAGCACCATCGGCGTCACTTGGCGGTAGCTCGACTCGCGCGGCAAATCGTCGTTGTCGCCGCCGCCGGCCGAAAAGAGCGTGATGAGACGCGCCGACGGGTCGTCGTACGAGACGTGGAAGCCGTCGTTCACTTTCTCGTGCCCGCGGAACATCGTGTGGCAGCCGACGCGCTGCATGAATGCTTTGAACTGCAACTTTCCGAACGCGAAGCGCGACGACTTGTCTTGCAAGTCGGCCGGGATGACGTCGGCGCTCGACGGGTCGCTCCACATCATTTGAAATCGAATGTCGGCGTCGTTGAGCGACGAGAGATCTTTGTATTTCTCTTTCAACAAACGATCTTTCGGGATGCCGCCGTGCACGAAGAGAAAGCGATCGAAGAAAAGCATGTTCGGCATCGTCTCGAACGTCGATTGATAATGACGAAAGACGTCCATCGACACGTGCGGCTTGAGCGTGTTGATCGCTTCGGCCGGTTTCACGCCGCCGTAGATGTTGCCTTTGAACTCGACGTAATACTCGTGGTTGCCGCGTAGCACCGTCACGAACTCGGGCGCGGCGGCGAAGAGCTGCAGCACGATGCGAAAGACGCCGTTGAGCGAGAAGAGCCCGCGATCGATGTAGTCGCCGAGCAAGACGAGGCGCGGCTCCGGGTTGTTCGCGGGATCGCGACGGAACGCGTCGACCTTGTCGAAGAACTTCGATTGCATGAGCGCCGCTTTGAGCACGCTGTAGCAACCGTGGAGATCGCCGATGACGAGCATCTCGTAACGTTTGCCGGGCGCGGCGGGCTTCCAATAGACGTGGCCGTCGAGGAACTCGCGCTCGCCGGCGAGATCGGCGACGGTCTTTTTTCCGGCGAGCTTGCCGATGCCTTGCTTGCGCTGATCGGACCAGAGGTTCGCGACGCGGTCGAGGAGCGCGCGGTCGCCGGAGATTTGTTGGAGGAGCCGCTCGTGATCGGCCGAATAGTGGAACTCGGTCGGCACGAAGAACGGATGGTTCGCGGCGACGGGCGCGAGCTTGATCGGCCCGCTGAGCTCGACGGTCGGACGGCCTTCTTCTTCTTCTTCGAGCTCGATGCCGGCGCTGGCGTCGAGGAGCTGCGCGAGCTCGGCGCGAAACTGCGCTTCGGCCGGGTGCACCTGGCCGTCGGCCATGATGAGCTCGTCGATCGTCGCCATGAGCTGCTCTTGGCCGGAGCGATCGAAGCTCTGGAAAATTTCGAAGCAGCGCACCTTGAGCTTCGAGTGGACGAAGGCGGTTGGGTCGTCGTTGTGCGCGACCGACTCGGTGAAGAGCTCTTTGACGCTCTCGTCGATGCCCTCGAAGACCTCGTGGAAGTGCGCCGTGAACTTCGCGACGACGTCCTTCTTCATCGCCACGTCGGCGTTCTTCATCGCCTGGTCGGCGCGCTGCGAGACGAGATCGCCGATGTATTTGCGGACGAACTCTTTCTCTTTCGCGTCGAAGTCGCCATCGATGTACCCGAACGTCGTCAGGTAAAAGATGATGGCGTGCATCTGCTGCTCGGCCAGGTCCGGATCGTCGCTGAAGGTCATCATGGCGAGCCGGGAGTATAACGCCGATCGCTCAGCGCGAGGCGTCCGGCACGGCGACGCTCGGAGGAGGCTGCGGCGCCGCGGGAGTCTGCGACCACGGCTGCATGATCGCGGTCGTCGCCGCCGCGCCGATGACGATGAGCACGAGGCCGCCGAGGACGAGCCAGCGGATGGGATAGCCGCCGCCGGTCGCCGGGTGGACCGTCGCCGAGGACGACATCCTGACACTCATCGGGCCGCTCCGGCTGGCCGGCGTGTTCGCGTGGGGCGTCATGCTCTGCAGCGCCGATTGGATGCGCGGCAGCTCCTGCGGCGCCGACGTCTCCGGCTGCTCCGCGCGGAGCGTGCGCATCTGCTCTTCGACGAGGACGGCGATGCGACCGCGCTCTTCGGCGAACGCCGAAGCGAGGAGCCCGCCGAGATCGCGCGCGGTCGGTTTGTGCACGAGCGACGCGAGATACGCTTCGAGATCCTGGCGCATCGCCGCGGCGCTCGGATAGCGATCCTCGGCGCGCGGCGTGAGCGCGCGCTCGCAAATCCCTTTGAGCATGGGCGGCGCGTCGGCGGTGTGCTCGGCGATCTTCGGGATGTCGCCGATGCTCAAGCGATGCGCGATCGCGCCCTCGGCGTTGCCCTTCCACATGCGGCGCCCGGTGATCGCCTCCCACAAAATCACGCCGACCGCGAACACGTCGGCGCGCCGGTCGAGCGGCTTGCCGAACGCCTGCTCCGGCGCCATGTACGCGAGCTTGCCCTTGATGACGCCGGTGCGCGTGTGCGAGGTCGAGTCCGCGGCTTTCGCGATGCCGAAGTCGACGAGCTTCGCCTCGCCGCCGTACGTGATGATGACGTTGTGCGGTGAGACGTCGCGGTGCACGACGTTGAGCGGCGTGCCGTCGTAGTCGGCGAGCTCGTGGGCGTAATGGAGCGCGTCGAGCACGTCGCAGAGCACGCGCACTTGATGATCGCGGAGCTGCCCGCCGAGGCGCGCGAGCCGCGAGCGCGTTTGGCTGAGCGGCTGACCCTCGAGGTACTCCATGACGATGAAGAAATGATTTTGCTGCTCTTCGACCTCGTAGGTCTGCACGATGTTGCGGTGCGCGAGGCGCGCGGCGAGGCGCGCTTCGTCGACGAACATCGAGGCGAACTCGGCGTCTTGCGAAAACTCTTCCTTCAGCTCTTTGACGACGACGAGCTTGCTGAAGCCGCGCGGGCCTTGCGACGCGGCCAAGTAAACGACGGCCATCCCTCCCCGACCGAGCTCCGCGATGGGCCGATATTTTCCGAACGCCTTCGAGGGGGCCACCAGGTTTCCGAGCGTACCTCATCTCATCGCGCGGCGCGCGCCTTGACGAAAGACTGGAGCGTCACCGAAACGAGGATCACGGCGCCGCCGACCGCGGCCCACCTCGACGGTTTTTCGCCGCGCACGAGGGCGACCCAGAGGGGATTCAAGATGGGCTCGATGGTCGCGAGGAGGGTCGAACGGAGCGCGGGCATTTTTCCGACCGCGGAGCCGTAGAGCCAATAGGCCACGCCGATTTGAACGGCGCCGAGAAAGACGAGGACGCTCCACCCGGCAGGTCCCAGCGGTTTCGCGCTCGCCTCGAGCATGAAGGGGGCGCAGGCGACGCACGCGACGACGTTACCGAGGATCATCGCGACCATCGGGGATGCCGCTTCGGCGCGCCAAGTCGCGGGATGGCGTCGCTGCTCGAGGCGCATCAGGAGCGGCACGCCGGCGAAGCCGAAGCTCGACACGATGGCGACGAGATCGCCGACGCGTCCCTCGGGCGAGACGCGATCGAAAAAGAAAAGAATCATCCCGACGACGCACCCGGCGGTCGCGACGACGTCGATCGCGCGAAGCTTCTCGCGAAGGAGCGGCCACGAGAGGAGCGCGACGTAAATCGGTCCAGTATACTGGAGCAGGATCGCGTTCGCCGCGGTCGTGAGCTTTGCCGCGACGACGAAGCTGACGACCATCACCGCGTACGACGCGGCCGCGGCCCAGACGAGCGGACGCCGGAGCATCGGGCCAAGAAATTCGCGGACGCCCGCGTCGTGCCGCCGTGCTTCGACGAACGCGGCGAGCGCGAGCACCGGGATCGCGAACGCACTGCGAAAGCCCGCGAGCGCGAGCGGCGTCATGTCGACGCTCTTCACGCCGAGGCCGCCCGTGCTCCAAAGGAGCGCGGCGAGCAGCACCCAAGCGTCGGCGCGCGACGCGCGCGTTCGGCCGTTCAGCATTCGCGCTTTCGTCTATCATGGCCGGCCATGCGAGCTTGGCCGTTTGTCTGCTTGGGAATCATGATGGTCTCGTCCAGCGCGTGGGCCCTCGACGCAGGCACGCCGGACGCCGACGTCGACGCGAGCTCGCTCGACGCAGGCGACGCCGACGCCGCCGAGGACGCGAGCGCGACCGACGCCGCCACGGACGCAGCCATCGACGCATCGAAGAAAGACGCGAGCCCCGGCACCGACGCAAGCGGCGCGTGCTGCCCGAGCCTGCCTTGTACGTGCCCGTCCGAAGCCGGAAACGACAACGGCGACGGCGGTGACGTCGACGGCAGCAGCGGCGGCGGATGCAGCTGCGAGAGCGCGCCGCTCGGCGCAGGAAGCGCGTCGCCGCTCCTGCTGCTCGTCGCCGCCGCAACGCTCGCACGCGGGCGGCGTCGAAAGAAGAAGTGAGAGCACGCCTCGCAGTCGCGGCCGCCTCGCTCGCGGTCCTTCACGCAGCGCCGGCGCACGCGTGCGGCGTGAGCGCGTCCGGCGCGCCCGCCGGGATCTGCGACGCGTCCGACGTGCTCGACGAAAAAGCGGGCGCCGCGCGCGACCGCATCGGCCTCAGCTACGGATGGACGAGCACCGTGCTCTTCTTCAACGATCTGCGCAGCGCGACCGAGCGCCACGCCGCGATGGCCTCGTACGAGCACCCGATGAAAGGCCACTGGACGCTCGAAATCGGCGCCGGCTCGCTGCTCGCCGGATTTCTCGACACGCCGACCGGCAAGGCGACGTTCGCGCCGGGCGTGCTCGCCGACGTGTCACTGTCGCATTTGGTCATCGCGCCGAGCGGCTACGCGCGCCCGTTTTTTCTCTGGTCGTTTTCGCTCGCGGGCGTTTGGTCGCGCACGACGATCGCAGAGACGTCGGCCACGGCGGACTACACCGCGTTCGACTTTAGCGCCACGGCGGCCGCGGGCATCTCGATGCGCGTCGGCAAACATTCGCTCACGCCGTTTCTCGCGGGTCGCGTTTACGGCGGCCCAGCGTTCTGGACGTATTTGGGCAAGCCCGAGCTCGGCAGCGACGCGTACCACTACTCGCTTGGTCCGGGCTTTGCGTTGAGCTTCTTTCACTCGCGGATAGGCGTGAGCTTCGGCGCATCGCTCCTCGGCGAGAAAAGCGCGAAAGCCGGTTTCAGCGTGGCTTTCTGATTCGACGCCGCCATGAAAAATCAATGCATCATTCTCTGCGCGCTCGCGTGCGCCGCGGCGCTCGCCTGCTCGGCCGAAACCGCGCCGCCACCGCTGCGCGACGACGACACGAGCTCGCCGCAAATCGACGCGTCCGCGACGACCGCCGACCCGTGCGCCACACCGGCGCCCGGCTGCGCGTGTGCCGACGCCGGTGAACAAATCGACTGCGGCCTCGTCTACCGATTCTCCGGAACGCACGTCGACTGCGCGCCCGGCGTGATGACGTGCGGCGACGACGGCTGGAGCGCGTGCATCGGCCCAACGATTTACGACGGCGGCCACTGACGTGGCCCGCGGCCGGCCCGGGCCTGGCCCCGGCCACCCCCACTTCGCAAAATCCCGGCGTTCTCGTGCGGCACACGCGCTGCTACGTCCGCAGCGGCTAGGCCTAGCCGACTACGTTCAAAGTCGTTTCCACGAAAGGACACAATCGAACAAGGCTATGCAACGGGATCGAGCGGGTGCAAGCGCACGCTCGTCGTAGGGTTGGCTGTGGCGACTCCACCGCCGGCGGATTTCAAATCTCGCCGGGTCGTTTGAATGGGGCCATCAGACAGCTCGGAACGCGAGGCCTCACGGCCTCGCGGCCGCCCGCAGTAACGACGAGCGAGGGCAACCGCGGAGGGAGCAGGACCTCGCGCCTGAAATTAGGGGCGCCGCGTTAAAAATTTGCTCGCA
>DASXHD010000049.1:0-20493 GCA_036488725.1 Polyangiaceae bacterium | reverse complement strand
TGCGAGCAAATTTTTAACGCGGCGCCCCTAATTTCAGGCGCGAGGTCCTGCTCCCTCCGCGGTTGCCCTCGCTCGTCGTTACTGCGGGCGGCCGCGAGGCCGTGAGGCCTCGCGTTCCGAGCTGTCTGATGGCCCCATTCAGACGACCCGGCGAGATTTGAAATCCGCCGGCGGTGGAGTCGCCACAGCCAACCCTACGACGAGCGTGCGCTTGCACCCGCTCGGTCCCGTTGCATAGCCTTGTTCGATTGTGTCCTTTCGTGGAAACGACTTTGAACGTAGTCGGCTAGGCCTAGCCGTCGCGGACGTAGCACCGCGCGTGCCGCGCGAGAACGCCGGGATTTCTGCGAACTGTGGGTGGCCGGGCCAGGCGTGGGCCTGGCCTCGGGCCAGTCAGGGCGGGACGGGGAGCGAGCGGACGCCGTGTGCGGCGGCGTTCGCGCAACCGAGGTCGACGCCGGTCGGACCGTCTTTGGTCTTCACGACTTTGAACTCGACGCGGCGGTTCTCTTCCCACGCTTGCGGCGTGTGCGCCGGGTTCGCCGGGCAGTACTCGCCGAAGCCCTTGCTGCGTAGACGCGTGCGGTCGATTCCGCGCGAGAGGAGCGCGCTCATGACGGAGTCCACGCGATCTTGCGTGAGCCGCAGATTGTAATCGTCCGGCGCGCGCTCGTCGGCGTGGCCCTCGATCTCGATGAGCGTGAACTCGGGATGGTGCGAGAGCGTCGTCCCGACCGCGTCGAGGATCGCGTTCGACTCCGGAAGAATCTCCGCCGAGTTCGTGCGGAATTTGATCTTCTGCAAGATCATGATGTCGTTGCCCTGGATGATGACGTTGCCCTTGTCGGGGCAGCCGTCGTCGTCCTCGAAGCCGTTCCAGGTTTCTTTCGTGTCCTTGCCGGCCTTCACCGTTTCGTTGGTGCCGGGGCACTTGTCCTGTTTGTCCGGGATGCCGTCGTTGTCGTTGTCGGGATCGGGGCAGCCGTCTTCGTCTTGGAAACCGTCTTTGTCTTCCGGATCGTTCGGACAGGCGTCCTTCTTGTCAGGGATGCCGTCTTGATCGTTGTCGGGATCGGGGCAGCCGTCTTGGTCTTGGAAGCCGTCGCGGTCCTCCGGCACGTCAGGGCACTTGTCGCGCGAGTCCAGGATGCCGTCGCCGTCGCGGTCGCCGTCGGTCGACGACGGGCAGCCCTGCGTCTCCACCGGGCCGGGCACGTTCGGGCAGCGATCGTCGACGTCGAGCACGCCGTCGTTGTCGTTGTCGGGATCGGGGCAGCCGTCTTCGTCTTGGAAGCCGTCGAAGTCTTCGGGCTGGTCGGGGCACTTGTCGACGTCGTCCTTCAAACCGTCGCCGTCGCGGTCGCCGATCGAGGGCTCGTAGATGAATCCGATGAAGCCGCGGAGGTCGGCGGCTTCATAGCCCGGCGTGTAGCGCGTGCCGCCGCCGAGCATGAAGTAGCTGTTGCGGTCGACGAAGAGCTTGATGCCCGCGGTCGCTTCGTTCGACGGCGCGAGCGCCGACGACGAGTTGCCGCCGACTTGGTACGTGCCGTACGTGTCGACGACGAGGTCGAGCGAGTCGGCCGCGCGATACGACATCGCGAGGCTGTACGTCAGCAAGTTCGCGTCGGTCACCGTGCCGTTCGCGCCGGGCACCGGGTCGAAGCTCAGGCTGTCGCGCATGTTGGTGAGCGTCGTCTGGCTCACGTCGTGCGCGCGGAAGCCGGCGTTCAAACCAATTTTGAATTTGCCGGTCGCGCCGAATCGTTTTTCGGCGATGAGCTCCGGCCACAAGAACCAGCCGCGCTCGCCGCCGGCTTGGCGGTACGCGTCGGTCGCGGCGACACCGGCTTGCAGCGCGAGCGCGAGACCGAAGCCGCGTTCGACGCGGAGGATGCGCCACTTCGCGTGGAGCGCGAGGAACTCGAGATTCTGCGAATCGAGCGCAGTCGCGGGTTGGCCCGGCGTCGGCGCCGAGCCCCAGTTCTTGACGCCCGCATTGTACGGACCGTCGCCGCAGCCCGCGGTCTGTCCGACGACGCCGCCGTTCGGACAACCTTGATTGAAGTACTGCGGGCTGCCGTCCATCAAGATGATCGGCAGGTCGAGCCCGACCTCGACGTGATTGAAGAGGCCGAGGTTGAACGCGAACGTTCCTTGAAACGAGTTGTCGATGAGCGAGTTGGTGCGGCCTTGCGGGTTGAACTGCCCGTCGGTGCGCAAGAGGTTGCGTCCGTAGTCGACGACGAGCCCGATGCTGAAGTCGAGGTGGCCGAGGATGTCGCTGCCGTTCGTCGCGAAGAATCCCTTCGAGTCGAGCGCGGGACGGAACAGGTGCGTGTCGAGGCCGTCGTTGTTTCCGAGCAGCGGATTGTCGGCCTGCGCGCGACCCTCGGTCAGCGCCAAGAGTCCGAACGCGGCGAGCCCTGCCATCGGTGCCGCGAGGCGCCGGACCAGGTGGAACGATACCGCCCCGTACTTTTTCATCGAGCGCGAAACTATCACGGTCGAGCCCGAAACGGTCAATTTGCGCGCTACGATGGGCGCCATCCATGAAACGGTTCTGGCTCTTCGCGATGGTCGTGCTCGCCTCGGTCGAGGCGCACGCCGACTCGCCGTTCGACGGCCAGTGGAAGCAGTCGCCGCTCAAGGAAGAGTACACGGTGCAGCAGTGGCTGCCGGGCTGTGGGCCGGCTCCAGTGTCGCACTCGGCGGGCGGCGGGGAGACGATCAACATCACGCAAGAGGGCGACGAGCTCTCACTCGCGGGCGGCGGCCGCACCTTCAGGACGGACCAGTGTTACGACGACATGCAGACGCTCGCGCGCGAATCGCACTCGCGCGATCCCTCCGGAAAGGTCTGGAGGACCCACTGCGCGACGCCCGCCGGCGACCCGCGACGCGCGACGATGAACACGCTCGTGCAGGTCACGAGCGACACGCACATCGAGATGGCCGAGACCGGCCGCTACGACATCACGCTGCAGGGCGGCAAGTGCACCGCCGACGTGAAGCGGACGCGTAGCTGGGATTCGATCAAGGCGGCGCCGATTGCGAGCGTCGCGCCGACGGCGACGCACACGGCGGCCGCGAAAGTCTGCACGACGGTCGGCGAGCCGGCGCGTCTCGAGGTGCGTCCGTCGAAGAAGCTGATGAAGACCGGCGACATGTTCGCGTTCAACGCGATGGTGCTCGATGCGAACGGATGCGGCACCGCGACCAAGACCGCGTGGACAGTCGAGAGCGGAGCGGGCGTCACCGTCGACGCGAAGGGCGTCGTCACGGTCGCTCCGGACGCGGCCGAGGGAACCGCCGTCGTCGTCGCGACCGCCGCGGGAAGAAGCGCCAAGGTGACGGTCGAAGTTTCGTCGCCCGCGCACTACGCCGACTTGCTCGCGACGTCGGGTCTCAACTCGGCGGGCGAGAGCGACGCCGCGTCGACCGCAGTGATCGCGTCGTCATCGCTCGGCACCGAGGGCGCGCATGCCGAGGACAACGGCAAGCGGCGGCGGAACATTTTCATCGCGGTCGTCGCGGGGCTCACGGCGCTGCTCGCGCTCGTCGCGCTCATCGGCTGGCGGCGCTCGCGCAAAGCGACGCGTCTCGCGCGCGAGGCCGGGCAGCGACACGCCGAGCGCATGGAGGAGTACGAAGCGCGCCAACGTCAGCGCGCCGAAGCGCACGCCGAGCAGCAGCGCGCGCACGAAGAGAGCGTGAAGCGCGCCGAAGAGATCAAAGCCAAGCGCGTCATCAAGCCCGCGAGCGGAGCGGTGGAGTGCCCCTCGTGCAGACGCGAATATCCGCCGGGAAGTCAGTTCTGTCCGCACGACGGGAGCAAGCTGCAGGCGCACGGAGCCGCCGGCGCGCCGCTCGGCAACATCTGCCCCGTCTGCCATCGCGGCTACGACGCGCAGACGAAAGTCTGCCCCGCGGACGGTGAGGAGCTCGTGCCTCAAGCGGCTTTCCATTCCACGGTCGCGCCGGGAGCCAAGCCCAAGGGCAAGATCTGCCCGACGTGCGGCGGCCGTTTCGAGGGCGAAGCGACGTTCTGCGGAAAAGACGGGACCGCGCTCGTACTGCTGAACTGATGCAGCTTACACGGTCTTACCCAATCGTGAGCGCAGCCGTGGTTCTCTCAGATCGTGGCGTCCGGAATGGCGTAGAATCGATTGCTGTCGTCGGCTTGATCCCGCGGGATCCCGGTCGCTATACTTTTCGCTCCAACGTTTTGACACCCGATCGAAGGACTGTATCGCCGTGAAAATCTCCTGCCAGTCGTGTCAGGCCAAGTACACCATCGCGGACGAGAAAGTCCTCGGGAAGATCGTCAAGATCCGCTGCAAGAAATGTGGCGCGACGATCGTGATCAACGGTAACGAGCAGGACGCCACGCAGGCGTACGACACGGGTGCCGCGCAGCAGCAGCCGCCGCAAGCGGGTGCCGCCTTCGATTACTCCGCGCAGCAAGGCGGCGAGCCGTGGACGGTCAACGTCTCAGACGGCGACCAGCGGAGCATGACGACCGCGGAGCTCGTCGAGGCGTATCGCGGAGCGGTCGTGAACGACGAGACGTACTGCTGGAAGGACGGCATGGCCGACTGGCTGCCGCTTCGCGAGATCCCCGAGCTCTCGGCGGCGTGTGCGGGCGGCGGTGGTGCGCAACCGGCAGCGATGGGCGGTTACGAGCCGCAGGCGGCGCCTCCGCCGGCTGACGATCAGCCGACGCAAGCGGGATTCAGCTCGCTCTTCGGGATGGGCGGCGCTCCGCAACCGCAGAACGGCGGCGCGGCGCTCTTCGGCGGTGGCGCGGCTGCGGCTGCGGCTCCGGCGACGACCGCTGCACGACGTGCGGGAGGTCGTGGAGGTGGCGGCGCGGATTTGTTCGGCAGCGTCGCGCAAGCGGGCAGCGAGCAAGAAGCTGCGATGGCCGCCAGCGCCGCGGCTCCGCCGCCGGCAGACGACAAGCTCACCGGCGCGCGCAACGAGAACAGCGTGCTCTTCTCGCTCGCCGCCCTGACGACCGCCGCGCCCGAAAAGAAAAACGACACACCGATGGCGCAGGGCGAAGGCTCGGGCCTCATCGACATTCGCGCGCTCTCGGCTTCGATGGAGTCGAAGGGCGACGGCGGTGGACGCAAAGTCGACGACATCATGAACTTGAGCGGCGGCGGCGCGTTCAGCGCGGCGCTCGCGGCTCCGGTGCTCGCGCCCGCGCCGGCCGACATGGGCGATTTCAGCGCGACCGGCGAGAAGAGGAAGGGCAACACGTCGTTGATGCTCGGCATCCTCGGCGGCTTCGCGGTGCTGGGCGTGCTCATCGCAGGCGGTCTCTTCTTCGCGCTTCGCGGCGGTAGCTCCTCGAGCGTCGCGTCGACGGCGGCGAGCAACACGACCGCGACACCGACCGCGACTTCGACCGACACGACCGGAACCGCGCAACCGGATCCGAGCGGCGCGGTCGCTGCGGCCGGCACGACGACGGCCGAGCGCCCCGGCGTGGGCGTCGCGGCGGGCGGCGGTCACGAGCACCCGGGCGCGGTGCACGAGCAGCACGTCACGACCGGCGGCGGCGGTCACGAAGCCGCGCTTCCGACGCCTCCTCCTCAAACGGGTGGCGGCGGCGGCAAATGCGCGCCGGGCGATCTCCAGTGCGCGATGGCGCAGGGCGCGGGTGGCGGCGGCGGCGGCACGCACGAAGCGGCGAGCGGCGGCGGCGGCGGCACGGCTCCGTTCGATCGCAGCGCGGCTGCGGGCGCCCTCGGCGGCATCGCGGCGAGCGCGCAGTCGTGCAAGTCGGGCAGCGGCCCGACGGGCAGCGGCCACGCGAAGATCACGTTCCAACCCAGCGGACACGTTTCGTCGGTCGAGATCGACGGCGGTCCGTTCCCGGGCACGTCGGTCGGCGGCTGCGTCGCCGGCAAGTTCCGCGGCGCGCACATCCCGGCGTTCTCGGGCGGCGCGGTGACGGTCGGCAAGAGCTTCACGATCAACTGAATCATGTTCGGCCGCGTGTGGATCCTCGTGGCCATGGGCGTCGTGTTCTTGCTCGGCGTCCGCGTGGGTTTCGTTTTGAGAGGCCGAAGTTTGGCCGCGCGCAGACGCGACCGCTAGATTGAGCGCGTGCGCCGCGCGCTCTTCACCGCTCTCGTCTTCGCGTCGGCAAGCGCCCATTCGCAAACGAGGCGCGAGCCCGCATACGTGTGGGCCGCGGCGAGCGAGTCGGGCGTGCGCGTCGCGGCGAGCGCGCTCACTGACGGCGAGACCGATCTTCAGCGCGCGTGCGGCGTCTCCGAAGAAGGTTTGCGTCACGTCGCGCAGAGGCTCGTCGCGCGAAAGAGCTTGGATCTGCCGTACCTCGATCTCGACGGGCTCGGCTTCGCCCAGCGCGCGAACGGCGAGCCGCACGTTTGGCCGCGCGCGTGGGTCGTGTCCGGCCGCGCGATGGATCACGAGTCGACGGTGCGTCGCATCACGCAGTGGCGCGCGAGCTTTCACGACGTCGGCGAGCGTCGATGCGGCGTCGCGTCGGGGTGGACGGCCGACGGAACGCAAATCGTCGCCGCGATCGCGCTCGACGCGACGGCCGATCTCGTGACGCCGCTCCCGACGCGCGCGCGCGTCGGCGCGTGGCTGCGGCTCGACGCGAAGATGCTCGTGCCTGCGACCGGCGCGCACGTGGTGCTCGTCGGGCCGAGCGGCGAGCCTCACACGATCACGTCTTCGTTCGACGGCGCGATGGTGCGCGCGCGCTTCGCGCCGGATCGCGCGGGCGCGTTCACGGTGCAAGTCGTCGCCGACGTCGCGACCGGGCCGCGGCCGGTGCTCGAAGCGCGCGTCTTCGCCGACGTCGATCCGCCGACGCAGATGCCGAATCTCGCCGCGCCGGGAGAAGCTGCGTCCGCCGGCGTGACCGACGAGCGCGCCGCGCTCGCCGCGATGATCGAGGCGCTCCGTTCGGCGCGCGGCGTTCGCGCGCTCGTTCGCGACGCGCGCCTCGATGCGGTCGCCGCCGCTCACGCCGCGCGCATGAAGGCCGCGCACACCGTCGGCCACGACGTCGGCGACGGCGACCCGGCCGAAAGGTTGCAGAATGCAAATATTCCGGCGCGCGAAGCCGGCGAAAACGTGGCGCACGCGCAAACCGTCGTGCTCGCGCACCGCGCGCTCTGGGAGAGCCCGTCGCACCGCGCGAACCTCGAGCACGCGTCCTACGATTCGTTCGGCGTCGCCGTCGTGGACGATCCGGACGGGAGCGTTTGGGTCGCCGAAGTCTTCGCGCGGCGATGAAGAGATTTGGGCTACCTCGGGCTGAAGCCCGAGGCAGCCTGAAGATCAAAGGTGCGCCACGCGCGTCCACCGCGCAGTTGCGAGCGCGGCAGCAAGCCCGCCTTCGGCGGGCTCAGAAACATCAGGAAAAAGCGTCTTCTGAGCCTGCCGAAGGCAGGCTTACCGCCACGCTCGTCGAGGCGCTCGCGAATCGACACGACGCTTCGCTGATCTGCCGCATGCCTCGGGCTTCAGCCCGAGGTTGCCAAAAAAAATGCCCCGTCGTTCAGCTCCGTCGTTTCAGTTCAGACGAAAATCGACGGTCCACCGCATGCGCACGGCGACCGCGTGGCCGCCGCGCTGGGCGGGTGAGAAGCGATAGTTGCGGAGCGCGGCTTCCGCGGCTTCGTCGAAGCCGTACCCGACGTGACGAAGCTCGCGCGTCGCGGTGACGCGGCCGCTCGTGTCGACGACGATTTCGAACGCGATGGGCGCCGAGAGCTCGACGCCTTGCGCGAGCGCTTCGGCCGGGTACGTCGGGAGCGCGCCGCCGACTTGATGCGCGCGCACGCTCACGTCCTCGTCGCGGACGACTTCTTCTTGCGCGGACGCGGGCGCGGCCTGCGCGTTTCCGTCGGGCGTGCCCGCGCGCGCCGACACCTTCATCGCGAAGTGCACCGGCGCGATCGGCGCTTCAGTCGGCACCGGCTCGGGCACCGTGTCGGTCGCTGCGGCGCTCGCGATCGCCGCGACTTTCGGCGCGGCATCCACCGGCTGCGCGTGCGGCGTCCCGCGCGACGCGACCGCGCTCGTCGGCGCGACCGGCAGCGGCTCGCGCACGCGAACGATCGGCACGATCGGGTCTTGCTCGATCTCGATCGTCTGCCCGGTGACCGCCGGCTTCTCGCCATTCCCGTGCGGAAGCCCGAGCGCGGCGATGGACACCGCGGCCGCCGCGTGGAGCGCGAAAGCACCGGCAAAAGCGAGGACGAGCGGTTTCAAGAGCGAGCCAGGGGTGGTCGTAGCACGAAGCAATCCAGTCGTGCCACGCACGGCCTCCGAGAGCTTACGCGCGACGCGGACGGCCGGATCGTTTGGGGGCCCGGTGCCGGTGGGGGTGTGGGTGAGCGCGCGGATGCGCGTGGTCGTGCGGGACGTCCGTGACGATCTCGAGCCCGCCGCGCACGACGCCGCGGGTCGCCAAAATTTGGTTCGCCGCGCGACGAAGCTCGTCGGCCCGCCCGTGCATCACGATGACCTCGAGGCAGTAGGCCTCGCTCAAGTGCACGTGCATCGACGAGCGCACCTGCGCGCCGAGCTCGTGCTGCAAGCGCGTGAGTCGCTCGGTGAGATCGCGCACGTGATGGTCGTAGACGATGGTCAGCGCGGCGACGGCGTCGGCGCTCGTCGCCGTTTTTTCGCGGTCGACCTCGGCGCGCACGAGATCGCGGAGGATCTCCGAGCGCGTCGAGTCGCGCGCCGCGACGATTTTGTCGAGCTCGGCGAGGAGGTCGCCCTCCATGGCGACGCCGAAGCGAACGAGACCTTGCATGGAGCGGAGCCTACGAAATCCGACGGCCCGCGTCGCACGTATCTTCATGCGTTGCCAGGTGGCACGATTTTGTCGGATCGTGCTACTCCGCGAAACCATGCGCCGCCACGTGCTGACCGTCTTCGCATGCGCCGCGCTAGTCGCGCGCTCGGCGGCGGCGCAGCTGCTCACGGCGCCAACGGTCGTCTCGCGGCCGGACGCGGTCTACCCGGCGGCGGCGCTGCGCGATCGCGTCGACGCGTCGGTCGGCCTCGAGCTCGACGTCGACGTTCAAGGCCACGTCACCGGCGCGCGCGTCACCAAGCCCGCCGGCCGCGGCTTCGACGAGAGCGCGCTCGCCGCGGCGAAACAGATCGTCTTCGTCCCCGCCAAGCGCGACGGCGTCGCCATCCCGGCGACGATCGACTTCACCTACGAGTTTCATCCGCCGCCCGTCGCGCCCAAGCCGAAGCCGAAGCCCGAAGTCGTGCAGACCGGGGAGGACCAGTCGACGGTCGTTCTCGCGCATCGACCGATCAGCGCGGCGTCGTCGTTTTCGGTGCGCGACCGCGACTTTCAACTGCGCCCGATCGGCAGCGTGCAAGACATCTTGCGCGTCACGCCCGGCCTCGTCCTCGTGCAGCACTCGGGCGGCGGCAAGGCGAATCAATATTTTCTCCGCGGCTTCGACGCCGATCACGGCACCGACATCGCGTTCTCGATCGACGGCGTGCCGATCAACATGCCGTCGCACGCGCACGGGCAAGGTTACTCCGACACGAACTTCATCATCCCCGAGGTGGTCGAGCACGTGCAGGTGACCAAGGGGCCGTACTTCGCGAACCAGGGCGACTTCGCGACGGCCGGCGCGATCAACTTGGTGTCGCGCGACGCGTTCGAGCACTCGTCGATCGGCATCGGGTTCGGCGGCTCGCCGGGCCAAGGCGCGCCGAGCTATCGCGCGCTCCTCGTCGCGAGCCCGCGCATCGCCGACAACTTGCGCGCGACGTTCGCGCTCGACGTGGGCCGCGCGAACGGACCGTTCGACAACCCGGAGAACTGGGACAAGCTCAAACTGTTCAACAAGCTCACGTGGGCGCCGACGCCGACGCAAACGATCAAGCTGACCGAGATGAGCTACGAGGGAAACTGGCACGGCTCGGGGCAGATCCCCGAGCGCGCAGTCGCCATGGGACTCTCGCGATTCGGATCGATCGATCCGGACGAAGGCGGCGGCAGCGCGCGTCATCAGATCGCGCTCGAGTACAAGCTCCGCCCGAACGAAAAGAGCGAGCTCTCCGCGCTCGCGTACGCGGGCACGTATCGATTCGATTTATTTTCGAACTTCACGCTCTACGAACGCGATCCCGAAAACGGAGACGAGATCGAGCAAGTCGACAACCGCACGTTCTACGGCGGCAAGCTCTCGTATCGCGTCGTGAACACGTTTCACGGCGTTCGATTCGATACGACGATCGGCGGCGACGTGCGCAGCGACGACATTCACGAGGAGCTCTGGGACACGCTTCATCGCGAGGAGCTCTCGGCGGTGAAGTCGGACGACGTTCACGAGACGCTGCTCGGCGCGTACGCGAACGAAGAGATTTCGCCCTGGAAATGGCTGCGTTTGTCGATCGGCGGCCGCGCCGACGCGCTCGAGTTCCAGGTCGCCGACAAGCTCGGAAACGGGAGCGGCACGAGCGGCGCGACGCAGCTCAGCCCGAAGCTCGCCGCCGTCGTCACCGCGCTCGATCGCAAGAACGCCGAGCTCGAGATGTATCTCGACTACGGCCACGGCTTTCACTCGAACGACGTGCGCGGCGCGTTCGGCCCTCTCCCGGTGACGCCGCTCACGCGCGCGGTCGGCGAAGAGGTCGGGATGCGCGCGCGTTTTTGGAAGCGCTTCGACCTCGCCGCGTCGCTCTGGATGCTCGACCTCGCGAGCGAGACCGTGTGGAACGGCGACGACGGCACGACCGTGCCGAGCGATCCGACGAACCGCTACGGCCTCGAGGTCGAATCGCGCCTCGAGATCACCAAGTGGCTCGCCGCGGATCTCGACGTCACGGTCACGCACTCGGCGTTCACGGTGAATCACGGCAACGCCGGCGGCGCGCTCGCGCTCGCGCCGAAGCAAACTTGGTCAGGCGGGCTCTCCGTGCGTCACCCATTGGGACCCGGCATGATTCGAGCCGGGCTTCGCTTCTTCGGCATCGGCGAACGACCCGCCTCGGACGACGGCGTGATCACCGTGCCCGGCTGGACCGAGTTCGACTTGCACGTCGGTTATCGCCACCGTCGCTTCGACGTCGCGCTCGACATCGAGAACTTGTTCGACCAGCAGTTTTACTCGGCGGCCTTCGACACCGTCTCGCGTCTTCGCAACGACCCGGCCATCGGCGCGCCGATTCCGCCGGGATTCACCTGCGGCGCGAACGCGCGCCTCGCGGCAGGTCCCGCCGCAAATCGCTTCTACGGATGCGAAGGTCTCGACTTCACGCCCGCGTATCCTTTTTCGGCGCGTCTCACCGGCACGTTCTTTTTCGACTGATGAAGAAGCTCCTCCTCCTCATCGTGCTCCTCTCGTGCGACGACCCGGCGCTCGTCGTGGTCGACGACGCCTACGGCGATTCGACGGCGGTCGACGCGGCGTGGTGGCGCGAGACGCTGGTTCCGGATCACGTCCAGCCGGGTGCGTCGTCACCCGCATACCGCGCGACCGTCGGCTCGAACTACGCGTACCTTCTGCTCGAGCGAAACGGCGCGCTCTTCGTCGCGCGAACGAAAAACGCGCTCTCGAACGATCGTGGCGACACGCTCCACGTCGTCGTCTCGCCGCACTCGATCGTCGGCGATTGCGCCGGCGGTACGCCGCTCACGCAGGCCGAGGCCGACTTCATCACCGGAAGCATTTTCCCCGGGCCATTCGAAGGCGCGATTTACGACGCCGCGACGTGCAAGACGTTCAAGCCGGGCGACGCCGGCGCCGATTGAAGCCGAGGACCGCTGCGATCGAGAGGATGACGAGCGCGTTGCCCGCCCCGTCGCCCGATTGGTTGCAGTTGCAACCACCTCCGCCGCCGCTCGGCCCAGTGCCGCCGTCGTCTCCGGGCGTCGTCCCGCCGTCGCTTCCGGGCGCGCCGCCGTCCGGGCTCTCGGCTTGCGCGCCGAGGTCCTCCTCGCAGGTGACGTTGCCGCTCGAGTCCATCGACGTGAGGTGCCCGGCGAGCGCGCCCGTCTTCGCGAATTTCAGCGTGTACTTCCCCTGCGGCGCGGTGATCGACACGGTCGCCGACGTCGCGTCTTGCGTGACCGTCGACGTCGGCGCGCTCGCGCCCGTTCCGAGCACGTGCAGAAAATAATCGCGCGTCTGCCCAGTCGGCGCGACGACCTCGATGCGGGTGCCGAACGACTCGTTGCCGGCGACAGTCGGCGGATGATTCTTCCCCTCGACGCTGAAGTTGGTGAGCACGTTCGCCGTCGCGGTCGCGGGCAAGACCGTCTCGGCGTAGAGCGTCCCGCTCCCGTTCACGAGCGTGTACTTCGTGCCGGAGACCTGCGGATTCGGCGGGGCCTGCAGCAAAAATCGCTTCTCGTAGCTCGCGTCGAGCGCGTCGACGCGATCGAAGACGACGAGCACGTCCGGCGCGACGTACACGAACTGCCGCGACACCTCGTCGACCTTGGGCGTGTTGCCGTTCATCACGTGACCGGGCGACGAATAAGCGTTCGTCACGTTGCACGCGACGTACGAGTGGCATTTCGTCTCCTCGAACGTGGTCACGTCCCCGGTGTCGACATACGGTGCCGCGGTCTTGTGCGTCATGTACGTCGGCAAGTCCGGGCTCGGAAACGACGTGCCGCTCTTGTCGCGACGAAGCGGCCGCTGTCCGCCGTCGTTCACGTTCGCCGTGTCGCCGTTTTGAATCGTGTGGAGCGTCGGGAAAAACTCACCCGGCTGATAAACCGCGATCGTGTTCGCGTGCACGGAGTGGAGCGAATAATAATTGTCCCAATGATCGGTCTCGAAATTATCGTAATAGCCTGTCACCCCCGTCAGCTCGGTATTCTTGAAAATTTGAAATTCGCCCGATTCGATGTGCTGGTGAGCGCCGAAATAGTCACCGCACGACACATAAACGAACGTGTCGTTCTTTCCCCAACCTGACCGCATGACGACGACGTCGGCCGCGCCTTTGCTCATCCAGCGTGACGTCGGCAGCGTGCTCCGCGGCGTCGCGGCCCCGTCTTTCGAGGCGTCGTAGAAGAGCGCGAGCAAATACGAGTCGGCGCCCGAGTAGTCGTACCCGCCCGGCGTGTTCGCCTTGATCTCGTCCGAGTACGCCTGCCCGAGCGTCGAGCCCGTGCCGAGCGTGAGCATGTCGATGAGCGGCCGCGTGAAGAGCTGAATCGATTGTTTGTTGTCGGTCGTGTCACCGAAATATGCAAAGTTGTAATCGGGCCGCGTCACGTATGCGTGAAAGTCGATGTAGCCGTCGTACAAGTTGCTTTGCGTCTGAAACACATTTTCGTCGGTCGCGACCGACCACGCGAGCGCATAAACGATCGCCGAGCCAAGCGACGGCTGCACGTACGTGAAGCCCTCGTGCCAAAAGTCGCCCTCGTAATCGAGCGCGGGAAAAATAACGTTCTTCCACTGCGAGTCGGCGGCCGTGAGGTACGTGTCGGCCTTCGCGTCTTGGGCCGTCCCCTTGAGCGCGAGCCCGGCGAGCGCGACCGAATTCCACACGTTGTTCATGTCGTCGTGAAAGACGTCGAGCGCGTAGCCGCTCATGCCGCCGAGCACCCAGTCGGCGTAGCCGGTGATTTTCCCCTCGATCCACGATTTCTGCGTGGTCGAAAGTTGCGCGTCGCACCAGTCGCGCACGACCGCGAGCTGGAGCATCGTGCGCCCGTTGTTCGAGATGAACGAGTGCGGGTCGGGTTGGCCGGGCGTGTCGGCCGCGACCGTCTGAAGCGTGTTGTACGCGTTCGTGCAGCGCGCGGCGTCGCCGTTCACGATCCACCCGGCCGCGTCGTTGATCGCCGGATACTGCCCGCCGCCCGCGGTCAGCGCGCCCTGACATCGTTGCTTGTAGTTTGCATCATTCGTACAGCGATCCTTGAACGTGGCCGGCGTCGTCCCGAGGCCCGAGCCGTTCCCGAGCAAGATGCGCGGCCGATCCGTGCGCACGTTGGCGGCGAGCGCCGTGGACGACCAAGCAAGCGTAAAAAGGATGGTGCGAGCGCGCATGCGACTTAACGTATCGCGTGATGAAGCAGCCCGTCATCCAGAGCGTCGCCGACACCGCGTTCATGGTCGCGCGTTACCGCGCGATGGAGACCGAGCGGCCCGACGCGCTCTTTCGCGATCCGCTCGCGTCGAAGGTCGCGGGCGACGAGGGCCGTCGCATCGTCGCGTCGCTCGGCCGCATCGGACGCATGGGCGCTTGGTCGCTCGCGGTCCGCACCGTCGTCATCGACGAGCTCTGACAGACGCCGTCGCGCACGGTGCTTCCGTCGTGCTCTCGCTCGGCGCGGGCCTCGACACGCGGCCGTACCGACGATCTCGCCGCGACGCCCAACGTCTCGCGCTGGATCACCGACTACTTCTCTCCGCGCGTGCTCCGCTATCGCCGCCGGCTTCGATCACCCATGGCGAACGCGCCGTTCATTTTCTCCTCGAAGAAGGCGAGCGCCTCGGACGACGTCTACCGATGCCCAGGCCGCAGCTCGCGCTCTTTCGCGCTGCGCGCACGCTTCATGTCGCGCGAGCGTCGCCAAAAAATGCGCCGCTCGTTCGGCTACGTCGTGCTCGAGCCTATTTCTTCTGGACCTGGTTCGAGTCCGACTGCTCGAGGATCTTGAACTCGACGCGGCGGTTCTTGGTGCGGCCCTCGACCGTCGCGTTCGTGTCGATCGGCCGATCCGGCCCGTAGCCGTGCGCCTCGAGGCGCGACTTGTCGACGCCGTGCTCGACGAGCCAGTTCATGACCGACTCGGCGCGCGACTGCGAGAGTCGCCGATTCAAATCGGCCGCGCCGGTGTTGTCGGTGTGACCCTCGACCGCGATGCGCTTCAAGTTCGGGTTCACCTTGATGAGGTTCACCACGTCTTGGAGGATCTTGAAGCTGTCCGGCAGAATGGTCGCCGACCCGATCGCGAAGTGCACCTGCTGCACGAACTTGATGACGCTTCCTTCGAACGTGTAGGTCGTCGGGCAGCCGTTCTTCTTCGGATCCGAGTTGCGCGGGCCGGGTTGCTTCGGGCACGCGTCCTCGGTGTCCGGAATGCCGTCGGCGTCGGCGTCGGTCTCGGGGCAGCCGTCGCCGTCGTCGATGCCGTCTTTGTCCTCCGGCTGATCCGGGCATTGATCGTAGATGTCCGGGATGCCGTCGCCGTCGCGATCGGCGAGCTTCGGGCAACCGTCGTTGTCTCGGCTGCCTTTTTCCATCGGGCACGCGTCGATGTCGTCGGGGATGCCGTCGCCGTCGGAGTCTTCGCCGTGCTCGCTCTTCCACTTCTCGCGCATCGCGAGCTTGCGCTCGGCGTCGGTCTGCGTCGCGTTCGAGCCGGGCAGCGGGATGTACGCGCCGAACGACGCGACCGCGCGAAAATCAGGCGCGCCGTAACCGGGCACGATCAGCGACCCGAGGGTCGCGCCCGCCCACAAGTGATTGTCTTTGCCGAATTTCATCCGGCCTTCGGCGTTCCACTCCAAAGGTGTATTCTGCAACCTTCCGAACGTGTCGCCCACGCGGCTGTCGGCGTGGATGCCGGTCTCGCCGAACACGTTGAGCCCGATGCGGTACTTGCCTTCTTTGAAGGGCATGAACGCGCCGAGCGCCCAGCGCCAGTTGTCGCTCACGCCGAGGCCGTTGCCGTTCGCCGGGTCGTTGATTTGAATCGCCGGTCGGCCGACTTGAATCGCCGTGTTGAACGTGAGGACGATGCGCCGAAAATCGTATTCGGCCGCGAGCGAGAGCATGAAGGTCGTCGAGCCGTCGCCGCCGAACGCGGTCGACGTGCCGCTCGGCGCGAACAAGCTGATGCCGCCGCCGAGCGACCCGCGGAGATTCGGCGTCCGATAAAAGACGCCGCGCAAATCGAGCCGCACGTCGTCGGCCGTCGGACCCGACGTGTCGACGATCGTCGTCGGAATGCCCGGCCGCAAATTCGAGCTCGGGTAATTCGGGTTCTGCCCCGTGAGGAGCGGGTTCCACGGAAAGTTCACCGACAGGATCACGCGGTTCAAGAGCTCGAAGCCGGCCGATCCATAAATCGTGAGCTCGGTGTCGATGACGTTCGCCGACGAAGCTTTTTGCGTCGCCGCGTCTTGAATGATCGTGTTCGTGCGGAGCGGTGCGTATTGAAAGCCGAGCGCGAGCTGGCCGAAAAAAATGTTGTCCGGCTGAGTCACCGGCCGCCACATCACCATCCCGTCGTCCGGCGCGCCGGGTATCTGCAGACGGTCGAGGTAGAAGGTCGCCGATTGCGCGCGGGCCGAGCTCGCGGCGCCGATCACTGCGGCAAACGCCGCTGCACACATTCCCGATTTCAAAAGGGTTCGCATGGGTTAAGGGCGAATCAGTGCCGAGGGTACACCCGCTCTCCGAAAATGGCCGAGCAATTGGAAATTCCACTCTATCCCGATCCGAACAGTCGGTCACGCGTGCACGCGTCTTGACGTGCTGGCGCGGAAATGCTTAGTTCCCGCCCCCTCTGATGAAACGCACGTATCAGCCCCACAACGTTCGCCGCGTCCGTACCCACGGCTTCCGCGCCCGCATGGAGACACGCGGCGGTCGCAAAGTGCTGTCGAACCGTCGGCGCAAGGGTCGTCATCGCCTGACGGTGACGGTCTACAAAAAGTAGGCGTTTTGCGCTTCGGCCGCGACCGCCGCGTTCGTCGGCGCGCGGATTTCGTACGCATCCAGAAGACCGGGCGAGCCGTGCGCACGCGCCATTTCGTGCTGCTCGTCGCCGCGCGAGAGTCGCCTGGGCCCTCGCGTCTCGGCATCGTCGCGGCGCGCACGACGGGCAATGCGGTCGCGCGCAACCGAATCAAACGGCTCTGTCGCGAGTCCTTTCGTCTCGCGCCCGAGCTCGTGCCCGCGGGCGTCGACCTCGTCGTCATCGCCAAAGCGGGCGCGGCCGACCTCGGCCTCGGCGACGTTCAGGCCGAATGGGCGGGCGCCGGCGCTCGACTTCGCGCCGAATGTGAAAAAGTGCTCCAGCCGAGCCCAAGATGATTGCACGGGCGAGCTCGGCGCCTCATTTTGCTCGCGCGTAACAACGTGGTCGCTCGCTTTCTCGTTTTCCTGATCCGCATTTATCAGCGGGCGTTCTCGCCGCTTCTCGGCAACGTGTGCCGTTTCGAGCCTTCGTGCTCGCGCTACGCGGTGACGTGCATCGAGACCCACGGCGCGCTACGGGGCAGCTTGCTTTCGGCCGTGCGCCTGTGTAAGTGCCACCCGTTTCACCCCGGTGGCCTCGATTTGCCGCCTCCTCCTAGAAAGAAACTGACGAGCACCTGATGGACAAAGGCGCGCTGGTACGAACGCTCGTCATTTTCGGCGTGATCCTCCTCGTGTGGAAGGTCATCTGGCCGATGATGAACGGCGGCTCGACCGAGAAGCCGCAGCCGGTGCCCGCCGAGACGTACGTCAACGCGCCCGACTTCGCGCCGGACCCGGCGATCGAAACGGTGCCGCCGGGAACGACCGCGCCGAAGCTCGTGCCCGAGGAGACGTGCAACATCCGCGGCAATCGGTTCGACGCCGAGCTGTCCACGCGAGGCGCGGCGCTCGTGAGCCTCAAGCTCTCGAACGAGCAGTACGCCGACGTCCGCATGGTCACGAGCGCGAACCCCGAGTCGCCGATCGAGCGCTGGCGCCCGCTCCGCACGCTCTTCCGCGAAGGCGACGCGAAGGACCAATTCAAATACGACCGCTTCAACTGGAAGCTCGACAAGCTCGGCGACCGCGGCTGCAAGTTCACCTACGAAGACGAGCTGGTTCGCGTCGAGAAGACCGTGCAAGCCGGCGAGCGGCCCTTCGAGCTCTCGGTGCAGACGAAGATCACGAACCTCGCGGACGCGGCGAAGAAGCACGATTTCTCGATCGAAACGTTTGCATTCTACAAGAATGCGGACGTCAAAGGTCACCTCGGGCGCGTGTCGCCGTTCTTGAGCGACCTCGATTGCGGACGCGACGACAAGATCCTCCGCAAGAACAAAGACGACTTCAAAGAAGGTTGGCTCAGCGAGCCGGGCGCCGATCGCTTCGCCGCGATTTCCAACTACTACTTCGCGAACGCGCTCGTGCCGCAGGGCGTGCCGGCGACGTGCCGCATCCTCGCCGAGGATTGGATCGAAGGCGGCCAGAAGCGCGACGACGACGAGGCCGGCGCCATTTATCACGCGAAGCTCGATTACGGCGAGAAGACGCTGCAGAAGGGCGAGAGCGCGACGTACGAGCAGATCGCCTTCTTCGGCCCGAAGGAGCGCAACATCCTCAAGGCCGCGGGCGGTCCGAACAAGAAGCTCGGCGACCTCATCAACCTCGGGTTTTTCTCGCCGGTCGCGAAGGTGCTCGTCGGGCTCATCGTTTGGCTGAAGGACCACGTCACGCACAACTGGGGCCTCGCGATCATCGCGCTGACGCTCGTGCTGCGGTCGCTGCTCTTTCCGCTTCAGTGGAAGTCGATCAAGGCGATGGTCGGCATGCGCCGCCTCAAGCCCGAGATCAACGAGATCAACAAGAAGTTCGCGGGCGACATGCAGGCGAAGAACCTCGCCATGATGGAGCTCTACAAAAAGCGGGGCGTGAATCCGCTCGGCGGTTGCCTGCCGCAGCTCGTGCAAATGCCGATCTGGTGGGCGATGTACACGACCCTCGAGACGACCGTGGAGATGTATCATACACATTTCCTGTGGTTCACCGATCTGTCGGCGCCCGACCAGCTCTTCGGGTCGATTCACATTCCGGGCATCGGGCATTTGCCGGAGCTCGGGCCGCTTCCGTTCGTGCTCGGCATCTTCATGGTCGTGCAGCAGCGCATCGTGCCGCAGCAGGGCATGGATCCGATGCAGCAGAAGCTCATGACGTGGATCATGCCGCTCGTGTTCATGGTGATGATGCTCTTTCTTCCGGCGGCGCTCGGCGTTTACATGCTGACCAACAGCGTGCTCGCCATCATTCAGCAGCTGCTCGTCGAGAAGTTCGCGCCGCGTCCGACGGACGACGGACCGTCGAAGAAAAAAGAAATTGAAGTAAGGGTGCTTGGAAAGGACAAAGCTCGTGTCTGAAGAACTCAAAGGGGCCGACGAGACGAAGCTCGACGATCAGTCGAAGCGCGCGCTCGCGTTTTTGCGCAACCTCGTCGAGAAAATGCAAATGACCGCCGAGGTGCTCGTCGCGCCGGACGACGGCGAGAGCGAAGAGGGCGAGATTCGTTTCGAGATCGAAGGGCCGGACGCGGGCCGCATCATCGGCAAGCGCGGCGCGGTGCTCGAAGCGATTCAGTACCTGACGACGCGCGTGATTCATCGGCCGGGCGAGGCGCGCAAGCACGTCTCGGTCGACGCCGAGGGTTATCGCGCGCGGCACGAAGACCAGCTCGCCGAGATGGCGCGCAGGCTCGGTGCGCGCGTCGCCAAAGAAGGAAAGATCATCACGTTCGACCCGATGAGCGCGCGCGATCGGCGCGTCGTGCACAAGGCGCTCCAGGATTTTCCGGGCGTTCGCACCGAGTCGAGCGGCGAAGGCTCGGACCGTCGCGTTCAGATCATTCCGGCGAAGCCCGCCGCATCGCCGAGCGGCGACGCGCCGAGCTGATGTACAAGAACCTCGACGGCACAGTTCCGGATCCGGGGTTTCGCGCGCTTCTGCGCTGGCAGCTCAACCGAAAAAAAGACACGACCGGCTTCGTGACGCCGGTCGTCGCGAACGACGGCAGCGCGCTGCACGCGCCGACGCCGAGCCTCACCTGGATCGGTCACGCGACGTACGCGCTGCGCCTCTGCGGTCAGATGATCGTGACCGACCCGGTCTGGAGCGAGCGCCTCGGTCCGCAAAAACGCAAAGCGCCGCCGGGCGTCGCGCTCGAGAAAATGCCGCGCATCGACGTCGTCACGATCTCGCACGCGCATTACGACCATCTCGATTTGCCGACGCTCCGGCGCATCGGCCCCGAGGCGCTCTACGTCGTGCCGAGCGACGTCGGATCGATCTTGCGCGACGCCGGTCTGCCGCGCGTGGTCGAGCTCGGCTGGTGGCAGACGCACGAGCACGAGGGGCTCGCGATCACGCTGGTCCCCGCGCAGCACTGGTCGATGCGGGTGCCGTGGGATCGCAACAAGCGGCTCTGGGGCGGCTTCGTGATCGACTCGCGCGAGGGCCGCGCGTACCACGCGGGCGACACCGCGTTCAGCGAGCGCGTGTTTTCGGAAATCGGCGCGCGCTTTCCCGGCATCGATTGGGCGATGCTTCCGATTGGCGCATACGATCCGGAGTGGTTCATGAAGGGCCAGCACATGGGGCCGGAGGACGCCGTGCGCGCTTTCGACATGCTCGGCGCGAAGGCGCTTTGCGCGATGCATTGGGGAACGTTCAAGCTGACCGACGAGCCGCTCGGGGAGCCGCCGGAACGGGCTCGCAAGTGCTTCGAATCGAGCGCGCGCGAGGGCAAACGGC